>DEHO01000013.1:0-3174 GCA_002351955.1 Flavobacteriales bacterium UBA2798
TTCCTTCCCGGCATCAGCATCCCAAAGGGATAATAAACATAATTGAAGTTCAGGTGGTTACACATAATTCAGATAGCTAATTTAAGGCTTTTTTGTGGTTTTTGCAGCAATTTGTTCAAAAGCTTTTTGTAATTCTGAGTTCATATAACTTTCAGCAATAGATACATAGCGGTAAAATTCTTTGGTGCCCGGAGAGTGGCCTGAAAATTTGCGAACGATCTGTTCCGGAACGCCCAAGCGGAGGAGGTTGGTAATACCCGTTCTGCGCATGGTATGACTGGTAATCATATCTCCAAATGTAAAGTGCTTACCACGTATGCCGTCTTTGTAAACCACAACAACCTTACCACGCTGATGTCGGGTTTTAATATATGTTTTTGAATTTAATCGATTACCTAGCAATTTGAGCTTTTTATTCAGCCAACTATTGGAAAAATGGGGTAATAAATACAAACGTTCGGTCGATCTGTACTTTTTAAGAATTTCCAGAGCATAGCCGGGCAATTGTATGCGAATAGCTGTATCTGTTTTCCGGGTGCGCAAAACAAGAAATGGAATATTGGATTCCATTTTTAAGTGGTGCTTTCTGAGATTCAACAAATCAGATACACGCAAACCAACCGTGCATCCAAAAACAAAGATGTCTTTGGCAATTTTTTCAGCATCCGTAAGTGTGGATTCAAATTTCTTGTCGGAAGTTAAAAACGATACCTCCTCCGGACTCAACACCACAAATTCCACTTCCTCCTTTGGAACAAATATCCGCTTATGGAATTGTCCAATCGGCATTCCTTTCTCTTTTAGCAGATAATTGTAAAACACTTTTAGGCACTTGAGGATAGAACCTGCATAATTGTCGTAATAACCATTATCATGATACAAAAACAGATGAAGTTCCCTCATGAAATTTCGCCAATACACGTTGAGCGTTTTGATGTCTTTTTGGTTCACTCTATGAACAAGATGAAGACACAACTGAAAATTCCTTTCGCGTTGAAACCGAAGCAGAATTCGAAATGTGTTGGTGTAATTGTTTGCAGTTGCATCAGAAATACGCTTTCCGGATGCGCTGGTCCGTTTTCCGTTAAAGGACTCCCTGATGAATTGCCGAAAAAGTTTTTCAAATCCTGCTGAATCGATCGTTGTAATGGCCATGATTTTTTAGTGGCTTATACGAAGCAGATAATGCCGACAGTTTTTCAAAATCCGGTTTTATTCCAAAGGATGAAAACAAATTACAACTGTTTCTATCTGATGGGAGGGTGTTCAATAGGCAAGGTTATCATTTCATAGCATAAACTTTTGGTAATTATTATCCCAACACTCCCTCTCGCTCCTTCATGCGTTTGACCCATCTTTCCTGGCAATCGCTGGTGGATGCAACACGCATTTCCCAATAGGCGATCAATTGAAGGAAAAACGTTCTTGCCAGTTTTTTTTCGGATGGTGTTCCTTTTTCTAAAAAGTACTCGTAACGATAGGTGCGAAAATAAACCGCCATGTATTCTTCGTTTGTAATTTTTAAAGGATGAGGATTGAGATAGGAGAATTCATCGCTTTCCTCAAGTTTCAGTTTTTTTTCGGTTTCCATGGCTTCATTTTTGGTCGTCAAGTGAAAGCAGATTTTCAATGGCCTTGTTGGTGCGGTCGGTTCGTAGGCTATGGAGGTAGTTCTCGGTGGTGCGCGGACTCGTATGCCCCAGCATTTGTTGGATCTCTGCTATGCTGACATCGCCTTGATAGAGGTTTGATGCAAAGGAATGCCGCGCTGTTTGTGTAGATACTTTTTTAGTGATTCCGGCCAGTTTGCAGACCTTTGGTAAATGTTGGTTCACCTTACGGATCATAATGAGTTTCGTCCGCATTCGCCGGCGCTCGTCCATTCCCGATTCGTAATATGGAAAAAGGTATTCATCCGCTTCAGTTCGATTGGAGCGTTGCCGTTCAATGATTTCCCAAATGAGATCTTTCCAGGACTGACCAAAATCAACACGAATGTGATCCGGCCCTCCGCCGGAGGTGGTCTTTGTTTTCTCTCGGATAAAATGAAAACCTCCCTGACGTAAATTTTTGTTCTTGAGGTTGAGCAAATCGCCTATGTTCATTCCATAGCACAAATACGACATCAGAAACCAGTCCCTTGAAAAGCATTCCAGCGAGAGCGGTTCCAGTTTCAGTTCAATCATGGCCTTGAGTTCATTTTTTGCCAATACATCTTTGGTACTCTTTGCAACCGGAGGAACGTATTTACGCCGCCCAAAAGGATAATCCTGCGGCGTAATTTTCCCCAAAGCCATGGCCTCATTGATCACCGCACGAAATGTCCGCATGTAAATACCAATTGTAGCAAATGAAAGTCCTTCATCAAGTAAATACGCATGCAGCCCTTTAAGAAAATCAACATTAACCTTAGTAATCTCCACTGCATCAACTGATAGTTTTCGATTTACCAGATACCTGTTTATGGCAATTAGTGATGTCTGGTAACACAAGCGTGTTGCAATTTTAATCCCCTCTTTGGCTTTGGAACGATCAAAAGCTACCCTGATACTATAAACCACATTTTCTTGCTTTACGCTTTCGCCATTGAACCTTTTGAGGAATTCCTCCTTATCAAAGCGGATCATTCCTTTACACGCCTCCTGAGCCCGTTGCTGAGTCATTTCAATCCGTGTCTTGATCTCCATCAATTCTTCCGACAGCCGTTTACCGGAAGTTATTTTGCGAAAATCATCTTTGGTCAAATAGATGTTGATGGGAAAATACATCACCACCCTGTTTTCGGTTAAACGAAGCTTCAGGGGGTACGTATTATCCCGTTTAACCCGTCGGGTATCCTGGATTAAAATAAAGTTGGCTTTGTAACTCATATAACAAATGTATATACAATAATTGTAAATGTATATTAGCGCCTGAAAATTTGCATACAATTTGCAAACATCTTTTCTCCATTCGCTAAAACAGGGGAAAAGCCCAAAACATTAAACGATTGATTTACAGGGCTAATAGATTTTAGGTAACACCCCGTAAAACCCAGTAAAAACGTTGCTAACCGCCTTCTAAGCAGTAGGTCTCTGGTTCGAATCCAGACGGGATCACTCTGATGAAAATGCCAGGCCGTTAGGCTCGGCATTTTTTGTTTCTGACAAAGCCCAAGCTCTGCTTGAGGATTTG
>DEHO01000013.1:3286-50821 GCA_002351955.1 Flavobacteriales bacterium UBA2798
ATCCCGATGGAACATGGAATAATGCAGACGGATAGGTTTATAATCCCAAGCTCTGCTGAAGGATTTGTCAGAAACAAAAAAGGCAGGAACCGATGTCAATCGGTTCAGGCATTTACATCCACTTCACGTCGATTTCGATGGAACATGGAATACTCCGGACGGGATCACAAAAAAGGAAAATGCCTTTCCATAACGCCTGGGCATTTTTTGAAATGCAATTCTTGACTTTCCGATTAATTGTAAAACGAAACACAGCGATTAGTTTAACTCACTTAATGAGAGTAAGTACAAAATGGTAAAAGGGATGTTATATTTTTTCTCGAAAGCAGATTCTCCTTCGTCAGATCGCAAGCGAAAAAGGCCACAGTTTTCTGTGGCCTTTTTCGCTTCAGTGGTAGGGGCGACTGGATTCGAACCAGCGACCTCCTGGTCCCAAACCAGGCGCGATAACCGGACTACGCTACGCCCCTAAATTCTTTATGCGGTGAGGGGGGGATTCGAACCCCCGGTACGGTTACCCGTACGACAGTTTAGCAAACTGTTGGTTTAAGCCACTCACCCACCTCACCTTTTGTTTTGTGGGTTCCTAAAGAACGATTCCAAAAGGATGAGGGTCCGTTTGGAGAGGTGCAAAGATAGGAAAGGTCTGAACTTTTGCAAAAGAAATTCGAAATCATTGTTTAATCGCTCATCGCGCCTTTCCTTAACTTATTCACCGGGGGTATTTCCATTGAACCAGGCACTTATATTTGGGGTATCAGGCAAAAAATTATCATAGCGCTAATCTTAGTCGGACTCGGATCCTGTGTTAAAAAAAGGGATCTGCGGGAAAATGTTGCTGTTGTTCACCTTGCAGGCAATCCGAGTGGCTTGCATATCACCAACGATTTCTCGGGTTTCCGATCTTTTGTTTACGAATACATTCACAAACCATTGATTCGTACGGATCTCCGTACATTAAAAATGGCTAACGTTTTATGCATTGGAGATCCTGTTTTGGATGAGACAGGAACCCGTTTGACCTACACTTTGCGAAATGATATTAAGTGGGATAATGGTGAGCCTTTTACAGTTGAAGACGTTGTATTCTCGGTGAAACTAATTTTGAGTCCTTTAACGCATAATCCTCAGGCTAAAAGCAATTTTACCAATTCCATACAATCCATTGAAACGTTTCCTGGTGACCAATATTCGTTTGTATTGGTTTCACCTGCTCCACTGAGAGGCAATAAGGAAGTTATGTCGGAAGTGTATTTTGTGCAGCAGAGTATTTGGGATCCGAAAGATGTACTTGCTGAACTCAAATTTGAGGATTGTTACAATGAAAAGTTTGTTCCAACCGATCGACTAAAAAAATGGTTTGAAGAATTTAATGCTCCAAACCGTTCAAAAAATCCCGAATACCTGACAGGCTTAGGTCCTTATAAATTGATCGAATGGGTGGACGACAGTTATATTTTGCTGGAAAAAAAGAAAAACTGGTGGGGGGATTCTGATACATCAATTCTCTTGCAAAATAATCCGGATAAGATCATTTTCAAAATCATAAAGGACGAGAGCGCAACTTATTTTGCCATCCGAAATGAGAACATCGATGCAGTGAATCGGCTTGGTATGACCAAACTCATTAAACTTCAAAAACACGAATATTTCAATGCTTCCTACCAGAGCGCATTTATTGATCAGTATGCGTATAATTATTTGGGAATGAATATGCGTCCTGACGGCATTACCCATTTGCCGTTTTTTACTGATGTTCGTGTTCGCAGAGCAATCGCTCATCTTGTTCCTGCTGATGATATTATCAAAGTGATGTACAAAGGAAAGGCAGGTAGGCAGGTTTCGTTTTTGTCTTCTCTCAAGCAGGAATATGCTCATGACATTCCACTGGTTGAGTGGAACAAAGAAGCTGCAGAACGATTGTTGGATGAAGCGGGATGGAAAGATACGGATGGTGATAATATCAGAGATAAAGTAATTAACGGAGAGAAAGTGCCTTTCAGATTCAGGTTGAATTATATGTCGGATGCTGCTCCCTCAAAGGAAATTTGTCTGATGATCAAGGAAAATCTTTATAAAGCAGGTTTAGATGTAATTCCTAACCCGCTTGAGTTTTCACTTTTTTATGAAAAAGCGTTCACACACGATTTCGATGCACTGATGGGCGCATGGATGGGCTCGGCATTGTATGAGGATCCTTCTCAATTATGGCATTCTTCGCAATGGTCGAACTTCGGGGCAAATTTTTGCGGATTTGGAAATGCAAAAAGTGATTCGCTCATCGATGCCTGCAACAGGGAAATGAATGACTCTCTGTACGTGGTTAAAATAAGGGAATTGCAAAAAATGGTTGCTGACGAACAGCCATACGTATTCCTGTGTTCACCTCAGGCAAGAGTGGCAATTCACCGCCGATTTGCTGCAGGTATTTACAGCGAAAAACCGCAAATGTTTGTTAATGAATTTCAATTGCTGTCGGGTGGAGGAGGAACAGCAATTAAACCGGATCTGACACAATGATGGGGTATATTTTAAAGCGACTCCTTTTGTTTATCCCGACATTGTTCGTGATTAGTCTGCTTGCATTTATTATTAGCGTAAAAGCACCTGGAGATCCGGTTGAAATCCTTTCGGGTTCTGCATCTGTTCAGGGAGGGAGCACACAACATGGCGTTTCTAAATCGCAAAAGGATTCCATACGCTTACGCCTTGGTCTCGACAAACCCTTGTTTTATTTTTCCATGACATCCTCTATCGAATGCGATACGCTCTATAAAATACAGGATAAAAAACACAGGGAAGTTGTGCAACGTTTAACCTATCGTTGTGGGGATTGGCAATTGGTTTCAAATTGGTACAGGGAGTTAAAGGATTCGTACGAATGGTGGTCAGCTCTTGAGGAAGCGGATTTCAAAGCAGAAAAGGATAGTATTGCATTAGAAGTGCAAAATGCCATTGACTGGAAAAACACAGGCAACGCGATTTTTCTGACCATGCTTAATTCGTATGAGCCAAAAGTTATTTATGCCCAATTGGATAGTCTGCAGCTTTTAGCAGGAAAAGTTCCGGGTAATCTGTTAAAAACAAGGCTGGATAATCTTGATCGGTTCTGGGATGAGATGTATTATTCAAGTCCGGGTTTTTCTTTTTGGATACCCTCTTTTCATTGGTACGGAAGCGATAATCAGTACCATCGTTGGTTGAGTCGACTGCTCATTCATGGCGATTTTGGATATTCTTATGTAGATAAAGAGCCGATATCGGAAAAAATCTGGAAGAAGTTTTTTATTTCGTTTAAGTTGATTTTTTTATCTGTGTTGATTGCATACCTGCTTTCCATTCCGCTCGGTGTACATGCCGCTTCTAAAAGAGGAAAGCTATCTGAACGAATAAGTTCATTGTTTGTATTCATGTTGTATTCTTTGCCCAATTTTTTTGTTGGGATGATTTTATTGTATTTGTTTGCCAATCCTGATTTTGTGGTTTGGTTCCCTGAGTCAGGATATATGGATCCCAATAATTATGACCCTAATTGGAATTTCCTTCAGCGTTGGTCTGCTGAGTTACCATATATGATTCTTCCTCTCATCACTTATACGTATAGTTCATTTGCATTTATCAGCCGTATTCTTCGAGCCGGTATGTTAGATACTTTGCAACAGGATTATGTGCGCACTGCCCGTGCTAAGGGAATTCAGGAACACAATGTGTTGTGGAAACATGCATTGCGCAATTCCTTATTGCCGCTCATTACAATGTTTGTCAATATTTTTCCAATGGCAATTGGAGGATCAGTGATTATTGAAACCATTTTTACCTACCCGGGAATGGGATTGGCAAGTTATGAGGCAATTCACAATTATGATTATCCGGGAATAGTTGCCATTTTCACTCTTTCAGGTTTTCTGACTATGAGCGGATATCTGGTTGCGGATATTTTGTATGCATTTGCTGACCCAAGAATAACTTATAACAGGAAATGATTTTCCGCAAGCGAAATAGAGCAGATGAAGAGACACGATATTCCTTCGGAAGGGATACATGGAAACAGTTTCGACGAAACAGACCTGCCTACATTTCTTTTTACGTTTTACTTTTCATGCTCTTTATTGGAATGTTTGCTTCCTTTCTGGCTAACGATCAACCTTTGTATGCCAGCTACCGGGGCAAAACCTTTTATCCTGCATTTGCAGAACATTGGATCGGCAAATCTGTGTTCGGAGCGGAGGGAGTAGATTCTGTTCAACATCCGGTTACAGGAAACTGGGAGCGTATTCAATACGATATTGCCGACTGGCGTGCGTTGGAATTGGGAGCTGTTATCTGGCCGTTGATTCCGTTTTCATCTTCAACTCAAGATATTCTCAATCGCGATTTTGTTTCACCAGACGATGAACATTTTCGCAGAAATGAAAAAGGAGAAGTGATCACGGCCACAGGGAAATTCAGACATAGAATGGGTACAGATGTTCTGGGGCGCGATGTGCTTGCAGGAATCATACATGGAACCAAAATCTCTTTATTGGTTAGTATAGTCTCTATGTCCATTGCATTGCTTATTGGACTTTTGCTTGGATCACTCGCAGGATTTTTCGGTGATCATCGTATCCGACTTAGCAGAATCAGATTGTTTCTGCTTGTTCCGGGTTTGTTACTTGCTTGGTTTTATGCTTTCGTACTTCGAGGGTATACGATATCTGACGCATTTGGCGAAAGTACCGGTTCAGGATTTGTTCAGTTGTTATTAAGTATATTGTTGTTTGTATTAATTCTGATGATGATAATATACGGTGGGAAATTTCTTGAGTTTGGATTTTTTGCAAAACAGGTTTTTCTGCCAGTAGATAGCCTCATCTCCCGAGGTATTGAAATTTTTAATTCGATGCCAAAATTATTATTGATTATTACAATTTCAGNNTTCAATGGGTTTATCGGAGTGGAGAATAATTGTAAAACACGCCTTGCCCAATGCAATGGCCCCTGTGTTTATTTATGTTGCATTTGGAATTGCATCGGCAATATTGGTGGAAAGCGGACTTTCCTTTTTGAATATAGGTGTTCCCGATGATGTTGTTACCTGGGGCTCAATGCTGAATGTTGGTCGTACAGAACCCGAAGCCTGGTGGATGATTGTTTATCCGGGATTGGCAATTTTTATTACGGTAACTGTTTACAATCTCATTGGCGAGGGTTTACGTGATGCCCTCGATCCGCGATTGCGCAAATAATTAAAACGGTTGCTTGTATTTAACCAGTTTCATCGGCGATTTTCAATGCTGAGGTGGTAGTCAATGATGGTTTGATAATCTCCGAATATTTCGTCTGAGAAAATGATGTAATAGGAGGTAGTGTCCGGAAAATCGACACGTTTTAAAATTTCTCCCCGTTCACGTTCAATGTAGAATGAAACGGCATGATTAACACCTGAAATGGTGTACAGTTTTTTCCCTTTGCTTTTTTCTACTATTTGTTCAGCAAATTCCTTGTATTCGGCTACACCTCCGGTCGATGCACGGTGTGGAAAGGCAACCAGATTAAATTCAATGCGCAAAACAAGAATAAAAAGGGCAAGAAAATATAAAGTCATTTGACTCTTCCTGAACATCAAATACGATAAAAAAAGCAAGGAGATAGTGATTAATACAGAGAATATGGGATTGATAGGAATACCCAGATCAATGAGCAATAATACAAGGGGACCAAATGAAATCAAAACACCTAATCCTGCGAAAACCTTGAATAAATCCTTTTCGTAGGATTTTAATAACTCGTTTTTGTTTTCCCACGCAAATGCCAGAATCAGGAAAATTATAGGGTACAACATTAATAAATACCTGGGGTAATATCCGGGTGAAAGCCAATATGCAGGCAAATTGGCAACCATGATGATTCCCATCATTTTTACAAATTCGTTTTCTGCAATTTTATTTCGGATCGATTTGTAAAATAAAGGCACTGCCAATAATGACCAAGGAGCCAGATGTCCGACATGATCAACGGGAAATTTGAATAGATGAATGAAATTCTCATACCATGCTTTGTCCAGTACTGTACGTTGTTTGGATTGATCCCAAAGTTGATCTACCCAACCCCATAATTCATTGTACTGATTGTAAGTGTAGAAAAATCCTGCAACGGGAATAACAAACGCCAGGATTCCGATCAGATGCCACAGGGAAAATAATTTCTTGAAACGCCCCATCATCCAGAAACAAACAATCAAAGTGGTTCCCTGGAAAATAAAGGTGGGTAATCCTTTTAGTAAAAATGCCAGTGCCGAGAGGAAATAGGATACAACAAACAGCATCAGGTATTTTTCTTTTTTTAGTCCTTCATAAATTACAATAAACGTAATGAAGGTTATCCAGGAATATAACATATCGATGTGACCCAGATAGGAATCATATGAAATTACTCTTGCGTTGGTCAAGAACATTGCAACACTTAAAAAAGCGATTTTTGGATTGGTGTATCGTTTAAAAACCTTGTATAAATACCAACCGAAGAGCAGCATTGGCAGAACTGCGGTCAGGCGAAGTACAAATTCGCTAGGACTACCGCTTATTTGAAATGCAGCACAGATCAGCCAGTTAAAAAGTGGTGGTTTTTTGTAATAGAAAACCTCATTGATCGTAGAAACAATATAATTACCTGAATATTCCATTTCCAGTGCAACAACTGCACGCGTTGGTTCATCTGCAGTGAGAGGCTGAACTCCCAGGTTGATGAACATTGCCGGAATCAGCAGCAATGAAAAAAGAAGCACAAGATTTTTTTCTTTACTGAGGAAGTTGATCAGATTCTGCATTCGTTTTTTTATCGATTGAAGGAATGAAGATTAGTCCGCTAAAAGAGGATAATGCAGTTATGATGAAAAATAAAATTGAAAATGCCACTGCAGGTTCTTCCTGAATTGGAAATAAAATCGCACCGTAAATAAAAACAAGCTCTCTGGCTCCGATTCCTCCAATAGTAAACGGCAAAACAGCAACAACCGAGGAGGCCATAAAAAGTGCGAGGTAATCCATTTGATGGTCGTTGATTCCCATGGAATAGAGTAGGAGCAGAGAACATACTACCTGACCAATCTGTACCCAGATAGAAAGGTGGGTTGTTTTTAGAAATTTGTGACTGAACGATTTGAAAAAGAATTTCAGAATAATAAAATATACAGGAATGCACAGAACCAATGCGGCAATAAGCAGCCAATACAACCACTGTTCATGCAGGTAGGTGAATTCGCTGAACAATACAAAGATCACCATCATGAAAAATAAAATCACTACTCCACTTAAGCGGTCAAGAAAGGCAGCAGAAATGAGCATTCGTGTTGATAGTGATGGTTTATTGTTTTTTATGAGATATACTTTATAGGCATCTCCTCCAATACTTCCTGGTAAGAAAAGATTGTAGAACATCCCAATTGCAGTCAGTTTAAGATTAAAAACTGTTGCTTGTCTTCCACCTGCTGCCTCATAAAATTCATTTTGACGGAATGCTGCTACGGCCTTGGAGGCTAAAAAGGCAATTAAAGCCAACAGAAACAATGGAAGGTTCACTTTCTTTAGTTCAACTAGGATAGCCTCTCCGTCGATTTTGCGGAAGACAAACCATATTGCCAGGGTAGTCAGCAATAGTTTTATCCAGGTTTTGATACTTTTTTTCGAGAACATCGGCGCCAAAGATCGCAGTTCCTGCAAAAGTAACTCACTGTTGCGACGTAAAATTGATCATTTCAGGTCAATTTGACGCAAATAGTGCTGTATGGGGTTCATTTTCTGCGATATTCCCTTTTTCCACCAAGAGAAACCACGAGGTCATTTTTTTGTAATTTCACCCTCTGAAAATCAACTATGATCATGAAAGAAGTTTTTATCGTTGCTGCCGTTCGTACTCCCATGGGAAGCTTTAACGGCGCTTTGTCAAGTGTTCCTGCTACTCAACTTGGTGCTACTGCCATTAAGGGTGCTTTGGATAAAATCAAACTGAATCCAAACGAGGTTCAGGAAGTTTATATGGGAAGCGTTCTCCAGGCCGGTCTTGGTCAGGCTCCCGCCCGTCAGGCTGCTAAGTTTGCAGGATTGCCCGATAGTGTTGTTTGTACTACTGTAAATAAAGTTTGTGCTTCCGGAATGAAGTCGATTGCCTTGGCTGCTCAAAGCATCATGCTTGGTGATAATGACGTTGTAGTTGCCGGAGGAATGGAAAATATGAGTCAGGTTCCTCATTACCTTATGGGCTCCCGTAACGGATTCCGTCTTGGTGATGCTAAACTGACCGATGGAATGGTTTCTGATGGTCTAACGGATGTTTACAATCGTCAGCACATGGGTAATTGCGCTGAATTGTGCGCAAAGGAAAAGAATATCAGCCGTGAGGAACAGGATGCTTTTGCCATCACTTCTTACCAGCGTTCTGCTGCTGCATGGGAAGCCGGAAAATTCAATGATGAAATTGTACCGGTTGCAGTTCCTCAACGAAAAGGTGATCCTGTTATCGTTGCAAAAGATGAAGAATACACAAATGTAAAATTGGATAAAATTCCATCGCTCTCACCGGTATTTCAAAAAGATGGGTCAGTGACTGCTGCTAATGCTTCTACTTTGAACGATGGTGCTTCTGCAGTAGTATTGATGAGCAAGGAAAAAATGGAAAAGCTGGGTCTGAAACCGCTTGCTAAAATTGTTTCTTTCGCAGATGCTGAGCAGGCTCCTGAATGGTTTACAACAGCTCCTTCCATCGCTCTTCCCAAAGCGCTTGCAAAAGCAAATCTAAAAGTTTCAGATATCAGTTATTGGGAACTTAATCAGGCGTTTTCTGTTGTTGGACTTGCCAATATGAAAGAACTTGGTTTGGATCCTTCAAAAGTTGATGTGAATGGTGGTGCTGTTGCGCTTGGACATCCTCTGGGAAGTTCAGGTTGTCGTATTATTGTTACACTGATCAATGTCCTGAAACAAAACAATGGAAAATACGGTGCTGCTGGAATCTGTAACGGTGGTGGTGGAGCCAGCGCAATGATTATTGAGAACTGTTAAATCTATTTCCAACAATAATTGAAAAGAGCGTTTCAATTTGAAACGCTCTTTTTATTTTCAGGAGATTTGCTTCTCTTCAAACTTTATTCCCAGTGTTTCGAGTTCTTTTAACACCGGTTCGTAAATGCTTTTTGCAATGGGAAGAAGGACTCCCTTATCTTTTATCAGACCATTAAGTATCATTCTTGTGCAAATGGCAACCGGTAATCCTACAGTATCACTCATTGCTGTATAGGTATCGTCTGTACCCTTATAAACCATTGAAGAATGCAATTCATGCTTCTTTCCGTTCAAGGTATAAATAAATCGGTGTACCATTACAATCATATCCTTATCGCTGGGAGATAATACCCATTTCTCTTCGAGTTTTTTCTGAAGGATCTGCGCCGGACTGGCGTCTTTTTCAATTCCGATGGATTCCTTTTCAAAAATACCCAGCCATTTGATCTTTTTGTACAGATCACTGTTTTCTCCAATATTGAGGTAGTGACAAAATTTTTCTTCAACGGTCCATGTTGGATGAAAATCGAGAAATGAATTGATGTATTCCCGCCAGGTCATTTTACTGCTGCCTTGCATGGTATAGCTGTCGTCTGTACAACCAAGTTGAACAAAGGCATTCCACGCTCCGCAATATCCTTTTTTACGTAATGTTCCCCGCAACATGGTTGGAATGTTTTCCAATCCGTAAACAGACCTGTAGCTTAATGAATCGCGGTTGGCATAACCTTCAAATTCGCCATGACCACTTATAGCGATCGTTTCGATGCGTTTAAATAATTGATGATAGGGGATGTATTTTAACGATCCTTCACGAATAAACTGTGCTGCACCACCCTGACCGGCAAGTACAACATTACGGGGATTCCATGTGAATTTGTATCCCCAGGGGTTATTGTCGCTTTCGGGAGCAACAAGTCCTCCGCAGTAGGATTCAAAGGCAGTAACGGTTCCACCTTTGCTGTGGATTTCATCAATGATTTTCATTCCCGACAGATGGTCGATTCCGGGGTCAACTCCAATTTCATTGAGGATAATGATGCCTGCTTTTTTTGCATCGGTATCGAGTTCCTTCATTGCAGAGGAAATATAGGATGGAGTAACAACATCCTTTTTCAATGCAATACAATCTTTCGCCACTTCAATGTGCAAGGCTGCAGGAAGCATGGAGATGACAAAATCTGCTGCTGCAATTTCCTTTTTGCGTTCTTCCGGATCAAGTGCGTTGAATTGAAATGCTTGTCCATTCGGGTGACCCGCAATCTTTTTTTCTGCGAGTGCTAGGTCCATATCGCCAACCCGAATTTTCCAGTTTTCCTGTTTGCTATGCTCCAAAAGGTATTTGATCATGGTCGAAGAAGAACGACCTGCACCAATGATGAGGATGGTTTTCATAAGTTGAATTTCAGGGTAAAGGTAAACACTTCCGTAATATTCAGTTGCGTTTTACGGAAAGCGCAGTTAAGATCCATCCAGCAATGAACAACATTCCCCCAATTGGAGTAACGGGTCCCAGAAAACGGAGTTCACCGCTCATGCCATAGAGATCTCTGGTTGCCAGCAGGTAAATGGAACCCGAAAAAAATAAAATTCCCAACACCATTAAGATGGCAATTGTTCGGAGACGTTTTTCACCGAATTGTTCAGAAAAGCCTGCAAGTGCTAAAATTCCCAATGCATGAATCAGGTGATACCTGACTCCGGTTTCAAAGGAAAGGAGTTGATCTGTACTTAATTTAGCCTTTAACGCATGCGCTCCTAATGCCCCGAGAATAACAGCCAAAGCCATTAACAGTGAACCGGAGAAAATAAGTTTATTCTTCATGATTCAAATGTAAATGAATAAAGCGCTTTCTTTTAGGTTCGTAGTAAATAGAGCGAAAAAAAGGTATTTTCGGGATAATGAAATCGAACTACGACCTCTATTGTGACCATCTGCGAAAGCTTGCGGATGTGATGTTTTCCTCAGCGGTTCTTCAATGGGACCAGGAAACGTATATGCCTTCAAAAGGAGCGGAAATGCGTGCCGGACAGCTATCTACCCTGGCTGGAATCGCTCATGAGTTAAGCGTTGATTCTACATTTGGAGAGCTATTGAACAAATTAAAGGACGATGCAACTTTAACTGAACGACAGAAACGAAATGTTGAATTATCACTGAAGGATTTTAACGATAGAAATAAATACACCACTGAATTTGTTCAAACCCTTTCACTGGCAGTTTCTGAAGCATTTGTGGCTTGGGACGAAGCAAAAAAGAAAAGTGATTTCGCCATTTTTTCTCCTAAATTAAAACTCATAGTAGAATTAAAGCGAAAAGAAGCAGAATTGTTGGGCTATAAACAACATCCCTACGATGCACTTATTGATCAATACGAACCGGGCACAACTACCGCTGATGTTGAGCGTCTGTTTGCAGATATTCGGAACAAATTAAAACCGCTTATCGAAAAGGTATTAAAACAGGACGCTCCTCGCGACGAATTCATGTATCGATTTTTCCCACGGCAAAAGCAATGGGATTTGGGAATGGATATATTGAAACAAATGGGCTACGATCTGGAAGCCGGTCGACAGGATGAAAGTTCACATCCTTTTACCATTCATTTCAATGCCAATGATGTTCGTGTTACCACACGCGTCAGTGAAACAAATTTTCATGAAATGATCTGGAGTACCATTCATGAAGGAGGTCACGCACTTTACGAACAAGGTTTGCCACGAACAGAATACGGTCTTCCTTTGGGCGAAGCATGTTCCTTGGCAATCCATGAATCGCAATCACGCTTGTGGGAGAATAATGTTGGGAGAAGTTTGAGTTATTGGAAAGCGAATTGGAAGAAAGTTTTGGATTATTTTCCGGAGCAGATGAAAGACGTTTCTGTTGAGGAGTTTTTCAAGGCAATGAACAAGGTTGTCCCATCTCTAATTCGTACCAATGCCGATGAGCTGACCTATCATTTTCATGTCTTAATTCGATTTGAGATAGAGAAGGGTTTGATCGAAGGAAGTATTGAGGTGGAAGATCTTCCACAGGTTTGGAATGCTAAATACAAGGCGTATTTAAATATTGATGTCCCGAATGATGCCGAAGGGGTATTGCAGGATATTCATTGGTCGCACGGTAGTATTGGATATTTCCCGACTTATTCGCTTGGAAGTTTTTATGCAGCCCAATTGTTTGCGACTGCTTGCAAACAGGACGATTCAATTGAACAGTCAATTGCCGCGGGGAACATGAAACCTTTATTGACCTGGCTTCGAAAAAATGTGCATTCAGAAGGGAAATTTTACCCCGCTCCAAAGCTGATTGAAAAAGTGTGTGGTGAAAAACCGGATTTTAGATATTTCATGGAATATGCTAATGCAAAATATGGAGTATTTTAATAGTAGTTCAGGATTGTTTTTTTCTTTTGAATGCAAAACAATACCGGTAACGTAATGCCCAAGTTCTACCTTGGGATGAGAAACTTCTAAAGTTTTCAGGTTGACCAAAATAATAGGCATTTGCATGCATTGAATGTCCATTGCCAATGAATGATTGAATCTCAATTTCGTGCCTGTTTTCCTTGGAATTTTTAAAAACCATTCCAACGGAAGGAGAAAGAAGGATGCCATTTGCGGTAGAATGAGAAAGATCAAATCGGTATGTCCCGCTGATGATTTTACTTGATGAATTTCCAACCAAAGATATTGGATCGTAAACTATGCCGAATCCACCAAAAAATTCAGATCTCCTTCCAAAAAGAACTGCGGTTTTTATGCGAAGTGGTATGCAGTGCATTCGAACTTTAGAAGTAGTAAGTGTTTCATCTTTGTATTGCATTAGAAAAGAAGGTTGAAAAAAGCCCCATCCCGTTTCGACCCAAAGTCGATTTTTTAATTGTAGAAAAATATCCATTCCGAGGAAAGGTGCGGGCAAGGTAATAACTGAAAAATCAGTGGCGGGTCCCTTAGTGTTAATCATGCTGTAAGCCGCACCAAAATAGGGACCAATTGACCATCTGCCGGGTTTTTCGGCTTGGAGATTAGTGCAAACAAGTATTAAACAAAATACAGGAATACGAAATCGCATACACGATAACGATCAATTAAAATGTTTAGTATTTATAGGTTCTTTTTTGGAAATCCGAGTAAAAGTGAACTAAGGATAGGTACCACAAATACACCAACTGTAAGAATAGATAAATACAGATCGGTTTGTTCGCTATCCAAAAAATGAGTGAAGGCTGATTCCGGGTAAAAATGGGTGATAAAAGATACGGTTAGTTTCAACCCCAATATTCCGATTACAATAAAGGCCGCGGTTTCCAGAAAAGGATATTTCTTCATCAATTTAACAAATCCCTGGGCAACAAAACGCATTGCCAAAATGCCTATAAAAACACCAATGCAAACCAGATAAAATCCTTGTGGTTGGGGGAAATTTTCTACATAAGCAACAGCAGCGAAAACATTATCAATGGAGAAAGCAAGGTCCATTATCTCCACCATGGCTACTGTAGCCCAAAATGTTCCTAACATTCCGAAAGTGTAGCGGTAAAAGAAATTCCCTTCTTTGTTTAATACATCATCGTCTTTTTGCGGCGTGTTTTTGGTATAGAAATATTCAAACGAAAGGTAAAGGAGGTAGAGTCCCCCCAAAGGTTTTAACCACCAGATATGAATAAGCCATGAAGCGAATAACAGTGATAATCCCCTGAATACATACGCACCAATAATCCCCCATTTAAGCGCTTTTCCCCGCTGTTCCTCAGGTAAGTCCATTACCATAGTTGCCAAAACAGCTGCATTGTCAACCGACAACAGGCTTTCTATCAGGATAAGATTAAGAATAATGAGACCGGCGGCTTCAAGGTCGGGACCAAGAATGCTGTGGAGGAAGTCCATGCAAGAAAGTTGGAATGTAAAAGTAGTAATTAGTTGTCAGTTTGGCGATACTAGGGGGGGCATAAGTTGAGATTTCCTTGCAATCAATTTAAATTGGTAATTGGTAATTGGTAATTGGTAATTGGGTAATTAGGTAATTAGGTAATTGGCAATCGGATTATAGGTCCTGAAGTTGAAATATCCTTGCAATCAATCCACATCAAGATCGTTGTATTGAATTGGCTATTCTGCTTTTATTTACATTTGTTTATGCAAACAGCTTCAATTCCAACATTTAACCATTTGTCATCGGTTTGGAAAACGGTAAAGTCGATCGAACCTGATAAGGCTGAGTTATTACTTGCTGATTCTATTCTGGGAAAAATTGCTGAGCGACAATCTTTCGAACACCGCGAGATTCTTGTTTCCGCATTGCACCGTCAGTATGGTTCTGAAATCGGAAAAACCATATCATCACAACTTGATTTGCTGAAGAAGAATAACGCGTTTACAGTAACAACCGGACATCAGATCGGATTATTGGGAGGGCCTGCCTTTTTCTTTTATAAAATCATTACCACCATCAGACTTGCAGAGGAATTACGCAGAAAGAGTCCTGATCATATTTTTGTTCCCGTTTTATGGATGGCTACAGAAGATCATGACAAAGCAGAAATTTCTTCCGTTCATGTTTTTGGAAAAGAATTGGTTTGGGAAACAAATCAGGAAGGTGCTGTTGGACGGTTTTCCACAGATGATCTTCAGCAATATATTGAATCCGTTGAAGCGTTAAAAGGTAGCCTGCCACATGGCGATTCTATTATGGAGATCTTCAAAAAAGCCTATGCTCCAGGAAAGACGCTTGCAAATGCTACCAGAGAATGGGTGCATTCGTTTTTTTCTGATTTTGGTTTAGTCATCATTGATGGCGATGATCCGGAATTGAAACGGTTGTTTCGACAGGTTATGGAGACGGAGATTCTTCATTCTCCAACCGAAAAAATTGTAATAGATCGGAATGCGGAATTGGAAAAGGGTGGATTAAATGCACAGGTTCATCCACGGGAAATCAACTTGTTTTATTTGTCTGCAAACAACAGAAAACGAATTGTAAAAACCGCCGATGGATTTGCCGAACACGAAGGGACTATGCATTGGACACAGGAATCGATCATGGCCGAAATCGGAGCACATCCAGAGCGATTTTCTCCAAATGTTTTGCTGCGTCCTCTTTACCAGGAAATCATTCTTCCCAATCTCGCTTATGTTGGTGGACCGGGTGAATTATCATATTGGATGCAGTTGGAAGGGGTGTTTTCTCATTTTGCAGTAAGTGAACCAATTTGTTTTCCGCGCAATTCTATCATGCTAATTGATCAGGGACAACAGCAACGTATAGGTAAATTGTCGCTTCAGGTACAAGATCTTTTTCGTTCTGCAGATGAACTTGTCAATGAATTTCTGAAGGAAAATGCTGGTGCTGAAATGGATCTTGAAGCAGAAAAGAAGAAAATTGAAGAACAGTTTTCATTGATTGCGGAAAAAACATCAGGTATTGATGCCACTTTGAAGTCAATGGTAATGGCTGAACTGCAAAAAACCTTAAAATCGATCGAGCAGATCGAAGGCCGTATACGCAAGTCGGAAAAGGCAAAACATGAAACCAGTCTGAATCAGATACGCACACTTAAAGAAAAATTATTTCCCGGCGGAAATCCTCAGGAGCGGGTTGAATCATTGTTGCCCCATCTTTGGAAACATGGTAATGGCTTACTTAAGGATATTCATGCGCAAACCAATCCTTTCGACTTGCGCTATCATGTTTTATTTCCCGATAGTCCCTGATACAATTTTTCCTTTGATCATTACCGCCGCATTAACGTTCATTCCGAATGCGTAAGGAATAAAGGCATATCCCGGAATCTTTTCTGTGATTATCAAATTAGCAATTTTACCCGGACTGATACTACCTGATTCAGATGAAATTCCCATTGCATAAGCTGCGTTAATTGTCGCTGCGTTTATGGCTTCTTCAGGAGTCATGTTGTATTGCACGCAAGCCATCGACAACATTAAGGCCATATTACCCGAAGGAGAGCTTCANNCCGGGATTATAATCGCTCGCAATTGCAACTGCAAGTCCAGAATCAATCATTCTTCGCGCCGGTGGGTGTGGGAGTGAGAGAAACCATTGGGCTCCAGGTAATAGTGTTGCCATTGTTTTACTTCCTCTTAATGCAGCAATCTCTTCCTGATCTACGTATTCGAGATGATCAACACTAACTGCTCCTACTTTTACGCCTGCCTGTACACCTCCGGAGCGACTTAACTGGTTGGCATGGACTTTTGGAATCATGCCGTGTTTTTTTGCGGCTTCGAGAATGGTGATCGTTTGTTCCTCGGAAAAATAATTTCTTTCGCAAAACACATCGCAATAATCCGCAAGTTTTTCAGCAGCAACAGCAGGCAACATTTCATTGATGAGATGATCAATGTAACCCTGTTTGTTTTCCTTGTATGCCAAAGGAAATGCGTGCGCACCCAGAAATGTTGATTTTATGGTCAGATCTGTAGTTGATTTCAAGCGACGAATCACACGGAGTATTTTAAGTTCTGTTTCGAGCGTTAAGCCATATCCGCTTTTGATCTCCACAGCACCTGTTCCCATGTTTTGTAATTGCATTAATCGCTGCATTGCCGATTCATATAACTCTTCTTCACCGGTTTCAGCAAGTCGTTTCGAAGAATTCAAAATACCACCACCACGAGCAGCAATATCTTCATAGCTTAATCCATTGATGCGATCAACAAATTCTCCTTCACGACTTCCTGCGTATACAAGATGGGTGTGCGAATCGATCCATGCAGGTAAAACAATACGACCATCTGCATCCACTACTTCAAGATCACGCCAATCCGAAATTCCGGGCCAGTCGTTCATACTTCCATAGTCGGCAATAATCCCATCTTCAATAGCGAGCCAGGCGTTTTCAATTACCGGTAAGATTTTCATCTCGGGTCCGCTGAGTCGTTCAGGCGCGACATCCCTGACTTGTACAAGCTGACGAATGTTTTTGATGAGCATTTTCATCTTGTAAAACTATCAAAGAAAGGTGGAAGCTGATAACCTGTTAGGGCGAAAGGTGAAAGATGATTGGTGAAAGACCTGTATATGACGGGTAATGGTTTGGAATTCAAATTTTTAACTTAAAGAGCCATTGAATGTATTCACGAATTTTTCCCTTATTCATCCTAAGTAGAGCATTGAGGGGCTGAACCGGTACCTGGTTTCAAATGAAATTTTCTAATTTCAGCCCCATGAAAAAGATTCTGGTTGCCAATAGAGGAGAAATCGCCATTCGGGTGATGCGCACTTGTCGTGAAATGGGAATTCGTACTGTTGCTGTTTTTTCCGAAGCCGATCGTAATGCGCCTTTTGTTCGTTATGCTGATGAGGCGGTTTGTATTGGACCTCCACCAAGTAATCAAAGTTACTTATTGGGTGATAAAATTATTTCCGTGGCCAAGGAATTGGGTGTTGATGGCATTCACCCCGGTTATGGTTTCCTCTCTGAAAATGCAGATTTTGCACGTAAGGTGGAATTGAACGGTATGATTTTCATCGGTCCAACTGCCGAGGCGATGGATATGATGGGAAGCAAACTTGCAGCAAAGGAAGCGGCCAAAAAATACAATATTCCAATGGTGCCGGGAACAGATGGTGCGGTTACTGATGTTGCTGCTGCGCGTGAGATGTGTAAGAAAATAGGATTTCCGGTATTGGTAAAAGCATCAGCAGGTGGCGGTGGAAAGGGAATGCGTATTGTTGAAAAAGAATCTGAATTCGAAGAACAAATGGCCCGCGCAGTTTCCGAAGCGCAATCTGCATTTGGTGATGGATCGGTTTTCATTGAAAAATATGTGGGTTCTCCACGACATATCGAGATCCAGGTTCTGGCAGATACGCATGGAAATGTTGTTTACCTTTTTGAGCGCGAATGTTCAATTCAACGTCGCCATCAAAAATTAGTGGAGGAAGCTCCCTCAGCAATCCTCACTCCCGAAATTCGTTCTGCCATGGGTAAATGTGCAGTTGATATTTGTCTTGCATGCAATTACCGTGGTGCCGGTACAGTGGAATTTCTGGTGGATGAGCAACTGAATTTTTATTTCCTCGAAATGAATACCCGCCTGCAGGTTGAACACCCGGTAACAGAATTGATTACCGGAATCGATCTTGTTAAGGAACAAATTAAGGTTGCCCGAGGAGAAAAACTTTCATTCTCACAAAGCGATCTGAAGATTCATGGACATGCACTCGAAGTTCGGGTTTGTGCAGAAGATCCGGATAACAACTTCCTCCCGGAAATGGGCAAACTGATCACTTACCGTCCGCCTGAAGGTCCCGGTGTGCGTGTTGATGATGGTTATGAAGAAGGAATGGAGATTCCCATTTACTACGACCCGATGATCTCTAAACTGATCACCTATGGAAAGGATCGCACCGAGGCTATCGAACGAATGGTCCGCGCTATTTCCGAATATGAAATTTCAGGCGTCGAAACCACTCTTAAATTTTGTGCATTCGCAATTCAGCATGACGCTTTCGTTAGTGGGCATTTTGATACCAACTTTGTAAAGAATTATTTCGTTCCGGGTTCCTTGCATAAGGAAATGACGGATGAAATGGAGGTTGCAGCAATATTTGCATCCGGACATTCTTCTTCTAAACCGAAAATTCAGGCGAATTCCGGGAATTCAGCCGAGAGTTTGTGGAAAAAAAGAAAGGAATTGAGATAACCTCTTTGCGTTTTCTGCGTTAAACAGGGGTAATCCGTATTCCCATGCTGCCAAAAGGGACGTATATTATTCTGATTCTCCTTCTTTCATTCCTTCGGGTAAATGGACAAAATCCNNAAATAACGATACCCTTCACCAATATTTTCTTTATGATGTAACCATTACTGCATCCGATTCTGTTTACAAGGCCAAATACACCAGGTTTTTGCGCTATGTCCGTAAAACCTATCCTTATGTGATGCTTGCGAAACAGCTTGTTGCAGAGTACGAAAAGGATCTTGCCGAGAAGAACTCCAAGCGTGCCGAAAAAAAATACATCAATCAGGAATTTGAAGAATTAAAAGACCGCTTTACGGACGGTATTGCTGTTTTGAGTGTTAATGAGGGAAAAGTACTGGTAAAGCTTATTCACCGCGAAACCGGAATGACAGCCTATGAGATTGCACACAAATACCTTGGAACTGCACGTGCTTTGATTTGGCAGGGGATTTCCAGAACCGGAGGCGCAAATCTTAAGCTGACTTTCAACCCGGATGAAGTTGATGACAAGATTCTCGAAGGAATTGTGAAAAAGGTAGAAAAAGGGGAGATCTGGGTGCCAAAAGAACCTTTTGTTCCAGCAAATCGGAAACAATACGAAAAAGAACGTCGCCAAAAGTCAAGAGAATACAAGCAGGAGCAGAAGAAAAAATCTTCCGCCGCATCAACTTCTTCGGTTAAATAGCCGACTTGTTCACAATCTGAATTTCTAGAGCATATTTTTTTATTTTTACTCCATGTACAAAGCAGGTTTACTTCTTGTATTTATTTCCCTCTTTTCTGTTAGCGCGACTCAGGCACAAAACCAGAAAGTGTCCTGCGATTCAGTTTATACCTATGCAGAAAATCCGCCACAATATCCCGGTGGAATGAAAGCTTTTTATGATTTTTTGAAAGGGTTTCACTATCAGGATGTAGGTCCAAACGATCCTGTAGTTGGAAAATTCAACATACATCTTACACTGGATGCAGAAGGAAAACCTATAGATGTTCAGGTTACTCCGGAATCCGATCCTGGACTTGCACTTAAGGAGTATCTTATCAAGATGCAAACATGGACTCCCGCTTCAACAAAGGATGGGAAAGTGTGTTATTTTTTAAAAATACCCGCTTACGTCCATTACAAGTGATCACCACTGCCGAAATCAAATCTGTAAAATCCCTGCACCAGAAGAAATTCAGGGAGGAGAGCGGTTTGTTTTTGGTTGAAGGTGAAAAATTGCTTCATGAACTTCTGCATTCCGAATGGGAGATCGAACGCATCTGTGCGACTTCTTCGTGGCTGGATAAAAACAAGATCAATCAGGGAATTATAATCAATGAAGTTAAATCATCAGAATTGGAACGCATTAGCGCACTCACTCAACCCAATGAAGTACTTGCAGTTGTTCGTCAACGTAAGTTTGATTTTAATCTCAAAACTGCACAAAACGGGTTGACAATATTGCTTGATGATGTTCGCGATCCGGGTAACCTTGGAACTATTATTCGTATTGCTGATTGGTTTGGTGTAAGGCAAATTGTATGTTCACCTCAATCCGTTGAACTCTTCAATCCCAAAACGATTCAATCTACCATGGGATCTGCTTTTCGAATTCCGGTTGTTTATACAGACTTACTACCACTGGTTCATGATCTGAAAAAGGAGGGTATCGCAATTTGTGGGGCTGTAATGGAGGGAAAGAATGTGCTTTCATTTGAGTGGAAAAAATCGACGGCTCTGGTAATGGGTAGCGAGTCTCACGGAATAAATGCCAGACTTTCTGCTTTGCTTGATGAGCACGTTACAATCCCGCGTTTTGGTGAAGCAGAATCGCTAAATGTTTCTGTTGCAACAGGAATTTTCTGTGCAATGTTTAATCGGCAGTTTTCATGATAGGTGATAAACATCACTGTCTACGTAATCTTACTCCGGTAACTTTGTATACATGAAAGAGTACGGCGAATTATTTTTAAATAATTTTTTTGGGTATTTCAATTACCTTAAGGATGAGATTCTGTTTAAAACGGAGCCTTGGTACCATAATTATTTTTATTGGCTAATCCTGATATCTGTTTTCTTTTGGCTGCTGGAAATCATTGCACCATGGCGTCAAAGGCAGGCGGTAATTCGTAAGGATTTCTGGCTGGATGGATTTTACATGTTCTTTAATTTTTTCCTTTTTTCACTGATCGGATACGCTGCTATTTCTTATGTTTTTGTAGAGCTGTTTAATGATTTTCTCGGAGTGTTTGGCGTAAAAAATCTGGTTGCTCTTGAAGTAGCTTCATGGCCAAAATGGTCGCAACTGCTATTGCTTTTCGTCGTTCGCGATTTTGTTCAGTGGAATGTCCACCGTTTTTTGCACCGTGTCGATTTTCTCTGGCAATTTCATAAGGTTCACCATTCGGTAAAAGAAATGGGATTTGCAGCTCACCTTCGCTACCATTGGATGGAAACGATTGTTTACAGAACCATCGAATATCTTCCGCTTGCAATGATCGGATTCGGGATTCAGGATTTTTTCATCGTACATATGATCACGCTTTCCATCGGACATTTTAATCATGCAAATTTTACAGTGCCATTAGGACCTCTCAAATACATATTCAACAATCCCGAAATGCATATCTGGCATCATGCCCGCGAATTGCCAAATCGCCATGGCGTGAATTTTGGCCTAAGTCTAAGTATTTGGGATTACTTGTTTAAAACCGCCTACATCCCACATTCTGGACGAGATATTGCGCTGGGATTTGAAGGAGATGAGAAATTTCCGCAAGATTTTGTACATCAGGAGCTTTATGGCTTCAAAAAAGAGGAATAATGTTTGCATGAGAGGAGGGAAGACTCTATTTTTGACTAAACCTACCCAATATGAAATCGCTGATTTTTTCCTTTTTCCTTTTTGCTTTCACCTTTAACATCGCATCTGCAGATCCTGTTGATCACGCAACCTGGGATGCCATGCTCAAAAAGTATGTAACAGCCAAGGGTAATGTTAACTACAAAGCCTGGCAAAAGGATACAACGGATCTGGTTGCTTATCTTAAAACCATTTCAGATAACCCGCCTCAGTCTTCCTGGACACCCAACCAAAAGAAGGCGTATTGGATGAACGCTTACAATGCGTTTACAGTTCGTCTGGTTTTAGCCAGGTATCCCGTTAAAAGTATTAAGGATATTGGAGGAATAGTTAGTCCCTGGAAACTGAAATTCTTTACGATTGCCGGAAAAAAAACAGATCTTGATTATATCGAACACAGTGTTCTACGGGTGGAATTCAATGATCCGCGTATCCATGTTGGAATCAATTGTGCTTCTTATTCTTGTCCCCGCTTATCAAACATTGCGTTTACCGCAGATAATGTGGAGGCTGAATTGGAAAAATTGATGAAGGAGTTTGTTAACGACCCAACCAAAAACAAGATCACAGCTGAAAAGATCGAGATCTCTGAAATCTTTAATTGGTTTGAAAAAGATTTTACGAAAAATGGTTCCCTTATTGATTTTCTAAACAAGTACTCGAACGTTAAAATCAATGCCGGAGCAAAAAAATCACACATGAAATACAACTGGAATTTGAATCAGTAAAAAATAGTTCTTAAATAATAATTAATCAAAAAATAGTCAAAATGGAAAAGTCATATTACAATCCCGAGGATCTGAAAAAATTTGGAAACATTGCAGAGTTTGATGCAGAACTAGCAGCGAAGTTTTTTGATTATTACGGTGAAGTATTCAAGGAAGGTGCTTTAACTGCGCGCGAAAAATCCTTGATTGCATTGGCCGTTGCACATGCTGTTCAATGTCCGTATTGCATTGATGCCTATACTCAGGATACAATTGCAAAGGGATGCAGTGAAGAGCAGATGATGGAAGCTGTCCACGTTACTGCTGCAATTCGTGGTGGTGCGTCTTTGGTACATGGCGTTCAAATGATGAACAAAGCCAAGAAATTGGTGATGTAATGGCATTGATCAAATCACTTAAATCGCGTAACAGCGATCTTGCCGAACCAGCGGAACAACTGAAGCTCTTGAACGGAGATATTTTCCGTGAAGGGAAACTTCCAACATTCAGGGAAAAGCTAATGGAGATTAATGCATTTCCATTAAAACCTGCTGCAATAAAAATTTTTCAGATGAATATTGGTTACATGTGTAACCAAACCTGCAAACATTGCCATGTAGACGCCGGTCCTGACCGTAAAGAGATTATGTCGCGTGAAACGATGCAGCGCTGTATTGATATTATTTCGGAGCATAAATTCGATACTGTCGATATCACCGGTGGTGCACCTGAAATGAATCCTGATTTTCGTTGGTTTGTTTCAGAGCTTCGGAAAACAGAAGTCCGGGAAATCATTGTCCGCTGTAACCTTACCATCATCCTTGCGAATGCCAAATACAACGACTTGCCTGAATTTTTTAAAGCGAACCGCATTCGTGTGGTGAGTAGTCTTCCTTTTTACAATGCCGATCGTACCGACAGACAACGAGGTGAGGGTGTATTTGCAAAATCTGTTGAGGCGCTTAAATTATTGAATGCAGTTGGATACGGTTTGCCTGACTCCGGATTGATTCTGGATCTTGTTTACAATCCCGGCGGTGCTTTTTTACCTGCGGAACAATCCGGACTTGAACGCGATTTTAAAAAAGAACTCAAGGATCATTTCGGAATTCAATTCAACATGTTGCTTTGTCTCAACAATCTGCCCGTTAGTCGTTTTCTTGAATACCTGGTAGAATCGGATAATTTTGATGAGTACATGGATCTACTGGTGCGTTCCTTTAATCCGGGAGCTGTACAAGGTGTAATGTGTAGAGATACAATATCGGTAGATTACGACGGATTTATTTATGATTGTGATTTCAATCAAATGTTAAAAATGAAAGTCGATCGGAATGCTTCGCAGCACATCAATGATTTCGATATAAAAAAGTTAACCGAACGGAATATTGTGATCAATCAGCATTGTTTCGGATGCACAGCAGGAGCCGGTTCGAGTTGTCAGGGTGCTACTACATGATCAATCGTAAATTCATTTCCATTGGGATTTTTCTGATCCTGACAGTTTTCCTGGAATCATTTTTTGTGTTAGGAACGCAAAATGATTTCGATAAAATGGTGCATAGTAAAATCCGACATGTTGTACCACTGATTGAACCTTCCGAGCTGAAAAAGAAAATTGAATCGGGTATTGAAATTACGCTTCTCGATGCCCGGGAAAAATCTGAGTATACAGTCAGCCATTTGAAAAATGCCATTCATGTTGGCTACGATCGCTTTGATATCAGCAGCATTGCTAAGTTGCCCAAAAACAGATTAACCATTGTTTATTGCAGTATTGGTGTTCGCTCTGAGGATATTGCGGAGAAATTGCGGAAATCAGGGTTTGCAGATGTGAAAAACCTCTTTGGTGGAATTTTTAAATGGGTTAATAACGGTTATCCTGTCTATTCCAACGGCAATACAGAAACCAATGCCATTCATCCTTACAGCAAATCATGGGGTAAATGGCTTACAAAAGGACATAAGCGGTATGAGTAACAGGACCAATCTATTAATGGTTTTTGTTCGAAATGCCAGGATAGGTAAGGTGAAAACGCGTCTTGCAAAAAAAATTGGCGACGAAGAAGCATTGGAAATATATGTTCGTTTGTTGCAATATACCGCTGAAGTTTGTGGTTCTGCTAATGCAGAAAAAGCTGTCTTCTATTCAGAGTATATCGACGAAAGCGATGAATTTTCGGTGTCTGAATTCCAAAAATTCCTTCAGTTAGGGGAAGATCTTGGAGAACGGATGAAGAATTCATTTGTAAAAGGTTTTGGCAGGGGATATGAAAAAATTATAATTGTCGGAAGCGATTGCATGGAGTTAACAACGGAGATCATCGATGAAGCGTTTGTTTCGCTTGATAAGAATGATGTTGTGATCGGCCCTGCAAAGGATGGAGGTTATTATTTGTTGGGGATGAAAAAATTATACCCCGAATTTTTCAGAAATAAGGTTTGGAGTACCAGCAATGTTTTTCTGGATACACTTCTCGATATCCAAAAAATGAGCTTAAAATTTCATGCCTTACCCATGTTGAACGATGTGGACGAAGAATCGGATCTTACGGATGAACTCAGAAATCTGTTATGATTCTTTTTGAGCTGAGCATCATTATTCCTGTCCTAAATGAGGAAGAAAATATTGCAACACTAATTGATTTGTTACACGAACGTTCGTACGGTATTTCCGCAGAAATAATTGTTGTTGATGGTGGAAGCAGTGATCGGACCATGGAGATTTCCCTTTCAAAAAATGCTACTGTGATTTCTTCTGCCAAAGGGCGTCCAATGCAAATGAATAAAGGTGCAGAACGTGCTTCAGGTAAGATTTTATGGTTTTTGCACGCGGACAGTATTCCACCGGTGCATTACGATAAATTCATTCTTGAGGCGGTTCAATCCGGTTATTTATCAGGTTGTTTCAGAATGCAATTTCAGACAAGTAATCTTTTGCTTCGGTTCTTTGGTTGGCTTACCCGATTCAATTCGGAGTATTGCAGGGGAGGAGATCAAAGTTTATTCGTAACAGCTGATGTATTTGATAAATCAGGAAAATACAATGAACAGTATTTGATTTTTGAGGATAATGAAATTCTGCCGCGAATAAAAAAACTTTGTAAGTTTAAGGTAATTCAACATACACTTTTTACTTCAATCAGGAGATACAGGGACAATGGGATTTATCGGCTTCAATACCGGTTTATGCGCTTGCATACAATGTACAGGCGAGGAGCTACGATTGACGAATTGCTGGTGTATTATAAAAAACACGTAAAATGACAGAAACAGAAAAAATAAAGCAATCAGCTGAGTTTTTACAGGCCAATGGAATTGCAGATGTTTCAATTGGAATTGTGCTTGGTACCGGATTGGGAAATTTGATTACAAAAATTGAGATCGAAAAAGAAATTCCTTACGAGTCCATACCTGGTTTTCCTGTGAGCACGGTGGAATTTCATTCCGGAAAATTGATTTTCGGAAAGATCAACGGGAAGCAGGTATTGGCCATGAACGGTCGGTTTCATGCCTACGAAGGCTATTCAATGAAACAGATTACTTTTCCTATTCGGGTGATGAAGTTATTGGGAATTGAAACCCTCTTAATTTCAAATGCGGCTGGTGGAATGAATTTGGAATTTCGCAAAGGTGATTTGATGGTTGTCGCGGATCATATCAACCTTCAGCCGGATAATCCCTTAATAGGAAAAAACCTTGATGATTTTGGTCCTCGTTTTCCGGATATGAGCGAAGCTTACGATAAAGATCTGAGAAAACGTTTGTTGGAAATTGCAATAAGGGAGAACATAAAAGTTGTTGAGGGAATTTATGTTTCAGTTCCCGGTCCCAACCTTGAAACTGCAGCAGAATACCGCTTTTTACACCGTATTGGTGCGGATGCAGTTGGTATGAGTACAGTCCCGGAAGTAATAGTTGCCCGTCATCAATCCATGAGGGTTGCGGCTATTTCGGTGATTACGGATGAGTGTGATCCTGATCATCTTCAACCGGTCAATATTGCTGAAATAATTGAAGTGGCCGGAAAAGCTGAAGTGAAACTTAGTACTTTGTTTAGTGCTTTAATTGCAGAATTGTAAGTATTGATTGAATGCACTAAACTTCTACAGATCATTTGTATTTTAATTTGAACACTGAACGATGTCTTACCACGATACCACGAAAGATTTTTACAAGCAGGCAGCACTTACTCCCGATGTTGGACTTTGTTGTACCACTACTCCCATTTGGAAACTTCCTGAATTGGATATTCCTGTGATCATGCAACAAATGAATTACGGATGCGGAAGTACTGTTCACCCTCGTGATCTTTCCGGGTCGCCAACTGTCCTGTATGTTGGCGTTGGTGGCGGAATGGAGTTACTTCAGTTTGCATATTTCAGCCGGAAAAAAAACGGAGTCATTGGAATTGATGTGGTGGATGAAATGCTGGATGCTTCGGGAAAGAATTTTGTGGAGGCTGAACAATTGAATCCATGGTTTAAGTCTGATTTCGTTGATTTGCGAAAAGGTGACGCATTGCACTTACCGGTAGCAGATAATTCCGTTGATGTGGCCTCACAGAATTGCTTGTTCAATATTTTTAAGATCGATGATCTGAAGTTGGCTTTGCAGGAAATGTACAGGGTATTGAAACCGAACGGACGATTGGTAATGAGTGATCCGATCAGTGAAGATGTTATTCCTGATGCATTACGAAACGATGAAAAACTCAGAGCTGCATGTCTTAGCGGTGTCATCCCTTTGCAAGAATATATCCGATTGATTACTTCAGTTGGATTTGGAACCGTTGAAATCAGAGCCAAACGTCCATACCGAATCCTTGATCCGATGCATTATTCTACGGATAAGCAGATTTACATTGAGAGTGTTGAAGTATGTGCAATCAAAGATCCAATGCCAGCGGATGGGCCTTGTGTTTTTACAGGAAAATCGGCCATTTATTTTGGGAAGGATGAATTTTTTGATGACGGAAAAGGTCATGTGTTGATGCAAAACCAACCTCTTGCGGTATGTGATAAAACTGCTGGCGCTTTGAGTGATTTGAAAAGGAAAGATATTTTTGTTTCCGAATCAACCTGGTTTTATGATGGGGGAGGCTGTTGTTAGGATGTTGCAAATCTGAATGTATAAAAGGTAAAATGCGAAGCTAAATTGTTGCATTACACATTTTATACTCTGACACCAATTAAACAAACATCATCCAATTGCTCGAGGTTTCCTTTCCAGGAAGTAAACGTTTGTTCCAAAATTTCCCGCTGCTTCGGACAGGGGAGGGAATAAATACTCAGTAGTAATTCTTTCAGTTGACTGTATTTAAATTTCTTTCCTTTTGGTCCGCCAAACTGATCGGCGTAGCCATCGGTAAAGACGTAGATCATATCTCCTTTTTCAACTTTCATGGAATGGTTGGTAAATGGAGAATTGTTTCCGTAATTACCAATTGGTTGTTTATCCGGATTCAGTTCAATACATTCAACAGCACCGGATCTTTTGGAAACAACCCAAACGGGATTGTTCGCTCCTGCATAATGAAGAGTGCCACTACTGCTTTCCAAGGCACATAAGGCGATGTCCATTCCATCGCGAATAGCTACATCTTGTTTGGATTGCGATAGAGAGGAAATAATATTTCTGTTCAGATAATTTAAAGCATCAGCAGGAGAGTTGACTTCCTTTTCAGTTAATGTGGCTTTCAGGATATTGTTACCCAAAATCGACATAAAGGCGCCCGGAACCCCGTGCCCTGTACAATCAACTGCAGCAAAAAGCGATAATTTTCGTGGAGGATTTTCTGAAGTGGTAACAGGATACACAAAATAGAAATCGCCACTTACAATATCCTTAGGTCGGTATAAAATAAATGAATCCGGTAGAGTCTCTTTTACCAAATCATCCGGTGGAAGAATGGCATATTGAATTCGTTTGGCATAATTGATGGAATCCAGAATCTCTTTGTTTTTCTCTTCCAGCGTTTCCTTTTGCATTTCAATTTCATGCGTCCTTTCTTTTACTTGTTTTTCCAGACGAATATTTATTTCAGCTGCAAACTGATTCTTTTCCTCAAGTTGTACCAGCAATTCTTTTTGTGCCTGTTCTTTACTTTCCTGCAACTCTCTGTACTTTCCTGCTAGTGATAAGGAAAGGAATATTACTTCCATTCCGCTGCCTGCTTTTAAAATTCCTTCTGTGAATTCACGGTTTTCAATAAAATTGAACTGCCCCATGATGAAAAAGAAAACAGAAACAATTAAAAAGGTAAATGCAGTCATGAAAAACCAATCTACTTTCTGTCCGCTTAGCTTTAAGTAGAAAATGGTGTACAATGTCAATAACAGAGAGATCAAAGTTCCGGCATTTACCAGAGGATATGCTAAATGGTAGAGCGGACCGGGAAATATGGAAAAGGCAATAATTGCTGCAATAATTGGAATGATGACTTTATAAATTTTAAAGATTCGGGGAGCGGTATCCCAAAGTTTTAGAAAGCTGTTTCCAAATAAAAGGACAAACAAAACGCCACCTCCTGCAGAAAAAAGAACAAAGTGGTCTGCCCAATACGGACTGTTCGGAAACAAAAACTGGTAACTCATTCCGTCCAATGAAAACTGGAGGGATGCCATGAATAGGACGTAAATAACATAATAGAGGAATGAACTTTCCTTCAATGCGATGTAGAAGAAGAAATAAATAATTGCAACAAATAGAAGTACCCCGTAGAAAATTCCATTCAGCAATTGGAATTTATAATCGTATTCCATGAATTGCTGCGGCTTCCAGAAAATGAGTGGCATGGTTACAACTTCACCGTCACTTTCAATGTAAATCACATATTCACGCTCATTATTGTCGTTAAGTTGAATAGGAAACAAGATTTTGCGGTGATTGATGGCTCTTCTTTCGTAGGGGATATTATCACCACTTTCCCATTTGCGAATCACATTCGTTCCGTATACCTGATAAAGAAGCACCTTATTCGTTACGGGTCTTGCCGTTTCAATCAGGAATGAAATATCTTTTGGCAATTCGTTCCTGACTTTAAACCTAAACCAGAATCCGGATTTTGTGAAATTCAGATTTTCTGTCCCGTTTTTTGCAGTATTGAATTGCAAGCTTGAGTCGGTAAGAATACGTTCAATGGAATATTCTTTATTTGCATCTTCCAGAAAAACACTTTGATTGCAAATCGATTTTCCAAGTGTATTCTCATTAAGCAGGATCAATGGAATGGCCACGCCTGAAGAGGACAGACGAAACAAAAGAAAAAGAAGCAGCAGCAGGACTTTAGGTTTCATGGCGATCCAATATAGCTAATTTCAGGATAACTTTTTTCGTATCAGGTCAAGAACTTCGGGGTAAATCTGATGACTACCTTCAAAAGGAATGAATTCGGGCTGGATTCCATTTTGTTCCATGATACTTAATTGGTGGTTAATGTCACCTTCTTTCAGGTATTCATCCCTATTTCCGTTGGTTAATATGACTTTAGTGTTCCGCAAGGCCGAACCTTCTATTGAAAAATCGAGGTCGGGAGGAAACACTCCTGCATATAAAATNNGTCCGGTAGGGTTTTGCCCTGATTAACCCATCTGGATACTGTGGCACAACCTTGTGAAAACCCCAGTACATACAATTTGGATTTGGGTGCTGCCTGCTTAACTTTTTCAGCTAAAAGGTCAAGATAGTTGATATAATCTTTAATGTCTGTTAACCGGTCTTCCTTTGTCATCCAGCTTGCACCAACTCTTCCTGCGCTACCCTCCAGATAATAACGGTGTAAACCTTCCGGTGCAATGATGCAAGTGGTATTTGAGTTCAACAGATCGAACTTTCTGAGAAAGAAATTTGCCAATTGTCCGTACCCGTGACATACAATCCATACCTCTGAAGTTGATTGATTCAGTTCTCCATTCTGGAAATAGCGTGCAGTTTTTNNATGATGCTCTTTCATTAACACAAGATTAAAACAAAGAAATCGCTAATAAGTTGAGGAAACTAAATTTTTACTTTTTACTGGTATCCCACAGGCAAAACACGATCGATGATAAATGTATTTATTCTATCAATAAGTTCTTCACTATGAGATTTCCATGGAGCATGTCCACAAGATTCGTCAATCATCCATTTTTCCCCATAAGCTTCTATAGCATAAAGAATCCGGTCTACCTGATCTTCTGTGCCGTAATTGTCGTCAACACCCTGAATTGCAAAAACAGGGCATGTTATGTTAGCCAAATGCTCTCTGATGTTCCAATCTTTGAATTCCGGTGATGTCCATGTTTTCCACCAGGCTTCAAAAATGGTTTTTGTATTTTCTCCGTGATGTTTCCTGAGTTTTTCCATCCATTCGCCCGTTTCAAATTTTTTTGCCGTTTCCCGGATTCCATTCAATGTGATTTCCTCCACCAGGACATGTGCTGCCATAGTGATTATTCCCAATGTTTTTTCGGGGAATTTGGCTGCAAACAACAATGCAATGGATCCGCCATCACTGTGACCAATCAGAATTAGTTTTTTATCAGGCGCAGTTTGATTTATAAATTCAGGCAATTCCTCCCATGCATACCTGTGCATGTAATCCACATTTCGAATACCTTCCAACGATGGAGATTTCCCATGACCTTTCCGATCGTACACTATACCCGGGAGGGAAAGTTTGTTGCAAACACTCTCAGGGAAATTGCGCCATTGACTAACAGATCCAATCGCATCATGGAGAAAGACCAGCACAATTTCTTTTGCATCCGGATCGCCGATTATTTTAAAATTTAATTGTGCCAAAGGAAAGTGTAAACTCTATTTTAAGAAAAACTAGTACAAGATTGATGTATTAAAATTCATATTTCACATTGAATTTTTATTCATTGGAAAAATTCCAGAGAGGCTTTGACAATGAGAGCAGGATTTATTTTTTCAACCGGATGTTTGGTATTCGGAAGTACTTGCATACTTGCATTGGGTAGCGTTTTGTAAACATGGGAGGTTTCCTCCAAAGTCACCATTTCATCACGGTCACCAATCGAGATTCTTACCGGGATATTGAGCTTCAAAAGAAGGTCGTCGGACAGGGGAGGGGTATCGCCCATTTTTTTCATCATTGTTGCTGTTTTCTCCAGAACAATTTTCCAGTCTGCAGGATGATGTCTTTGTTTCAATGCATTCGCAAATGCAGGAATTTTTTCTTCAATTTTTTCGGCATTGAGCATTTTCGATTCCTTCTCAGCAATCTCGGGAGTCCATTTGAATTTGGTTCCATGTGTCATAATTGAAGAAAATAGTTGCGGTTGTTTTGCTGCAAGAAATAGTGCAACATATCCACCCATCGAATAACCCAGTACATTTACCGGATGTAGATTATTTTCTAAAATGTAATTTTCTAAATCTGCTGCAAATTGTTCAATTGAAAAATCAACATCAGTAGACAATCCACCATGACCTGAAAAATTGAATGTGTGGACATCAAATTGTTTATTAAGTTCATCCGCTAAAGGTTGCATTTGCTCAGCCGATCCGATTGCACCGTGAAGTAGAAGAAGTGATTTCATTTTGATTGTTGGTTATCAGTTATTAGTTAAGAGTTATCAGTTATCAGTTAAGAGTAAATTTATGATCATTTACCGGCCTGTCCCGACCAATTGAGTCGGGATCACTGATCACCGTTCACATTTCTTTAATAAAGTGAAATCCCCGAATTAAAAATCCTTCTCGGAGGTAGAATTTGTGGGCGGCATTGTTGGAGGTATAGGCATCGAGCATTATGCATTTGCACTTGTTTTCGATTGCAATTTGTTCAATGTAGTTTACCAGTATCTTTCCTGCACCCTTCGAACGGGTATTTTTATCGATCACAAAATTGTCGATTTCCAGGTATTTGCCGGAATATAATTTTGTTCCAATCCAAATTCCGGAAATTCCAACGCATTGCTGATTTTCAAAAATACCGATCATCCGATATCCCTTTTCAATCATTTCACCAAGCATCGTTTCAGACGATTCATGGGTAAGCTCTTTGGTAAGTTGCTGAAGCAAATGCAACTGTTCAAGCATTTTTGCTGCACCTTTAATTTCAGAAATCTCAAAGGTCGTCATCGCCATCACTTGTTTGTCCGGGTAGGGTAAATGGATTCGGATTGCCGTCGTAGATCGCCAGCCAGTTGGGGTCGCACTTAAAGTTGATGCTTTTGTCTTTGTCGTCGTATTCAAACAATGAAATCACGTAGCGAATAGCTTCCATTCTCGCTTTGGGTTTGTGATTCCCGTTTATGATTACCCATGGACTACTGTCACGATGCGTTTTTTCAAACATGATTTCCTTGTATCGGGTAAACTCATGCCATTTTCGCTGTGCTTCAATATCCACAGTGCTGAGTTTCCAAGTTTTTAAGGGATTGCTCACGCGATTCTGAAGGCGTTTTTTTTGTACTTCAATATCAATGGAGAACCAGAATTTTATAATGGTCGTACGTGCTTCAACAAGCATATGTTCGAATTGCACAACCTGTTTCATAAAGAGATCATATTGTTGTGTCGTGCAAAAATCCATCACGGGTTCTACAACAGCACGGTTGTACCAGCTACGGTCGAAAAACACCATTTCACCGGCATTTGGTAAATGGGCTGCGTAACGCTGAAAATACCATTGTCCCTTTTCAAGCTTGGTGGGTTTTGGTAATGCAACGATCCTGAAATGGCGCGGATTCAGGAATCGCGAAAACCAATAGATTGCTCCTCCCTTTCCGGCAGTATCACGGCCCTCAAATAGGATAATCAGCCTTTTCCGCTTGCGAATCATCCATTTTTGAAGTTTTACGAGCTCAATCTGCAATTTCATGAACTCTTCTTCGAATTCCTTATCGGTTTCTAAATGCTCTCTCATTAGGATAAAGGTAAATATTTACCCCATTCGTGTCGCATTCTGCAATATTTCAAGGGCTTTTGCGTTGATTTTCTTACTTTTGTTACCCATGAGACACCGCATTTTTCTGACCCTTTTTTTACTGGCTGTTGTTCAGCTGCCTGTCCAATCGCAAATCATCAGCTTGCTGAACGAAAATTTTAATTCCGGATTTCCAGCCGGGTGGATCAACAGCGATGAGGATGCCTGTACTCCGGCACCTGCTGTGAATCTTATTACAGGAGATGCATTCAAAACTCATATCGACTACGATACCCTTACCGGTGGGGATAGTATTCTGGTTGCAACTTCCTGGTTTCAGCCGGCCTGTCAGGCAAGCAATTATTTGGTTTTGCCGGCGCTTACCTTGCAGGCAAATGGAAATCTCTTTCAGTTTCAATACAAAAGCAAAGACCCTTCCTACCCGGAAGCATTTGAAGTGCTTCTTTCCACAACAGGTACGGCATGGGTAGATTTTTCTGATACGCTCTTTTCAACGAATCTCGCTAACCCAAATTGGGTGAATGCCAGCATCGATCTGGATGCCTTTGCAGGGCAAACCGTTTACCTTGCTATTCACCATTCTTCGAATGATAAATTCATTCTTTGTCTCGATAATTTTAAAGTCTTCGCCGATTTGCAATTGTCAGTAGAGGAAATTACGGATCCGCAGGTGAAGCTTTTTCCCAATCCTGTTTCCGACTTGCTTTCAATTCAGTCGACTGCCGGAATTGAGTCGGTTTTCATTTATGATGCAGCAGGAAAACTGCTGATGAGCACAGAAAGCAATTCTTCCGGATTCGTTTCTCTTACGGTAAATCAATTGCCTGCGGGGTTTTATTTTGCCAGAGTTAATACTTCCTATGGTAGTATTACCCGACAATTCATTCGACATTAACCAAATCCTCCAATTTGCACATTGAACTAAATCAGGCTTTACCTCTTCCCATGCGGGATGAGTCCTTTTCACCGGAAAGTCTGTGGAAGCGAAGTGCGATACTGGAATCAGGAAATGATCACCTCATTCTTGCTCCTTCAGGTACCGGCAAAACCTCTTTACTTTCTTTTTTATTTGGAATGCGAAATGATTATCAGGGATCAATTCTGATGGATAATAAGGAGGTAAAAACCATTTCTATTGCCGAATGGGCTCTAATACGAAGAGAGAGAATCTCCATTGTAATGCAGGATATGCGATTAATTCCAACCCTAACAGTTGAGGATAATCTTAATCTGAAAAACAATCTGAAAAAAATGTATCGTGAGAATGATATTCGCGATATGCTTTCCCGGCTTGGACTACAGGAAAAATGGAAACAAAAGGCAGGTACACTTTCGATCGGTCAGCAACAACGGGTTTCCATTGTGCGTTCACTTTTGCAGCCTTATGAGTTGTTAATGCTGGATGAGCCATTCAGTCATATCGATGAAGAAAATATCCGATTAGCCTCCGAATTGATCGTTGAACAAACCCGAAAAAAGGGAGCTAATATTCTCATGGTTTCATTGGGATTGGATTACAACATGAAGTTCAACCAACAACACCGATTATAAACCATGATGCGCAAAGTCCTCCTCAAAAGTCAGCGTCCTTTGCAACTCATTGTTGCGATGCTGGGAGCGCTTGCGGGGGTATTTATGCTGTTGTTTAGTATTCAGGTTTATCTTGATCTTTCTGCGGCCCTCAACGCGAGGGAAGATCTTCTTGGTTCCGATTATCTGGTAATACAAAAACAGGTAACTACACTTGATAGTTTTAATCCTGAAAGCCTTGGTTTTGGAACGAATGAAATTGACGATATCCGTCATATGAACTTTGTTGAGGAAGTAGGTGTTTTTGAATCATCAAGGTTCCAGGTCTTTGCTGCCATTACAGGTTTACCGGGTTCAAGAGAGATATATACCGAAGCTTATTTCGAAGCTGTGCCGGATCGTTTTTTGGATGTGGTAACAGGCGATTGGCAATGGAAAGAAGGTGATGAAAGAGTCCCGGTTATTTTGCCGGCTGCTTACCTCGATGCGTTTAATTTTGGGTTCGGTCCAAGTCAGGGTTTACCACCATTAACCGAAAAAGCTTTCAAATTATTGACACTTAAAATCAGAATCAGAGGAAATTCAGATGTTTTCTTTAACGGTAAAATTGTTGGTTTCTCTGATCGTATCAATACCATTCTTGTACCGCTTGATTTTCTGCGGTATTCCAATCTCAATTTTCAAACACGCCAACCAACTTCACCTTCGCGCCTTATTCTGGCAGTTACCGATCTTTCCCACCCGGGAATTGCCCGCATGATGGAGGAAAAGGGTTACGATACCAATCAGGAAAATCTGAAAGGAAGCAGGGTTAAAACTATTCTTCTGGTGGTATTGGTTCTCTTTCTTTTTATTGGGGGAGTAATTGTCGTACTCTCCATTCTCACATTTATCCAATACGGTCAGATCCTGATCAGCAGGGTCAATTACGAGCTCAGGGTTCTTTTACTTATGGGGTACGATCATACCAAACTGGCAAACCACTATCTGGGATATGTTATGATTTGGCTGGCAATAATATTTTTAAGTGCCATAGGATTGTTGTACCTGGCTGAAATAGAATTGTTAAAATACCTTAAAGAATACGAATTGAGCACACAACCGGGGATCTCGCTTTACGTCTGGTTGGCAGCTTTTGGACTGATTCTTGTTTATACTGCCATCAATGCCTGGAGCATTCGTATAAACCTTCGCCGATTGGCAAAGAACTTGCAGGGTTAGGGTTAATGATTTGTTAAAGGGTAGTATAACATCGTTTCATCCTTTAAATTCGAACTGTAAAACATCGTGATATGAAAATGAAAAAGTTACTTTTTCTGCTGGCACTGATTACCACCTCCGGTTTTTCTCTTAAAGCACAGAATCCACTCCTTAAATTTCGCATCAACGGAATTAAGGACACTACAGTACATCTGGCTTATTATTTCGGAAATAAGTTGTACTACAGCGATACATCCAGAGCCGATAAAACAGGGACCGTTATTTTTGGAAAGAAGAAAACTTATGAACCCGGAGTTTATGCCGTGGTAATTCCCGGTACCCGCTATTTTGAAATTGTGCTGAACAATGAGCCGGTTGAAATGAATACCGATACTTCCGATCTAAACGGGAAAATGGTTGTGGTAAAATCAAAGGAGAACAAGCTGTTTTACGATTACATTCAGTTCATCAATGCCCGCCGCCTGGAGTCAGAACCGCATCGTGAAAAAATGAAAACAGCCGATTCAAAAAGTAAGGAATTCGAAGACGCTAAGGCAAAACTGGCACAGGTCGATAAGAAAGTTAAGGATCACCAGGCTGCAATGTTTAAGGATAACCCAACTTCGCTTACTGCAAAAATCATTCGCCTTTCAACCGATCCTGAAATTCCTGAACCGCCAAAAAATGCTGATGGTTCGTTAAAAGATTCTTTGTTCGCCTATAAATATGCGAAAGCACATTATTGGGATCACCTCGATTTCTCGGATCCGCGATTAGTGCGTTGCCCGTTCTATCATAACCGACTGGAAAGCTATTTTAAAAACATGATTGCTCAGGTCCCCGATACAATGATTGTGGAGGCCGATCGTTTGATTTCGAAAATGCTCGATAATAAAGACATGTTTAAGTACACTGTTCATTACCTCACTTATACATTTGAGTCGAGCAAGCAAATGTGTATGGATGCTGCCTTTGTGCATCTGGCATTTAAATATTACAAAACAGGAAAAGCATTCTGGCTGGAAGAAGATAAGGTGAAAAAAGTGATCGATCGTGCAGAAGAACTTGCACCCATTCTTTGCAATGTTGCCGTACACCCGCTTTCCATGCCGGATACTACAATGAAATGGCAGCGTCTCTACGATGTTAAGGCTCAGTTTACCATTTTGATTTTCTGGGATCCGGAATGTGGTCATTGTAAAAAAGAAATGCCAAAATTCGCAGAAATGTATGCGAAACTGAAGGCACAGGGAGTTGAAATTTGGGCAGTAAGCTCCGATCGCAACGATAAATGGTTCAAGTTTATTCGCGATAACAAAATGAACTTTATTAATGTAGCAATTCCTGAAGAGGTCTATTCCAATCAGGAGCTGGCCAAAGAATGGTTGGGCAAAGGGTATACAGATTTAAAATCCCTGAACTACCGCACGGCTTTTGATATTTACAGTACTCCTAAAGTATTTCTTTTAGATAAGGACAAGAAGATCCTTGCAAAGCAAATTGATGCTGACCAGATCGAAAAACTGATCGAGTTTTATCGGAATAAAGAGAAGAAGTAATAATTCTTCCAACAAAAAAAGCCCCTGCGAATCGCTGGGGCTTTTTTGTTTTAGCTTTTATTTTTATTGATCAGAACTTCTGCCTGACTGAACATCGTTGGATTGGCTTTGATTCTTTTTGGCTAATTCTCTTTGTTCGCGCAATGAAAGGTCGCTCCCTTTCCAAATGAACATGCCGTAAATAACAAACAGAGCAATCAAGGCTCCGAGAAGGATAAGTAGTGTTGCGCCACTTTTAATAAAGCTGAGGAATCCAATATGAATAACGCCCCATAATTGAAGGATCATTAACAGTGCAAGGATCACAACGATGGTTCCTGCTACAATTCCGAATGTTTTGCTCATTTTGATTGGTTTTGTTGGATGTCTACGAATATCGTAAAAAAATGTTTANNTCCCCACATGATCAACGATGAACCCACGCCAATTACCAGTCCACCCAGGACATCCCCCGCATAATGTACGCCCAAATGCATTCTCGACCAGGCTACTGTTCCCGCCCAAAGCATGGATGGTGCAATTACATACCAACGGGGATAAGCCAAACAGAGACTTGTAGCGCTTGCAAAGGCAGTGGCTGAATGGCCGGAAGGGAAACTGAATGGTCCGGTTTTTAATTTTGCCCTGAACAGCCCGGGATGTGCTTTATAGGGGCGTTCACGACGGATGCCTATTTTCAGACCTTGACTCAATCCGGTACAAAGCAACAGCGAACCGGTTTGTACCCAGCCCGCTTTTATGAGTTCCTCGTTGTTGGAGGAATAGCCTCTGATCAGCATGGATGCAGGAAGTCCTAACGAAACCGGATATACACTATGGGATGTCCATTTGTAGAAATTGTCAGATCTACGGGGTTCCATGGTATGTATTTTGCTTAATAAATCCACACCCAGGGATTGTCCCGCAACGGAATTCACCAGGAGCATGAAAAATAACGGAATTACCACTCGAACGGACATAACCCAAATGTAAATCATACGTAGAACCCTGCAAATACTTTTTTATGAAATCACTCCTTCTGTTGTATCTGTTTTTGCTTCCTTCCAAAGAAGAAAAGTTTAAGACGATTATTCAGCATGCAAAAAATCAGACATTAAAAGAGGTGACCTATGATCCTTCGTACAAAAGCATTCCCTATCCCAATGGTGATGTGCCTGAACATTTGGGGGTTTGTACGGACGTAATCATCAGGGCTTACCGATCCATCGGTATCGATTTACAGAAATTGATCCATGAGGATATGAAAATTGCCCATTCCGAATACAACAAAAGAAGGAAAACAGATAAGCTGGATACCAATATCGACCACCGCCGTACACCTAATATGGAAACCTTTCTTGTGCGCAAAAAGGCGGGAAAACCAATTACCGATAAGGGAGCGGATTACGAACCGGGAGACATTGTTTTTTGGGCAGTGGCAACCGGACATGTTGGTTTAGTTGTAGATGAAAAAGTTCCGGGTACCGACAGGTATTACATTGTGCATAATATCTGTTGTGGTCCGAAAAAGGAAGATTTTTTATTTGAAGCAAAAATAACCGGACACTACAGGTGGATGCCTTGATGGGGAGAACAGTGAGCAGTTGTCGATGTCTGAATAAGATTGGCCGGTTTTATTAATCCAGAAACAGATCTGTCATAAGCGGTGTGTTCGGATCGACGCGGTACTGATCGAAATTGCTGATACCTTTCTCCTTTAAAATATCCTCATCGATACAAAAGTTACCAGTGAAAACTTTCGGATCGCGAAGTAAGATTTCATGAGCAGCTTCTGCCATGATTTCGGGGTGACGCGACATTTTCATCATTTGTTCACCCCCAACAATATTCATAATTGCAGCAGTGGCAATGGTTGTCCTTGGCCACAGTGAATTGGATGCAATGCCAAATTTTTTGTATTCTTCACTGAATCCGAGAGCAGCCATACTCATCCCGTATTTTGACATGGTATAAGCAACGTGCTTGGAAAACCATTTTGGATCAAGATTGAGTGGGGGAGAGAGGGTGAGGATATGTGGATGAGTTGAATTCTTCAAATGTGGAAGCGCAGTTTTTGTAAACAGGAAAGTACCTCTAACGTTGATGTCCATCATCAGATCATACGTTTTCATTTGCAATGTTGACGTAGGAGAAAGGTTAATGGCAGAAGCATTATTGATCACGATATCAATACCTCCAAACGTTTTTACAGTTTCTTCAACGGCATTAATAACTTGATCTTCTTCGCGGATATCACACATGACGGCATGCGCCTGACCACCTGCTTTAATGATATCTTCGGCTGCAGAATAAATAGTTCCTTCAAGTTTTGGGTGTGGCTCTGCGGTTTTGGCAGCGATAACAACGTTGGCTCCTGATTTTCCCAAATGCAAGGCAATTGCTTTTCCGATACCACGACTACCACCACTGATGAGAACTGTTTTTCCTTTGAATTCCATACTTCTTTTTTTGTGAAGATAGGAAAAAGGAACATGCAATGACGATGGACCTTAAGGGAAGGAATTGTATTTTTGATCAATGAATTCCTCTCTGCGTCCAATGTTTGTTATTCCTGATCTTTTGCGTTCAGGACTATGGGGATGGTCGTGGAACAGAACCTCCTGGCCCGGAAAACTAAAAGCGGATGATCCAGCCAATAAAAAGAAGCTCATCGCTTTACAGGACTCATTGCTTGAATTACCGGGTGCCGGACATTTTTTGAACAGAGCGCGGTTTTACACCTCACTTGGGGAAATTGAAAAGGCTTTGGCCGACTATAATCAGGTCATTCACGAAGATCCGGAACAACTTAAAGCCTTTGCGGAAAGAGCAGACCTTCATTTGTTATTGCACAACGACAAAGAAGCTTTAAATGATTTACTGGTTTACAGTAATGCTTGTCCAGATGACTTGTTAACCGAGCTAAAATTAAGTTACGTTTACCTTTTGTTGGGCGATTTTCCGGAGGGGCAATTTCATTTACGTCGTTTCGAAGAAAAGGGAAAACCAGATCCGAATGCAAAGCTCATTGGACAATACATTCTAAATTTTAAACGCAGAATGCACCTTGAAATCGGTGTTGCGGATATTCATTTGAAAAGCGAATATTCAGAAGAAAACTTAAGACATCGTGCCGAAATAAAGGAGAAAGCCTTTGATCTTGTTGGAGCCTCCGAAGATTATTTGATGTTGTATTTGTTGTTCGAACGGGAGGAATACCAAAAGCGTGCAGAAAAAATCAAACTCGAAATTTTAGAGCGCCACCGACGACAGAATAAAATGTGAGAGATGTTATTCGGGAAACTGATTTCCGCAATGGTAACAATACCTGGCATCCTTTCTGTTGGTTCGTGAACAATGTCCACATTCTTTTTTCCCTTCCTCAGTTTTGGTCGCATTGTGAAATTCCATCGCCGTAATTCCGGTTGGAACAGCAATGATCACATAACCGATTAACATGGTTAGCGATGCAAGTATTTTTCCCAAAACAGTAACCGGAACCACATCGCCAAATCCAACCGTTGTTACGGTTACAATAGCCCAATACACTGCCTGTGGAATACTGCTGAATCCGGGATTTCCGGATTCAATAACATACATGATTGTTCCGAGGATAATTACAATCACCATCATAAACATCATAAACACCACAATCTTATAAGCACTGTTCTGAATAGCCACAGTGAGTGTTCTTGCTTCTGCAGAAAAACGTGTTAACCTTAAAATACGGAAAACCCTGATGAGTCTGAATATTCGGATTCCCTGCAGGTAATGGTATCCACTTACCAAAACACTCAGATAGCCGGGAATAATTGCGATCAAATCAATAAGTCCCCAAAAGCTGAAAATATATTTAAACGGTTGAGGAGAGGTAAGTATTCTGATTACATATTCAAGTGTAAATAATCCAGTAAAGAACCATTCTATAAGATAAAATTCATTTCCGTATTGTGCATCCAGGTGAGGTACACTTTCCATCACCACAACTAAAAAGTTGATCAGAATGAGGTATAATAAAAGGAGATCGAAATTCCGACCTGCACGTGTATCGGTAAAAAAAATGATTCTGTATATTTTCTCGCGCATATAAAAGGCCCGGTAGTGTTACGCTCCGGGCCTGTCAATATCCGAAATTTTTATGAATCCGGATGAATCATTAGCTGATTACACAGTTGTTTCTTCCTCTATTTTTATCGGCCTTCTGAATATAATCTTGTTGTCGATAGCATCCATCACAATGACTTCTTCGCGGTTCACTTTTCCGGCAAGCAGACTTTTCGAAAGTTCGTTGAGAACTTGTTTCTGAATTACCCTTTTTACCGGTCTTGCTCCGAATTGAGGATCAAAGCCTAATGTGCTGATCATTTTAACGGCTTCTTCCGTAATGTGCAGACGGATATCGTTTTTCTTTAAGGTTTCTCCAAGCTGCAGCAATTGAAGTTTTACAATATTTCTGATTTCCGATTTGTCCAGCGGTTTAAACATGATCACTTCATCGATACGGTTGAGAAATTCCGGACGCACACTTTGTTTCAGTAATTCAAACACTTCACGTTTGGTGATTTCAGCCACTTCTTCCGGATCTTTCTTACCCATTTTATCGAAATTCTCCTGTATGATATGCGAACCAATGTTGGATGTCATGATGATGATCGTGTTTTTAAAATTCACCATTCTTCCCTTATTGTCGGTTAACCTTCCATCATCCAGAACCTGAAGCAATACGTTGAATACATCAGGATGTGCTTTTTCTATTTCATCGAGCAATACAACACTGTATGGTTTGCGACGAACAGCTTCGGTTAATTGACCACCTTCATCGTATCCCACGTATCCGGGAGGAGCTCCAACAAGTCGTGATACAGAATGACGTTCCTGGTATTCGCTCATATCGATACGAGTCATCGCATTTTCATCGTTGAATAAAAATTCACTGAGCGCTTTCGCCAATTCTGTTTTACCAACACCGGTTGTTCCGAGGAAGATGAAGGATCCGATGGGGCGACGCTGATCTTGTAATCCTGCGCGACTTCTTCGAACGGCATCTGCAACGGCAGTGATCGCTTCTTCCTGACCAACTACACGTTTGTGAAGTTCATCTTCGAGTCGTAAAAGCTTTTCCTTTTCGCTCTCGATCATCTTCGAAACAGGAATTCCGGTCCATTTGGAAACCACTTCTGCAATTTCTTCAGAGGTAACTTCTTCCTTTATCATTTTGGAATTCGCCTGCAGATCCAGCAATTGCTTTTTCAATTCTTCCAACTTGCGTTCCGATTCCTGAACACGTCCGTATCTTATCTCCGCAACTTTACCGTAATCACCGTTTTTTTCAGCCTGATCTGCTTCCAGTTTCAATTGCTCAATTCCGGTTTTCATTTGCTGAATAGAATCAACTACATCTTTTTCTGCTTTCCACTTGGCCATAAACTGATCGCGTTGATCATTGAGATTGGCAAGCTCTTGGTTAAGTGCTGCTAATTTCTTTTCATCGTTTTCACGCTTTATGGCTTCCCGTTCAATTTCCAATTGCATGATTCTGCGATCCAGTTCATCCAGTTCCTCGGGTTTGGAATTGATTTCCATTCGAAGTTTGGAAGCTGCTTCATCAATCAAATCGATGGCTTTGTCGGGAAGGAATCGATCTGTAATATATCGTTGTGAAAGCTCCACAGCTGATATGATTGCTTCATCTTTAATCAGCACTTTATGATGCGCTTCATACTTTTCCTTGATTCCGCGAAGTATGGAAATCGCATCTTCAGAATCGGGCTCGTCAACAAGTACTTTCTGAAACCGACGTTCAAGCGCCTTGTCTTTTTCAAAATATTTCTGGTATTCATTCAGCGTAGTTGCACCAATTGCTCTCAATTCACCTCTTGCCAAAGCCGGTTTAAGAATATTTGCAGCATCCATTGCGCCTTCACCGCCTCCTGCGCCAACTAGAGTATGTATCTCATCAATGAAAAGTACAATTTCTCCTTCCGCACTGATCACTTCTTTTACTACCGATTTTAATCGTTCTTCAAATTCTCCTTTGTACTTCGCACCAGCAATTAATGCGCCCATGTCGAGCGAATAAATGACCTTGCTTTTTAAATTTTCAGGTACATCTCCATCAACAATCCGGTGAGCAAGTCCTTCGGCAATAGCTGTTTTACCAACACCTGGTTCTCCAATGAGAATTGGATTGTTTTTCGTTCTGCGTGAAAGAATTTGCAATACGCGGCGAATCTCGTCATCGCGACCAATAACCGGATCTAATTTTCCGTTTTTGGCAAGATCATTTAAATTCTTGGCGTATTTGTTTAAGGAATTGTAGGTTTCTTCCTGCGATGCGCTGGTGACTTTACTTCCTTTTCGTAGTTCTGCAATGGCGGCATTAAGGTCTTTTTCGGTTACTCCGGCATCCTTCAGCAATTGAGAAGCGGTATCGTTCACAGATAACATCGCGAGGAGTAGGTGTTCTATCGACACAAATTCGTCGCCGGATGTTTTCAATAAACCAATTGCTTTCTGAATTATACTGTTCAGGTTGCGCGAAAGGTATTCCTGTCCGCCACTCACTTTAGGGTAACCGTCAATGATGCGATCCAATGCTTTCTCAAGATTAACCGTGTTAATGTTGAGTTTTTTCAGCAGGTAGGGAGTTACGTTTTCATCAACGAGAAAAATTCCCTTTAGCAAGTGTCCTGCTTCAATTTGCTGGTTTTGTTTTTCCATTGCCAGATTCTGAGCCTGCTGCACTGCCTCCTGCGACTTGATGGTGAATTTGTTGAAATCCATGATTGTTGTTTTTACAGATTAATCTGCATCAAGAAGTAAACCAATGGCCATTTCCCGAAAAAAGCGGAAATAATGGCGTGTTTAAGCTTGGAATAGATGAAATAATGTCTTGTGCTGGAAAAAAAAAAGGGTAAAATGTCAGTTTCCAACGCGTTTTATGAGTCTAAGCTTATGCGTGTAGCTTTTTGAATCCTCATTATAAATTCCTTCATGATCGATTTTATCGATGCGGACTTTTCCGGAAGCATGAATGATGCGCTGATCGTTCAGAATAATTCCTACATGAATAATTCTTCCTTCTTCATTGTCGAAAAAAGCAAGGTCTCCTTCTTGGGCTTCCTCCATGAAATCAACCACCTCTCCAATTTCGGCCTGCTGGTAAGCGTCTCTGGGCAGTTGAATTCCGCATACGGAAAAGACGACCTGGGTAAAGCCCGAACAATCGATTCCCATGCTGCTTTTTCCACCCCATAAATAGGGTGCATTTAAAAAAACACGGGCAATTTCTGCAATGTGTTGCTGACCATTATATGCACCATTGTAACTGTATTCCTGGTTGCTTATTTTAATTGTGCCTTTATCGAAAAAGGGAAGTGCAGAACCAATGGGGACAAACATAACGTTACCCTGATGCATGATTCTACCCATGTTTTCTGAGGTACGTAATATTTTTTTTCGCTGCAGTTCTTCAAATTGGTCAACAAATAGTGTGAGGTATTGCTTGTTATCAATCCAACATTCATATGCATCTTGGGCAATACGAATCTTGCTCCATTTTTCCTGCTTTTCCAGCACTTCAAAGTGCTCTCCGAATAGGAGCTGAGTAACCATCTCACTTTTATCGGAGGCATCAGCACGACAGGGCGCAAGAGGAATATGGCAATAACCGTGTCTCATTCTATTGTGCCTTCAAATTTTCCGGTTCTCATGGCGTAGTATCCCATTGCTAGAATGCCAAGACCAAGAACTACAAATAAAATACGACCACTGTTTCTTCCGAATTTACTATTCATGTACTCAGTACCGTTCGAACGGGTGAGCAATTCCCAGTTGAAAACACCTGCGCCAATCAGAATCAATCCTGTTGAATAAATTAAATACAGCGCAAGCATGTTGTTGTTCATGGTGCAAATTTACATTTTCCTTTTTCCTAAACCGGGTTAAAAATGAAAAAGACCGATCAAATGACCGGTCTTTTCATTGTAAGTTTTGAACAGATTAGTGTTTCGCAAGGTAATTTGCAACACCATCATGCGTGGCTTTCATTCCTTCAGCACCTTTATGCCAGTCGGCAGGACAAACTTCTCCGTTTTCTTCGAAAAACTGGAGAGCGTCTACCATTCGGAGTGCCTCATCAACGTTACGCCCGAGCGGGAACATATTTACCAGCTGGTGCATAACGGTACCTGATTTGTCGATAAGGAATAAACCGCGGTAAGCGATCATTGGACCGGATGCCACGAGGTTTCCTTCATCATCATAATCGTATTCACCTGCCAATACTCCAAAATCATCAGAAATGGTTTTGGTAGTATCCGCAACTATCGGATAAGTTACACCTTTAATTCCGCCCTGATCTTTGCTCATCTGAAGCCATCCCCAATGCGATTCTTCAGTATCGGTTGAACAGGCAACTACTGCAACATTTCTTTTTTCAAATTCTGCAAGTTTGTTCTGAAAAGCGTGAAGCTCGGTAGGACAAACGAACGTGAAATCCTTAGGGTAGAAGAAGAACAGAACGTGCTTCTTACCAAGGAACTGATCCAAAGAAAAATCATTCACCACCTGGTTTCCGTTAACTACGGCTGATGCTTTGAATGATGGTGCTTTTCTTCCTACAAGTACTGACATATTTTTTTGTTTTTTAGTTTGTGAATGAGTGCAAAATTAGCCCTGTGTTTGATACAATAACCAATGATCCCCGAATTTGTTTTGAACAAGCTCTTCAGGTCTGGATAACTCCCACATTATAAGGGCGTGTAATAGGGGAGTGGTTGGCCATCTCGATGCCCATCGAAACCCACTTGCGGGTATCCAATGGATCGATAATGGCATCCAGCCAAAGTCGTGATGCCGCATAAAACGGAGTGGTTTGCCTGTCGTAACGGTCTTTAATTTTATCGAACAATTCTTTTTCCCTTTCCGGTGTGATTTGTTCTCCTTTCGCCTTGAGAGAAGCAACTTCAATCTGAACAAGCACCTTTGCTGCCTGTGCACCTCCCATAACTGCCACCTGTGCTGTTGGCCAGCCTGCAATCAGACGCGGATCATAGGCTTTACCGCACATGGCATAATTTCCTGCACCGTATGAATTACCGATCACAATGGTGAATTTGGGAACAACAGAATTACTCATGGCGTTTACCAGTTTGGCACCGTCCTTAATGATTCCACCCTGTTCAGATCGTGAGCCTACCATGAAACCTGTAACGTCCTGCAAAAACACCAACGGAATTTTTTTCTGGTTACAATTCATGATAAATCGTGCAGCCTTATCGGCGCTGTCGCTGTAAATGACTCCACCTTGCTGCATTTCTCCTTTCTTGCTTTTTACAATCATTCGCTGATTAGCAACAATACCCACAGCCCAGCCGTCAATTCGGGCTAATCCGCACAATATACTTTTTCCGTAAAGCTCTTTGTATTCTTCAAAATCCGAATCATCCACCAATCGTGCAATGATCTCTCGCATATCATATGGCTTGTTTCTCGATTCCGGTAAAATGCCATAAATCTCCTTGGGATCTTTTTTAGGATCAGCCGGTTTTTCACGGTTGAATCCAGCTTTTTCATAATCACCAACTTTACTCATGATGTTTCGGATACGATTCAGGCAGTCCTTATCATCCTTGCATTTGTAATCGGTAACTCCACTGATCTCACAATGTGTACTGGCACCACCCAGCGTTTCATTATCGATATCCTCACCAATAGCGGCTTTCACCAAATAGGATCCTGCAAGGAAAATGCTTCCTGTTTTGTCAACAATCATGGCTTCATCACTCATAATGGGCAGATAGGCTCCTCCGGCAACGCAGCTTCCCATTACAGCGGCAATCTGCAGTATACCTTGGGAACTCATAACAGCATTGTTGCGGAAAATTCTCCCGAAATGTTCCTTATCGGGGAAAATTTCATCTTGCATTGGTAGGTATACACCTGCAGAATCTACAAGGTAGATTATGGGTAAACGATTCTCCATGGCGATTTCCTGGGCACGCAGATTTTTCTTTCCGGTAATGGGAAACCAGGCACCGGCTTTTACAGTAGCATCGTTGGCAACAA
>DEHO01000067.1 GCA_002351955.1 Flavobacteriales bacterium UBA2798
CCGATCACGCAAACATCATCGATCTGTTCATGATCGCCTTTCCAGATTTCAAATTCATGCTCCAGCCTTTGATTTTGTTCGTGCATGGGAAGATGAGCAATCGATAAAAGAATTTTACGGAAGTTCGACTCTTTCATTTTCTTTCCCCGTTCGCCACCAAACTGATCACTGAATCCATCCGAAAAAAGATAGATTGAATCACCTTTTTGCAATTGAAGCTGATGCTGCCGGAAATGAACTTCGGTACTGTCCATATATGCACCCACAGGAAATTTATCCCCTCTGTATTCAATAATTTCACCATTTCGAACAACCCACAAAGGGTTAAATGCTCCGGCAAATTTTAATTGCTTGCTTTCCATATTGAGCGCACAAAAAGCGATATCCATTCCATCACGAACAGTTTCTATGCGATGATCCTGATGCAACATTTTGGCAAGTGCGCGATTGGACTCATCTAAAATTATTGATGGTTCACGGAGGCCGTTCAGATTGACCATTTCCGTTAACAAATTGATTCCCGCAATACTCATAAACGCACCTGGAACACCATGTCCTGTACAATCTGCAACAGCAAACAAAACTTCATTACCTACCGAATCAAACCAATAGAAATCACCGCTGACAATATCCTTTGGACGAAAAAGAACAAATGCATCTGCAAACTGTTTCTTCAGCATTTCAGGAGGTGGTAAAATAGCCTGCTGTATTCGGCTTGCATAGGTAATTGAGTCGGTAATATTTTTATTCTTTTCGTTGAGTTCGTGAATTTTTATTTCAATAATCTTTTTTTGGCTTGCCAATAAATGATTGTTCCTTTTCCGGATAATGTTTGAGCGAAAAAGAAAAACGCCCAATAAAGTAGAAAAAACCGCAAATCCGATCAACCAGATCCGCATCATTCGTTCATGATTTATCTGTTCATCCTGAAGTTGGATCAATTGCTCCTTCTGTTCTGTTTCGTAACGTTGTTTTAATTCATGGATCGTCCGTTGAGATTCTTCATTCAACAAACTATCTTTTACCTCAGAAAACCTTACATAGGCATGGTATGCCCCTTTATAATTTCCAAAGGTCTGATGGGTCTCTGCAATAGCCAGCCACGAATCCTTTACCAAATCCAGCGCATTTATCTTGTAAGCTACACTTAACGATCGTCGCATAAAATGCAGAGCATCCGATGAATCACCTTCCAATTGGTAAAGCAAGCCAATGTTGTTTAACGTCATGGCTTGTGTATAAAAATCATCCAGTTCTTCACTGATTTTTAAAGAGCGGATAAAGTGATCGCGCGATTTTTCATATTCACCCGTTGAACCGTAAACATTCCCCAGATTATTAAGTGATAATGCTATTCCCGGCCTGTCGTTCAATCGCTGTTTATAATCCAATGCTTCCTGGTACATTTTCAAAGCAGACTCCATATCGCCTGAAGAGAAATACAGGTTTCCCATATTATTGCGCACCTGGGCAATGCCTTCTGAGTAATTTTCTGCTGTATTTAATTCGAGTGCTTTCCTGTAATGATTGAGTGCTTCTTCAAATTTTCCCTGGTTGTAATAAACGGAACCAATATTATTGTTTACTGCAGCCTGACCTTTTTTATCACCTGTCTTTTCATAAATACCAATTGCCTTCAATTGAAATTCAACTGATTGACCAAAATCACCTTTATAAAAGAAAATGTTGCCAAGTAATACGCATGCTTCTGCCTCCAAAACAGGATCATTGATTGTGCGGGAATCCTGCAAGGATTGACTGGCATACTTGATTGCCTTTTCAAAATCAAACCGCTGATACTCGCGGGCCAATTCCTGTTCGGCTAATATCCGGTTTTTGTCAACGGATTCATTGCTTTCCAGGATTTGCATCAGGGAATCAACCTTACCGGCATGACTTTCGAAATGCAGGCACAAACACAATATCAGGTAGAAAACCGACCTAAATCTCATACTTAAATGTAGCGTATAGATTTATACATTCATAAAAAAGTTTTAATATTGGTAAAAACAAAACAATGATCAGCAAAGCACCTACCCCAAAAGCTTATCTGGAAGAACTCCCGGAAGACAGAAAAGCTCCAATGGAAAAGTTGTTCAAACTCATTAAAAAAAATATTCCCAAAGGATTTGAAGCTTCAATGGGTTATGGAATTCTGGGCTTTGGTGTTCAGCATAGTGTTTATCCGGCAGGATACCATTGTGATCCTAAACAACCTCTTCCATTTTTGGGAATCGCATCCCAAAAAAATTCGATCAACATTTACCATATGGGAATATATGCTGATCCAAAATTATTAAAATGGTTCACGACCGAATTCCCCAAACATAGCAGTAAAAAACTGGATATGGGAAAAAGCTGTATGCGTTTCAAAAAGCCCGAAGATATTCCCTATGATCTGATTGCTGAACTTGTGGGAAAAATGACCGCAAAAGAGTGGATCAGTCTTTATGAAAAAAACCTGAAGAAATAATTCGTCAGGAAAATTTCAGGAAGCAAAATAATCCTGTTTGGATGGATTAATCAACACCTAACCGTTGCATTTTGCTCAGTTTGTTATACAAACCTTCATTCACCAATACTAGCTCATCGTGCTTACCACGCTCCTTGATTTGTCCATCTTCAACTACAAAGATTTGGTCCGCACGTTTAATGGTTGAAAGACGGTGAGCAATCACAAATGAAGTTCTTCCCTTCATTAATTTCTCCAACGCATCCTGCACCAAACGTTCACTTTCAGAATCCAGTGAACTGGTGGCTTCATCCAAAATAAGGATGGAAGGATCTTTCAAAACTGCTCGCGCAATGGCAATACGCTGGCGCTGACCACCGGAAAGTTGAACTCCCCTATCTCCAACAATGGTATCAAGACCGGATGGGAATTTCTGAATGAACTCAAGTGCGTTGGCCTTGTTGGCAGCATCTTCAATCTCTGCATCACTTGCTCCGGGTTTTCCGTAAGCGATGTTTTCGCGGATGGTACCACCAAAAAGAATTACTTCCTGAGGTACAATCGCCATTTGGTCTCTCAATTGACTAAGATTATACTGCAACGCATCTTTTCCATCAAAACGAATACAACCTTCAACAGGATCGTAAAAACGAAGAAGCATGGAAGCAATGGTTGACTTACCGGCACCACTCGGACCAACAATTGCGATTTGTTGTCCGGCAGGAACCGTAAATGAAACATTATTCAGCACCGGAAAATCAGGACGTGAATCGTAATGGAAAGAAACATGTTCAAATGCCACTTCTCCTTTTAAACGTTCCATTCCCTTTTTTTCAATTTCCATTGAAATATTTTCAGAAGTCTCATCAAAAAGATCCATCAAACGTTCGCTTGCACCAATGGATTTTTGAATTCGTGCAAACAATTCGGGAATACTACCAAATGATGCACCAAGGAAAACCGACATCACCACAAATGAAACCAGATCCCCCTTAGCTATCTCTCCATTTTGTGTTAGCAGCACACCTTGCCAAAGGACAAATACAATAGAACCAAAAATTGCAAAAATGATAAACGAAACAAATGCGCCTCTCCACACTGCACCCCGCATTGAAAGATTTTTTATTTCATCTGCAGCTTTTTTATAGCGTACCACTTCAAATNNTGCTTCGTTGGCATAGGCTTTTACGCTGGCGATTGCAGTCAGTGTTTCTTCAACAATTCCATTTGATTCGGCCACTTTATCCTGTGCTTCTTTAGAGAGTCGCTTGATGAATCGTCCGAAAAACACTGCAACAATTGCCATCACCGGAATAGTTGCAATCATGATCAGAGAAAGCTTCCAGCTGATCCATGCGAGAGCGGAAATTCCTATAATGATTACGATGAACTGACGAACAAACTCCGCCAAAGTAGTATTGAATGTATCCTGCAGCATGGTGATATCTGCACTGATGCGGCTGTTTAGTTCTCCGACTTTGTTTTTATTGAAAAATGAAATCGGTAACGACACCAGTTTCTTGTACGCATCCCTGCGAAGATCATTCAGTGCTCCCTCGGTAACAATACTCCCCAAATAAATTCTGAAATACGAGAATACCGATTGAACCCCAAAAACAATAAACAGCAAAATGGCCACGCTGTTGGCACTGCTCATATCCGATAAATCGATTCCGGAAGTACTGGTACCGGCATCGAAAAGTCGCCCCATAAGCAATGGAAAAGCCATGGATAATGCACTGGATAACAACAAGAAAACGAAACTGGCGTACCAGGCAACACGGTAAGGACCAACATATTTCAGAAATCTGCGGGCCTTTTTCCAGGAACCCTTTTGTTTTGGTGCTTTCTCGCTCATCGGGTGGCAAATTTAATGAATAAGACGCTTGTGCAGGGGTATTATGCTAATTGAGTTGAAATACCCTGATTTTAATTATCAGATCAAGCTCACATTAACAAATTTCGACTCGATCTACAATCAAAAATCAACCTTTAATTGCTACATTTCGGCCTGTTTTAAATCCTGTTATGGAGAGATATGACATTGTTGTGATTGGAGGTGGTCCTGCCGGATACGCAGCGGCCATGCGTGCTATCGATTTCGGGAAGAAAGTACTTCTGATTGAAAAAGATAAAGTTGGTGGATACGGAATCTACGATGGAGCCCTTTCTTCCAAAACCATGTGGGAACTTTCCGAAAAGGTTTCTTCGGTTAACGATACCATTGTTACTGTAGGAAGAAAACGTTTCGAACTCAGCTGGGAAGAAGTAATTCGTACAATGAACGAAGCTATTTTCGATCGTAAGTTTCAATATTCCTGTCATATTAAACTTTTACAGACAGAAGTTGAGAACCGTTTGTTCTATTACGAACGCGGAACAGGAACAATGATCTCTCCGAATGAAATTCTAATCCGTAAAGAGGACGAGGAAAAAGTGGTATGGGGGGATAATATCATTCTGGCAACGGGAAGCCGTCCACGCAAACTTCCCAATGTAACTGTCGATGAAAAAGTAATTATGACATCCGACGGCATTCATCACATGACCGATTTCCCCAAGAGTCTGGTAATTGTCGGTGCCGGTGTAATTGGTTGTGAGTTCGCTACCATTTTTGCGAATTTCGGAAAAACCAAAGTGTATATCATCGACCGTGCTGATCGCATTCTGCCTTTTGAGGATGAAGATATTTCTGATCTTGTTTCGCACAATCTCGAAGAGAAAGGCGTTACCATTCACCACAACGCGCAACTGGAACGATTGGTTAATGTTGATGGAGAAGTGGAATACGAACTCTCCTATTCCGATGGTCGCCGTGAAGTGATTCGTGTGGAGAAAGCACTGCTTGCTATCGGACGTGTGCCTAATATTGAAGAACTGGGCTTGAACGAAGCCGGTGTACACATGTCGAAAAGAGGAGTCCACATTGGCGATGTAGATACCCGCACCAGTGTTCCGCATATTTATGCTGTTGGCGATGTATCAGGACGCATTCAATTGGTTAACGTAGGAGAACTTGAAGCACGTCATGCAGTCGAAAAAATTTCGATGGGAGACGATATGGTCAATCCGCTTTCCTACGACAATATCTCAACCATTATGTTCCTTCATCCCGAAGTTGCAGCAGTGGGAATGAATGAAAAGCAATGCCGTGAGAAGAACATTCCCGTTAAGGTGGTGAAAGTCGATTATTCCGTCATTGCCCGAGCCATTGCCATGCGTAAAACACAAGGGTTTTTCAAGATCATTGTTACGAACGATAACGAAAATAAAATCATAGGAATGCGCGCTATTGGTGAACACGCNNGGGTATTGATGAGCTTGCAGAAATGATTCACCCCCACCCGTCCATCATTGAAGGTGTTCAGGAATGTGTACGTATGCTTTTGAACAAATCGGTTTTCAAATCCAGCGTATTCAAAGACAAACTCAAGTGCTACTCCTGTGTAAATGGAGAATGTACTCCTCTGCAGCGACTGTAAAACGAAATCAAATTAGCTGAGTAGGTATTGGATATCGGTTATCGGTTATCGGTTATTGGTTATCAGTTAAGAGTTAGGAGTTAGGAGTTACCATTCACTTTTCACCGGCCTGTCCCNNAAAAAACCCCAACCTATTAAGGCCGGGGTTTCTGAAAAATATTAGTTCAGAGATTAACGCTTGTGACGCTTTTCGCTTGATACAGTAAGTTTATGACGGCCTCTTTTGCGGCGCGCAGCAAGGACACGACGTCCGTTTTGTGAAGCCATGCGCTCACGGAAACCGTGTTTGTTTCTTCTTTTACGGAGCGAGGGTTGGAATGTCCTTTTCATGATCGGTATGCTTTTGTGTTATAGAAATCGCTTAAAAACGGGTTGCAAAGATAGATTTTCCATTGTAACCCGCAAACAACTTATTCCAATATTTCAAATGTTTCTATAAAACCTTGAATTTCAGAATCCTTTATTGCCTCTTTTTGCTTCATGATACCCACCTGATACATGCGTGTGCTCCTGATTATGAGACGGTAGGCAACAGAAAACGGATTCCCCACCGACCTGAAATCGAGTGACGGAAACCCATTTACGGAGTTCTTTTTTACATCAGAAAGTGTACCCTTTACGCTTTCAGCAACATTCTCTGCCGTTTTCATGAGGTGAGCTTCAGGACTGGTTGCTGCTAAAACCGCTTCCGGATAATCGGAATAGCCGACCAGATAAACCATATCAGGACTAACCTCATCAAGGAACATGGTCACAGCAATATCGCCATGAGCAGTAGCTACATTTTCGGTGTTTTCCTGAGGAATTCCTTTGAATGAAACGGCAAATCCCCCCTCTTCCGACCTGTATTTTGGCTTAGCGCAGGAAACAAGAAGACTCAGACTCAATATACTAGGGACTATCCATTTATTCATAGGAGGAGAATAAGGTCATTCTGATAAATATAATGAACTTTGCCGTGAAAAGCAACGTGCAGTGGAAAGCAACAAGATCAAAATCTGGCTGGCCGATGATTCGCCGGTATACAGAACCCTTATTACACAAGAACTCCGGATGGGATTGGGAGCAGAAGTAAAAACCTTTCCGGATGGAGATAGTCTTATTGCAGCATACGCGAAAAATTCTCCACCCGACCTGATCCTGCTCGATTTTCATTTCGATTTTGACGATCACGAAAATAACGGATCGCGAACCTTGCGTAAATTACGCGAAATGGGTGTCCAAACGCCCGCTGTGTTGGTGACCGGCGTTAGCGAACCGGAATTTGTTGCAGAACGAAAGCAGGAAGATTTTATAGATGTCATTGACAAATTTCACGATGACATGATCGGACATCTGAAAGAAATCATCAGCAGTATAGGCAAAAAGTAAGGAGCAGGGAATATGTATCGAACGTTGGTGATACCATTTTACTTTTTACCAAAATCCATCACTGCATTGTACTTGTATTTTTTATGCGTATGAATGGCAACACCAACATGTGAAAATTGTTTGCTGAATATATTTTTCCGGTGACCTAGACCTTTTATGCCTTCATCGATGAGGAGACTCATGACAAAATCGAGCGGACGATGGTTTCCGTACGAGCAGTTTTCGCCATAAGGATTATAACCCGGAGCATGTTTTTTAAATCGCGATTCAAATTGCTGATGGCCGGTTGTCCCTTTTTTTCCACTGGTAACTGCGTGGGCAAATGCAGCATTGTACAAATCTTCTGCGGGTTGAAATGGTGGTAATGGGTCGAGTTTATTCAACTCCGTAATCAGGGATTTGGAATAGGAAGTACTCTTAACTTTTTTATCCTTATAATATTGTTTGGCATAAGTTGTGGCAAAAAGTTTTCCATTCATTCGTGCAAGATTGCAGTAAAAGATGATCTGCTTTTCATCTGCGCTCATGTAGGTACATTCCGCTGCAGAATTTGCCCGGGCGAGCGTTTCCTTATCCCATTCGGGCGAGATATTATCCTGTGCCAATAAGGGCGCTACACAACAAACGAAAAATAAAACAGAAAGGATTTTGCGCATGAGCATTCTACAGAAAATAAAGGCCCAAGGTTACAAAATTTAGAATATTATAATATAAGGTAGTTCCCTTATTTCTATACGTATTTTACGATTTGTATTCAATTCAAACTTCCTATCACAATTTTCAATAGTTTTGCAAAATGGCCACTACTCCACTCCCCCAACTGATACAACGCATTCTAAAAGAAAAATGTCCGTTTTGCGGAACTGGAGAAGCATTTGAAAAGAAATCGTTTTTTGAAGTCCCGGAAAACCATTCGCATTGTCCACATTGCGGACACGATCTTCAAGGTGAACCCGGTTTTTATTATGGAGCCATGTATGTGAGTTACGGACTTTCGGTGGGATTAGGAATAATTACTTTTTTGATTTGCTTTCTCATTTTTGGTATTGAGTCTTCAACCTGGCAAATTGGTATTGTGATACTAGTTGTATTATTATTTGCAAAAAAAAATTACCTATGGTCGCGACTCATCTGGCTGGCCATGTTTCCACCCAAAAAGAAAAAAAAGGATTGATCCCTAAAGCAGAAAGCTCCCGGTAGTCGATTTCGCTTTAGGATTAGGTTCCAGAAATTGAATAATTGGTAATTGGCTTATTGGTTAATTGGCAATTTTCAAATATTTACCCATTCCGCTTAAACTCGCTGGTGGTATGGAAAATGATTTCAGGATAATTCTGTTCAGCCATTTTCAGGAGGAAAGGTGATTCTGCAAGGTAAACCATTTGATGATCTTTATCGAAGGCGATATTGGTTGCCTTGATCCTAACAAACTCATCCATTTTTGCTTTGTTGTCGGATGTAATCCAACACGCTTTAAACATATTCACCGGCATGAAAGCACAGGAAGCACCGTATTCGTGCTTGAGTCGGTATTGTATGACTTCAAACTGAAGTTCGCCAACTGTACCAACAATTTTTCTGTTTCCGGGCTGTTGAATAAACAACTGCGCAACACCTTCATCCGTGAGCTGCTGAATACCTTTTTCAAGCTGCTTGGTTTTCATTGGATCATTATTCACCAATTCCCTGAATATTTCAGGCGAGAAACTTGGGATTCCCTGATACAACATATTTTCTCCCTCGGTGAGGGTATCACCAATCTTGAAATTTCCGGTATCATACAAACCAACAACATCTCCCGGATAGGCTTCATCGATGATGTTTTTTTCGGAAGCCATAAAACTGGTTGGATTGGCAAATTTGAAATCCTTATCGAGTCTTACGTGGTGGTAAAAAGTATTGCGCTCAAATTTTCCACTGACAATTCTCAAAAAAGCAATACGGTCTCTGTGCTTGGGATCGAGGTTGGCATGAATTTTAAAAACGAATCCTGAAAATTTCGGTTCAACAGGTTCAACAAAACGTTTATCGGTAGGACGTCCCTGCGGAGTTGGAGAGATGCGGATGAAAGCATCAAGTAATTCCTGCACACCAAAATTATTCAGAGCAGATCCGAAAAACACAGGAGCTACCTGACCTTTGAGGTAAGTGTTTACATCAAACGGATCATAAACACCTTCTATGAGATCAATATCCTGCCTCAATTGTTTTGCTCCACGTTCGCCAACAATATCATCCAATTCCTGACTGGCAAGATCACTGATCTGAACCACTTCTTTTGCAATGGTTGTTTTACTTGCCTCGAAGAGATTCAGGTTCTTTTCGTACATGTTGTACACCCCTTTGAACGTAGCTCCAATTCCGATTGGCCAGCTCAGGGGACGAACATGAATATTTAGTTTTTCCTCTACTTCATCCAGCAGATCAAATGCATCACGGCCTTCGCGGTCCATTTTATTGATGAAAAGAATAACCGGCGTATTGCGCATTCGGCAGACACTCATCAATTTTTCTGTTTGTTCCTCAACACCATTTGCACAGTCAATCACCAGAATTACACTATCCACTGCAGTGAGTGTGCGGTAGGTATCTTCAGCGAAATCTTTGTGACCGGGAGTGTCCAGCAGATTTATTTGCAGGCCTTTGTAGTTAAATGCCATTACAGAAGTAGCAACGGAAATTCCACGTTGTTTTTCGATTTCCATGAAGTCGGAAGTCGCTGTCTTTTTGATCTTGTTCGATTTTACTGCCCCAGCGGTTTGAATTGCACCTCCAAAAAGGAGCAGTTTTTCAGTTAAGGTCGTTTTTCCTGCATCCGGGTGAGAAATGATTCCGAATGTACGTCGCTTGGCGATTTCTTCAATGGCACTCATGGGCGCAAAAGTAAGGGAAATTATTAGTTGGAAGAATATCCTGCATTCATCCCCCAATTATTCAGGCATGGAAAGGTTTTCATCTATTGTTTTGCACAAATAGCAAACTCCCATCACCATAACTCAAAAAACGAAAATCGTTCTGCAGGGCGTAATTGTAAATGGTTTTCCATTCTTCACCCGCAATTGCTGCCACAAGCAAAATCAGCGTACTGCCGGGTTGATGGAAATTAGTAACCAAAGCGTTTACTATCCTAAAACAGTATCCGGGAGCAATCATAATGGAGGTAGGCGCAATCAGACGGTCCAACCCGTTTTTTCGTAGCCAATCGATCAATGCAGATAAAGCTTCCTTCAGGGTAATATCGTTATTGTAAGCTTCGTAACATTCCCACTGACCAAGAAATAAATCATCGGGCTTAATTTCCGGCGATTGTAGCAATTTTATTCCCATCCAGTAGAGCGACTCCAGTGTTCTGGTGGTAGTAGTTCCCACTGCGACAATCATTTTTTGTTGTTGCTCTGCAAGACGTGATATGGTATTCAAACTCACATCGATCACTTCAGCGTGCATTACGTGTTCAGCCATGGTGGCAGATTTCACCGGTTTAAATGTACCCGCACCTACATGAAGTGTAACAAAATGAGATTGACAATTCTTCTTTTTGAGTTCGTCAAATACAAACGGTGTAAAATGTAAACCTGCAGTTGGAGCAGCAACCGATCCTTCATTTTTTGCATATACCGTTTGGTAACGGTTCAGATCAATTTCTTCGGTTTCCCGCTTTAAGTAAGGAGGAATAGGTAGTGAACCGATGGCATCAAGAATTTCAGCAAAACTTTTTCCGGCAGGATTCCAACGAAATTCAACCGGATGATGATCGGTACCGGTTCCTATACGTCGAACCTCAAGTACAATTCCGTGATGTTCCAATTGTAGAAAATCATCTTTCCACTTGGACAAACCACCAATTAAACAATTCCACTCCACTTTTCCCTGAGCGGCCATTGAAACAGAAACATCACGATTACGATAAGGATCCAAACAAAAAACTTCTATTTTTCCACCCGTGCTGTTTTTAAAAATCATTCGTGCACGAATAACCTTTGTTTCGTTAAAAAACAAAAGAGATCCTTCAGGAATATTATTGGATATTGACCGATATACGGATTCTTCAATTGTACCGTTTTTCCAGATTAACAACTTAGAAGCATCACGTTGTTCAAGCGGAAATTTGGCGATTCTTTCTTCCGGTAAATCGTAATTATAGTCTGAAATTGAAATTGATTTTGTATTCACCGGAATAATCTTCAGTGTTTCGGGCGTAATCGTCGAATAATTTCCAAATACTTCTCATCCCTTGCATAAACATCGTAATGAAACCAGATGTTACGAATGGAGTCGGCAGTGACGGTTATATAATCCACCTCAATCGGAATTCTTCGCTTCAATGCAAAACGCGTTTCCTTTCCGAACCGAATGGCGCGGTTCCTGAGTGTATCTGCATTTACTGTATCCTTCGGCCATTGATCTTTCCACACGATCTCACCAAGTTTAAACGGATTTTGCAGTCGCATACAACCGTGAGAAAAATTTCTGACTTCCCTGTTAAAAAGCGGTTTCATTGGGGTGTCGTGCAGGTAAACATCGTGTTTGTTCGGAAAGAAAAATACGATGAGTCCCAAACTATTGGTTGGACCACCTTCCTGACGAATGAAATAGGGAAACCGATCCTTGCTCAATCGTTTCCAATCGACATCTGCAATTGCTACAGGATTTCGTTTCAAATCAAAAACTCTGTAATTGTGTTTGTGCAGATAATTGGTATCACGTTTTACAAAAGGTAAAATTTCTTCTGTAGAAATACTATGCGGAACATTCCAATACGGGAACAGTGTAAAATAACGAACCGTTGCATGCAATTCGGGTGTTTGATGATCGGTTGCTCCGGTTACTACCCTTGCTCGATAGATTATGGAATCGTTTCGAATCACATTCAGTTCATAGGAAGGAATGTTGATACGGAATTGCATTTGCGGGTCAGAGCGGTATTTCCATCGCCATTTTTCCATTGCCAATGCTGCACGTAAAAACCGATCATAATTCGATAATCCCAGCGCCCATGTCGATTGTCGGCCGGGTTTTCCATCCACATCCATTCTGTGCTGCATTTGGAGATCCTTGAGCGCTTTAACTACAAGTGTATCCACAACCAGTGAGCTGGAATCAAGGAATCCATTTCTCCGCAAAGATCTACGCGCCATGTCCCAAAAACCGAGTGAATCTTTTTTCGGATCGGGAACTTCAAATTTATCATCCCACATTTCGCGACTTCCTGCCCATTGTGAAAGCGCCGATTGCAATTGGCGGTATTCAATAAAATCAGGTTGGAACGCAAAAAGTTTCCGAAAAAGGTTTGTATCGTTTACCGAACCCAGGTAGTCGGAAAAATCAATCGTCAGCGAATCTTTCTTCCAGGCGATTCCCATCGATGCCGTATCAATAAATCCTTCAGCAAGGAAAGTTGTCTGCAGAAAAAAAGCATTCGTCAGCAGCACATCTGCCCGTGCAAGATGTTTCGCTTTAATCACATAATTATCCTCTAGACGACAAGAATCGAACAGCGATCGTATGCGCGAATAAAAAAGCCAGTCAGGATCAATCCCATAACACCATGCAGAATCCAAAACACCCATCATCATTGAACCGACCCTCAGGGTATCTGTTTCGTTAATCCAGAATGGGGCATGTTCACGCGCNNTAAAAGCGGGAAATTTCAGAACCAGATAAGAGGAAAAGCGAATCAATTACCAAGGGTTCATTAGAAACAATGGTTTTCAGTTCTTCGCTCAGCATCTCGAGCTTTTCTTCCTTACTCAGGCTCTTCTCAGGAATGAATTCTTCCGTTCTGCCATTCCCGCAGGAAACAGCAAAAAGAGCGACGGCCCCAACGGAAAATAACCGGAGGGACCGCCAAAAAGGTTGAAAGATGGTGTGATCAGTTATCAATTGAAATCAATTCCATTTCAAAAATAAGAACCATGTTCGGACCAATCATTTGTCCTGCGCCACGTTCTCCGTATGCGATTTCAGAAGGACAATAAATGCGGAGTTTTGTTCCCACATTCATCATGAGCAAAGCTTCCTGCCACGCTTTGATGACTTGTCCAACTCTTGTCTTAAACGGTNNTGCGATTCACAGAACTATCGAAAACAGTTCCATCAATTAATGTTCCATGGTAATGAGCAGTTACAGAAGTATTGAGATCGGTTGGTTTCGGACCGGTGCCCTGTTTGAGTACTTCATATTGCAAACCCGATTCGGTAACCTGCACACCCGGCTTCTTGCGGTTTTCTGCGAGGAACTTACGACCTTCATCCAGATTCTTCTTCGCTTTTACACCGGAAAGTGAGCGCATATAATCCTGAGCATACTGAGTAGCCTGTTGTTCCGAAATTTTGAGTTGTCCCTTTTCGATCATGTCTCTTACTCCTGCCATGAAGAGTTCATAATTGAGCGAATCCACACCCTGTTGAGCGAGGTTTTTACCAAATAAAACACCCAGACTGTAGCTGGCAGAATCAGTTTGATTTTTAATTTCAGTTGACATGGTTGTTGATTTTGCCTGTTTGTCTTTTTTGCCTTTATCCTTTTTCTGCGCATTGGCAGCAACAGAGCCGAGGAAAACAAGAGACGCAACAAGTATAAAACGTGTGATTTTCATAGCATTAATGTTTTAGCAAAACTAGGTAAATAATCCATCCCCAAACGGGAAGCAGGTAAAAATGTTGTTCATCGGCTTTTTACATATTTCTCCAAATCCCTGGCATAGGATGAGAAGGTAAACGTTGATGAAACCTTAAAATAATTGGCCTTGTCGGAACAATAATCGTAGGCAAACTTAGCATATTCAAGTTTACTGGTATCAAACGAGAGCAATTGGCAGATCTCAGCGATCTGAGCGGAGGTCAGACTTGTTTTTGAAGTAATCGACTTTGCCACCTCCAGTTTACGGTTATCAAAACTTTCTGCATCAATTTTAGCTTTTGCAGCACCAAAATCAATAGCAGGCGGAGTATTGGCAGTTGTGCCGGTTGTGGTTGTGGTTGTGCCGGACTGGGTACCTATTCCTGAATTTGTTCCGCCCTGTGTGTACCAGTTAACCCAGTTCACACCAACATCGCTTACTGGGAAAAGTCTCCATGCTGCATCCATACGAACAACTTTGCGTGTGTTTTGAGACAAAGTAACCGTTCCGGAGTACAAATTGGTGCCAGTCATAATATCGGTAATTGTTACTGAATGATTTCCATGGGCCAGATCAAAAAACCGAAAATAGTTCGATGAGCTGATGAGGGTTTGATCTGATATGGTAACGGAATAGTATCCCTGTTTCTCCGTATGAAGGAAAAATTCGGAAGCGGCAAAAGCATTGAACCGAATCAGAAAAAAAACTAAAAACAGAATTGAGGCGGCAAAAGTTCTCATAGTAGAAGTTTGTTTTTTGCAATTGTATGCCAAAGCTATGCCAATATGTAAAGATACACCCTTAAAAAATTCAACATATTGAAATTTAAGCATTTATGAAATCCATAAACAAATATGACCAAGTAGTCACAAATTTGATTTAGATTTGTGACCACATAGTCATAATTATGCCTAAACCAACTTTTTTTAACCTTCCTGAGGAAAAACGAAAGCAGATCATTGACGAATGCTTTAGGGAATTTTCGCTCAATGCATATGAACANNTGAACAAGCCAGCATCACAACCATTGTAAACCGATTGTGTATTGCCAAAGGAAGTATCTACCAATATTTCGAAAACAAAAAAGAACTGTGGGTCTATCTGAAAGAGACGGCAGAACAAACCAAGATGCAATTCATTAAGGATATCGACAGAAATTCATTCAAGGATTTTTGGTCTTATTACCGCGCATTGTACGCCAACGGTATTCAGTTCGACTTGAAGTATCCGGATCAAAGTCTGTTTTTATATAAATCCGGGACAAGCGAAAATTCACCTGAAGTAAAAGAATACCTGGACAGTTGGAAAAAAAAGGCAGGAATCATGTTTGAAAAATGGGTGGAGCATGAAAAAAAATCAGGAGGATTCAACAAAAAGCTTCCAACAAAATTAATTGTTCACACACTGTTGACCATGAGTATATCCATCAAGGATTTACTGGAAGACCAATTCGGACTTGATTTCGAAAAAAACATCAGAAGCGGAAAATCGCTCTTTGGAAAAAATGAAAAAGAAATCATGGAGGCAGCAGATCAATTGATCCTGATCATGAAAAAAGCATTAGAATAATAAAACTATGATTAGCGTAAATAACCTGACATTTTCCTATAAAACAGGGAAGTCTGAAGCATTAAAAAACATCAGTTTTTCAATTGGAAAAGGTGAAATTTTTGGATTTTTGGGTCCTTCCGGTGCCGGAAAAAGCACCACGCAAAAAATTCTTTTCAGGCAAATCAGAAACTATTCCGGAGAAGTGAGCATTGCAGGAAAAAACCTGAAAAAATGGGATTCAACATTCTTTGAACATATTGGTGTAGGATTTGAATTACCCAATCATTATCTCAAACTTTCAGCAATTGAAAATCTGAATTTCTTTGGAGGTTTTTACACAAAAAAAACTGACCATAGTTTGCTTCTTGAAAAGGTAGGATTGCTCAAGGACGCCAACCGAAAAGTGAGTGAGTTTTCGAAAGGAATGAAAATGCGACTCAATTTTGTCAGGGCGCTAATTCATGATCCGGAAATTGTTTTTCTGGACGAACCAACATCCGGACTGGATCCAGGCAATGCAAGGATTCTGAAGGATATCATTCTTGAACTTAAAAACGCTGGTAAAACAGTATTTATTACGACCCACAATATGCATGATGCAGCCGAATTATGCGACCGTGTTGCATTTCTTTCAGAAGGAGCTATTCAGTCAATGGGAGAACCGCGTGAACTTATCCATTCAATGAGTAATAATCGTGTTCACCTTAAACTGAAAAACATAAGTAATGCCTACGACTTTCCATTGGACGGCCTGGGCAATAACAAAGACTTTCTGAAAATAATTCAGCAACACCAAATAGAATCAATACACTCCGAAGAAATTACACTGGAGGATGTTTTTATTAAAGTAACCGGTAAATCATTGGTCAATGAATGAGTTATTCCGCTTATTGAAATTTGATTTTGTACTGATGCACCGGTACAACATTTTCATTATTTCTATTGCTGTCACCTTACTTTATATTGGTGCATTTCAATTATTAAAGAGCTATGCAGAGGTAGAAAATCTCATCGTCCTGGTAATTTTTAACGATCCTGCCCTAATCGGATTTCTGTTTTCGGGTATCATGATGATTTTTGAAAACGATGAAAATACGCTTTCAGCGCTACGTATAACCCCAATAAAATTCAAGAATTATATTTTATCACGTTCAATAATATTAACAGTTGTTGCACTATTCTGCAGTTTATCCATTGCAACTGCCGGTTCCGCTAACGGTTTTTCGGTAACAGTATATTGTGTAAGTATCATTTTAAGTACACTTATTTTTTCGTTCATTGGTATCCACATTGCAGCAGGAGAGCGGTCCTTTAATTCCTATATCATCAAAGCATTGGGGGTAATACTTTTTCTGACATTGCCTTTCCTTTCATTCTTTGGAGTTTGGGAAAGTTTCGTTTTTTATGCGTTTCCCACAATGCCATTAATTGAGCTTCTAAGATTATCCCTTCAACCAGAGGTTTCCTTTGATGTTCTGTTACCCTTTTTGGGCCTTGGTCTTTTTTGGTTGGGACTCACCTATTTTCTGGCCTTGCAAAAACTGAAAAATATTGAATCATGAATACATCGTTGTTGTATAGCCTAATCAAAAATGATCTGAAAATGATTTTCAGAGATAAAACCATGATTGTTTTCATGATCGCTCCTCTATTCCTCTGGTTATTTATCCGCTTTCCTGCACCATATTTATTCTCACAATCTCTGTTACTGGATGAATTAAAAGCATACATCCTGATGTTCGGTGCTATGCAAACTTCCATTCTCACCGGCTTTGTTTCCTCATTCCTTATTCTGGAGGAAAAAGATGAAAACATATTTTCGGGAATAAATGTCCTTCCGGTTCCATTGCATTGGTTTCTTATCATCAGAGTCACCTTTTTCACAATGCTGGCCGGAATATTCTCATTTATCATTTTAAGGTTCAACGGCTGGATGAATCTTGAAACTAGTGAGGCACTGTTACTTGGATTTGAATATTCACTTATTGCTCCATTTATTGTAATGGTGATCACAACTTTTGCTGCAAATAAGGTAGAGGGAATTGCTTATTTCAAGGCAATAGACCTGCTTCTAATCCTCCCCATGTTGAGCTTTCTGGTAAAAAGTCAACTGATGTGGCTGGCAGGAATCATTCCGACATTCTGGCTTTTCCGGCAAACGGATGCAGTAATTCACCAGGAAAACCCGTATTTCTTTTTTCTTGCCTTGTTGATTTCGCTGGGATTGATCTTCTCGTTTCTAACCAGAAGATTCATCGCCAAAACATTCAACTCCTGAATGGTATTCTCACTTCTTTTTTTCCTTGCCAAGTGAGATTTTATATTCCAGTGCATTGCCGGTTACCTTCACATTTACATACCTGATCTTCTTTTCAGGATCAGCATATTGAATGGCATCAATTTGTTCAGGGTCGACTTCCTCTGTTTTCTTACCGAATAATTTCGAAGAGGCCGCCTGGGTCACCATTTTCCAGGGGATACGTATGTAGTACTCCATATTCATTTGGCCCCCCATCTCCTGTTTCCCTGATATCTCCATAAATCCAATGGAAGAATTGATACTCATTTTAGGAATGTTCATCGTTCCGTTCACTATATCAATTTTATTGGTAAGGGTATCAAACATTACTTTTTTCATGTTTTTATCCGCAAAATATTCGGCCATGTAATCAAACAATGCATAATTCTCGAGTCGACCATTAAGGACTGTTACATCCAGATGAATTTCGGAATCATCGATTTTAGGAACGAGATCGTTGTGCATATGAATTTTTCCGGTTATAGTACCGCTCAGCTTGCCATGAAGATTTTCTGAGACCAAATGGTCTTGTCCGAAATTATCGAACTTGAACAACAACTTATCAAGATCGACATTCCGGACATTCATTTTCGGACTGAAATAAATCAATTTCGGATTTGAGCCATTAAAATATCCGGTCATATCAAATGCACCGCCGGCTGCTTCCAGGTGCAATTCATCAATATGCAAATAATGATTTTTTGTCATTCGCAATTTACCTTTCAGGTTATGGAGCAAATACTTGTGGTAGTTCAAATGACCAATGTTCACCTGAATACTCATATCGCTGAACGGAAGATCATAAATATTAAATCCGGCATCGTGGTCGACAGGCACAGAAGTTTTTGATGAGGGAATAGCATTGTACGAAAACAATTCATCAAAATCGAGATGCGGAGAACTTAATTCAAAACGATTATCACGTTTTTTTACCGCCTCATCTTTTCCCATGTAATAATGCATGGTTGTCCTGAAAATGGATTTCCCGAGTTTGCCTGAAAAATCTTCTACTACAAGATGTTCTTTTTCATAATGAATCCTTCCCTTAAAATTCTCCGCCTTCATGGGATGAACTTTCATCCTTGCATCAAAACGATCGAGACGAAGATCCATGGATTGAAGTCCTTCCTTGAAATGCAAATCGGTTAAACCATGTACTTTTAGTTCACGAAGTTCCTCATGACGATAATCTTCAGGAACATAGTTTTCGCCTTTGTAGGAAAATACGTCCTCAAGTTTTAAAAGGTGAGATACAAGATCGAATTCAATTCGTGTATCACCTGCCGGGTGTTCGGAAAACCAAAGATCATAGCGATTCAGTTTCCCTGAAAAAATGAAATCGCTTTTGTCGATCATGCCTTTAAAATCCACTACCCGAAAATCATTCTCATCAATAAAAACATCAGCATGAAAATCGTGCAGTGTATGTGGGTAATGACTCAGCTTTGCGTATAAATTATCTACGAAAAATTCACCAAGAGGTAAAAATTTGGATTCAGTAAATGCACGTGCAGAGCTTTTGAAAGTGAATTGCATCGATAAATTCGAGATCATTTCATTAAATGAACTCAGCGAATCGGAACCTGTAAGTTCAAATAAATCTATTTTCTTGCCCGTAATCGCAAGCGTTGTTTTCACCGGAATATCTGTATGGTGAATTATAGCAGGAAGGTCACTGATGGATCCTTTCAACTGCACATCCGATTTTCCGACTTTCGCATTACAGTACTGAATATCGGCTTCGTGTCCGTTCATCTCCATGTACAAGTCGATATCCTTGATGGGCAATTTGTAATTGTCGCTACGGAAATGCAGGTTCTCCACCTTCAATTGAGTGAAATACGATTCATTGAGTCGTTCTATGGCGCGTTCAGGAGCTGTAAGATCGATAATATCATGAAAATTCATGGTAAGCGCTATCCGTCCTCCAAGATCTTTTAATGTAGTGACATCAAAAAATTTAGCCAGAAATTCGAGTTCAAAATCCGATTTCAACTGTAGGGTAATATCAGGAGATTCGAAATTTTTGACAATCAGGTTACCGCTAAAAATACCCGCCTCCGGTTTAGCCGAGAAATCGGTTAATCCAAACTCCATTGTGCTGATATCCCGATTTTCTCCATTTGTAAAATAACCCGCAAAATTAAGATCATCGAGTTTTTTATTTACTGAGAAATTATTGAAGTAAGCATGCTCACAACCAAATTTCGCATCGATGGCAGGACGATTTCCGTTTGCTGATTTCCCCTTTACAGTTGCATCGAAAAATATCCGTCCCTGATTTTCATATTTCTTCAGGACAGGGATTAACTCTTCGGGAGCCATTGCAATGAACAAATCAAAATTAGGTTTGGATCCGGAAAAGTGTAAATCGAGATTGGCATCATGAAACAAATCAATGCTTCCCTCCATATCAAAATCAGCCCCTTCGAGCAAAACTTCCGTTGGAGCAATTGTCATGATCTGGGTTGATTTGACAAAGTCAAATTCAGTATCAACCTCAAAATGTTTGTGTTTGATAAAACTGGTATCGCCGTTTTGAATAATACTCAATTCAAACTTCGATTTAAGGGAAGCAAAAACGTGTTCAGGATTGGTGCGAAATCGTGAGTCGGCGTAGGTAATAAAACAGTCGACCAGCAGTCCGTTGCTTTCATTGTATTTGGTAACATCAATATTCTCAAAGATCATCTCCTTTAGATCAAGGTGAAATTCTTCGTTAGGGTCTTCTACTTTTTTCTCATTTGTCTCAAGGGCTCGTGAAACATTAAAACTTCCATCGGCGTGCTGAACCAGGTTGAGTACACCATCCTTCATTTTAATAAGTTTCACCTCCATATTTCCGGAAAGGATGGTCCAGATATCAAAGCCCAGATACAAATCATGCACTTCTACAATGGGATGATCGTGTTCGTCCTTATCCTCATAAATTCTGACTTCTTCCAGGTCGATGGAGATGTATGGGAAATTTGCAAATAAAGAAACATGAGAATCCTTTAACTCAACCCTGCCTTTAAAATCCTTGTTGGCCTGACCGATCATGTATTGTACAATGGCATCTTGTTTCCAGTACAATACAGCTACTAAAATTCCAAATAGCAAGACCGGAATCCCCAATCCAAACAACACAATTCGCTTCCAGAATTTTCCGGACTTATAGAATTTTATTTTTTTCATTTTAACACATTAATTCCGGCATCACCGGTCAGGATAAGAGCTCGCTGAAAAGATTTTATTCAGCGTAAATTCCATTTACCACATCCTTATACTTTTCAAGGATAAATTTCCTTTTCAGTTTAAGTGTGGGTGTCATCTCACCGGATAGAATTGTAAACTCCTGAGGCAACAATGCAATTTTTTTGACTTGTTCCCAATTCCCAAAATCCTTATTGAATTCTTCAATATCCTGCATTATGCGGGCTTTAACCACAGGCGAATTGGCCATTTCTTCATTGGAAGAAAAATGATGTCCATGACGTGCTCCCCATTCTTTTACCACAACAAATGCAGGTACAATCAGTGCTGCCGGAAATTTCTGACCTTCACCAATTATCATCACCTGTTCTACAAATCGTGATTCCTTGAATTTATTTTCCATTGGTTGTGGAGCAATATATTTTCCTCCTGATGTTTTAAAGATNNATGTCACCGGTATGCAACCAGCCATCGGCATCAATCGTTTCGGCAGTTGCATCCGGACGCTTGTAATAGCCCTTCATAACGCTTGGACCTTTCACCAAAATTTCACCATCCTGAGCAATCATAACCTCAACATTATCCAGTACACGTCCAACTGTGCCAATACGAACACCGTCGTTCTTTTCGCAATTCACTGCAATTACCGGTGAAGTTTCAGTAAGACCATAACCTTCCATTACAGGGATTCCTGCTGCAAGAAAAATGCGTGCGAGTCGTGGTTGCAATGCGGCACCTCCCGAAGCTACTGCCAACACATTACCGCCAAGTGCTTCCTGCCATTTGGAAAAAATCAGTTTACGTGCAATTTTTAGTCGGAAGCGGTACCACCAATTGTTTCTGTTACCTGGTTCGTATTGCATACCCAGATCCACGGCCCAGAAGAAAAGTTTTTTCTTGATGCCACTGAGATCCGTTCCTTTTGCGATGATTTTATCATACACTTTTTCAAGCAATCGAGGTACGGCAACAAATACCTGTGGTTTTACCTCCTTAAGGTTATCGCCAACGGTGTCGATGCTTTCAGCAAAATAAATGGAAACGCCAGTTATCATGTAGAGGTAATGAATCATGCGCTCGTAAACGTGACAAATCGGTAAGAAGCTAAGTGATCTGCCTTTGCTGTCAACCGGAAGTCGGGAAATACATGCAATTGCATTACAAACCAGATTTTTGTGTGTAAGCATTACCCCTTTGGGAACACCGGTGGTTCCACTGGTATAAATAAGCGTAGCCAGGTCATCTTCGGAAATACTCTCCATGGTTGATTTCAGTTCAGCTTCGCGGTTGGAGGATGCTGATTTTCCTTTTTCTAAAATTTCATTCCACGATTTGACTCCTTCGATGGGATCGAAAGAATAAATTTCTTTCATGGAAGGAACTTTATCGCGAATCAACATTACCTTATCGTAGAGTTCTTTACCGGAAACCAAGCAAATTTTTACTTCGGCATCGTTAAAAATGAATTCGTAATCTTTTTCGGAAGCAGTGGGATACACCGGAACATCTACTGCACCAATCTGCAGAATACCCATATCGGCGATGTTCCATTCCGGACGATTATTCGAAATCATTGCAATTTTATCGCCTTTGGAAATTCCCAATTCCAGTAATCCTTTACTGAACCATTCGGCATGTTCAATGGCCTTTGCGGTTGACCATGGCACCCATTTCCCATTAACTTTTGAGGTAAGCATGTCATCCTTGGGATAGGATTTCAACTGGTGGCGGGGAATGTCGAATAAGCGTTTTACGTGGTCCATGGCGTTCAAATGTTGAGTGATTGCTTAAAAATAAGCAACAAACCTCACTTTTCGGACGATTTCATCGATTTGAGGATTTTGGAAATCCAGCTTAAAACAAAAACTACTCATAATCAATGTATTAAACAAAGTCTTTTAATGAGAATGTTTTCAAACGGTTGATTATCAAAAACCTAAACTTTATAAATAGTTAATTTTTTTTACCATTTTTTTTCCTGCTATTCCTTGAAATTGAGTGCTTTTCATTATCTTTCCCTAAAGAAATACGGAGGTCCTACCGTTTTTTCTGCGGGCCTGTAACTTTTGGGGGTATCTCATGGTTACACGTTTCAAAGGACCTTCAGCAAACGAACAACTTGAACCGGGCAGAGTACCATAGAGCCGTGAAAGAGTACGCAGGACGATTGCATCGTTTTGTGTTCAAGAGTCTGCGCAACACCGAGGACACTCGGGATATTGTGCAGGACACTTTTGCGAAGCTTTGGGTAAACCGGAAAAAAGTTGAATGGGAGAAAGCCAAATCCTGGCTCTTCACTGTTGCGCACAATGGCATGTTGAATTTTATCAAAACCCGCAATCGCGTGGAATTGGTGGAGGAATACAGTCAGTGGGAACCGCACATGGAAGATGAGTTAAGGATGGAGCTGAAAGAGATCGTAGATTATTGTCTCGATCAGCTTACTCCGGTTCAGCGGTCTGTTTTATTGCTGAGGGATCTTGAAGGCTACGAATACAAAGAGATCAGCGAAATCCTGAACCTTTCAGAGAGTCAGGTTAAAGTGTATCTCTTCCGTGCCCGTCAGAAAATGAAATCACAACTCAAGGACCTAACCGTATTAGCATGAGCAGAATCAACCATGGCAACATCGACAAATGGTTGTTCGATCACGTTGAAGGGAATTTATCCCCATCGCAACAACGAGAACTGAACAGTTTCCTTTTGGAGCATCCCGAGTATGAACTCGATCTGGATGCCTGGAAACAATCCCATATTTCCACCGAAGAAGAACAAATTCCTGTTCTTGCTTACGAAAGTGAATTACTCGCAATTGCAGAACCATTTGCATGGAAGCGTTACGCAGCTGTTGCAGCACTTGCATTACTAATTGGAGGTGGAAGTATTCTGTTGCTTAACCAAAATGAATCAACTTCAGAAAATCATACGGCAACACTTGTAAATGGAAGTACTTCTCGCTTCACTGCAATGATTCCAAATGCAGCTAACGGAAACAGTATTGTATTAAATTCTATAGTATCTGTCGGCAACGAACAGAACACCGCAACTACTTCACCATCCTTTCAAACTGAAGCAACAGCAATTTCCGCAACGAGCTTGCCTGACCGCAACCGGAATCAAGTTCGCGCAACACAAACGAGCACTGTGGTATTTGCAAATTCAACCCGCACTCCGCTTAGTCTGAACTCCACCAGTGAAGAACAAATTGCATTCGCTTCTAACGAGCAAGCCCTGGAGCAGGAAAACACAACATTGGCAACAAATGAAAACCGGGAAAGCAATACAGAGACTGCAATCGCATCTGCAAACGAACTTCCAAAATTAGTTCACGTATTTGATGCTTACCGTCCGGAACTTGTCTCTGAGGCTTACGGAAACACTGCTGCGGTAACTGCAATTGATATTCTGAAAGGTCAACCGGTTGATTTGAACAATCCTGGAACCCCACTTGCTTCAAATGAAGTTCGAGACAATGGAGTTTCACAACCTCGTCGTAAAAAGTTTCATGATAACCGTCTTGGTTTTTACAATGGCAGAGATCATCTTCTCCTGCAACCCAACAATATCGCCACTGCCGAATATGCAGCATTTGCATCTACCAGTGTGAGTCCTTCATTAAGTCTTGGTTACCGGAATCAATGGAGTGATGCAGACCACAGTGTAAACAATGCCCGTGTTTTTTATTCTCAGTTCAACAAGAAAATGAAAAGTGCATGGGGGATAGGAATGAATGCAATCAGTGCAAACAACGGAGGCTATACCGGATTCACCGGATCATTCCTTTTCTCTCCGAAGTTTCGCATCAATAAAAATTTCAGTATCGAACCCGGAGTGATGGCTAATATTTATCAGAACGATATTCATGCCGACAAACTCCATTCCGGAAGCCGAATTGAACCGGTACGCGGAGTATTCGGAATGCCTCTTAATGGTGAGGGAATGCCAAAAACCCAGCGTGGATTTGATGTGCATTTCTCTACGCTCGTACAAACGAAATATTTCTATTCCGCAATCGGAATCGATAATATGTTGCATCCCGCTCTAGGAGTTCGCCAAAACGACATGGGGGGTGTAAGCTCCACCCCTACCCGATTCAAAGCCGTAGTGGGAACCGATTTCAAACGCTTGTACGAATCGAAACTTGTACTATCACCTCAGGTTAGCTTTATGCGTCAGGGTCAGGTCAATGAATTATGGGCAGGATTCAATGCACGTTATCAGTGGATGAGCTTAGGTGCTGCTGCGGCTCCTAACGGACAAGTTCTTGCAACTGCAGGAATTCAAACCGGACGCCTTCGTTTGTTGTACCAATTCGATGTTACCAAATCATATCTGAACCAGACCTATTACGGTTCACATGAAGTTTCCATGCGCCTTTCTCTGAATGGTCTTGGTAAAAAACAAAGTGTGATCCTTAACAGTCCTAAATAAGAAAGGAAAGAGTTATGAAACGAAATTTCCTCAAATACTGTAGCATTATGATTCTGGGAATCGTTCTGCACAATGATGTTCGCGCACAGGATCCTGAGTTCACTCAGTTCTTTGCAAACCCGCTTTATCTGAATCCGGCGTTTGCAGGTTCGAAGCGTTGTCCGCGCATCAACCTCAACTACCGTAACCAATGGCCAGCCTTGTCGGGAACATTTGTTACTACATCTGCATCGTATGACCAGCATGTGGAATCAATCTATGGTGGACTGGGTTTGTTGGTGACCAACGATAAAGCAGGTGAAGGAACGTTGAACACAACTACCATCAACGCGATGTATGCCTATCAGCTTAAGCTGGGACGCAAATTTTCACTGCGCTTTGGTGTTCAGGCATCCTATTTCCAGAAATCGCTCGACTGGAGCAAACTCACCTTTGGTGATATGATCGATCCGCGAAGAGGTTTCGTTTATCAAACTGCTGACGTACCGCGCGGCGGCTCAGTAGGAAACATGGATTTCTCTGCAGGTATTCTCGGTTTCAGCGAAAACTTTTACATCGGTTTCTCTGCACACCATTTAACAGAGCCCAACGAATCGCTGGTAACAGGTACAAGTCCGCTACCAATGAAACTTTCGGGTCATGCCGGTGCAGTTATTCCATTGGGGAATTCGAAATACTCTACCAACGACGCAACGCTATCTCCCAATATCATGTACCGTTCGCAGGGAACATTCCAGCAATTGAATATGGGTCTTTATGTCAACACAAAAAACATTGTTTTTGGTGCATGGTACCGAAATAAGGATGCGTTTATTGCGTTAATAGGTGTGAAATCCGACATCTTCAATTTTGGATACAGCTATGATGTAACCGTTTCCAAGTTGACCAATGCATCTGGTGGATCACACGAAATTTCCATGGCGATCAATATTCCATGTAAACCTAAAAAGAGACAGTTCAGGACCATCAGTTGTCCTTCGTTCTAAAGACGCTTTATTTGGTGTTACGGTGAGCGGGTTTTACTTATACGAGTAGACCCGTTCGCCGTTTATATAGGTTGCATTTACCTGAGTCTTAAAAAAATCCTTCTCCCGTACGTTAAGCAAGTCCTGATTGAGCACAACAAAATCTGCAAACTTTCCCTTTTCAAGTGAGCCTTTTTCATCCTCCTCAAAATTTGATTTTGCTGCCCAAATGGTCATTCCTCTGAGTGCTTCTTCGCGGGATAATCGTTCATTGATCAAAAATCCATCAGCAGGATTTCCTTTGCGATCCTTTCTGAAAACTGCTGCAAAAAATGTCATCAGCGGATCAGGATGCTCAACGGGAAAATCTGTTCCGAGTGCAATCCATCCGTTTGTATTTAACAGGGTACGGTAGGCATAAGCGCCGATCATCCTGGAAGCACCGATTCTGTTTTCTGCCCAGGGCATATCAGAAATTGCATGTGTGGGTTGAACGGAAGGAATTATACTATACCTGAAAAAATAATTGATATCGGCTGTATCCAAAATTTGTGCATGTTCAATTCTCCAGCGCTTATCATTCATATCCCCAAGTATTTCGGCATAGATACTTAATACCGCTTTGTTGGCAGAATCGCCAATGCAATGTGTGTTCACCTGAAAACCACTTTCGTTGAGCAAATCGGCAGCATCACGTAATTCATCAAGACTCACTGTCATTTTACCTCGATGTCCGGGTAGTGCTGCATCATGGTAGGGTTCTTTCAAACACGCACCCCATGATCCCAATGCGCCATCGGCCATAAATTTAAATGAGCGAATATTCAGACGATCATCCTTATACGGACCATTTACCGAATAATATTCAAGGTTTGCAGCAGTTGGACGCATCATGGCATACACACGTAGTTTAAATGATCCGTCCTTCATCAATGCATGCATCACATCGACTACCGATTTATCTACTCCGGCATCGGATACAGTAGTAATTCCATAACTGACTAGATCACGATCTGCAGTTTCCAATGCCCGACGTATTTCATCATCGGTTTGAACAGGTAATGAACCAAGAACACGTTCAATTGCATTATCAATCAGCACTCCTGTAAGTTTTCCATCTGCATTTTTTATAAAATCTCCTCCTTCTACAGAAGTGCTTGCATCAACTCCGGCTAATTCGAGTGCCTTGTTGTTTACCAATACAGCATGACCGTCAATACGACTCAATACAACAGGGCGATCAGGAAATAGTTGACTAAGTTTTACATTATCGGGAAATTGTTTGTTCTGCCAATCGTTTTGGTCCCATCCTCTACCATATACTACTGCAGAAGAAGATTTTGCACCGAACTTTTCGACTTTTGAGAGTACCTCCTCCAATGAATTTGTCCCTGTAAGATCGCATTGCAGCATCAACTGTCCATAACCCAGCAGATGTCCATGCGCATCGATGAAGCCCGGGTAAATATAATTTTTACCTGCATCGAACTGTTCTTTGCTTCTGTATTTATTCAGGATCTGGCGTTCAGGCCCCAGTTCAATGATTTTACCATCTTTGATAGCCATCGCTTCATAAACGGTGTTTGTTTCATCCAGCGAATAAATATGCGCGTTATGAACAATCAGATCCGCGTCTTCTGCCTTATGCGCGCAGGATTGCACAAGCAGGATTGCACTAAAAGAAAGGAAAATTGTTTTGAAATGATTTTTCATGACTGAAAACAGGATCGTACAAACGGTTTGTATTTCATTAATTATTTCGCTCTGTATAAAATGAATTTGCCTGAGCAGTTGGAGTTAGAATTACATCATTCAGACAAACATGTGCAGGTCGGGTGGCAGCAAAATAAACGACCTCCGCAATATCTTCAGGACGCAATGGTTCAAAACCCTGATAAACCTGTTTTGCTCTGTTGGTATCACCCGAAAAACGAACTTCGGAAAACTCTGTTTCAGCCATACCGGGACAAACACTGGTTACCTTTACATTATATGGCAAAAGATCTGCTCTTGTGCCCTTGGTAATTGCTTCAACTGCATGTTTGGTTGCGCAATACACATTTCCATTTTTATACGCTTCTTTTCCGGCAGTGGAACCGATGTTGATGATATGTCCGCTTTTGCGTGCACGCATTCCGGGTGCGATGGCTCTGATGGCATATAGCATTCCCTTTACATTGGTATCAATCATTTGTTCCCATTCATCCACATCGCCTTCGTCGATTGAACTCAAACCAAGTGCTAATCCCGCATTGTTTACCAATACATCAACGTTCGCAAACTCCTTTGGAAGGTTCGACAATTCATTAAGGGTTAGATCGCGGTTTCTGATATCAAAATTAAGTGCGAGGACTTCCACTCCGTATTTTTTTCTCAACGCTTCCTGCAAATTGAGCAATCGTTCTTCCCGGCGCCCGGTAATGATGATTTTCCAGCCATTGGAAGCAAAAAGAGTTGCAATCGCCTTTCCGAATCCGGATGTGGCACCTGTAATTAGGATTGTTTTCATGAACGTGCTAATTTTTTAACTGTNNTAATTGCGGTTACGCATTCGGCGCATAAACAGAATCACTACCAATACGGAAACCAGGTAAATCAGATTCATTACCTGAAATTCATCAAGTCCCAAAAAACCTTTTTCTTCTACAGGAACATTTACATCCTGAGCGTTTAACAACTGTGAAGAAAAGAATACAATAAAGAAAAATAGTCTTTGCATAGTGGTAAAAAAAAGTCCCGACGTAAATGTCGGGACTTTCTATTTGTGAAGTACAAATTAATTGGAGAGAATTTCAAATTCCGTGCGTCGGTTTTGCTGACGTCCATCCGCTGAATTGTTGGATGCAACAGGGCGTGTAGATCCATAACCTTTGGAAGTAAGGCGATCTTTGGAGATTCCCTTGGAAATCACATAAGCTACCACTGAAGCAGCACGATCTTCCGAAAGTTTCTGGTTCATGCTTTCAGAACCAACATTATCGGTATGACCGGAGATCTCGATTTTCAGTTTGGGAACATCCTTCAGAAGTTTTACCAGACGATCAAGCTCTGAATTGGATTCCTTGGTAAGTGTTGCCGAACCTGTAGCGAAGAAAATGTTACGGAGTGCTATTTTGCTTCCTACGGCAATATTCTTCAACTCAATTTCTTTGTCCACAAGGTTATAATCGGAATAAAGTGGAATATCGAAGTTCTCAGAGTGGAACAAATATCCCGGAGCTTTAACGGCGATACCGTAGTTTTTTCCGCTGTTTAATGAAAGTAGGAATTTTCCGGTTGCACTGTTGGTATTGAAAACAGATACTCCTTGTCCTGTTGCATTGTCAACGATCTCAATCTCTGCCTCTACCGGTTTCTTGGTAATGGCATCGATGGTTCGTCCTTTGAAAACAGTCAGACTTTTCTTCTGCACCTGAACAGATGCTTCAATCACGTTATCCTGAATCGGACTTGCAATGGATGAGAGAAGATAATCTTCGGTATCAACTATCAACTTCTTTTCCGGTCCCCAGAAAGTGACTTTGTAGAGATCTAATCCGCCTTTACCACCTGGACGATTGGAGGCCATGTACATGTATTTGCTGTTGGCTGACATTGCGCAGATGAAATCATCGTATGGCGAATTGATTGGATAGCCCATATTGATCGGAGCAAGCCATTGTCCTTGCTTTTTGTACGATACGAAAATATCATACCCACCCATTGAATTGTGTCCTTGTGAGGCGAAATACATGGTTTCACCATCGGGGTGCATGTAGATTGGTCCTTCGTTAAATCGGGTATTGATGACCGAACCAACGCTCATACCGTTACCGTACTGACGTTTTGCACGATCCATTACACCGCTGAAATAGATATCCGTTCCGCTATTGGAAACACCACCTTCTTTGTCGGAGAGATAATAGATTTTTACATCATCAAAATCGTAAGAAGCAAATGTCTGGTTGGCGACGGTATTGATAACACGTGCAAAATTTATGGGTGCACTCCAGTTACTACCTCGCAGTTCCGACTCGAAAATATCGAAGTGTCCGGCTTCGTTACGGAACATCAGCAGTTTGGTACCGTTGTAGGCCAGCATACTGGAAACTTCATCCTTATCGGTATTGATCTGTGCGCCGATTGATTTTGGAGTATTCCATTTACCGTTTACAAGATCAGAAGTATAAACATCAGCATCATAACCACCCCATGCCTGTTGAGAATGCCCGTTTGGACGGCGTGAAGTAAAGATCATACTTGCACCATCCATTGTAATAGAAGGCGAATAATCATCCGATTCGGAATTCAGTTCGCTGATGTTATCCACCCAAACACGTTCGGGTTTTGCCATAAGGGTTTTTCCGCTTTTGCATTCTTCGAGGTGTTTGGCAATGAATTTTACATAATCATCTGCCTTTTTGCTACCCTCAAATGATTTGAACGCTTTCATGGCATCATCCCATTTCGCATCATAGAGATAAACCAGACCGAGGAAAAACTCCTGTTTTTTATCCACATTCGCATCCAGCTGAATAGCCTTCATGAGGTGATCTTTCGCCTTGTATTTCTCGTTGGTATAGAGATAGGCATTTGCCAGTTTGAAGTTCAATTCGGCGTTGTTGGGATTGAGTGATTGTGCTTTGGAGTAGTGATAAATCGCCAAAAGGAAATTATCGCCCGGATCTTTTGTTTCGAGTATCAATGCATTCCCCTTTTTCAAAAAATCATCGCCTTTATCGATTCCCTCTGTTGCAGCTTTAAATTCTTCCTTCTTATCCTTGAAGTTAGAAGATTTAAATTCAACATTCTGTGCATTCAATGCCGATGCAGCAAAGAGCAATATGCCGGAGAATAGTGTGTTGTATATCGTTCTCATAGTTCTTACTCGTTGCAATCGTTAACAAAAAATTTCTTACCCAGTTCAGCTCCGAGCTCACGTGCTTTTTTCCAATCGGCACAAGCTCCCGCAGCATCACGGTTCATTTCTTTGGCTGTACCACGGTTTACATAAGCGTTTGCATAAGAAGGATCGAGCTGAATGGCTTTGTCAAAATCTGCCAATGCACCGCGATAATCTTCTTTCTTCATTTTGGCACTGCCTCTGTTGTTGTAGGCAGGAGCATAATCGCCCTTGATCTCAATGCACTTATTAAAATCTTTAATCGCTTCATCCCATTTACCCTGGTCAAAATTCAATGCTCCTCTGTTCAGATAAGCCAGAAAGAAAGCGGGATCGATACTGAGCGCGCGGTTATATGCATCCAACGCGCCCGAAAAATCTTTCAGTTTACGTTTTGCTGTACCGAGATTATTCAGCACAAAAGGAAGCTTTCCATTGTACTTCACAGCCAGGTCGTATTCCTTAACGGCTTCAGGATACTTCTCCATCATCCGGTAACAGGAACCACGATCGTTATAAGCATAGGCAAAATCAGGTTTCAGTGTAATGGCTTTACCAAACTGTTCCAATGCTTTGGTATAATCCTTCATAAGGAAATATACTGTTCCAAGATTGTAAAATACTTTCTCATTCTTAGGACTAAGCGATGCGGCTTTCATCAAATCGGTTTCGGCGTTTTTCAAATCGTTGTTGAGTTGATACGCACGTGCACGCTGAAAATAGGCCTTACCATTCTGATCATTAAGTTTGATCAGACTGGTGAAACTACCTACTGCCTGAGTATATTTTTTTGCTTCAATTTCCGCAACTCCTTTATTGTACCATGCCTCTTTGAAGGTATTGGAAATTCCGAGTGCCTTTTCGTAGGCTGAAATTGCATCGTTAAACTTTCGCTGTGCAAAGAGGTTATTACCGTCGTTGTAAGCGGTTTGGAATTCTGCAGTCATAGCCGATGCCGCATTAAGAGCGTCGATCGAATCTTTGTACTGCCGCTCCTTCTCCGTCATCATGTCGGGCTGCGCCTGAACCAGCATTGTTATGCTCAGTCCGGCTAAAGTCAGTAAACATTTTCTCACGTGATGTTGATTTTGGTTGGTTTTTAAAAATACACTTCACAATCCCAATGCCAAAAGGAGTTTTTTCAACACATTGTTAATAACTGTGGCTTATTATCGGTTATCAGTTATCAGTATAAGAGTGGTTGGATAGAAGTTCTGTTCACTGTTCTGGTTAGTAGTTATTAGTTATAAGTTATGGGTAACGAGTGATTGGGAAGAAGTTCTGATCACCGCCACTGGCCTGTCCCGACCAATCGCGCCGGGATCACTTCACCGTTCACCGATAACTATTGACACATATCACTAACTTTGTAAAAAAAAACAAATGCTCGGACTCAAACTTCCCACTGATCCCCGCTGGTTGGCGCTGGTGGAGAGCAATATTTCGGAAATTCTGACCGACCATGCGTGGTGTGAACAAAAAGCAGCTTCCAATGCAATAAGTTTAATTGTCAGGCATTCTGAACATCCTGAATTGGTGGAGGAAATGGGTAAGATAGCTGTAGAGGAAATGGAACATTTCAATTTAGTAGTTGCAAAAATCAAGGAAAAAGGATTAAAACTCGGAGCGGAGCGCAGAGATGATTATGTAAATGATCTGATGGAATTCATGATAAAAGGCGGAAATCGCGAACAACAATTGGTTGATCGTTTGCTCTTTGCAGCAATGATTGAAGCAAGAAGTTGCGAACGGTTTAAAATGCTCTCCGAAAAAATGAAGGATGCCGATCTCCGCGAATTCTATTTTTCACTAATGGCTTCGGAAGCCGGTCATTATGCAACATTTATCGGTTTTGCGCGCAAATACAGCAAAAGTGTAAACGTGGATAAACGCTGGCAACAGTTTTTGGATTACGAGGCTGGATTAATGGAGAAATATGGAAGGAAAGAAACGATGCACGGGTGATTTTTTGTTATCGGTTATCGGTTATCAGTTATTGGTTATCGGTATAGGAGAAGAGTAATTAGTAAGGAGTTCACTTTTCACTGTTTTCTATTCACTATTCATTGATTTTACTACCTTGCATCATGTTATCCAAAAAGGCCAAATATTCCCTAAATGCTCTTTCTTTTCTGGGCAAGCGTTATGGCGATGGTCCTGTGCTGATTACTGAAATTGCAGAGGAGGAAAACATTCCCCGCAAATTCCTTGAGGCAATATTGCTCGAATTGAAAAAGAATGGTGTTCTTGGAAGTAAAATGGGTAAAGGGGGTGGTTATTATCTCCTAAAAAATCCTGAAGATGTTAACCTTGCAGATGTGATCCGGATTTTTGACGGGGCCATTGGTTTACTTCCATGTGTAACACACAAATATTTTGAGCCCTGTGAGGAATGCCATGATATCGAAACATGCGGAATACGCTTTGTTCTAAAGGAGGTGCGCGACATCACTGTAAACGCCCTTAAAGACCGGACATTGGCCGATATCATTGCTGAAGAAAAGAAAAGAACCCGCCGAAAGAAACGCAGCTGATTCGTTTCATTTTCAATTACTTTCAGGCAAAACACTTCAATTATCCTGTTTAGAGGAGCAATTCGGGACTACTAATTTTTAAATATTCTATTAGTTCTGTAGAATTTAAGTATTTTCGATCCTGATTAGACATGAAATCGATTGTTGTAATAGGAAGCGGATTGTCCGGATTGGTTTTGGTAAGTTCCTTACTTGAAAAAGAAAATGAGGCATCTTCCATTCTTCTCATTGAGAAAAATCCGGAACAACTTGGAAAGGGGATAGCCTATAAATCTGAGTTTGAATTGCAACCCCTTAATGTGAGGGCAGGACGAATGAGTATTTATCAGCACCATCCAAATCACTTTATTCAATGGATTCGGGATAATTATAACTACCGGGATTCAGGCTACACTGAACATTCTTTTGTGCCTCGTAGCATTTATGGTGAGTATCTTAAATCAAATCTTGATAATCTTAGCGCAACCTATTCCACCCGGTTTCAGATTGTTTTGGGTGAAGTTGCCAGACTTGAGAAATCGGATGATAAATGGAATGTTATTCTTCGAAATGAAAAAGAAATAATTGCAGATCAGGTTGTGCTTGCACCGGGCAATTTTCCTCCTCCGGATTTAAGTGCGGCTCATCCCGAAATCAGAAAACATCCAAAGTATTTTCCACTACCCTGGCAAAACGGAATTCTGGCATCCATTCCAAAAGATAAAACAGTTCTTTTTGTTGGCATGGGGCTAAGTACCATCGACCATCTGATCACACTCAATAAAAACAAGCACACCGGAAAGATCATTGCCATATCCAGAAATGGACTACTCCCCCTGACCCATAAACTAACAGGAGCATTCGTTCCAAATAAAGATGAACTATTGAATGGTTGCGAAACGCCAATAGGTTTTCTGAAGTTTTTACGCGAAAAAACAAATACCCATCCCAATTTGCATTGGTCGGCAATCATTGATGGGATTCGTCCTTACCAAAATCAAATTTGGGCGAATTGGTCAATTGATCAAAAAAAACAATTCCACCGGCATATCCGTCCATTTTGGGAAATTCATCGTCACCGTATTCCTGAAGAATCTTCAGAACTTATAAAAAAACTGATTGAAAACGGACAACTCTCTATTCGGGCAGGAAGAATTAAAGGAATCAGTCTGACACGATCCGATGAGTTTATCCTCTCCTACCTGGATAAAAAATCCGGAAATCTATCGGCTGTTACAACAGATTACATCGTCAATTGCACCGGATCTCAAAGTGACTTCAGAAAAATTGATTCACCACTCATAAAGCAATTGCTATCTGACGGCCACGTTGTATTGAACGACCTCCAAATGGGAATACTGACTGATGAAAGCGGAAGACTGATTGATAATAAAGGCAATTCACAACCCAATCTTTTCACCTTAGGTCCAACCCGAAAAGGTCAGTTATGGGAAAGCGTAGCGCTGAATGAAATTAGACAGCAGGCGGAGAATATCAGCAATCAAATCATTTAGTCTACGACAAATCAAATAGGGCAAACACACGATTTTGTTTTAATCTATAATCTACCTATACGATAGAATATTGGTATTATTGCATCAGATTTAAAAAAATAAAACATGAAACGGTCTGCAATTATGTCGGGATTGTATAACTCATTTAGGGGATTTCACCAATCCAATTGGTTGTGTTGCCGAATGTGAATAAAAAAATTCCATTCAATTTTTTAAGCAACTCAATCTAAAAAACCATGAAAACTACATTCAAAATCATACTTCTTTTACTTCTCTTTACGACCACTAGTTTTGTTTATGCACAAAATACCGGCGAACTCTTAACAGGAACTATAACAGATTCCGAAACCAAAGAACCTCTTATTGGAGCCTCTGTGGTGATAAAAGGAAATTCAAAAGGCACAACAACTGATGCCAACGGAAAATTTGTATTAAGCAATTCAGTAGGATTTCCTGTCAGGATTATTGTGTCTTACATCGGATACCACTCACAGGAAATTGAAGCAAAAGTTCCGGGAGAAAACCTGGATATAAAGCTAAAATCCAACAACACCCTTATTGATGAAATTACCATTAGCGCACGACGCAGGGAAGAAAATGCTCAGGATGTACCCATTCCTATTTCCGTTGTGAGTGGTGCTCAAATTGAAGAGTCAGGTGCGTTCAATGTAAACCGCATCAAGGAACTGGTTCCATCGGTTCAATTGTACTCCTCAAATCCCAGAAATACAACACTCAATATCCGGGGCATGGGGTCAACATTTGGATTGACCAATGACGGAATTGATCCCGGAGTCGGATTTTATGTTGACGGGGTTTATTATGCTCGTCCTGCTGCCACAGCGCTTGATTTTGTTGATGTAGACCGTATTGAAGTATTGCGTGGTCCTCAAGGAACATTGTTTGGAAAAAACACGACCGCCGGAGCATTTAACATCACATCCAGAGCGGCCAGCTTTACACCCGGTGCAACCTACGAATTAAGTTATGGAAACTACGGATTTGTACAAGCTAAGGGATCTGTAACCGGTCCCTTGAGCAAAAAAACAGCGCTTCGAATATCATTTTCCGGAACACAACGTGATGGATTAATTAAAAATATCGCTACAAATTCGGATGTAAATGACCTTAACAATTTAGGAGTAAGAACACAACTACTTTATCGTGTAAATGATAATCTGAAAATCACCTGGTTTGCCGATTTCAATCGCCAACGTCCGGATGGATATGCCCAGGTAGTTGCAGGAGTGGTAACCACCAAAAGAGCTGCATACCGCCAATTCAACACTATCATCGCAGACCTTGGTTATTCGTTGCCTACAACAAATCCCTACGACAGAATTATCGATCACAATACACCGTGGAAATCTACCAATGATCTTGGAGGAACATCATTGAATATTGATGCGAAAATCGGAAAGGGTACGCTCACTTCAACAACTGCATGGCGACATTGGTACTGGGGGCCATCCAATGACAGGGATTTCACCGGATTATCTGTATTATCACTTTCGCAAGCACCTTCGCGTCATGAGCAATGGTCGCAGGAAATACGCTATGCCGGTGATGTTACGGATAATATCAGTGGCGTGATTGGAGTGTACGCATTAGGCCAGAATTTATGGACCTCACCCTATCACAGTGAAGAATCAGGATCTGCGCAGTGGAGGTTTTCCCAGAATTCGACCAGTCCATTATGGCAAACACCGGGTTTGTTGGAGGGATACGGAATCAGAACGTATAGTAAACTTCAGAGTTTTACAGCAGCAGCCTTTGCCAATGTTGACTGGGCGGTAACCAAAAAACTACATGTCCTTCCGGGCCTTCGTTTTAATCTCGATGAAAAATCATTGAATTATAAACGGGAAACATATGGAGGACTTGAAACGAATGATCCCGCATTACTTGCGATTAAACGATCGGTTTATAATGACCAACAATTTGACGCATCAGCTTCAAATCAGAATTTTTCGGGTGTGCTCACAATTGCCTACAAAGCCTCAGAAAAATTCAATGCNNCTATTCTACCAGCTATAAACCAATAGGATTGAATCTGGGTGGACTTCCTACTCAGAATGGAGAAGTAATGAAAGATCTTGCGCTTGTAAAACCTGAATTTGTTTCACATGCAGAACTTGGATTCAAATCTGCTCCAACGAAAAAAAGTTTTTTAAACGTAACAGTTCATGCAACTGAAATCAAAGATTACCAAACACTGGTACAAACACCTGAAATAGGCGTAAACAGAGGGTATCTTTCCAATGCTGAACTTGTAAGGGTAATTGGTGCTGAATTGGATGGGGGAATTAGAATTGGAAGCAGCTTTACCCTATCCGGATCTTTTGCCTATACAGATGGAAAATACATCAAATTCACCAATGCACCTGTACCCATCGAAGAAGTTGGAGGAACGCAATCATTCAAGGATATTTCCGGATCGGTTTTACCCGGAATTTCAAAATATGCAGGATCATTAAATGGAGAATACAGCCATAAAGGAAAACTACTTGGACGAAGCGGCCGTTTCTTTTTGGCAGCAGATGGATTTTACAGATCCTCATTTTCATCAAGCCCTTCTGCATCTGCTTACATTAATATTGATGCGTATGCATTGGTCAACTCCAGAATTGGATTCAGAGCCAATGAAGGATTAACGATTAGCCTTTGGTCGCGAAATCTGCTTAATAACAATTACTTTGAACAACTACTTGTAGCAGCAGGAAGTGCGGGGCATTATGCGGCAGTATTGGGTGATCCAAGAACATACGGGATCACAATTCGACAGTCATTCTAAAACATAGTCTGAGGTAAATCTATCATTGGATTTACCTCAGACTTATTCTATCACAAACTAATTTCTTACAATGAGATCAGTAGTAAATTTTGTAGTAATTACACTATTCTTTCCTATTCATGTAAATGCACATCAACTATCGGTTAACAACGAATCGGGAGAATTTAAGGCAGGCCTTGAAGGAATGCTTGGTTTTAGTTTCGGCAAAAACTTCTATTCGATGAATGTAGGGGGGCCAGGTTTATATTTTGTAATCAATAAAAACTTAAAAATGGGAATAGGTGCATTTCCTTCACTATATGTTTTGAATGGAAATTTGGGCGCTCGATTAGGTGTTTCACCACGGATCGATTTTAAAAATCTCGTGCTGATTACTCCCTTTTTTCACCGTGACCGAAACGATGAATGGATTTGGTCGGTTGGATTCGGATACAAATTTCACCGAACACCTAATAAGTAATCACTTCAACGCTTTCTCGATCTCCGCCTCCATTACGCTTTTTTCGGCGAGACCGGAGTGTGTCCAAATGACTTTCTCGTTTTTGTACAGCATCAGGTATGGAACGCCGGCAACATTAAGTGTTTTTACAACAGTTCCGTTTTCTTCGGTGTTGATTTTTACAACGATCAAATCGTTCGGATATTTTTTTGCCAATTCATCGAGCCATGGCGACATTTTACGGCAAGGAGCGCACCAGGTAGCATTAAAATCAACGAGGACCAATTTTTTTGATTTCAGGTATCCGTTGTATTCCTCCATGCTCATTCCTGCAGCAGGCGCAGTACCTTCTTCGTAGGGTTTGTTTTCAGCAATCCACCGCATCATTCCGTCTTTCATTTCGTAAACAGTTAAACCTTGCTGACGCATGTATTCTGCAGCATTGGAACTTCTTCCACCCGACCAGCAATAAACCAGCACCGGTTTGGTTTTGTCGAGAGCACTGACTTGTTTCTGAAACTCTTCTCCATTTACATTGAGGTTCATTGCACCTTTCAAATGGTTTTTTCTGAATTCCCCTTGCGTACGCACATCCACTAACTGCGCATCCGGAAGTGATTGAAGTTTTTTCAAAAACTCCTCATTGGAAAGCTTGAATTCAGTTGTCTGAAATGCAAACACCGGCAGAAAAGAAAACAACAATAATAAACGAATCATGGTCAACAGTTTTGTATGCAAATAGAACACAAATCGAACAAACAAATGGTGATATTCGTCACTTATTATTGGTAATTCTTTATGTGTTCACTGTTTTTTTTATTCCTTTATCGTAACTCTTACACAAGTATGTATTAAAAGAAACAAAGCGGAATACAAATAAAAAAGGGGGACTTCCGCCCACCTTTACTATTTATAAAAGCTTTTAATCGACAATGAGTCGTTGAATTCCTGTATGATTTTCAGATTGAATCCGAACAAGATACACCCCCTTGGAAAGATCGATAGGTGTTGAATAAACTACACAAAACGAATGATTTGATGGCATTCTGAATTAGATAATCCAATGTATCAGCAAACCTATTCTGTGGCATTCGCTTTTCGCATATTAGTTCGTATATTTCGTATCCAAAATCAGTCTATGCGAACGCTTTTGCTTTCTTTGTTGCTGGCGGGCTCTTTAAATGCCCAGCAGTATTCTGTTCTCTCCGAAAAATATAGTCCTGCTGCAGTTGTTGATCCTTTACTGGTAAGTGGCGGACTGAGTATTTCACTTCAAAACCTAGAAATGCCAGGCCCGGGAAGTACCGGCCAGCGTGCAGAACTTGCCGCGCTAAAATCTACACTCAAGGACCGCTACCCTACCCGGTATTCTTCTACTTCTAATCAACGCGGAGGGAGTCAGCAACCTGTTGTTGGTGCAAATTTTGAAGGTAACCTCATGGGAGGAAGTGTTCCTAATGATAACGATATTGCAATTTCGGACGATGGGTATGTGGTATCAGTGATCAATACGAATATCTATATGTACGACATCAACAACGATAGTTTGATGTACACTAATTTTCTTTCGAATTTTTCAGTTTCACTTGGATTAACAGGATCGAAATACGATCCAAAAGTTGTTTACGATCCAATGAATCAGCGTTTCATTATGGTATGGCTCAATGGAAGTTCATTCAATACCAGTCACATCATCGTTTGTTTTTCCACCACCACAAACCCAACGGATCCCTGGAATTTATACAAAATAAAAGGTAATCCACTGCTGAATGATACCTGGTCGGATTACCCTGTTATAGGAATTTCACAATATGATTTATTCATTGGAGTCAATACGTTTTATAACGGATCAACCAACAATAGTGGATTTGTAGAAGGAACATTCTGGCAGGTGGGATTGCATAACGGATACAATGGAGATACGCTTTTAACAGCCTATTACCACAACATTCAGGTTCCGGGAGCACCGCATCATACGATGTTCAACATTACTCCAATCCCATTGGGAGCAGAGAATCTGAATCAGGACATGTATCTATTGTCGAACAAAACACTTTCTGCTGCCAACGATAGTTTATTTATTCTGCATATCGATCGTCCCCTCGTAATGGGCACGCCTCAACTCAGCATACAAACGCGGAGGTCGAATCGTCAGTATGGAATTCCGCCCGACGGTGAACAACCGAACGGACACTTTTTCGACACCAACGACAATCGTATTTACGGCGGATTTCAGGTAGGCGATCAGATCCAGTACATTCAATGCAGCAGAGACACTACAACAGGGCTTTCGGCAATCTATCATGGTTTCATTGACGATGTAGATGGAAATCCTACTGTGCGTGCGAATCTGCTTGTAGATGCAACCCGGTTTATCGGTTATCCGAATATTGCCTGGGCAGGATATCAGGAAGGAGATGCGCAGGCCATCATCGGTTTCAATTACGTATCCTCAACCGAACCCGGTGGAACAGGAACCGTATTGTTCAGAGACGATTCCACCTATTCGAATTTTGTCACCTTGAAACAAGGCAACAGTTACGTCAATGTCATTTCGGGTACCGGAGAGCGTTGGGGAGATTATTCGGGAATACAGCGTCGCTACAACCAACCGTGTACCGCATGGATGGCCGGCACATTCGGGAAAGCGGTAAACGCCAACGGAACGTGGATTGCAGAAGTTTCCTCTGAAATAAGTTGTTCAGCGAATCCTGTTGCAGGCATTTCTGATGAGAGCAAAAGCATAAGCGGAATGAATGTATTCCCCAATCCGGGTAATGAACGCATTCAGTTCGATTTCACCCTGGAACAAACAACAATTGGAAGCATCCGCGTTTTGGATATGCAGGGAAGAATAGTTTGTGTATTGCTTGAGGACAGAATCAAAGCAGGAAAGAACAGACTTAGGTTTGATACTTCTCAATTTCCTGCAGGATACTATTTGATCAGCATTGCAATGTCGAACGGTGAAAACAAGCAAATCAAATTTGCGGTTGCGCGGTGAGGAGAATTTCGAAACGTTTTTATCTCTCCACATTTTTTGGAATCGGTATCAATAAAGAAATCACCCGTATCCAGGACAAATTCGAAAATCACCCGGGAAATAACAGAGAAAATCTAAGAAAACCACCGCCCTATGCTGGTTTGGAAGCGGTATTTAGCATTGGCTACTACTTCAATCCTTTACGCGAATACCCGAAAAAAAACAGGAAATCCTCAGCTACTCCGCAGATAAATGAGCAATAGAGCAGCAGAATATGTGAGCATATTGAGGAAAATCAATCCTGACAAACTCCCTATGTAAGTTAGCAATACTTTCGCAACAGTTCTTTTTTCCTCAGCTAACCGGTCGTTGTAACGGTTCAGATAAAAACCGAAGACGATACCGAATACCAATAAAAAATAAGGTTTGATTTGAAAAAGTGAGACGATCATAACCGGAGTATTACTTGCCATTACAGCGAGCAAAGCTGCAAAAAAAAGAGCCACCGACCATTTCACTGCATTTTTCGGTTGTGGTACGGCATCCATTACAATCAGCCATCCTGCGATGAAACCAATCAGGGAAAGAAATACGATCTCTGAAACCGCTATGTAAAAAAATCCGGGGTCGTCCATATTCAGGCCATCATTAACTCACGCGCATTGGCTAATGCTGCATCCGACAATTTATCACCACTCAGCATACGTGCAACCTCTTCGAGGCGCTGCTGATCGCTGAGTCGCTGCATTTTTGTTTGCGTACTTTGCTTTCCGGTTTCCTTGTAGACTTTATAATGCGCATTTCCTTTTACAGCTACCTGTGGGAGGTGCGTAATGGAAAACACCTGCATGCTTTGCCCCATTTTTTTCATGATCTCGCCCATTTTGTGTGCCACCTCCCCGGAAACGCCGGTATCAATTTCATCAAAAATAATGGTTGGCAAAGTTTTCACCCGCGCAAAAATACTTTTTAGTGCGAGCATGATCCTTGAGAATTCACCTCCCGAAGCAACTTTCGCCAATTCAGAAAAGGATGCTCCCTTATTGGTGCGAATCAAAAAACGCAAGGCATCATTTCCGTTTGTATTGAGTGAAGATTCACTGATCTCAATTTTCAACTCCGCATGCGGCATGGCCAAAGATTGAAACAAACTATTCATCTCCTTTTCCAGCGAAGGAATTTCCTTACGCCGGCGGACACCTAGTCGGGCAGCATTCTTATTCAGTTTTTCTTCGAGTAAAGAACGTTCTTTTTGCTTTTGAGCAATCTGCTCATCCAGCGAACCAATAGCCGCAACTTTCGCTTCAATCTCGTCGCGCAATGCCATAAGTTCTTCAATCGTACGAACACGGTGTTTGAACAATAGATTATTCAGGTGATCAACACGCTCCCGAAGTAATTTGCTCCGTTGCGGATCGATGATCACATCCTCAGCAATACGCTCCAGTTCCCCTTCAATATCCTGCAATTCGGCATATACAGATTCGAGTCGGTTCCCCGTCGTTTCAAGCGAACGGTTAAATGCAGCGGTCTTGCCAAGAATCTGCTTCAACTCACGAATACGAACCATGATACCCTGTTGCTCATCAGCCATCAGTTGAGTGGCTTTATCTACCGATAATCTGATCTCCTCTGCATGTTCTGCAGTGGCAAGTTCCTCCTCAGAGGATTCCAGTTCGCCCTGTTTCAATTGAGCAGTGTTCAATTCCTCAAGCTGAAAAGTGAAATAATCAAGATCCANNAGGTTAATTGTTCAATTTCCAGTCCAAGCGCATGCCAGTTTTTGAATTCCTTTCTGTAATCTTCCAACTCAGACTGATTTCCACAATAGGCATCCAGAAATTCAAATTGATTCACACTTTTTCCGATATCAAGCGTTTCGTGCTGACTATGAACATTCACCAAAAAAGCTCCAAGTTCTTTCAGGACATTCAGATTTACCGGAGTATCGTTCACAAAGGAACGTGACTTCCCCTGGGGATTGATCTCTCTTCGGAATATGGTGGTGTCGGAATAATCGATCTCGTGCTGACGAAAAAAATCATTCAATCCATAAGAAGAGATCAGAAACTCCCCCTCTATGATGCATTTCGCCTCCGGATTTTTTAAGGCTTTCAGATCGGCACGTTCACCCAACAACATTTCCAGTGCTTCAATGATAATCGACTTCCCCGAGCCAGTTTCACCCGTGAGGATGGAAAGACCCTTTTCGAAATCGACTTCCAATGAATCAATCAGCGCAAAATTTGAAATGGACAAATGCGTTAGCATAACAACAAAATTAAAGCATTCCTGCAACCGAAAGACCGAACTGTAAACAAGTCGGTACTTTTTGTTCAAAATTGATCATGGTCCAAAGAAAAAGAGCCTGCACGCAATGTATCTGCGTTGAGTGGGAGCAATTTGTTTATTTCCAATTTCCAATTAATTAACTTCCAATTTCCGAATTTCCAATTTCCAATTGGATTGTGGAGAATTGGTAGTTGGAGTGACAGATTGGAGATTGTGCTTCAGGGTGGTTGGGGTGATCTATTTTCAATTTCCAATTTCCTAATTTCCAATTTCCAATTATTTAATTTCCAATTATCTAATGCCAATTATTGGGCTAAACCATATATACTCTCACACAAAGACTCAGTGTCCAGAAATCTGTTCACCTTTCACTGTTCACCATTCACTATTCACTGTTCACCGTTTCCTCTTCTTTTTCAGGTCCAAGTACAATGACGAATTCTCCTTTAGGTTCATGTTTTTCGAAGTGAGCAATAGCTTCGATGATGGTGCCGCGAATGGTGGATTCAAACTTTTTACTGATTTCGCGGGAAACGGATACCAGTCTGTTCCCGCCAAATACTTCACGAAATTCGTTGAGTGCCTTTACCACACGATAGGGGGATTCGTAAAAAACGATACTTCGTGTTTCGGTCGATAAAGCGGCGAGTCTTTTTTGCCTTCCTTTTTTCTGGGGCAGAAATCCTTCAAATACAAAACGATCGCAAGGGAATCCGCTTACCACCAATGCAGGAACAAATGCTGTTGCACCGGGAAGGCATTCAACCTGAATACCGTGTTTTACACATTCCCGAACCAGCAAAAATCCGGGATCGGAAATCCCGGGTGTACCGGCATCACTTACAAGCGCAATCGATGTTCCGTCCTGCAATCGTTCAATCAGCTGATCGAGATTTCGGTGTTCGTTATGGGTATGATTGCTTTGCATACGGGTTTCGATTCCGTAATGCGATAACAATTTTGCAGTAACACGGGTATCTTCTGCGAGAATGAGATCCGCTTCTTTCATAATGCGAATCGCACGAAAGCTCATGTCTTCAAGATTGCCAACAGGCGTGGGAACGATCCAGAGTTTACTCATTTTATCGGGTAAGAACGATGTATTCCTGAAGAAGACTTCGCAAAAATGCAATTTGATCCTGTGGTTCTTCAGTTATTCCAAGAAGCTCCTTCACTTTTTTTGTGATATCGGCGATGAGGGTTCGGTGCACGCTGTTGGGATTGGAACGGTAACGTTCAAGTGTGTTTTTTATCAGCAGCATATCCTCATCGGTTAAACGAACCACCTGCGGATATTTAGCTTCACCATGACTTTGAGCATCGCGAATATTGAGAATGTCGGAAATGGTATACCGCGTTGTGGGATTCAGTTTGATCACCACTGTGCGTGCAACCATATCACCCAGACGCTGACCTTTATCACTCGCTGAAGCGTACAAAGCAGCGAAAGAACCTACAGTTGCAGTAATATCGAAAAAACGAAACAACCAACGAAGGATGCATTCACCAGCACCCGGCAACTGACCATCCAGCCGAACAACTTTTATTCCCAGCGCTTTCTTTCCGACGGATTGTCCGCCGAAAAACATTTCGCTCACCAGATGATACAAGAGGTAAACCGGAACAAAAAGCGTGTAAATAAAAATGAGATAGGTATCTGAATAAACTGAGGAGGAAGCCAGAAGAATTACAATCATTGCCCAACCGAACAGAATGGATGCATCGATAAGGAAAGCCAGAAAGCGATCGAGAACCGAGGCAAGCTGGTATTCGATGGTGACATTATGACTGGTTATGATNNCTCAAAGCAAGTTTAGCAGAGAAAGCACTAAGTTACACTAAGATTTTATTGAACAGTAAATCGGGATTGGTTTTTTGCTATTTTTAGGCAAGCCATGAAGGAAACCTCCTTTATACAACAGAACAAGGACAAGTGGAAACGCTTTGAAGAACTCAACCGGAGCGGTCAGGCTGATCCCGAGGAATTGAGCAGGTTGTTTGTGGAAATTACTGAGGATCTTTCCTACGCCCGAACCTTCTACCCCAAACGATCGGTGCGCGTGTATCTCAACTATCTTGCGCAGGGAGTATTTTCAAGAATCTACAAGATAAAAGCAAAACCATTCCGCAAGTTTGCACATTTCTGGACAACAGGTTTACCAATAGAACTGTACCGTGCCCGCAAAAATCTATTGTATGCATTTTTGTTTTTTGCAGTGGCGATGATCATTGGAATTGTTTCCACGGCCGACGACTACAATTTTGCGCGGGTGATTTTATCGGACAACTATATTGAAATGACCGATCAATTCATTTCAGAAGGAGATCCGATGGCAGTGTATAAAAAGAGCGATGGCTTACCCATGTTTCTTCGCATCTTCTTTAACAACATACAAGTGGCATTCTATTGTTTCATCATGGGGATCTTCTTCAGCATTGGGACATTGTTTTTTCTGGTTTATAACGGAATAATGGTGGGAACCTTTCAGTCCTATTTCTATTTTAAAGGAATGGCATTGGGGACGACAACAGGCACACAGTTGCTGATGACAAGTTTCCTTACCATTTGGATACACGGTGCATTCGAAATTTCTGCGATCGTTATTGCAGGAGCAGCCGGCATTACTATTGGCAACGGACTCCTCTTTCCCGGAACGTATACCCGCAGTCAGTCATTGCAGATCACCGGAAGACGCGGAATGAAAATTATGATCGGACTGATTCCGTTTTTTTTGATTGCCGCAATTTTTGAAAGTTGGGTCACCCGCTATACTGAGATGCCCGAAGCAGGAAAATGGCTGATCATTCTGGGATCCTTTTTCATTGTGATTCTCTATTTTATTGTTCTCCCAATTTTTGTTGCCAGACGATATCCGAACCTGGTAGCGCTTCAGGAAGAGCCTGTTCAACAATCAACACAACGCATCGAACTGAATAAAATCCGCCAGTTTAATGAACTCTTCAGTGATTCGTTTATGCTGATGCGAAAAGTATGGAAGTTCATTATGCGTCCCCTGTTCCTTGTGATTCTACCGTTGAACATCCTTCTTCCTGTAANNGTAATTCTTACAATAGTAGATTACAGCGGAATGGATTATTCGATGGACACCACTGATGCATTGATACAGAACTTTCCGGATACCGAAAATCATTTCTGGTCCTCATGGATCACTACGTTTTGCTGGACACTTTCACTTTGTTCCGGAATATTTGCCATGGAGCAGTACAAGGCAGATTCAAAAGAATTTGTATTCAATGCCTGGTGGAAATCGGTAATGAAATCCATTCTTGTTGTTTTTCCGATCACTTTACTTTTTGTGTTTTGGCTTCAGAACAGCAATTCAACCGTATTGTTTCTTGGTTTCTTCCTATTACCGGTTTTGTTGTACCTCCCCTATTCCATATATTCTTCCCAAAAATCGTGGTCTACTGCATTGACGGAATCGTTTAAAAATGGCTTTTCCAATTGGGCAAATGGATTCCTGCTGTTGCTGTTTTTTGGATTGATCACCTTTTGTGTTACCCTGCTGGTTGCAGGATCAGGAATGTTAGGCAATATCATCAAGGAAATCATACAATGGCATTTCAGTGATAGCTACATTGGATACAATCTGGTAAATAATTTTACGGAGGGTGTATTACTGATTGTATTTACGAATATGATACTTCCGCTCGCCCTGATTGGGTTTGCAATGTTGTATTATTCCTATCGTGAAAAAGAAGAAGCTATTGGATTATTCCGTAGAATGGAACGCTTCGGGAAGAAGAGCAGAAACTTTGAAACAGAATACGAGCATGAAGATTAACCACCTCCTGCTTGTCATCGCTCTTCTGTTTTGTTCAGAAGTTCTGTTTGCCGGAAAACCGGGAAGCATTGACCGCGAACACTGGCGCAACATTAAAAAGGGAATTCGTTATGATGATTCTCCTAACGGGAGCAAATACAACCGGAATTGGGCAGATAAAGTGGAAAAATCGTCGGGAAAAAAAGATCCCAATTCAGGTTTTGGTAAATACAGCAGAAATTCCGTTGGAAAAGGAAAAGGCAATCCCGCAGAATATGGGGAAAACCGCATTCGAACAAAGGAAAAAGACGATCCCGGTTTTGCCCCTAAAATTTCTCCGCCTTCTGCGTTGAATCTAACCCCACTTGCTTATATCATTATTGGAATAGGCATCTTGTTTTTGCTGTACATCATTTACATGGTAATTCGTCAAATGGATGGAAAACGCAATAAAAAAGTTGCCGATTCCAACCCGGATGAAGAGCAGGAAGAACCCGATGCCGTTGAATTGCCAAAATCAGAACTCGATCAGCGACTCGAAGCAGCACTTGCAAAAGGTGATCACCGGGAAGCCGTTCGGATCCTTTTCATTTTTCTTATCAAAGCATTGCGTGAAAAAAACTGGATTCACTGGGAGAAAAAGAAAACCAATGCGCATTACCTGAACGAACTCAGCTCCAATTCCTTTTTTAACGATTTCTCAAAAAGCGTTTACATTTTTGAACTCGTATGGTACGGTAAACGTGTGGTGAGCAAGGAACATTACCTCGAGATAGAACCTCTTTTCAGAAAGATGATCGATACTGTTGAACAAAATACAGGAAAACCATGAAGAGCAGGTCAACACTCCTCATCGTGATTTCCATCGCATTTGTTGCCTTGGTGGTGCTCTTGTATTTCTTTCTTCCACCGGTAGAAAAAAACGACACCGAAGCTGGAAAGCCAATTAACTGGACAGAGCATTACGACGTAAGGGAAAAAAGTCCATACGGCATGTTCATTTTCAAAGAGCTGCTTTTCAAATACTACGAAGACCTTGGAAAAAAACAACACCTGATTTCTACCGACGATAATTACNNGTAATTACGCCGATTATGATGAAGTGGCGAAATCAAAATCCATCTACTTTCTGATTGATAAAGATCTTAGTCGGTTACAGGACAGCGATCTCCGGTTTTTATTTGATTATGTTGCCGATGGTAATTACGGTTTTGTCAGCGCAGAACAACATGCAAATCCGATTGTGTATTTGCTTTGGACAAATTATATTCTGCGTATCAGCGAAAGAGACCATTTTACCGTTCAATTTATCAACACTAACAAAATCCAACAGGAAGAATACCGGTTTTCGATTACCGATAACGGAACGAAAAAAGCGAATAAATATATTTCACTTGAGAAAAACCCAGATTTCTATTCCGGCAGATTGGATTCACTCTACTTCGACACTGATCGGGGAGAATTGGATTCCGCATCTTTGGAAAATGCAATTTTCGAAAATGAGTTTGTAGGTGAAGCCACAGAATTACAAGTTCTTAAGGATGAGCAACGCTTTGTTTATGTGAGGATCAATTATGGTGAAGGTGCATTTTTCATCCATTTCATTCCCTACGCATTCACCAATATCTCATTGATCAGGGAAGAGAATGTCGAACATTTCGAAAAGATTCTCTCGTACCTGCCACCCGTAGATCTCATGTATGTTGATGAAGGATTTCAACCGCGCCAGCATACAGAAGGAGGCGATAATGAAGCACCAACCGGAACATCAAGAACGAGTCCGCTTCAATTTATTCTGAGTGTTCAATCGTTATCCTGGGCTTATTACATGACACTCATCACGCTATTGTTGTTCATCCTTTTCCGGATTAAGCGTCGCCAGAAACCCATTCCAGCCCGTGGAAAGATTGAGAATTCAACGCTTAATTTCGCTGCAACACTGAGCGAATTGTATTTTCAACAGGGCAAACACCAGTATCTGGTAATACAAAAACAGCGATTATTGATGAATTTTATTCGCGAGCGGTATTACCTAAAATCAAGAACAGCCGACGAAGCTTTCATTCGTTCTTTAGCTGTAAAATCGGGAATTTCGCAGGAAAAGCTAAACGAATTATTTAAGTCACTGAAAAACGGAGCAGAGCAAATCCGACTGAGTGACGAACAATTCATTGCAATTCACCAACTCACCGAGTATTTTTATAAAAACTGTAAATAAATGGAAGAGCAAAACACACCCTTAGGAAGCTTCAGTTTCGACAATGGAGCCGGAGCCCGGTTGGCACAACTCCGCGAAAACATACAACAGGCAAGGACAGAGATCCGAAAATATGTAATTGGTCAGGATGAAATGATCGAACTACTGCTGGTGGGAATCCTTTCCAACGGACATATCCTGTTAGAAGGTGTTCCGGGAATTGCCAAAACGCTCACCGCAAAAGTTTTTTCCAAAACATTATCGGCACATTTTGCACGCATTCAGTTTACACCCGATCTGCTTCCCGCGGATCTGGTGGGCACTATGATCTACAACCAGCGCGAAGGAAAGTTTGAAGTAAAGAAGGGCCCCATCTTTGCCAATATTGTGTTGGCCGATGAGATTAACCGCTCGCCAGCCAAAGTGCAATCGGCTTTGNNGCTGCATTGTTTGAGGTGATGGAAGAACGTCAGATTACCTATGACGGAGTAACACACAGTATGGAGTTTCCTTTCCTGGTGTTAGCTACACAAAATCCCATAGAGCAGGAAGGAACCTACCGTCTGCCCGAAGCACAGCTTGATCGTTTCCTTTTCCGGGTAAAACTGCATTATCCAACGTTGACTGAAGAAAAAGAAATTTTATTGCGATACAAAGACGAGATCAAATCACCGGATCTTTCGGAGATAAAAGCAATTTTTACAGTTGCAGTGCTCAAAGAAATTCAGGAAACGATCCGCACCGTAAAAGTAGAAGATCAGCTCATCAAATACATCGCCGACATCATTCACTCCACCCGCGAACACGCAAAATTGTACCTGGGTGCATCACCGCGTGCATCGCTTGCGTTGCTTAAATCTGCCAAAACACTTGCAGCAATTCGCGGAAGAGATTTTATCATTCCGGACGATGTGCAATTCCTGGCGAATCATGTGTTGAATCACCGTATCGTGCTCTCTCCGGAAGCAGAAATGGAAGGTTTGCGAACAGAAGATATCATACAGGATATTCTACAAAAAATTGAAGTCCCCAGGTGATTCGTATTCTCAGAGATAGTTATTTGCAGGGAAGATTTTTCCTCCTGATGATAAGCTGCATCAGTTTATTCATCCTGAGTTATCCTTTCCCGCAAATTTTCCCAATAGCACTGGCATCGGTCTTGCTTGCATTTTCATTGCTTGTACTTGATGTCTTTCTTCTCTTTTTATCCAAATCAAGCGTTCATGCCAAACGACTTCTTCCTCCTTTACTTACTCTGGGAGATGAAGTAGAAATAAGAATCCGTGTTGCCAGCAGAATGAATACATCGGTAAAAATTGAAATCACCGATGAAACACCTGAGCAATTGCAGTTACGTGATCTTCGTATTTACACCGAGCTTGGTCCGGGCGATTCGGAGATTGTCCGCTATACGATTCGTCCAACCGAAAGAGGGGCTCATCGTTTTGGTGATATCCGGATTTTTGCATCAGGAATAATTGGACTGGTGCAGCGCCGCATTACCATTCCGGCAGAAGAGGAAATGGCGGTTTTTCCTTCCGTTTTACAGATGCGGCAATACGAACTAAAAGTATTCAGTAAACTAACGCTTACAGAAGGAATCAAACGCGTTCGCCGACTTGGACAAAGTACCGAATTTGAGCAGATCAAAAATTACGTCAGCGGCGATGATTACCGCAACATCAACTGGAAAGCATCTGCTCGGCGGTCGGAATTAATGGTGAATCAGTACGAAGATGAAAAAGCACAACAGGTGTATTGCCTGATCGATAAAAGCCGATCCATGCGCATGGCCTTTGAAGGAATGACGCTATTGGATTATGCGATCAATTCATCATTGGTGATCTCTAATATCGCCATGAGAAAATCAGACCGGGCCGGACTAATGACTTTTAGTGATAAGCTTGGAACTCGATTACCTGCGGAACGTAATGCTTCNNGCAATTAAAAAGAATTCAGGAAGCATTGTACCGCCAGAAAACCCGGTTTAACGAAGCGAATTTTGAAATGCTTTATTTCGGTATTCGCAATTATATCAAAGGAAGAAGTTTGTTATTGCTCTTTACCAATTTTGAAAGTTCCTATGCCGTTCAGCGTGCACTTCCATTGCTGAGAAGGATCAATCAGCAGCATTTGCTAGTGGTTGTATTTTTTGAGAATACAGAACTGAAGGAAGTCACACAAATGGAAACTCCCGACCTACGTGCGGTGTACACCAAAACTGTGGCGCAACATTTAGCAGGTGAAAAACAACTTATAGCTCAGGAATTGTCGCGACATGCCATCCAGACCATTCTCACTACTCCGGAAAAACTCAGTCTTGACACCATTAACAAATACCTGGAATTGAAATCACGGGGAATGATTTGATGAGCAAAGCCTCAGTGTGATCAGAATAAATCTTTTACATTGATATCATCGAGGTACGGCTTCAGAAATTGATCATCTTCGAAGCCATCGATTTGCATCAGAATTCCGTGAATGGTATTGTTCCAAATTTCGACATAGAAATTCCGGACTCTGTATAAATCCACATGAAAGGTTTGTGCAGAGCGCGACGCAATGAATTTTCCCTCCGCCTGAACGAGATCGGCACGATGACTTAAGGATAATTCTCTGAACTCATCAAGATTCATACTGCAATTTAAAAATATAAAGCATTGCTTATCGCTTGTTTTCACTTCGAGATGCTTACCCCAACCAATCCGGAACCCGAAGTGCCCAGTAGCAGTCCCCTACCCGGCCAGGTGGTGATGCTGAGAATTTTAGGGTTANNGATTCTCGACCTTTTTCCATTCTGCGCCATTGGATCCCGGTACAAAGCGGTACAATCCGGCAGATTGCAATTGTTCAGCAGCGCCATCGCAATAAAACATGTAACGAAATCCTGCTGCAGCATAAAGCTGCCCCTGATGGTCAAAACCAATTGTATTCAATTGCATACCCTCAAAATAAAACCGCTGCCAAAGACGGGTTCGAGGATCACGAAAAGCAATTGTACGATCATCCAGCAAAACCGCAATCGTTCCATCTTGTGCCACAGCTATTTTTCCTGGTGATGGAATATCAAAATAATTTGCTTCCTCAACAGGAAGAGAAAGTAAATCTGATTCTTGAGTACCAAACAAGCTATAGCAGGATATTAAATACTTAGCCATACCCATCTGATGCAAACCCAATTCATCGCACGACCGTTCAATTTTCATTTGATCACTAAAGACAAAATCTTTTTTTCCATTTTTCCGAACACCAAAATAAATCATCGGAATCACTTCAGCATCTGATACCAATTCAAATGCCGCAATCAGTTCGTCATTACTGTCTCTAAAAGCAAACAANNGCAAACAATGGACGAGCCAATACATTGTAGTAATAGCTGTCGTCATTAAACAATTCATGCATCAATGCGCTCCCGGCAAGAATTGAGACGGTGTTATCAGCAGCAATCTGAACCAGTTGATCAGCAACAACCACATACACCAATCCGTTTTTATCAATGGAAAAACGTCCGGTATTTCTGCGCGTCATATTTTTGGGGCGGGTTAAATTCCATTTGTAATTATCAATCAGTTTTACAAAACTACCATTGCGATATCTCCAAATATCATGTTCACCTTCACGGAGAATGAGACTGCCGTCCGGACTCCATTCCATTTGCGTAATATCCGAAGCAATCAGTCCTTTTTCCGAAACCGGAACTACAGTATTATTCTTCACTCTGTACAATCCGGAAACAGCAAGTAACAAGGTATCGTCTCCTGCGAAATGAATATTTCCACCAATTCTTAGCATTAAATCATAAGGCCAGTTTTCGAAAAGCGTATCCTGCTTATTTCCGCTGAGCCATCCTTTGGTTTGCATGGTTGAATAACGCGATACAAGCTTTTCTCCTCCACTGAAAAAATGCTCTGTTTCCATAAACCACAATCCCGGTAAGCCTGCAGATAAATAGTCGCGGATCAAGTGATCGGAAAAAACGATCTCCTGACTCGTACTTTCTTCGTTCTTTTCCGCAAAAAGGTAATTCCATGATTTATCCGATTCCATTCGATACACCACCCTGCTGATCATTGCAGGATTTTCCCCATCGAAATAATCACCGGATTCCGTAATTATTGAATAAAGCGTATCTCTTCGACCAAACAGCAAAACAACATGAACAGGACCAATACCCTGATTCGCAGCTGTCCAATTCAGTCCATTGTCCGAAGAGAAATATACTCCACCACTCGATCCGGTTCCTAACCAGTAATTTCCTTTTTTATCACAATAAAATGCTGTAGCATCAGCGCCGGTAGGACCATTTAACAGATTAAAGGAATATCCGGGATTTTCATTTTTTACTTTTAGACGATAGGAAATCGATTTCATCCAGATGGAATTTCCATTTGCGATTTTCTCCCCCTTTTCATTGATATAATCAACACTGTTTTCAGTCTCACATCTGAACAAACCAATATCTTCAGCAAAAACCGAAACAGCTTTATAAACCGGGGGCACAACCAGGATTCCACGTTTGTTGAGTATTCCCCATTTTCCACCGACAATATGATCAACAGAACCGTCTGCATTGATCTCCGGAACACCACCACAATTGACTCTGAAAAACTTTCCGTTTTCCGGATAGTTTCCTACCAGATCAAATTGGGGTTCACTTGACCATTTACTTTTTTCCAAATCGAAATAGCCTGCTTTTCCCTCTGAAGTTACCCGCGCAATTCCCAGAGAAAAACCTTCAGGCCCGAGATCGATATCATCGTATTCAGCTGGAAGAAGAAGTGTACCTGTTGAATCTGCAATACCCGATAACTGATTCAGTCCGATAATCAGATGCGAAGAACCCTGGTCGTAAATGAAATCGTATTCCGGAGTGATCAATACTTTTCTTTTTGAAAGTGAAAACAAACCAAATTTATCCTCCAGTCGCAACTTTATCAGATCGTCACTTAACCAATCGAAACCGGAATAATCCATTGGCAGGACAAATTCTCCTTTATAAAACAAACCTGAAAGCCCGGATTCGGTCAGTTCAAAAAGTTCATCACCTAAAAAATCAATACGATTATAAACAGCAGGCAAAAGGACTTCACCCTTGTAATTCATCAGTCCCGTTTTGAAATGACGAACAAAGAAGAACATTCCCGACTGACTCAATTCGTAAACCGAATCACACAATTCTCCACTGATTCTGTTGGCATCAGCATTGAGTAACATGTATTTTGCTCCGACGAGCCGATTTTTTTCAATCGTTTCCACCATACCGTACAAATCACTTTGCTCATAACGTACAAGGCGGAATTCTCCTCCAACACTGGCAATAAATCGCATTTGCGGTTTTCCATTTGCATCAAAAGCAGGAACAAACCGTAAGGAGGAATATTCAAAGGAATTGAGCGGTTTTCCTAAGTCATCCAGCAATTTCCATTTACCCTTCTTATTGGTAATAATCCTAACAGGAATTTCTTGTTCCTGACCCAATATTGCAGGTTCCAGATGATCGTATTCCATTCTTACAATCAAATCTGAAATTGGCCCAATCATTCCCCATTTACCCGATTTGCGAACCGACATAAACATTTCCGGAAAGTCTTCATCGGATCCCGGAAAAAAAGAGTGATAGATGAGGGAATCGATGCCGGATGCAACTTTTTTCCCGTCAAATGTATAAGCTGTAAAAGTGGGTTGTGAAATAAAATTCCTTTTCAGGTATGCAGAATAGTTGGAAGAAAGATATCCCATACTGAAAAACACATCATCCGGACGAAGAGCCGCCAATTTTTCACCGGTCGTTGTTCCATCTGCTGCAATTAGGGTATTCGCAAACACCAGAACGGAAGAATGCTTTGCCGGGACAATCATTTTTCCTTCAGAATTACAAAATCCCGATTTTCCATTTACAAGAACGGAATCGTTGTACTGCACAATTTCCAATCGCTCTTCAAGTGTGAATTCATCAAAATAGCGGATTGTATCATTGGCGTTTCTTTTTTTCCAGCCCTTCCCTTTTTCAAGGATAAATCCATATTCTGGCACCGGAGTAATCCGATCAAATGCTGGCTTTTGCAAAACCTTATCCTTCGCCCCCAACAATCCCCATTTGCCATTTTTCATGTAGGGGATTACCGGATTAGTCGTTATTTCCGGACTACAATTGAACTGGAGGTCCTCATAAACCGGACTCAAAACCATTCCGGATCCGTCTTCGTAAATACCCCATCCCTTTTCCGATTTCAGAATACGAAAACCGCAACCCTGATCGTGGATTTCAAGAAATGGACCGTGTAGTGCACCCGGTTTTTTAAGATCATACAAGTACAATTGACCTGCGCTATCGGTAAGCTGTATCATTGAACCCGGATGCAGAAAATTTAGTGCAACTTTTTCTTTCAGGTTGGGATAGGATATTTCTTCACCCAGGCTGTTTTCGTAAATAAAATGGGGTGTCGAACTTTTCGAATCCAACGATACAAAGAAAAACGATCGGACATCGGTGCAATTTCGGAGTACAGAATTTCCCTTTGCATCATAAACATCAGCAAGCATTTGCGGATAAATTGTATAGGCAAAGCGAAACGCAATTGAATCAGTCTCACCTTTTTCTCCTTCGTAAATTATCTCGTGAATGATCCCCTTTTTAAAAGCGAGGACAAACACAATCCTGCCCGGGTCATCAGTCCAGTCTTTGCTTAATACAGGCAAAATAAACGCATAGTTTTCAGGTACAATCCTGGTTCCTGAAGCTGTCTTTACCCCGAATAACCCACTATTTCGGGTAACAATCAGTTTTTCCCGATCGCTTGTCCATCCCTGCAGTTCCTGTGCGATTGATGATTCCGCTGCAAAAAGCAAGGCAATGAAAAACATTACCGCACCCGAAAGAGATATTTTGCTATTTTGCACCATATGGGAAATGTACGAAAAAGCTTTGCTTTTGTTCTTCATGTGCCGATTCTCCTGTTGCTTTTGACTGTAATGCAGGCAGGGGCACAAGGATACGCACCAGTTATCAAAAATTTTGGTCCGAAAGAATACGGCCGCAAACTTTCCGTCGCCAACAACGCTGTGATTCAGGACCGCAGAGGTCATCTTTACGTTGCCAATACCGGTTGTGTTCTTGAATACGACGGGATCAGCTGGAGAAGCATTCCCGTAAAACAGGGCATTTACATCAGTGCTCTGGCTCTGGATTCGCTCAGTAATACTGTTTATGTTGGTGCAGCCGGTGAATTCGGAAAACTTTCGCCGGATAAGAATGGCGAATTGCAATACGTTTCCTTTCTTCCGCTCATCACCGATGCAACTGCTGATCCGGGATTGATCCTTCGCTGTTATGCCATTGATGGACAAATTTATTTTCAGGGAGAATATTTTCTTGCTGTTTACTCNNCCCTGCAGCTTTTTCCGACGGAGGATAGTTACCACCTTTCCTTTCAGGTAGGCAAATCATTTCTGGTAAGGGAACGTTCCAAAGGATTGCTTACTATCAGCAATGGAAAAAAAGAATTGCTCAGCGATGATACACTGGTGTTGAACAACGGTATCTTTTCCATTCTTCCATGGACAGGCAATCAATTGTTTTTTGCAATTCGCGAAAGAGGCTTGTTCCTCTTCGATCCTGACACCAAACAATTCAGTCCGCTTAAAATGGAGGGCTATTTAAAAGACATCAGTTTTAACGATGCTTGTCTTCTGAATCATCCGCAATACAGGGTCGCGATTTCAAGTTCGGGTCACGGCATTCTGCTTCTGGATCACAGCGGAACATTCGCCCGAAAAATACACCGTGCATCCGGATTGAATACCGAGGAGATCCGTGATATTTTTACCGACCGCAGCGGAAACCTTTGGGGCGTTTCTCCTTCCGGGGTTCATTTTATGCGTATTAATAATCCATTCGAATGGTACGGCTCGCGACAAGGAATAGAAGGTGAAGTTGAAAGTGTAAACAAACTCAAAGACGATATTCTGGTAGGTACATCATCCGGATTGTTCATCAATGATGAAAACCCGCGTTCCTTATTCAGGAATACTGAATTGGTGAAAGGACATGTATATGAAGTGCATTCTCATTTTGATACGCGAACAGGAAAAGAACTGATCAGTATATGTTCCAACACCGGTCTTTACATCATGAACGGAAATGAGATCAAAAAAATCAGTCATGATATTTTCAATACCGCAGCTTACGATCCGGATAAACAAATTCTTCTTGCTGTTGGAAGAAGCGGTATCTACGCCTTTGCAGGACCCGACTGGCGATTGAGTCACAATGAATCGTTCAGCATCACCAGAGGATTGAAAATCGAAAGGGATCAGCTATTATCGAATTCCACTGTTTCTGTTTTTTTCGTTGGACTGGTAGAGCAAGGAGTGATCAAGATTCTGCTTAGCAGAGACGGAACATTTACCGCGGTGAATTACGACAGAACAGATGGTTTGTCGTCGGGTATGGTTCGACCATTTACCTACCGTAACGAAGTACTATTTGCAACCGATAATGGTTTACAATATTTTATCAGCGAGGACGAGATCCGTGCAGGACTTCCCGATTCGCTGAAAGGAAATCCGGATTATGAGAGAGGCATGTTTGATATGTACACACTGGCCGGAAAAACCTGGACCCAACCGATTTCAGGGATTGCTGCAAAACAGAACAACGGATTATGGATGGTAGTGGATAACCAGATCTGGTCGGTGAACGATAAAGGAGAAATTGATTCCACCACTTTTCTGGATACCGATCCGGGAATGATCAATTCAATTTACAGTCCGGACGGCATTCATCTTTTTATTTCCGGATCGAACGGATTATTGCGGTATACGGATCAGCAAAATATAACCAAAACAACACCCCTGGTCAGCATTCGTCAATTCGAATCAGCCAACGGAAGTTTCCGTTTTTCGGGAAGCTTTGGAGATTCCACAAAAATTGCGCTGCAACAACTTCTTATTCCTGAATTGCCCTATTCCGATAACTCCATTGGTATTTCGTTTTCCTCCCCCACTTTCGATAATACTTTACCGGTGTTGTACAGCTGGAAACTGGTAGGTTATGAAGAAGAATGGACGGAATGGACAGTTACAACACTGAGTACTTATACAAATCTTCATGAAGGCAGATATACCTTTTTAGTCCGTGCTAAAACTCCATCGGGAGCAGAAAGTGAGATCGCTTCTTTTGAATTCACCATCCTTCCTCCCTGGTACCGCACCCTCTGGGCTTATTTTTTGTATGCGGCATTATTTGTTTTGTTGATTTTCATTTCGATCCGGATAGCATCCTACCGCTTGAAACAAAAAAACGTGCAGCTGGAAAAAATTGTAAGCGAACGAACAGCAGAGATTGCACAAAAAAACACGGTCCTGGAGCATCAGAATGTACAAATACTTCATCAGAAACAAGAGATCACCGACTCCATCACCTATGCCAAGCGTATTCAGGAAGCGATTCTTCCCATACGTATGGAGATCCGAAAATATTTTCCGGATTCGTTTGTGTTGTTTAAGCCAAAAGATATTGTGAGCGGTGATTTTTACTGGTTCCATCACAACGACAATATCAGCATGGTTGTTTGCGCCGATTGCACCGGTCATGGTGTTCCGGGAGCATTCATGAGTATGATTTGTACCGACAAACTCAATCATGCTGTTCATGAAAAAAACATCTTGCAACCTGGTGAAATGTTGAGTGAAGTGAACAGAGGAATCAAGCGTTCACTCAAGCAGGCAGGAGAAAGTCATGCACAAACCAAGGACGGAATGGATGCTGCGATTTGCGCCTTTCATCACGCGAGCAATACACTCACCTATTCCGGAGCGAACCGTCCACTGTGGTTGATTCGCAATGGCACAATCGAAGAATACAAACCCACTAAATGTGCAGTTGGAGGATTCACTTCCGAGGATCAGATTTTTGAGCAGATCTCCATTAGCATTCAGGCCGGAGACTGTGTGATCATGAGCAGCGATGGTTATGCGGATCAGTTTGGAGGAGAAAAAGGGAAAAAGATGATGGTAAAAACCTTCAAGGAAAAACTGCTGGAGATTGCCACACACCCTATGAGTCAGCAGGAGCAGGAGCTTGATACCTATTTCGAAAACTGGAAAAACAACCTGACAATCAACGGACAGGTTTACGAACAAATTGATGACGTCTGTGTGATCGGCATCCGTTTTTAAGTCATCCTGTAAAATAATAAGAGAATAGCGGGACAAATTCACCCCCGTTCGTGAATTGGAGTATATTTGAGCTCTATTCCATGGCCATGGGCGAAACACTCCATCTTGAGTTACCCTTTTTTGCCAACTTACTTTTTCTTCTGGTGCTTGCCAGAGTGCTGGGTGAGATCTTCGAACATTTCCGTCAACCCGCAATGATCGGTGAAATTACGGCGGGAATTATTCTCGGACCTTCCGTTTTACAGATCACGTATTTCAACGAAGAGCTCAAGGTTTTTTCTGAGATGGCCGTATTCCTTCTTGTGATCATGGCCGGATTGGAAATCAATCCAAAAGACATCCGCGGCGCAATGATGGGGAAAAAAATATGGATCGCCATTCTGGGTTTCGTCATTCCCATTGCATCCGGATTTCTTGTTGGTTATCTTTTCCAACTGGATATCATGATCTCCATTTTCCTTGCTCTGTGTATTTCAATTACAGCACTACCTGTTTCTATCCGAATATTGATAGATCTGGGGAAATTACATTCCGATATTGGTCAAAAGATCATTGCAGTTGCAATTTTCAATGATGTTATCGCACTCATGATCCTTGGAATTTTGATCGATATCCGAGGAGAAGCAAGCACATTTTCAGAGATAGCTTCTACCACCGGAGTTTCATTGCTGAAAGTGTTGGGCTTCTTGTTGTTTGTTGTCATCGCTTACAAAATTATCGACCGGGCTACTCAAAAAGTAGATTTTATTAAGGAGCAAACCGATCGACTGCTGAATTTTCTCAAGGGAAAAGAATCGCTTTTCGCTATCATATTTTGTTTCATTCTGGTATTTGCATCCATTTCCGAGAGCGCAGGATTGCATTTTATAGTTGGTGCATTCTTTGGTGCGATGCTGATAACGGAAAATCTGCTTGGGAAAGAGAATTTCAAACAACTTGAAAAAACGACAACCACCATTACCATGGGCTTCCTTGCTCCCATCTTTTTTGCAGCTATCGGATTGGAGTTTCATATTCAAAGTCTCAATAATATTCCATTGTTACTGGTTGTGGTTGCCATCTCCTTTGCATCAAAAATTCTTGGAGGGTATCTTGGCGCACGATTTTCAGGTATGAGTCATAAAGGATCACTCACCATCGGCATTGGTCTGAATGCCCGCGGAATTATGGAGCTTGTCATCGCCAACATCGCCCTACAGGAAGGAATCATTGATATCCGCTTATTCTCGATCCTCGTGGTGATGGGATTGCTTACCACCATGAGCACTCCTATTCTTCTGAAGCGCGCATTCGCATGGATCGACAAGGACAAGGAAACAGCTGTTCCCGAGGTGAATTAATGCGGAAAGCAGGTATTCCATACGCTTCTGTTACTTCTGATTTCTGATCCTGTTTTTTACTTTTTGCTTATATTCGGGAACAAAGTCCATCTCAATGAGCAAATCCAACGACCCCTCTTTCTCCAAATATAAATTCCGTTCGCTGCAATGTTACTGTTCTACCGAATGGCTAAGCGACAGCAAAAAGAAATACCGCAGCGTTTTCAATCGTGGCGAGACCGCTTATATCTATGCTGAATTGTGTTTTTACAATAAGCTTTTCGATGAAGAAGAATGGAATGCACAGATCCGAATAACATGCAGTTTTTACGAAGGAGATAAAGAATCAGAAATCTGCGATATCAAATTGAATCGTGTGGTGAAGACCGACGAAAACATGGCCTTTATTCGTGAAGGATGGGGAAATGCCTCCTATGGAATGTTCTGGAAAAAAGGCACCTATTTATGGCGTGCATATATCGACGGAGAATTAGTGGGAACGCACCGTTTCTATGTGGAAGATGAACAAAAAGTGCAGTCCGATCAAAACGTCTTTTTCGATGTGGAAAGCCTCCGCTTTTTCGAAGGCGACGGACAAGCACCTGCAGAAGCTGATCGTGTGTATTACACTTCCTTTCACGCAGCGAATACACGCTATGTATGGGGCGAATTAAAAATCCGGAACAAACTCCCCTACCCTTATCATGCAGAATTCTTTTTCAATTTTTACAACGATGCCGGTCAGCTGAAAGGAAATTCAAGCGAACTGGTTTATGTAAAAGGAGAAGAATTCACTGTAACCTCCGGATGGGGATCGGCCAATAAAGGAACCTGGTTCAATGATGGCTATCGGCTCGAAATTTCATTTATGGAAACACTTCAGGCCTGGGCAGCATTTAAAGTGGGAGATGAATTTGAAGAAGGAATTCCGAATGTATTGCACACCATTACCGGACAAGAAAAACAAGAAGCCGTTTCCGGTCCAAAAATAAATGAAGAATCGCTTCAGCAACTTCTGGATAAACTGGATGAGCTGGTGGGAATGGATAATATCAAAACAAAAATCCGTGATTACGTCAAATACCTGAACTTTTTAAAACTGCGCGAAGCAAAAGGATTTAAAGAGACACAGGGAATTTCACTGCATGCTGTATTAACCGGAAATCCGGGAACAGGAAAAACAACCATCGCCAAACAATTGGGTAAGATCTACAAGGAAATGGGATTGTTGAGCAAAGGTCACGTGCATGAAGTGGATCGCTCGGATCTTGTTGCGGAATTCATCGGACAAACAGCGCCAAAAACAAAAGCTGCCATCGAAAAAGCAAGAGGCGGAATATTATTTATCGATGAAGCTTATTCGCTCTTCCGCAACGGAGAAGACAATAAAGATTTCGGTCGAGAAGTCATCGAGATTCTGCTCAAGGAAATGTCGGACGGAAAAGGCGATCTTGCCGTAGTTGTTGCCGGATATCCGCAGGAGATGAAAGGATTTCTTGAATCCAACCCCGGATTGAAATCGCGGTTCAATCATTTCTTCCATTTCGAAGACTATATTCCCGAAGAGATGATGCAGATCTTCGAACTCGGGTTAACGCAACGTTCCCTTACTATTGCCGACGATGGCAGGGAATTTCTCTTTACCAAATTCACCCAGGCTTACCGCGATCGCGACAGAAGTTTTGGTAATGCACGTTTTGTAATGAGTGTGGTAGATGAAGCAAAAATGAATATGGGCTTACGATTAATGCAACATGCAGATATCGATGCATTATCCGAAAGCGATCTCAGTACACTCAGTCGCGATGACATCTACCGCATTTTTGCAATGGGAACAACCAAGTCACTCGATATACGCATTGATGAAAAGCAATTGAAGGAAGCGCTTGATGAATTGAACGCGCTGGTTGGATTGCAGAACATCAAGGACGATGTAATGGAACTCGTTAAGCTGGTTAAATACTACAAGGAAATCGGAAAAGACGTATTGAATAAATTTGTACTGCATTCCATTTTCACCGGAAACCCCGGAACAGGTAAAACAACGGTTGCACGCATCTTTTCTAAAATCTTCCGCGCCCTGGGAATACTGGAGAAAGGTCACCTCATCGAATGCGACCGCGAAGGAATGGTAGCAGGTTATTCGGGGCAAACAGCCACCAAAACAGCCCACATCATCGAGAATGCCATGGGAGGCGTATTGTTCATCGACGAAGCCTATGCCTTGAATCAGGGGCGCGACGATCAGTTCGGCATGGAAGCCATCAACACGCTGCTCAAACGCATGGAGGATAATCGCGATGACTTTGTAGTAATAGCTGCGGGATATACCGATAACATGAGTGAATTCCTGCAGACCAATCCCGGTTTGCGATCGCGTTTTGAACGGGTGTTTCAGTTTAAGGATTATAGTCCGGACGAGCTCTTACTCATTGCCGACATGATGCTTAAATCGGAAGGACTTACTGCAGAAGAGGCCGCGCGGGATCATTTGGGGAAATATTTTTTGACGCTTTGGGAAAACCGCGATAAATTTTTCGGGAATGCACGTGAAGTACGAAAAGTGATTGGAGAATCCATCAAAAACCAACACCTCCGCATGGCAGGAGTACCTGCATCAGAACGCAATTATGAGATGATCCATACCCTCACCCGTGCCGATGTGGAAGAATTTAAAGTTGAAAACATCCGCTCCAATGCCGGAAGCGCAAAACCGGTTGGCTTTAAATCGGGGGAAAGGTAAACTTTGACTTTTTCATAATCCTCGTTGTTTAAAGTTAAGGTTTTTGTCCTATTTTTAAACTGTCGGATTTTCAGGTATAGGTACACGTCTTGATATTTCCTGCAATCCCCATCGTTCCACAATTGTCAGTGGTAGCATTTCGTCTATCGAACCGGTTGGGCATGGTTCTAAGGTAGGGAATGGTTGAGGATTTACTACTTCAAAACTAATATATTCGACTAACTAATCGTAGCTATTTTCGGGGGAGTCTTCAGTTCAATCCTGTTTATTTAAGCAAATACAAAGTATCTTCCGAATTAATAAGTTTATTCCATTTAATATCATGAGCTGAAGAACTTTTAAACTTTATTGTGTCTATATTTTTGTCTGTAAAAAGTGTGTCCTTAGCTAAAAATCTGAAACTTTGACATAAATTTTCAGGTACTCCTTTTAAATAAATTTCATAAATTATTTGGGAGAACATTTTCATTTTTGGAATATCCTTAGAAAGATATTTGCAGAAAATATTGCCATTGTTCAAACGTCTTTGCTCATCACTTAATTGGCGTTCTCCTCGCTGAAGAGAACACCCTATCACTAAGGTTACAATAATTAAAAAAACATAATTTTTCATTTCCCTTTTTTTTCCATTTGTTTTTTAACCTTTGCTTCAACCCTATATGGTTTTTTCTCTATCGCATCATAATATTTTTGTTCATTCTTATTCAATTCATTAGATCCATCCTTACCTGCAGGAGTTGTATCCGCGTTAAGAACTCCCATTTGAATTAAGGCTCGATTTACCATCAAATCATTAACTGAGTGAACAATCTCATGGGTACCTGTTTGTGCCAAATATTCTTCATAAGTTCCTTTGAATAGTTTATCAGGATTTTTAGCTACAATTTCATCTGCAAATTGTCTCATATTTTCCGGTAAAACATTAGGATCACCTTTTCCAGTAGCTGGATCAACTGTTTTTCCATATTCAAATGAACCTTTTGATATTGTTATTAATACACTGGAGATTTCTAATGTACCGTCTGATGAATAATAGTAGTTTAACTCTGTTAATCCATAAGTAAATCCTCTCTCTCCATTTGTTGTATTTGTCACAATCATAGGTTCATCTACTATTCGAATCTCTATCGGATAATCTGTCCTATTTGCTTTACGGACTTCCCTACGACCAGCGCGCGTTTGAATTGAGGCATCTATTACTTGCTGCGCGTTTTCTTGGAAGTATTTTTTTTGTTCGTCTTTGGTGTTTTTACTATAAGTATATTTAGCATAGTATTGACCATCCTTATCTCTCTTAATTTTAACCTTTACTCTATTCTGCCCGTCAGTGAAATAATTTCCATCAACTTCGTAATTTATAAAGTTATTATTAGCAACAAAACAATATGGAGATAATTCAGTTGTATAATTTGCTTTTTTGTCTACTGCTAACCACCTCCCTAACCTCGAATCATACAACCTCGCTCCAAAGTCATAACTATTCCCACTTCCTTTCACCTCATCATCGCGTTCCATTCCGTTAAAACCATGCCTGTACGCCGATGAACTAAACTCCCTATCCTCCAACACCACCCGAAGGGAGAGTAGTCCATTGCAGAAAGTATCTCAAATAAATAACGATCTGTAGTGCCGTCAGTATCGTCATCCACAGGGATCAGCTTATCGCTTACAACAGAAAGCACGTTCCCCAGGTGGTTACTCATTTCGTATTGTTTCTTACCAAGGGTTCGTGTCATGTAACTGGTATCCATAATGGCGCCAATCATTTCAAGCGTATCGGTTTTCATACCAACACGGGAGCTGCCATAAATATGGTGTTCCTTGAGTTTGTATGTTGCCATCATTTCTTCCATGGTGTAATCATAAACGCTCATCACATTTTCCTGATGCTGCGATCAGGATTAACAGTTGTATGTTTTCGCTCCGCAAAAACTGCCAACTGTATAACCGGATGCATCTCTTACATAATACGTAGTTTTTTCCCAATTGTTGTCACTATCGTACACATGTTTGGCAATCCGCTGGTTTTAACTAAAAAAATCTAATCGGAATTGATTTTTGTAAGATGAAATCTAAATTATTATACAAAATAAGAATCATAAAAAATTTTCAAAGAAAAATTTTTCCGGTAACTTTTCTGTAAAGTACTTCATTAATCGTTCGCTAATTATGTAATAAGGTCTTGCATATCGAATTACATTTCCCTTATAATTATTTAAATTTGATACTCCATAATGCTCGTAACTGTAATAAATATCTGATTTTAATTCATTTGTATTTGAATTAAAGAAAAATTTTTTTTCTTCCGGACATCCGATTTTTTTAATCGGATCAAAAGTTATTTTATCAAAAAAACCTGATTTTTTACAAGATTGACAAATGTTTTTTATTGATACTCCACTAGATTTTTCGATATCAATTTTAGGGAAATATTCATTAGGAAGTAAATAAATAAATCCCTCCCATTTTTCAGTGGTGTAGTCAATTGCCTTAATTGCTTTAAATCCAGTAAATTGGCTTAGCTCTTTAAAGTAATCACTCAAAAAGAACATATCACCGTCATTCGTCACAAAAAATACTTTATTTTTTGGTGGTTTTTTAAAAAAGAATGGCTCTATTGGCTTTACTGGAACTCCACAAGCTTCACAAGAGTTTATGGAACTAAATTTTGTTCCTAGTAATTCTCCAGATTCCCCTTTAGGAATCTCATTTGTTTTAAACAAATAAAAAGTATGATTCATTTTAAAAAATTTTCTGCTGCTTTAATCCATGTTGGAAAATCTTTGTAGGCAATTCTATAAGCTTCCAAAACTACTTCTTTTTCGTATGTATTACCCAATTTCAATAGTTGATTTAGAACTCGCGTAATTGCCTGATGCTCTGCTCTGGTTAAAACTATTGCAGGAGCCTCTCTAACAAGATGGCCCATTCCTAGCCGACGTAAATGACGACTTTCAACAATATGATGGGCTTGAATAGACCCTTTGAACCCTCTTGTTAATTTTTGAGCTTCTTTGTATGGCAAAATTGCGGGATCACCTGATCCAAAACCTGATTTTGAGGTGTAATTTCCATTTGGTCCCCCTAACTTTTGATGTGGAACCAGTGCACGTGAAAAAGGAGAATAGCTCATCAAAGCCCATACATATGGTAAAGCAGAAGTCTCCATCAAAGCGTTAGCTCTTTCATCCTCAACGCTCATTCTACGAGCTTTTTGAATGGAAATCATTTGTCCCATTGTCAAGGATGGATCAGATAGGTATCTATCATACATTTCAGCAACCCTAGGCGCAACCCTATTCAAATATTCATCTGCTGAAGTTATGCGTTCAAATGCCTGATTGAAAGCCTCAGTAAATTCACCTTGACCAGCAAAAGCTTTTAATTCTTCTTGGAGCTGTTCTTTAGAGAGTGCCTTTACACCTTTATATCCTCCATATTTTTTCTTTAATCCTTGGTATGCAATTTCTGCTGCTTGATAAGCGCCTTTGTTTTCTTCAATATCCTTGATATCCTCTTCATCTGTTCCTGCGCCAGAGGGATCTTCAAATAAAATTGGGTTGTTATCAAATCCACAATAAGGACTTTGATATGAAAAGTCTCTAAATCTTGGGTCTATGGTCAGCCATCTACCTAATTGAGGATTAAAAACCCGAAAATCAGCTTCTATCAATTCTATTTCACTAATGAACTCTAACCCATTAAAACTATAACGATATTGCGAAGAATTAAAATTCCTATTTTCTAATACTGCACCGAATGGGGAATAATCTTGTGAGGAAATTAATTCTACTTTATACCTATTGACCAAACCATCATTTTCATCATCAACTGGTATTAACTTATCACTTATTACAGTAATCACATTACCAATATGATTTGGAATTTCATAATTTTTGTAACCAAGTTTTCGATAAAAATTGTTTGTGTCATTTTGTGCACCTATCATTTCGATAGGTGCAGTAATTATCCCAATCCTAGAACTTCCATAAATATGTTGCTCACTTAAACGAAAACTTATTTCTTCCAAGGAGTCAATTAAGATGTGCTCATATGTGCTCAAAACATTTCCGCTGGCATCTCTAACGTAATAAATTGATTTTTCCCATTGTCCTGAACTTGAATAAACATGGAAAGCAATCTTTTGCTCATTTATATCATAATCAAACCTTAATTCCTTTTTTGATGACGAATCTGGACGATAAATCGCCTTCACTTTTCCGCTTACTGTCCATTGGATCTCTTCAATCTCTTCCTGTTCGTCTTTGGCGAGTTCACCAATGGCGGTATAGCTGTAATTATTGGCCGTATTGATGGTTGACAGGCTGGAGGTAAATGTGCCCATATCGTCAATATCGTTACTGTTGTAGTCGGTATTGTCGTTAACATGGTACAGCCTGTTGCGGATGATGCGGTTGTTGGTATTGCGGGCATAGCGGTAAGTTAAGCTATCGATTACGCTGCCGGCATGATCCTTTCTGAGCTGCCCCAGGATATTCCCGTTGGCATCGTAGTTAAAGGTGTTTTCGTACTTGCCTGAATAGGTACTGCCGCTTTGCCAAATGTTGTTGGCAACATCCAGGTTAGTAAAGCTGCGGGCTTGTTTTATCCGGTTGAGCTGATCGTACTGATAGGCATTACCCAATGGTAAGACTTCCCGGGTGGTGGGGTTGGTAATGGTGGTCACCATTGAGCCGATATTCCCATTGTAAAGGTCATAGCGGTTACTTTCAATATCACTACCCACAATGCTGGCAAAAGGCGCCGATGCCCCGGATTTGGCCGTATTGATAGCTGCATAATCGCCCGTGAAATAATTCAGGTTATAGCCCATCACATCCTTGGGGATGTATTTGTTCACGTTGCTGTTGTCCACCCAGCCATCCAAACCGGGATCGCGCAGGCTGTCCAGGGTGCTTGAGTTCACGCCCTTGATCCATCCCTGAAGGGTGTACACATAATCCATGCCCTGTACCTTGAGGTCGCCGAGTTCTACCCGTGCCAGAGGTCCGTGAGCGTAGTAAAAATACTTTGCATCATTTTCCCAAACGGATGTCGCCTCAGGATGCGGATCGTGGTGACGGGAGGTGTACACCTCAGTGATGCGGTTATCGGCATCGTATTCGTACTTGTGGTGGAAGGCATCAACAGAATCCTTTTGGAAAGAAACCTGATGCACATTGCCCGAAATCAGATCATAGGTATAATCCATGCGTTTATGCCTTTGATCATCAAGCCCGGTTGAGTCCGCCAACTTCTTGTTATCCTGCACCAACGTTTTCACGTTGCCGTGGATGTCGTAGTAATAATGCCCTGTGCATCCTGAAAAATTATATTTAGCTGTATTTATCAATTTTCCCAACGAGAATTCAGGAATAAATATATAAAAAAAAGGAATCCGAAGATTCCTTTACCTAAATAAACTAACGAAAAATTATCTTATTCTTTTCTTCTTTTTTGGATTCTGACGCGTATCCCAAAAAGTGATTAATGAAATATGATCCGGATAAATTTTATAGACTAATAAGTTATGTTCCGTAACTAATGCTTCCCTGACATTTTTCTTATTCGTCTTTCTGAACATCAATGGTTTTTCAGAAATATAATGAACTATAACTTCCGTTTTTTCAATGAATTTTTCTATTTCCCGTTCTGTCCATTTTCGTTGAAGATAATCTATAACTGCATCGAAAGTTTCAATTGAAGCCGGTGTCCAGATTATTTTCTTTTTAGCCATTTGCTGTATTTTTTCATCACTTGTTCGTGTGGAATTCCTTCTCCGCGATCAGCTTCACGAATTCCTTTTTCGACTTGCTTTTTTACTTCATCAGGAAGTTCGTCCCACCAGTCGGATGAACGTGATTCAAAAATGGCCTTGATATGGTTAATGATTCCGATATCATCTGTTTCCAGTAATCGTTTTGCCAACTCTACCTTTGTAATTGCGATACTCATAACTATTTTCCTTTTACCAAATATACAATTTTTTTTGGCTCAAATACAACTCTCTATTAATCAATCGGAAAAAACCTATTCAACACTTCCCGTTCGCTTTGAACCGGAGCCTTTTTATAGCGAAGCGTGGAAGAAATCCATCGGTGTCCGGCAAGCAATTGCACCTGCTCAGGAGCCATTCGTTTGACGTTCATCCAGTAGGAAATCACGCTGTCGCGGATGGATTTACAATTCAGGTTACGTCCCGGAAAACGATCTTTAAATGTTGCGATAAAATGGTTTATGGAGTCCACTTTTTCCGGATGGCTGTAATAATTTAATAGGAGAAAATCCGATTTCAGTTTCTTGGCAAGGCGAGGTCGATGGTTGTTAATGTATTCGGCAATCATTTCTACCTGCTTATCAAGTAACGGCAATCTCCTTGCCGTTAGTAAACGCCCACCATTTACGTAAACCGATCCGGAGTCCAGGTCTATATGTTGCAATTTGATATTTACAATCTCACCGGGCAATAATCCCTGATAAATCAGCAGTGAAGTTAACACCTGATTTTTCACTTTCAAGTGAGCAAACCGTTCTTCTCTTTCAAGCAAGGATTCCAGTTCTGCCATTGAAAACAAATCGGCTTGGATAACATTCCTTTTTGAGTTGGTTTTNNGGGTGATCGTCTCTCTGTTCGGTTTCAATAAGGAAATCGAAAAATTTCTTCAGCACAGTCAGTTTTAGCTGCTTAGTGGATTTACCGATATCGTATCGGTTTAAAGACTCAAGGTAACTCAGTATTTCACTGTAAGAATAATTACACCCATTGGGATTTTCACTCAGGAATTTATCTACGATATATTGATAACTCCTGATCGTTTGAGCCGAAAACCGGCTTTGCTTTAAAAAAACCGCAAATGCCTGAACCGTTATGTTACTACTATGCTGCACCGACTTTGTTTTTAAATTGCTCCAGTATGATTTTTTTCTGCTTCCTGCGTTTGCTGTAAATATGCGTGGTATCTATCATCGTATGACCAAGCATTCGTTNNTGAAGCGTGATTCCTTTTTGTTTCAGTTTTTGATCTTTCGTCCGGTCGATAATTTTTTTCAGGTAAGTAAGCATCGCCAACCCCTGCATCCGGTTTCCCTGATTATTTACAAAAAACGATTGCGTTCCTTCACCGAATTCTAAAAGTTTCGGTCGCTCCTGAATAACATATTCCCGAAGATCTTTCAACACGAAATCCGAAAGCGGAACGGTACGCGTTTTCCCGAATTTCCCTTCACGAACCGTAAGGATTCCTTCAGTAAGATCAACATCCTCGCGATTAAGCCGGACAATTTCAGTCCTACGCAATCCGCAGCCGTAAGCGATAGAAAGTAAGGCTCGCTCCCTTTTATCTGCACAGGCGTTAAATAAAAGGCGAATTTCAGCAAGGGTGACCACGTTACGTGAAACCGATTTTGCCATAATGAATTTCGGAATGTGAACAGGACTTCCTTCCAATTCTCCGGAATCTATCAGGTGATCAAATAAAAGCCGTAAGGCAAACAATTGCGATCTGATAACTGCATCACTCAAGCCACCCTCCCTCCGTTGGTTCGGTCTTTCATGTAGATACTCAAAATAATTTACCACGTGTTTCGCTTTTACCTTCGTAACTGAATCGATCCCATTTGATTCTATGAAATAGAAGAACTCGCGTACAAAATTCGGATAGCTGCTATCCTTACCCCGTGAGAACCCTTTCGCTAAAACCATCTGTGTAAAATCAACGTAGATTTTTTTCAATTCCTCACTATGTAAAACCAAATGCTTCATTTCGTATAATTGCGGTCAGCGACCGTTTTTTCATTTTCTATTTTCACTACGCCCTTTTTTTTTCTATACAATGCGCACTGCTAAACTTTTGGAACACCACCGATCA
>DEHO01000080.1 GCA_002351955.1 Flavobacteriales bacterium UBA2798
GCAAAAGATAAAAAATTGCAGCCATCCGATTGGGAAGGCAATACGTTCACCATCTCCAATCTTGGAATGTTTGGTATCGAAGAATTCACCGCAATCATCAATCCGCCTGATGCCTGTATTCTTGCCGTTGGCGGAATAAAACAGGTTCCAGTTGTAAAAAATGGTGCAGTTGTTCCCGGTAATATCATGAAAGTGACCTTATCCTGCGATCACCGCGTTGTTGACGGCGCAACAGGAGCTGCGTTCCTGAATCATTTTAAACAACTGATGGAGAACCCTGCAGTGATGCTGGGGCAATTTTCTATCTGAGGGTAATAATTGTCGTTACAGTTCCATTCTTATTTTCCATTCTTTCGGAAAATAATTATTGGAGCGTTGCTGTAATTGTTTGATCCATCCCAGAGGCGTCTGCTTATAGGTAATAAGGTTCCATCCGGGTTTGCCTTGTGTGCTGATGTCTTCCGTTTTTAGAAATCGCAATGCTTCATCCTGACCAAGTTCGAGCGATTGAAAAGCATCGGGATTCAGGGCAATATTCATTGCAAATTCGGGTTGAGGAATGATATCCTTTCCTTTTTTGACGGCCACCGGGTAGGATTCAAGTGCAAAACGCAAATGTTTTTTTAGTCGGACGATTTCAGTACTGTGGGTTTGCAGTACGATGGAGTCGCCATTACGGATCAGGAATTTTTGCCATTGTGGTAGCACCCATTCTGCAATTTCTTTTTCGCGTGTAGGAGACACCATATCCTTTTTACGGATGTAGTGGTCGTTGCAGGTTTCCGTTTTTCGCAGTGCCGATAAAAAGAAACCTTCACCTCGGGTTTTGTGAGGAAAAAAACGGTAACAGGAAACATCACCTGCTTTTGTTTTTGTGATGTTCCATTCGTCAGGAACATTTAGTTCAATATTTTCAGCGGAATGATTACTGATCCAGTTTTCAATTTGTTTTTCGTTCTCATCGGTATTGTACGTGCAAGTGCTGTATACGAGAACGCCTCCTTCTTTTAGGGCCGGCCATATTTTTTGGAGGATATCGTGCTGACGAACTGTGCAGGTGCGGACATTTGTTTCCGACCATTCCTCGAGAGCGCGTGGGTCTTTTCGTATCATACCTTCTCCTGAACAGGGTGCATCGACAATGATGATATCAAAAAATCCTTCCAGCGCAGAAAAGTTTTCCGGTGCGTTATTGGTGACATACACCCGCGGATCACCGTATTTCAAAACGTTTTCTCGAAGTACAGAGCAGCGCGGTCGTTCAATTTCATTGGCAATGAGTAAATCATTTTCTCTGAGTAGTGTCGCGGCAAGTGTAGTTTTGCCTCCGGGAGCAGCGCAGAGATCGAGTATGCGGACAGGGTTTTCAGGTAAAATTTCGCTCAATACATGATACAGAAACATAGAACTGGCCTCCTGCGGATAATAACATCCGGCATGAAAAAGAGGATCGCGGGTAAAAACAGGACGTTCTGAAAGGTAGTAACCTAAACTACACCAGGAAACCTGTTTTTCGTTTTCCGGAAAAAACTTTTTAAGCGGATGAATACGAATACTTACCGGTGGAGTTTCCTGCAGTGCATCGGCCAGAAGTTTTTGCTGTTGATCATCCAAAAAATGATCCAAAGAGGCAATGATGCGAGCTTTTTTTNNTTTCCACTTAATTGTCGAGCGTCTGTGTTTATGTTGAATTTAAATTCAGGTTGAAGAAGGCAGAAATCACTTCTTCATCATTTGTTCTTTTTTTACAAGCGTGATCTTTCCGATTTTTTCCAGGGCTTTCATATCGAATGCTCCGGTATTGCCTACAAGTGTAATGGTAATTGGTTTTTGACTAATCTCGTTTTTCCAGAAGGAAACTACATTTTCAAATTCCATTGTTTTGTAGTTGGCAATCATTTCAATGTTAGGATCCTGATTGTATCCTCTGTATTTCCATCCTTCAATGGTTTCAATGATGGATTTAAATCCGGGTCTTTCCGACTGGGCCGATTGTATCAGGCTTGATTGTAATGATGTCCAACGCTCCGGTTTTTGGGGCATGTTCCTGATCAAATCAAGCATCGCATTAACAGCATCGTTGGTTTTGTCCGATTGACATCCGATATAGGAAACAAACCAGGAAGATTGTCCGGCTTTGGACGGAGCAATATATCTNNGGCGAGCGATCGGAATTCGCGGATCTCCTGGAAAACAAGTGAGGACATATCGCCACCAAAGTATTTATTGAATGCTGCTATTTCGGGAGCCATTTTGAGGTCGAACGGTTTTCCGCTGATAAAAAAGTAGGCCTGGGTTTGCACAGCTTTTTTGTCTTCGTAAATAAATATTTGGCTTTCCTGATTCCATTGTTTCCGTTCCAGGTGAACTCTCGGTTTTTTCTCTGTTCTGTTTCCGGCCACACTTTCCGGTTCAAAAACTGCACGCAGACGTTCGCCGGGAATGTTCCCGACAAAATTGATGCTTAATTCTGCCTGTAGAGCTTTTTTGAGTGCATCGGTAACGCGTTGTGCTTTCATGGATTTTACTTCTCCCAACGAAACTTCGCGCAGGTAAGGAGAGTTGTTGCCGTAATTGATGAAAGCATTCAGAACACCCGACATGTACGATGGTTGCCGCTCGCTTATTTTCAGTTCAGCTTTTAAATCGGAATACACCTTTTTGATTTTTTCATCTTCTGTTTTAATATGATTCAAATGACGTCGGATGAGTTCCATGGTTTCAGCAAAATTTTCTTCCATGCCATTGGCATAAACGATGAACTCTTCTTCTGTCACATAAAAATCAACTTCTGATCCTATGTTGTAAAGCGCTTTATTGAATTCGATTGCGGTGAAATAATCGGATGCAGCATATTGCAGGTAATCGGGAGCAATTTTCAGATCGGGTTCGTAGAATTTTCCAGTACCAAAACGCAGTTTGATGCTGAACACGGAATTGTATGGATTTGTTGATTGGTACAACGTGGTTTTATCGCCCAACTTGTATTCTTTGATGTCCTTTTCGAAATCCACAAAACGGGTGATCGCTTCGTCTTCAGGAATTGTTTTCCATTTTTTGTAATAATCCGATTGCAGTTCTTCTTTTGGAATGACAGGTTCGAAACCGGGCTTTTCCAGTTTTTCCTTATCGGGCCTGCCCATTTTGGAATGAAGTACCAGCGAATTTTCTCCAAGGTATTTGTTGGCCACCCGCACAATGTCGTCTTTGTTTACTGCGCGTATTTTCGATTCGTAACTCAGAAATTCACTCCAGGAAGTGCCGGATGAAAAAGCAGTTCCGATGGACAGTACGCGACTTTCATTGCGTTCCCAATTTTGCTGAAAGTATTTGATCAACGAAATCTTGGTGGCTTCCAGAAGACGTTCATCAAATTCTCCTTTTTTAATGTTGCTGATCTCAGCACGTATTACGCGTTCTGCTTTTTTCAGGGATTGACCAACCAGTTTTGGTATAAAGAAAAAGATTGCCGCTCCATAGTCGTCATTGATCAATGGGAATGCGCCGCACTCCAGCAGTTTGCCTTCGCGTTTTAAGCGATCGAGTGGGCCTGCGCTTTCATTGGAGAGCATGTTGAGAAGGACTTCAACTTCAGTTTCGTCATTCGCATTTTTAGCGGGCACTCTGAATCCAATGGCTCCTGCTTTTACCGGAGTTGCGCGCATTTTTACCAGCTCGCGTCCTTTAAAATCTTCTTCCCTGTAGTTGGGAAATTCAGGGATAGGAGCGGAACGCCAGTCGGAAAATTTTTCTTCGATGATGCGAATCACTTCTTCCGATTTAAAATCTCCGGATAGAATCAGCGCCATATTGTTGGCAACGTAATACGTGTTGAAATAGTTGTACATCGCAGTAAGCGATGGATTTTTGAGGTGTTCCGTTTTTCCGATTACAGTTTGTTGTCCGTACGGGTGGACTTTATAAAATTTCTGCATGTATTTTTCCAGCACAAATTCAATGGGATTATCCATTCCTCTGTTTTTCTCTTCGTAAACGGTTTCCAATTCACTCTGAAAAAGGCGGAACACCGGTTTTTCAAAACGATGATCGTAAATCTCAAGCCATCTGCGAATCTGGTTGGGAGGGAAGGTATTGAAATAGGCGGTGATTTCTTCGGTGGTGAAGGCGTTTACATCATCTGAACCAATTTCAGAAAGCATGCGGTCCATCTCATTTGGAATAGCGTATTGTGCTGCTTTTACAGATTCGTCATTGATCTTTTTCTGGATGATTTTGCGTTGTAAAGGATCTCTTGTTTTTCCCAGTTCATCGTACAGGCGATTAATTTCATCAAGGTGAATTTTTTCCTGTACATAATTGGTTGTACCCAGTTCTTCAGTGCCCTTGAATAGCATGTGTTCGAGGTAATGAGCCATACCGGTGTTATCGGCAGGATCTTTTTTCCCTCCTGTTTTAACAACCACCGCACCAAAGACCTGTGGAATATCATGGTTCTCTGACAGGAATACGGTTAGTCCGTTTTTCAATTGGTATTGTTTCAACCCAATTGGGTCATTTTTAAATGTTACAGGCTGCAATTGGGCACTTGCCGTAATACAGGTAAGAATGCTCAGTGAAACAAATAGAAATAGCCTCATCAGTACTGTTTTTATAATGGTAAATATGAGGATTTTTGGCGGACTATTTCATGCAGTACGATGCAGTTGCAATTGGCGTTGGCAGGCAGATTTTCTTTGCTACCCCCCTAAAAAAGAGAACGCCGGTCGTATGACCGGCGCCTCCAGGTAGCCCTAAAACCCTGAAAACTTATTTAGAGGCTACAAGGCTCACGTTGTACTTAATATCGTCGCTGATAACGGCATCACCAATTGCACCGCTAACACCTGAACCATAAGTTACACCCCAATCGTTACGGTTGATGGTGAACTCTGCAGTTGCAGTAAGCTTGTCACCTTCTACTTTAATTGTAGCAGGGAAGCTGATGTTTTTGGTTACGTCCTTAATGGTCATGTTTCCGCTAACATTGTAAGTGCCATCCTGACTTTTGGTTGCACCCGTAATTTCAAATTTTGAAGTAGGATATTTTTCAGCATCGAAAAAATCCGCTGCCATTAAATGACCGGCAAGTTTCGCCATTTTTTCCNNACCACTGGTAAGTGTGTCGCCCTTCATAGTAAGTTCGCCTGAGATGATGTCGATAACACCCTGGTGACCATAAGCTAATTTAGAGCCGTACCAACCAAGTGTACTGGCTTTTACATCTACTTTGTAAACGATGCTTTCTGCTGCTGCATTGGCAACATCTTTAGCATCAGTTGATTCTACTGCATCGCTGCTACAAGCTGTAAAAAGTGCTGCCGCAAGCACGGAAAAAGAAAGAATTCTAAGTGTTTTCATGGGTTAAATGTTTTGTTTTAAGTTAGTTCAACAAATGTATATACAACAATTGAATTGAGCAAGAAATTCTTTATTAAAACACCACTTTCTTAATTTTGTTTAACATTATAGTATGAAAGCTGAAATTAAATGTCCCGCTTGTTTGGCTTGGGTTTCCTCTTCCGACGGGCACTGTACGCATTGTGGTTCAGTGCTCGACCGGAATGTCCGACTTAAACAAGACAGGATCAGCAGGGGGGTATCTGTTGGTCCGCCGGAACGAAAAAAGACCCGGATCGATCTTTGGCTGGAGCGAACGGAGCACTCGGAAAATACATTGGTAGTTGTTTTAAGGGCTATTGTTGGTGTTGCCTGGGCAATTTATATGGCAGTGCTTGGGTTTATTGTGTGGTTGGTAACACTATTGGCAGGATGAAACGTGCTTATTTGCTTTCCGGAACATTTCTCTATCTTCTGCTTTACTTCAACAAGCATATTTTTCAGTTTGATTTTCCATTTCGTCACCAGCTTTCAAATGTATTGGCGGTACCTCTTATTACAGGGTGGATTGCATGGAGCATGCAGAAATTCTGGTCGACCCGTTTCGTTCCGGAACGAGGAATGGTTTGGATGACTTTTGTTGTAATCAGTATTTATTTTGAATTCATTCTTCCGCAATGGTCTGCTTCGGCTACGGGAGATCCCTTTGATTTGCTTGCTTATTTTTTCGGGACAATTCTCTGGTTTTTTCTGATTGAAAAGAAAGAGCATGAATTGAACGATAAGGCCCAGGTTTTAATTAAGTCCGCATTAATCAGAAACTAAAACGGATCTGAATTCTTACTTCTGATTTTCGATTACCCTCAATTTCATTCATGCCTGATCCAACACTTGTTCTGTTGTTGTAAAGGAATTGTGCGTAACGCAGCCAGATATCGAATCGCTTTTTGTACTGATAACGAAGTATGCCGTAAAAACGACTGCCTCTGTAATAATAGGCAGGAATGGAAAAGACATACAATACATCATTTTCGTAAGCGTAAATTCTGGAATTGTAAGAGTCGGTATCGAATAGTGCGTAACGGGCGGTGAGGGAAAGGGGAGATGACATCGGTTTCCATACTACATCCTGGTAAATGACATATCCTTTTTCTTTTTCCTGATTACTGTAACCAACATCCATCCACTCGAAACGGCTTCTTAATGTAATTGCATCACTTGCTTTATAGCTAAACTGATATCGGAAATTGTTTTGTTCCTTATCCAGCAGTACATCAATCGCTTCCGGATCATTGGGGTCGTTGCCGGGTTTTGTGCGGGTGCGCACGCGGAAATACATATCGAGTTTTTTATTGGGACGCCATTGTAGCTGACCAAGAAATTCGTAACCACGCATCGGACCAGTAACTCCTGAACGAAGCCAATTGCTCTCGAATGAATCAAAATAAACATTGATCATCCAGTTTGGATTGGGACGCAATTCTGCTCCGATGTATAATCCTTTTTCATTCACAGGTCGACTTCCTTCTGCAAGTGCGTTGGCGAAAAGTGACTGGTAATTTTTCTGGTAATTGCGGTAGAACAACACGAGTGAAAATTTCGGATCGAGTGAAGCAAGAATTCCCGATTGCATTGCCATTCCACCATTGACACTGCGGGAGAATTCGCCGAAAAAATTAAAGTTTCTCCAGATGTGATTGAAATCAAGTCCGGTTACAAGATTGCTTTTTCCGGTAAAATCAAATTGGTTGAGGTAGGTGATGTTTTTTTCCAATGCCGTAGAAAGCGTCGAATAAACGGCAGTAGCACCGATGTTGGTTCGTTTTGTTTTCCAGGCGGTGTGTCCTCCGTAATGACTCAATAGTAAAGCGCCTTTATCTTCGAGTTCCGCAGGTGTAGCATGTATGCCGGATGTTTGCAGCGATGAAACCACAAATCCTTCATCATTTACCTGCGATGTATCTTCAACCAGAATACGGTTTGCATCTACCCTGTTGCGTGAAACAAATCCGGTGAATTCCATTTTACCGAATTTCATTGTTGCTGCAGCTCCACGCATAAATTGGTTTTCATCGACCGAGGTGTAGGGGCGAATTGTAGTGCTGGTTCTTTTTACGTTAAGTGAGTTCGCGGTTTTTCCCAGTGCAAGTCCGGTAGCGAAGGTGAGGCCCTGTCCGAAAGAAACCTGATAGTCGCCAATTGCAAGTGTTTTGAGCGGACCAATATCGCGTATTAGAAAATGCGCACTGTAAAAATCAAAACCATTTTTTTGTGTGCCTCTAAAGAATTCCTCTCCCGGATCTTTTTCTCCTGTACTACCAAATGAAATTTTGTTTCCAAAACGATAACGGTACCGCATATACAATCGATCCGGACTACCCAGGTAGCGCGAATTGGGTTTTAGTGCAAGCAGACTATCGCTGATGGGAGCAAATCCCGATTGAGGCTCAAGCGTGCGTGTCCAGCGGAGAAACAATTCGTTTTGTCCATCTCTCATCAGTGGTTTCCAATCGGCATGTGGTGCATCGAAACGATCNNAAAGGGAAGAATGGCGCGGATGATCTGCAAATCAAATCCGGGTACCGCCTGCAACTCGTAAATAGAAAGGAATTTGCCGTTGCGTTCGATGTGCATCAGCAGGTTGGTGATTTGAATTTCGCTCAGCAAATACAGTTCCTGCAATTCTTCGCGCGAAGTTTTGTTGAGGTTGATTGGATTATCATAATAATAACTCAGCTGATCAAATACGGTAGTGAGATCGATATCTTCCTGTCCGAGTGATTCACCAATAAGTTCGATGGTTTGTTCAAGGATTTGTGCTTTACGTGTTTCTTCTCCTACCTGCGCTTTTGCGGGAGAGAAGAAAAGCAATAGGAGTAAAGCGAAACAAAACCTCATTAGGGTGCAGGTGTTTCAGATTTTTCTTTGCCGAAACGGTAGGTCATTCCCACTTGAGGAGAAAAGCCGAGTGTTTGATGGTAAGAAGCGGCGACATCAAGCGTGAATTGTTTGAGGTAAAAACCAAAACCAAAATTGTTGAGTGTAGGACGCGTTGAAACCCCTGCGCGTATTGCTAATTTTTCCACCACTTTGTATTCGGCACCCGCTCGAAAAACAACCGGATGATCGATGTCTTTCTGCACTTCGGTTGCAACAATTACTTTGGGTGAAACGGTATAATGCGCTCCCAAACGCATGATGCTGGGGATGTATTCATTGTTTACGATTCCCGAATGTTTTGCACGGTTCAGGTTATAGGCATGTGCTGCTATGCGGAGGTCTTTTGTGACCTGTACCTGAAAGCCAAGGTCGGCACACAAGGCAGAACTGCGGCCGTACACATCACCAAAACGAATGGTGGTATAGTTCAACCCGATTCCCACACTGAATACAGGACTCAATTTCATTCCGTAAGCCAGTGAAGTTTTGCTTTCGTTGTAGGCAGCGGATCCAAATGCGTGATAGAGCAATCCGAAAGTACCCTGTTTAACCGGAAGAGCGAAAGCAAAAGCACTCAGACCCATTTCACGCAAGAGATAGCGGTTTTCATAGTAAACAGAAGCTGTGGGTGCATCGGGAAAGGCCAATCCAGCCTGATTGTGGTGAACCGACCAAACATCCTGCAAGCCAACCGAAGCATTCGCCATACCCGCGCTCCGGGCGCCCACGGGAAGATTGTCGTTACCCGCAAAGAGAGGAGCGGAACCGAACAGCAAAAAGAGTAAAAGAAAGCGCTTCATTGCGCACTAAATTAAGCAAAAAGCAATACAAAGACCTTAGGGGCAGATTGCTAAATTGTTAAGGAGTTTTGAGGTGTAAACTGACCTAATTCTTAGAACCACTTTCAAAATTATTGAAATCATTTTTTTAAGTGTATATTTTGAATTGTGTTTTGCGGTACCTAGTTTTTTTTTTGTTTTAAATATTTCATCAATTAAAAGCAGAAAACAATAGAATCTCTAATTTCAAATGAAGCTTTGGTACTGAAGGTTCATAATAAAATTTATGCTGCTGCACCCTTAAACGTATTTCCTTTTATGTTTTTTTACATCAATGAAGACAAGCTGATGACGATTCTTTCAGTTTTGTATTTGTCCTGAAACACTGGAAATCCTGTTTAAAAAAACTCAGGGAATAAAATAGCCCTATCCGATCGTCTTTTTTTAAATCAAAACAGCCTCCTAAAACCGACCTGGACCCCCCTTAATCCGACCTCTTATGTTTAGTTTTTTATCAAAACCGCGATCTTCAAAAAAGGAGATGTGCGCAATTAGTGTGCAAATTTTGCCAAAAAAAGAAGGGGTTATGATTTTTTCAATCATAACCCCTTGATAATCATGTGGGAGTTGAGGGATTCGAACCCCCGACCCTCTGCTTGTAAGGCAGATGCTCTGAACCAGCTGAGCTAAACTCCCAATATTTCAAACACTCATCCGGATAAACCAGTCCCTTGAAAAGGGATCCTGACCGAAGCGTCAGGACTGAGCTAAACTCCCAATATTTCAAACACTCATCCGGATAAACCAGTCTCTTGAAAAGAGATCCAGACCGGCCTGTCCCGACCGTTAGCGTCGGGGAAGCGTCTGGACTGAGCTAAACTCCCTGAATTGGGAGTGCAAATATAGCGGCTTCGGCAATACGTGCAAGAAATCGGTGAAAAAAAAATCATCAGCCCTCAAAATAGCAATCGCTAGCCTTATAAATAGTAAGTTTGAGCAACGTGCGACGCTTTCAGCGATTATATCTGACCATCGTTACCCGGCGACAAGAATACATTGGTAACCGGGCCTTTACTGTGTTGCTTGCCATTCTGGTAGGACTCATGGCTGCACTGGCGGCAATGTTTCTGAAGACCCTGATTCACTTTATTGAAGAAGAGGGAATTGAATGGTTGCCTCCCTATTTTTTCTTCTTTTTCCCAATGATCGGGATTTTCATTGTGTTGGGATTGTATGGCCGTGTATTTAAAAATGCTGCCGGATTTCATGGAATAGGAGGGGTGCTGGAGGCCGTTCGACGCAAGTCCTCGATCCTGCATTATTCGCTGATGTACGCCCAAATGATCACTGCCGCCATTACCATTGGTTTTGGAGGAAGCAGCGGATTGGAGTCACCAACGGTGGTTACGGGCTCTGCGATCGGATCGAACTCATCGCGGTTTTTCAGGTTGAATTACAAATACAGAACACTGTTTATTGGTTGTGGTACTGCAGCTACCATTGCGGCTATCTTTAATGCGCCCATTGCAGGAGTAATTTTTGCAACAGAAGTTATTCTTCCGCAGTTTTCTGCCACTATTTTTATTCCCATTCTGATCGCTTCGGCGACGGGTGCGTTTTTTTCGGAGTTGTTTCTGGGGAATAATGTACTGTTCCGGGTTGAAGGTGTAGTACCATTTACACTTAAGGAAATTCCGCTGATCATTGTGCTGGGAATTTTTGCCGGATTTGTATCGGTGTATTACACGCAGGTTTTTGCGTTGTTAAAATCGGCACTTGGCAAGGTAAAAGCAAAATGGCGCAAGGCGTTTATTGGTGGTTTGCTTTTGGGATCGCTTATCTTTTTGTTTCCAGTATTATTTGGCGAAGGATACATCGGCATTCGTCAAATTATTTCCGGAGAATTCGGCAAGATCTGGCAGGAGAGTGTATTCGGTAATTATGGTGAAGAAAATTATTACACGCCCTTACTGGTTTTTGGATTGCTGATTCTGCTGAAGCCAATTGCAGCATCTGTTACTGTGCATTCGGGAGGAGAAGGCGGTCAGTTCGCTCCTTCGTTTGTTACCGGTGGATTTACAGGTTTCTTTTTCTTTTTGATCGCATCTAACTTTTTGCCTGCAGGAGAAGTTTTACATCCAACCAATTATATTTTGCTGGGAATGTCGGCTGTGCTCGCCGGGGTGATGCACGCACCGCTGACCGGGATTTTTCTTGTTGCGGAAGTCACCGAGAGTTACGACATGTTCATTGGATTGATGTTGGTGTCGGCGATTTCATTTTTCACCAAAATTTATTTTGATAAGGTGCCCATTCATTTTAAAGGATCTAAATCGGCTGCCGAAATGGATAGTACCAAACATGAATTCATTTCGCTGAATAATATTCGTGTTGCAGACCTGGTAGAGCGGAAATTTCAATCCGGTACTCCCGAAACACGTTTAAGTGAGTTTGGTGATGTGTTTGCTGGAAACGATTCGGTAACGATAGCCGTTCGTTCGGGTGATGAACTGGTTGGTATTGTAACAGAACACCAGTTGCGAAAATTATTAGGTCGCGATGTCAGCCTATCATCGATAAAACTTGGTGATATCATGGCTCTTCCTGCTACTTATATCGATTTAAAGGATAGTATGGATATGGTAGTACATAAATTCGACACTTATGATGTACACTACCTTCCTGTATTGAACAAAGGAAAATTCATTGGTTTTATTTCGCGGATGAAGGTACTTTCTTCTTTCCGTGAAGCGCTAAAATCGAGCGGTGATATTCTGGGATAATGCCTGGGATGCATTCCGTTTCGATGGTTTTTTATGATTTACTTTGCTATTGTGTGCCTATTTCGCTTCATTTCAATGAATAAACACGCATTTTTTTTATCTTTTCAGCTCTGTTCAACCTTTTATCGCTTTAGGTGTACAGAGCTTCAACCACAACATAAACCCTGCTTATGAACAGATTGCTTTTAGTACTGCTTTTGATTTTACCTTATTCCGCATTTTCACAGGAAGAAGGAAAAGCCCTCAAAACAAAAATTGAAAAAGTTACCGTTTACCTCAATGGGGCTGAGATTGCTCACCAGGGTTCTGTGAGTCTTAGTGAAGGTACAAGCGTTTTATTGGTAAAGGGATTGTCGCCAAAAGTGGTGAAAGAAAGTATTCGTGCCCAGTTTTCGAACGGGGTTAAAGTATTGGCAGTAGGATTTGAGCAAGACCGAATCACCAAAGGCAAACAGGATTCGGTCCGTCTTACACGAATTTCAGATACCATACGTATTATGGATCGGGAGAAGCGCAGGATAAATGCGATGCAATCGGCACTTGAAGCGGAGAAACAAACCATCATTTCCAATTCTAATCTTGTGCACGGACAAAACAATGTTTCCGTTGCAGAGCTTCAGCGCTTATCGGAGTTGTACAAAACGAGAATGAGCGAAATTTTCCGATTGATTCACCTGAATCAGGAGAACCTGATGGATATTGAACGTGTAATTGTAAGATACAATGATGAAACGCAAAAACTGAAAAGCGTAGTTAAAGTGGAGTACGATCCTCAGATAAGAATTACGGTTCACGCTCCCGGACCGGTAACTGCACAACTGAGTTTGAAGTACCTGACCGGTGGAGCTGCATGGGCACCAACGTATGATATTATTTCCGAAGGTTCAGATAAGGGAATTCGTTTGGAGTATAATGCCAATGTGATGAATCAATCAGGAGAAGACTGGAAGGATGTAAAAATTACCCTGAGTACCACCGATCCGCTTCAATCGCATAAGTTGCCGGGTATGGCTCCCTGGTATTTGAATTACGGAGGTGGGTCAGAACAACAGTCGCAGAACAGAAAAGTTAGTAAGGAAGAAGCACAGGCCAGTTACGGCGATATTAAAATTCTTGATAATGTTCAGTACGAGGAAATGATTGTATCCAATATTTCGGTTGATTTTCCAATTACCGGTAATTTTTCGATTCCTTCCAATAGCCGCCTTTACCAACTGGAAGTTGCGCGCCACGATCTTTCTGCTTCATTTCGTTATATCGCAATTCCGAAAATTGAACGTAATGCATTTTTGGTCGCACGTTTAACAGGATGGGAAAAGCTTAATCTGATTCAGGGTCCGAGTAATATCTATTTCCGCGGAACCTATATCGGAAAAGCGATGATAGATCCTGTAACTTTTGATGATACCCTTGATATCTCATTAGGAAGAGATAATAAGGTAATTGTAAATCGCGTAAAAGTGGAGGATAAAGACGCCATAAAAGTGATTGGTTCAAATAAAAAGGAAACTTACACGTACAAAATTTCAGTGCGCAATACCAATACCAATCCCATTAACATTCAGTTAAGCGATCAGATTCCTGTTTCGCAGCATAGTGAAATTACCGTGGATATACATGAGGTTTCGAACGCCGAACGCGAGGATTATTCGGGCAAGCTAACATGGAATCTCGACATCAAATCAGGTGAGACCAAAGAATTTATTGTTTCTTTCTCTGTAAAGTATCCGAAAAACAAAACGGTGAAAGTTCAGAAAAGCGATAAGTCGAATTACCGAAGCGTAAAAACGGTTCGTTTTCTCTAACGAGTATTAGAAGATAATTATATAATTATTCTTCCGCTCGCACTGAGCCTTTCGAAGTGTCCATCTGTGGAACCTGCAATCAAAACGCATCAAACCAACTGCGTCTGCGCATCAGTCGGAGATCCTGCAACATCGATGATTTGATATTGATCTGGATCATGTAGCTTTTGCGTATTCCAAAGGGAATCCAATTGAAACGCATCTCCCAGCAATGCAGGTCGCGGAAGATGTTTACTTCGGTATACGTTAATCCTTTATTGGTGAAATCGTAACCTGAGGTAAATCCGATCTTCCAGTTTTGGGTGAGTGAAAGATCTCCACGAAGCATGAGCGATTGGGTAATTCTGTTTTCCGTGCCCAGACTGCTAAATAGTTTGTCTTTGCGGATATTGTAATTAATACTAAGCGACCAGGGTATGGTGAAGTCGATGTAAGCATCCTGATTTCTGGAAATTTCGTTTCGGTCCTCTTCGTTCAATGTGTTCAGGCTTCCCTTTGCCGCGGTTTTTGTTTTGCTGCGCAAGGCCCACGATAAAGCGAGATTGTTACCCAGAAAATTTCCGATACTGCCATTGTCCCAAAGCAGATCACCGGTCTTTCTTCCATTTACATAGCGATAGGGATCAATGGTTCCTGCGTACACCAAACCAAGATTTCTCCATAAGGTGATACGCCCGCTCAGATTAATGTTGGAGTAATTGATGGAATCTGCAAATACATTGTAGGATCCTGTTAACGTGAAATTCTCAATCAGCACAAGTTTTTTGTATCCGGTAACGGTGTCGCGTGCCGATTTAAATTTCATTTCAATATTGTTCACCAGATTGAGCGAAATCAGTCCCGCTTCTCCTGCCGGTGGTTTGCCGTAAATACCAATATCGAAAGGGGAATAGGTAGCAAGCGTTCCGTTCGGACCAAAATATCCGCTTTGCTGTGTGCTGAAATCGGGATGGTAGGATAGGTTAATGGAGGGAGTAATCACATGACGAAGTTTTGCGTTTCGTTTTCCTTTGAAGGAATACATTCCGTAAATCTTCGTAGTAAGTGATGCAGAAAGTGAGTAATCGCCGGCCCGTTTGAATCCGCGCAAGGTATCGGTTCGTGGTTGTTGCGTTATATTGTCCCATTCTTTTTGAATACTCTGCAAATACCAGCGTTCGGTAAAAGATGCTGCAGGATTCAAGGTGAATTTTTGTTTGAATAGTTTAAACGATGTGGAAATAGTTCCGCTATGACGCATGCCGTTCCGCATTCGTGAAGTTACACCGGGTAGGTATTCGCTTCTCAATAAGGTGTCCTGAACAGTGAGGTCGTTACGCATATTGCTTGCATAAGTCATTCCAATATTCTCGTACCATTTTTTTGTTGCACTTCCTGTTTTACGTATGCCCTGAAAAGGAAAAAAACGATTTACGTTCATCGCCAGTTCGGGTAAGGTAAGATTTACCAGTCCCGTTAGCGAGTTTTGGTTATGACGTAAATTGGCGGATAGATTAATGGGTTTATTTGGAATGGAATAGGTCCAGGAAATATTTGACTGAAAGGTATTACTCAGGTAATCCTGCGATACGGTATTGAAGTTGTTGCGAAAATTATTTCGTGTTCCTGCATTTACATTTGCACTGAATCGTCGGTAGGGATGTGCTTTTGCATCCTGATTGTGTTGCCAGCGGATAAAGAATTCTTTGTTACGCGAAAAATCCGGGAATTCGGGATCGCTGCGTTTGAGGTCGGTAAAGGAGAGGTTGAAATTACCGTTGTGTTTGTATTTGGTATTGTACCTCAAAATCGTTTTCGCTCCCCAGCTTCCGCGCGAATAAATGTCGCCCAGCAATTGCAAATCGGCTTTGCCTTTTTTTCCAAGCGGCATGTAATAACCACCATTGAGCAAAAAGAATCCGAGTACAGGCGATTCTCCGTATTGTGGAATTAAAATGCCTTTCGATTCCCTTTTCTGATTGGGGAAAAATCCGAAGGGCAATGCAAGCGGTGTTGGAATATCCATCACCACCAGATTTACCGGACCGGAAACGATCTTGTCGTCGGGAATGATAATGGCTTTGCTAAGGTTAAAATAGTAATGCGGATGATCGAGTTCGCAGGTGGTGTATTTGCCGTGTTCAAGGTGTATTTCGTCGTTGACATGTTTTTTCGAAACTTCCATGTGGACGTAACCCTCTCCCTGTCTGCTGCGTACTTCCCGTATCACTCCTTTCTTGGTTTCGAAATTATATTCGATCTCAGCAGCAGTGAGTTCTTCGCCTCCATCGGTAAAATGAGGTTTTTCTGTGGTCTTACCGGTGCTGTCGGTTATTCCCGTTGCATAAACGTGATTGTCGGTCATACTGAATTCGATATAACCGGCAGTCAGGTTCGTGTTTCCATAGCTCACACNNAAAGGCAGTTGTGTAACCCAAAAACAGGGTTATGAACAGGTAAATTGGGGATAATACTATGGCAGGACTCCTGTTCAGCAAAAGGTGTGGTACTAATTTTGTTGGTAAGGGTGGTCAAAACTACACATTAAAAAGCTCTGTTGAATGAAAAGGCTATTGTCCATGAGGTTGAATGAACGCAAGAGGAAAGTATTTCTTGTGCTGTTGCTTGTGTTTTTTCAGTCTGCATCGCTTTTTGCTGCGAAAGACACGCTGGGCATTCGTACGGTAGTTATCGATCCCGGTCACGGCGGCAAGGATCCCGGTTGTTTGGGGAAATTTTCGCACGAGGCAGATGTAGCGCTGGCGATATCGCTGAAGCTGGGTAAAATGATCAAAACCTATTATGGCGATGATGTAAAGGTGATCTACACCCGTACCGAAGATAAATTTGTGGAACTGGCAGAACGGGCGCGTATTGCCAATAAGGTCAATGCCGATCTTTTCATTTGTATTCATGCCAACGCCTCAGCCAATACCGGTTCCAAAGGGACAGAAACCTATGTGTTGGGACTGCACAAGGCGGATGCCCAGTTGAAAGTAGCCGAGCGCGAGAACAACGTAATTCTTGTGGAGGACAATTACGAAACCAAGTACCAGAATTTTAATCCCAAGGATCCGGATTCCTACATCTACCTCACAATGGTAGCCAGTGCTTTTCGAACGCAGAGCAACCGGTTTGCGGAACACATCCAAAAGTATGTTGCCGGCACACCAAATGTTACCGACCGCGGTGTAAAGCAAGCGGGATTTCTGGTATTGCATCAGGTAAACATGCCCAGCGTATTGGTTGAAACAGGTTTTTTGACCAATCCCGAAGAAGAAAAAATTCTGAACAACGAACAGGATCAGTTCAATATCGCAAAAGCTATTTTTAAGGCCTTTGTGGATTATAAATCGGAGGTGGATTTGCGCAACGGATTACCTCAGAAAGACAGAGGAAATCCGGATGAGGTGATAACCGGAAAGAAGAATGGTCAGATCCTAAAGACCGACAGTGTTGTGATCAAGGACAATAAGACCAATAACCCACCTGATAATTCCCTTGATAAAACCCCNNGAGATAAAGTCCCCGTTTATGGGCTCTTCTCAGGCACCGGTTTCTGCTTTGCCTTACAGCGAAGAAAAGGTGGTTTTTAAGGTACAAATCCGAACCAGTTCCAAAGAAATCGGCAAGGATCCTGCTAACTTTTATGGTTTACAGGGAGTTGAATATTACAAAGCGGACAATCTTTACAAGTATACTTACGGAAAAAGTAATAATTTTGACGAGGCCAAGAAGTGGGAGAGCGAAGCGCGCGAGAAGGGGTTTAAGGAGGCTTTTGTAGTCGCCTTCCTCAACGGAGAACGCATCGATATCAATGTAGCCAGGGGAATGGCCAATAAATGACCTCGTTTTGAAAATCAGTAGAGAAGCAAAAATCGGAGCAGTAGTTGTTGTTGCAGCTGCATTCCTCATTTACGGAATCAATTACCTGAAGGGGATTGACCTGTTTAAAAAAGGGCGTGAATTCAAGGTTGAATACACCGACCTTAACGGACTTGTAACCGCCGGTCCGGTATCCTTTCAGGGAATGAAAGTTGGGCAGGTGACCAGTATCGACCTTCACCGCCGTGAAACCGGAGAGTATTATTACGAAGTCACTTTTGTGATTGACAATAACGATCTTCAGTTTCCTGACGACAGCAAGGCTCGCTTGTTCTCTTCGGATCTTTTTGGTACCCGTGCTATCGATATTATTCCCGGATTATCCGGAACCATGGCACAGGAAGGTTTAAAGCTTTCATCGGAAACAGAAGAGTCGATGATTTCGAGAGTTGATGCACAGATCGCACCGATCAAGAAAAAAGCGGAAAGTTTGATGGGTTCATTGGACACCATGGTTACCGCCGTTTCGCACGTGGTTGGTGAAAATGCTGAGGATCTTGGTCAGACCATCGAAAGCATGAAGCTTACCATTCGTAATTTGAAACAAATTACCGATAAGGTGAATGGATTGCTTGAATCAGAAACAGGAAAAGTTTCCAGTATACTCACCAAGTTCGAATCGATTTCCGGAAATATTCAGCGTAACAATGAGTCGATCGATAAATCGCTGGATAACGTTGCTGCCATTACCGATAGTTTAAAAAATGCGGGTCTTGCCAGCACTGTGAAGCAACNNAGAACTTAATTCGATTCTCACCAAAGTGAATACCGGAGAAGGAACACTTGGTGCGCTCATCAATAGCGATAGTCTTTATTTGACATTGGTTCAAACCAATGATCAGTTGAACCGTTTGGTTGAAAACATAAAAGAACATCCCAACCGTTACTTGCATTTTTCAGTTTTTGGCCGAAAGGAAAAAGGGCTGAAACTGGATGCACGTGAAGAAAAAAAATTGAAACAAATCCTGCAGCAATAATGATGTCGATCGAGAACATTGCATTCATTGCTCTTTTTGTAACTGCGGTTACGCTTTTTACCCTAAAAATTCGTGAGATCATAGCCAATATCCGAATGGGTCAGGCGATTGATCGTTCCGGAAATGCATCCGAACGGTGGAAGACCATGTTGCTGGTTGCATTTGGTCAGAAGAAAATGTTTTCGCGACCCTTACCCGCTGTACTTCACCTTGCCGTGTATGTTGGTTTTGTGATCATCAATATCGAGTTATTGGAAATCATTATTGATGGTGCTACCGGATCGCACCGTGCGCTTTCGTTTTTGGGTGGATTTTACAATTTACTCATCGCCTCATTTGAGGTTCTTGCCTTTTTGGTGATTGTTGCCTGTGTAATTTTTCTTGCCCGAAGAAACATTGTAAAGGTGGCCCGTTTTCATTACCGTGAAATGACCTCCTTTCCAAAGAGCGATGCAAACCTTATTCTCATTGCTGAGGTTTTAATGATGAGCGCATTTCTTATCATGAACGCTTCAGATCTCATACTGCAGGGCAGGGGAGTTGAGCATTTTACGGTTGCCGGTGCATTCCCCATTTCTCAATTTCTGGTGCCGATGATGGACGGAATGTCGGAAGGTGCATTGGTGTTATTGGAGCGTGCCTGTTGGTGGTTTCACATCATCGGTATTTTTGCATTGCTCAATTACCTTCCTTACTCCAAGCATTTCCACATTGTACTTGCTTTTCCGAACACCTATTTTTCCAACCTCAGTGCCAAAGGCCGTCTTACCAATCCCGAATCGGTTACCCGCGAGGTGAAATTGATGTTCGATCCTACTGCTGATCCTTATGCTGCACCAGCTGATACCAACGGTGCCGTACAGCGTTTTGGTGCGAAAGATGTTCCGGATCTTACCTGGAAACAATTGCTGGATGCCTATACATGTACTGAGTGTGGACGTTGTTCGTCTTCTTGTCCTGCCAACCAGACCGGCAAATTGCTTTCGCCGCGTAAGATCATGATGGATACCCGCGACAGAATGGAGGAGATTCGCACGAATATTAAGAAGCACGGACAGGATCATAACGATGGCAAATCATTGCTTGGCGACTATATCACAGCAGAGGAAATCTGGGCTTGTACTTCCTGTAATGCATGTGTACAGGAATGTCCGGTGAATATCGATCCTCTTGGCATCATTATTGATTTACGCAGGTACCTGGTTATGGAAGAATCGAAGGCACCCACGGAACTTGCCGGTATGTTCACGAATATTGAGAACAACGGAGCACCATGGCAATTCTCGCCTGCCGATCGCATTAACTGGGCTAACGAAACCAATTAATCTTAAATCAAGTGCCATGAAAACGTTTAAAGTTTTTTTTCTGTTACTTTTTATCGGAACAAGCTTAAGTTCCGGCGCTCAAATAACCAAGACGGTTGCACCCTCGCTTTCGTTCAAGTATTTTAAAGATACGCTGGTGGTAGATCATAATATGGAAGTAACGGTTACCAACGCTGCCAATCTCACTGTTACAATGGCTGCACAATCGTGCACTGTTACCCGTACCGATGGAGGAAAAACGTTTATTGTGAAAGCGCCGAGAGCCTTAAATGGTCAACGAGTTGATATCGTTGTAACAAAAACCACATCTTCGGGTACTGTAGAGATTATCCGACGCAGCGTATTGGTAGTTGCAGCAACTCCCGAATTAATTTCCAGAATGCAGAATTAAACTAAACTATAGACTATGAAAAAGAATATCCTCCTCCTTTTGTTTTTAGGCTTTATGATGCCTTTTGCGGCCTCCGCTCAAACCATTCAGAAAACAACGCCTGCCGGAATTGAATTCAAATATTTTAAAGATACCATTATCGTAGGTTATGCCAACGAGGTTCGTATCGTTAATGCCGGTTCTGCTGCAGTACAGGTTGTACTTAATGGTTGTTCAGTTCGTCCCGGCGATGGAAGCAATGTGTTTAATGTACTTGCACCTGCAAACCTTGCCGGACAAGAAGCTGAGATCATTGTTTCTTCTTCAGTGAATGGCGTTAACAAAGTATTGGTTCGCAAAAAAGTGAAGTTTGTGGCCAGTACTCCGCAACTGCTTAACAGGATGCAATAATGAGTGATTCAATTTCTTTGATTCCAATTGAGGAGAACGGGCAACATCTTAGTCCTGTTCTCCCTTCTCATATTAAAAATTACCTGATCGATATCGACGGTACGATCTGCGACGATATTCCAAATGAAGAGCCGTGGAGAATGGTCACTGCTGAGGTTTATCCGGATGCATTGATCACGCTGAATAAATGGTTTGATGAAGGTCATATCATCACCTTTTTCACTTCGCGTACCGAAGATCACCGCGAGGTTACCGAGGAATGGTTGAAAAAACATGGATTCAAGTACCAGGGATTGCTGATGGGAAAGCCACGTGGTGGAAATTACCATTGGATCGACAACCACATGGTTAGAGCCACTCGATACGAAGGAAAATTTACGGATCTGGTTGTGAAAGAAGTCACGATTCAGGTTTTCGAAAAATAAAAACACACCGATGAGTAATGCATTGAATGTTCGCACAATGGCAGAATGCCTGGCATCCGGAGAAGTTCCGGAAGTTTTGTTTTGGGTAGGATGCTCCGGTTCTTTCGACGATCGCGCGCGAAAAATTACACGTGCTTTGGTAAAAATTCTGAATGCTGCCAATGTGAAATTCGCAGTTTTGGGTACTGAAGAAACCTGTACCGGTGATCCGGCAAAACGTGCAGGAAATGAATTTCTTTTCCAAATGCAGGCCATGCAGAACATTCAGGTATTGAATGCCTATGAGGTGAAAAAGATCGTTACTGCTTGCCCGCATTGCTTTAACACCATAAAAAACGAATACCCTGAACTGGGTGGTAATTACGAGGTGATGCACCATACGCAATTCATTCAGTCGCTGATTTCCGAAGGAAAACTTAAGCTGAAAGAAGGAGGCGAATTCAAAGGCAAACGCATTACGTTTCATGATCCCTGTTACCTGGGCAGAGCAAACGATGTTTATGAAGCTCCGCGCGAACTGATCCAGAAGCTTGATGTTGAATTGGTGGAAATGAAGCGCTGCAAACAAAAAGGTTTTTGCTGCGGTGCCGGTGGTGCACAGATGTTCAAAGAAGCGGAACCAGGAAACAAGGAAGTGAATGTGGAGCGCACTGAAGAAGCCCTTGCATTGCAACCTCAGGTGATTGCAACGGGTTGTCCCTTTTGCAATACCATGATGACAGATGGCGTAAAGAATTTCAATAAGGAGAATGATGTGAAGGTGTTGGATGTAGCTGAGCTTATTGCCAACGCTGCAGATCTTTAAGGTATGGCTGAATGGACCTCACTCCCTGAACATTCGCGGGTATGGATTTACCAGGCCGATCGTTTGCTTTCAGCAACAGAAGCATCATGGGTGAAAGAACAGGCTATTGCATTTGTAAGCAACTGGAGCTCGCACGGGGCTAAACTGGAGGCTTCGGTTGAGTTGTTTGATCAATTGTTTCTTGTTGTATTTGTGAACGAAGATCAGGCAGCTGCATCAGGCTGTTCCATCGATAAAAGTGTTGCTTTTGTTAAGGCAATCGAAAAAGAGCTTGGTCTTTCGTTTATGGATCNNTTGTGTTTGATAATCTGGTGAACACAAAAGCTGAATTTGAACGCGGCTGGAAAAAACGAATTGCCGATTCCTGGCATATGCGTTTTCTGAATTAAATCTGCTTAGAATCATGATATTGGATGGCAAATTAGGGTGAATACCGTAGTTTGGATCATAGTCAATTGTACTATGTTTGCCATGGAACCTCTATTATGTTGCGCTGCCTTGCTATAGCCATTTTCTTTCTGTTTTCGATTCCGGAATCCTTCGCTCAACCCTTAAACGCGAATGCCGGTCCGAATAAAAATATTTGCTCCGGTGCTTCAACCACACTTGGTGCAACTCCTGCTGCTACAGGTGGAANNTTTGTACTGCAACCACCAGCACCACCTATACCTTAACTGTTGATGACGGAAACAACACCGACAATGACAACGTAAACGTAAATGTAACGCAGGGAGCAACTGCATCTTTTACCTTTTCCCCGAATAATTCCTGTTCAAGTATTCCGGTTGTATTTGCAAACACATCCACTCCTTTGGCGGGTTCAAGCTTCCAATGGAATTTTGGCGATCCTGCAAGTGGTTCGGCGAATACGTCAACGCAGATGAATCCCACCCATACATTCGTTGCACCGGGTAACGGGACACAAACGTTTACCGTTTCTCTCACCGTTACGAGTTCAACCGGTTGTACACACACCACCACACAAAACGTCACCGTCAATCAATCTCCTGCTCCTGAACTGATCGATCCCTTTACTTCGTTTCGCAATTGCGATGGTTCCATTTTCAATATGGAGGTGTTCGATAATACGAATCCAACTACCAATAATTCCTATGTGATCAACTGGGGTGATGGTACTCCGGATTTTGTTGCCGGTCCAGGACCATTTCCTTCAGGCTCGGTAACACATATATATTCTACTATGGGTATTTATACGCTAACCTACACCGTAACCGGTACCAATGGTTGTGCGAATACATTTACCCAATTTGTTTCCAATATCACCAATCCGGCCATCGGGGTTTCCAATCCAGGTAATACGAATGGTTGCGGACCTATTACCTTGTGTTTTCCATTATCAAGTTTCGCCGGTAATCACTCTTCAACTACTTACCGTGTAAATTATGGTGACGGATCGCCGGAAGATATTTTTACGCATCCACCACCGGCAACAGTTTGTCATACCTATACGCAATCTTCCTGTTCTTCTGCTGGTGGTGCGTATACTTTTTCCATTACGGCACGAAACAGTTGCGATAGTTCAACGGCAACGGTAACGCCTATTCGTGTGTATACCGCTCCTCAGGCAAATTTTACAGAAAGTCCGAATCCTGCCTGCGTCAATTCAGCGGTGACATTTATCAATTCTTCAGTTGCAGGGTTTAATGCATCCTGTAGCCAGAGTACAGTACATGTGTGGCAATGGGGCGATGGAACACCCAATACAACAGTTTTTACCAACGCACCTCAAACGCATACCTATACTGCACCAGGAAACTACACCGTAGTGTTGAGCACTAGTAACGGTTGCGGAACAACAACCATGACGCGTACTGTTTGCATTGAAGCACCTCCTGTTCCCAATTTTACCTTGTCGCCTACTTCGGGATGTGTGCCTTTGATAAGCAACATTACCAATTTGTCGGACACCTCACTTTCTTGCGATGTGAACTGGAACTGGGTAGTAACATTTAATGGTTCACCTTGTGTGCCTGCAAGTGGAGCATTCAGTTTTACCAATGGAACCAACGCCAACAGCTGGCAACCGCAGATCACATTTAATTCACAGGGTACGTATACTGTAACACTGCAACTCATCAATTCGTGCGGGACATTTCCGATTAGCCAGACGGTTACAGTACACAAAGTTCCTGAAATTACATTTCCTGCTTTGCCCAATATCTGCGCCGGACAAAGCATCACACCAACGGCAACATTTCTCGATTGCACAGCACCGATTACCACCTACAACTGGATATTCCCCGGAGGAGTTCCTGCAACATCCAATTTGCAGATTCCGGGATCGGTTAGTTTTGCAGCAGCGGGAAATCCGACCATTACCGTTTCTGCAACGAACATCTGCGGAACAACAAATGCCACTCAGTCAGTAACGATAACAGCAGCACCTCCTGCTCCGGTTGCAGGTAGCAATTCTCCCTTGTGTGAAGGAGCAACACTTGATCTCACTGCTTCGAACATTGCCAATGCCAATTACCAATGGAGTGGTCCTAACGGATTTACCGCGACAACACAAAATCCATCGATCACCAATGTTACAGTAGCCAATGCCGGATCGTATTCGGTATTTGCAACGGTAAACGGTTGTGCAGGACCTTCAGCATCCACCAATGTTGTGATCAACCCAGCACCGGTAGTTACTATAGTTCCCGTAAATCCGTCTATCTGTGCAGGACAATCGGTTCTGCTTACAGGCAGTGGTGCATCAAGCTATGTTTGGAACGACGGAACAGGAAATGTAGGAACGAATGCAACATTGAACGTTTCACCTGCAGCAACAACAACGTATACACTCACAGGAACAACAGCAGGATGCAGTGCACAGGTAACGACAACCGTAACGGTGAATCCTGTGCCGATTGTAAATGCAGGTCCTGATTTAACGCTTTGCAATCAACCCATCGGAGAACAACTGAACGGAACACCGGCGGGCGGAACATGGAGCGGAACAGGAATTACTCCCGGCGGATTGTTTACGCCATCGACGGTAGGAGTTTTTGTGATGACCTATTCCTTTACCGATGGAAACGGATGTACATCCACCGATAATGCCAGTATTACCGTCAATGATCCTGTTCCTGTAGTGATGGGATCGAATCAGTCGGTGTGTTTGAATGCGGCACCCATCAATGTAACAGCAAATCCTGCAGGAGGAGTGTGGTTGGGTACCGGTGTAAGTGCTGCAGGAATATTTACTCCTTCAGCAATTGGTACATTCACTTTAACCTATACGTTGGGAACCGGAACTTGTGCTACCAGCGGAACATTGGATGTCACGGTGAATCCCCTTCCTGTGATCAATCCCGGAGCACCAATCAATGTTTGTTTTGATGCAGCTGTTCAAAATCTGAATGCAACACCGCCAGGAGGGACGTGGTCGGGTAGTGGAGTTAGCGGTCTCACCTTCGATCCTGCGCTTGCGGGTGTGGGAGTTCATAACCTCACCTATTCATTTACGGATGGAAACGGTTGTTCGAATACCGGAAATTTATCGACAACTGTAAATGCACTGCCCATTGTAAATGCAGGAGCAGATCAGATTGTTTGCGATCAACCCATTCCTGTTGTACTAAGCGGAACACCCGCAGGAGGAACATGGACGGGACCAAATGTAACTGCAGGAGGATCTTTCACACCTAATGGAACAGGTGTATTTGCACTGACTTATTCGTTTACCGATGGTAATGGATGCAGCAGCAATGATCAGATGAATGTAACTGTTGTTGCACCCACACCGGCCGATGCAGGATTGCCACAATCGGTTTGTCACAATGCAGCAGCGATAACGCTTAACGGAATTCCCGCCGGAGGAACATGGAGCGGAACGAATATCACAGCCGGAGGAATTTTTACTCCTTCAACGGTCGGTGTATTTACTCTTACCTATTCATTCGGAACAGGAACCTGTGCAACTACCGATGATGTGCAGGTGACAGTAAATGCATTACCAATTGTAAATGCAGGAGTCGATTTTCAACTGTGTGTTGACGCTGCTCCTCTAAATTTAAACGGAATTCCCGCAGGAGGAACATGGAGTGGAACGGGAATAACCAATCCCTCCGGAGTATTTTCTGCATCAGTTTCCGGAGTAGGCGCGCATGTGTTGACGTATTCTTTCACT
>DEHO01000076.1:0-4006 GCA_002351955.1 Flavobacteriales bacterium UBA2798
GTGATGGTGGTGATGTTCGTGATCATGCTCGTGGTCATGATCATGCTCGTGGTCATGGTTGTGATCCTGTGCACCGGCTATTTTCATGAATTCCTCATATACATGCTCAGTTACCGCAAGATTCATAGCGTCTTTTAGGAAAGCCAAGACTTTACGGCTGTACAACTCATCATAAACACGCTTGGCCTCTTCTTTGTTCGAAAGNNTGTTTTCGATCAACTGCCACTTCAGTCCACGCGCATACGAGGGATAATCCTTTTCCAACTGCTCATCCGTAATGGGCTTTTCGTTGGTAGCAACAATCCATTTCTTCAGGAAAGAATCAGGAAGTGCAATGCTCAGGTTATCGAGTAATTGCTTTGTTGCCTCGCGTAAGAACAAACGGTCAGAATCAAAAGCAAACATGTTTTTGAGATCTGTTGATACCCTGTTACGGAAGTCTTCTTCAGTAGCAATAGTCCCTTCTCCGAATAATTTGTCGAATAACTCAGTATTCAATTCGGCAAGTTCGATGCGTTTGATTTCATTAATGGTAAATCGGAATTTAGAATGCAAATCAGCCAACGCTTCGCGCTCCACACCTAACATGGCTGCTAAATCCGATTCGCCCTGGGAAACAGTGCGGGGATCCAGATCAACAACATCGCCAGGTTTCTTCCCTGTTAATTGTTTTTTTGTGGCTTCATCCTTAAGAAACTCAATAGAAATTGTACTGGTGTTGCTAATACCGCCTTCTTTTAAATTTCCGTTTTCATCAAGCTCTTCGAATTTCCCGAAAAGCATATCAGTGGCAATAGATTCCTCAGCATTTACCAGTTTACCGTATCGTCTGCGCAAATCATCAATTTGCTTATTCAGCATTTCATCATCCACCTTCAAAGCCTGATAAGGAACTTTGAATCCTGATAAATTCAAATCAATTTTTGGAGCAAATCCAATCTCATAACGAAATTCCATTTCGGCATTTTCGTGAAATTCTACTCTTTCCTGCTCCTCAATTGGAAGAGGATTACCTAATACTTCCAGATTATTTTCATTGATGTAATTATACAAGCTATCATTCAACAACTTGTTAACCTCATCTGCAAGGATTGATTTCCCATACATCTTCTTGATCATCGCCATAGGAACATGTCCCGGACGGAATCCTTTAACCTGTGCCTTGCGGGAATAATCCTTAAGGGTAGCTTCATACTTAGGACGATAATCTTCGGGAGTTAGTTTCACCTTGATAACCGCGTTCAGATCGTCGATCTTTTCCTGTGTTACGTTCATATTCATCATTTTATAAAAACCCTCTTCTTCAAGGGGCTGCAAAGATAGCAAATCATTCAACTCTAACCGGTAAGAGAGCACTACTTCGACGTTAAAACGGGCTTTAATGCTCTCCGTGGAGAAAAACCGGCTTTTGGGCGATTTTTGGACCTATTTCCTGGATAGCCGTATTATTTTCGTGTCCCAAAATCAAACACACCATGCTATTCTCCCTCAAAGCAATTGCAATCACAGCAGCTATCCCCTTCTTAACGAGTGACTTACCGGTAGGTGATGCGAAAACTGAGGGCACTACCTGTAATTGTACTTCACTCAGTACCAAGGAAAACATTGTGGTAGATGGCCAAACCGGTCAACCTTTTTCCGGTGCTTGTTTGAATGAGTACAGAGTGGAGTGGATTTCTGCGCTGAANNGAAAAAAATGAACAATGAAATGCAGGCAGTTGTAAATGGCAGAAAATCGATCAATTATTACAACAATGGCATTTTGGAAAGAACAGAAGAGCAATTTTCATCCGGACACAAGTCGGCCGAATACCATTTTGCCACCGGAGAAAAGGGGGCAGTTGTTTACCACGGAGCAGCTCGTCAGTGGCATGAGAACGGAAGCAATAAATACGCAGGTACTTTTGAAAATGGCTTACCGGTTGGAGAACATGTATGGTACGACAGTCGCGGCAGTCGTGTTGAATTACGTAAAGTCACAGCAGTAAATACAACCAACGTTACTGTTGATATCGAACAAACCCAATGGTACGATTATCAAAGCAAAAAAAGCATAACGCGCTTTACGGCAATTTGGGACGGAAAAACGGCCGTGACCGATAAAAAAAACGTTTCCTTTTTCAGCTTTTATCCAAGCGGAAAGAAAAAAGAAGTGACCATATACGACTCCATGTCCTCCGGGTACACCAAACATGAATTTTATGATGAAAAAGGAAATCTGATTCAGGGTGGAGATAAACTTCAGATGAAGTAATCGATCAGTTCTTTTTTGCCATTGTTACCACATAACGGAGAATAAGACTTTCATCTTCCTGACTAAGCTTTGCCTTTCGCGACATAGGTGGAACAATTTTATTCCATGAATCCGCAGAACGGGAATCAGGTTGATGAAGTTTATGGCATTTTCCGCAATTCGCATCATAAATCAGCTTACCCTTTTGCAAATCAGCCAAAGTTGTGCCAGGAAACATTTCATTGGCCCGTGAAGCATCTGTTTCTGTAATTGCATTTTTATCAGCAACCAATTTCTTGTAACGAATACAAGAAACCAAAAACAAAAGTGAGAAGAGAATTAGGAGTTGCTTTTTCATAGATCAAGTTTGCGAACGCAAAGTAATAAAAGAGGAATATGCATCATCCATTTCACGTCAATAAGGCATTGCTTAAATAAAGAAAAGCAATTTTGCCAAACAATCGACCAGTCTCAACCCGCTTTTAATCAATATTTTAAGCTTTGAAGGTGTAATTTCGCTACATTGGCAGCCTCTATTTACAGCTATGTGCTACTTTTTTTATTTACGCCAATTCTTATTTGTTTCATTGGTCATTATTTCACTTCTCAAGGTATCCTCAAATTGCGATGCCCAAAAAGCTGATTCCCTCTTACGGGAACTAAGCAACTCAAAAAATGACACAAACAAAGTCAATACTTTAATTCGCTTAAGTATTCTTTCAATGGAAGAAGGCCGCTTCGATGATGAATTGAGCTATGCTGAACAGGCTCAGGAATTATCGGAGAAACTACAATGGGAAAACGGAAAAGGGAGATCACAGGCCATGATAGGAAGCGCATACGATGACATGGGTAAAATCGAACTTGCCGAATCGAATTATTTAAAGGCAGTGAAAACCTTTAGAGATTCTTATGATTATAATTTAATGGGGACTGCTTACTTCGACCTCGGATTTGTCTTTCATCGGAATAATGATTTAAGCTCAGCATTGGAATATTACAAAAAAGCACATTTCGTATTTCAATATACAGGAAACAAGAAAAAAATAGCTGAGGTATTAAGCAGCATAGGAGGTATTCATTACAGGAAAGGTGATTACCCTGACGCATTGAAGCATTATTTTCGTTCACTAAAAATACACGAAGAGTTAAATGATGTAAACAGTCAGGCAGCTTGTTTTAACAATATCGCCAACGTACACTATCAACTCCAGGAATATGAAAAAGCATTAGACTATTATTCAAAGGCATATTTCCTCCATGAAAAAATGGGAGATGAAAAAAGGATGGCTCAATCATCCAGTAATCTTGGTATTGTAAATACTGAATTAGGAAATTTTGAAGAAGCGATAATTCGTCACAATTATGCATTGGAGATTTTTGAAAAAATGGATGCAAAAGCGCCAAAAGCGCGCACGCTGTACAATCTGGCAAACACCTTTCATGCAATGAAAGAACTTGAAAAGAGTTTGATCTACTGTAATAAGGCCATCGAAATTTATGAAAACACCCGGGATGAACGAGGATTAGCCTATTCACTAATAAAAACAGGGCAGGTATATCTTGAATCAGGAAAAATACAATTATCCAAAGTTGCCTTATCCAAAAGTCTTTCAATAGCAACAAAACTCAATGAAAAGGAAGTATTGAAATTGGCCTATAGTGAAATATGGAGAGCCGATAGCGCAAGCAAAAATTATTTATCCTCTCTGGAAAACTACAAATTGTACATTGTATACCGTGATAGTTTACGTAATGAAGAAGTAACAAAAG
>DEHO01000076.1:4036-152739 GCA_002351955.1 Flavobacteriales bacterium UBA2798
GAATCATTGAACTAAAAGAAAAAGAAACCGAAAAACAAAAAGAACTCATTGAGGAAAAGCAAAAAGAGATTATCGACAGCATAACTTATGCAAAGCGGCTTCAACAAGCCATCCTTCCTCCCCATCATGATCTGAAAAAACTATTTCCTGAACATTTTCTAATCTATTTACCAAAAGATATTGTTGCNNTTGTTGCGGGTGATTTTTATTGGTCCGACAGCATTAACAATAAGCATTTCATTGCCGCAGCAGACAGCACAGGCCACGGAGTCCCCGGAGCCTTGGTATCCGTGGTATGCTCAAATGCACTAAATAGAGCCCTCAAAGAATTTAATCTTACACGTCCATCCGAAATACTCGACAAGACCAAAGAACTGGTAATTGAAACCTTTGAAAAAAGTGAAAGTGACGTCAAAGACGGAATGGATATCTCATTGCTATGCATAGACTATTCAAACAAAATTGTGGAATGGAGCGGCTCAAACAATCCGCTTTGGTATATCAGTGATGGACAATTGCATGAAATTAAGCCCGACAAACAACCCATAGGAAAAAGCGACCACAACAAGCCATTCACCAATCACCACATTGAATGGAAGGACGACGCTCAGTTTTTCCTTTTTACAGACGGTTTTGCAGACCAGTTCGGAGGGGAAGCCGGTAAGAAATTCAAACCTAAACCTTTCCAAAACCTACTACTTTCAATTGTCAATCACCCTCAAAACGAACAAGCCAGGCAAATAAGAAATGCCTTTGAGAATTGGAAAGGAGACCACGAACAAGTTGATGACATATGCATTATTGGGATAAAGATTTAAAATCCCAAAATGAATGACGACAAACTGTTTTATGGAGCAAAAAAAAGCGAATGAACCACTGATCATTCGCTTTTTTTTAGGTTGTGCGGGCGGAGGGACTCGAACCNNTCTACCAATTTCGCCACGCCCGCATAAAAAATTTACTACAAAAGAACTATAAAAAACGAATCGCGTCTACTCCCGAAAGTTCTTGCCGAGACATTTGTCGAGGTTTAGAACTTCGTGGATCCCGACCAAAGCGAAGATTTCTCTGAGCTTTGCGTAGGGACAATTTCGCCACGCCCGCATAAAAAATTTACTACAAAAGAACTATAAAAAACGAATCGCGTCTACTCCCGAAAGTTCTTGCCGAGACATTTGTCGAGGTTTAGAACTTCGTGGATCCTGACCTGGGCGAAGACTCGTCTGAGCCTTGCGTCAGGGCAATTTCGCCACGCCCGCATAAAAAATTTACTACAAAAGAACGAGGTTCAAACCGATTTGAAGGAAATCCTATCCCCTTCAGAAACGGAGCACAAAAATACTGAAATATTCCAATTCTCCTAAAGTGCTTATTAACACTACTCCAACCGAAGCATTAACTTGTGGATATTTTAAGCCTTTTCTTACCTGCCCTTTGGTTAACTTTGCACATCTCATCACAATACCATGTTTCGCGTCGACCCCAAAGAAACTCCTATCCCTAAACTACACGGCTATCTGCTGGGTGCAGTTGGACCTCGTCCAATTGCCTTTGCAAGCACCATTGACAAAACAGGCAAAGCCAACCTTGCGCCTTTTAGTTTCTTTAATGTCTTCAGTGCTAATCCTCCAATACTGATCTTTAGTCCGGCGCGCAGTGGCAGAACCAACACCACCAAGCATACTTATGATAATGTAAAAGAGGTTGCTGAGGTTGTAATCAACATCGTGAATCACGACATGGTTCATCAAATGTCACTGGCCAGTTCAGAATACGCCAAAGGAGTTGATGAGTTTATTAAATCAGGATTTACTCCAATAGCATCAGAAAAAGTTAAACCCTTCCGGGTTAAGGAAAGCCCAGTGCAGCTGGAGTGTAAAGTGAACCAGGTTATTGAACTGGGAAACCAGGGAGGAGCCGGTAATTTGATCATTTGTGAGGTTGTTCTAATACACATCAACGAAACCATTCTCGACGCAAAAGGTGTAATTGATCAGCAAAAAATTGATCTGGTAGCCCGCATGGGAGGCAATTGGTACTGCCGAGCTCATGGCGATGCGCTTTTTGAGATTGAAAAACCCCTTACCACCCTAGGAATAGGAGTTGACGCTATCCCAGGTGATATTCGCAATTCCCGTTTCCTAAGCGGAAATCATCTTGGTCAGCTTGGAAACGTCGAATCACTTCCTGATGAGACAGATGTGAACGAATACAAATTACTTGAACTCAGCGATCTTTTTATTGCTCATGAAAAAGATGCTGCCAAACTCGAAAACGAATTGCATAAACATGCCGCCTTACTACTCGATCAAAACAAGGTAAAAGAAGCATGGATGACACTATTAAGCTTTAACAATTAACCAAAATACGCTCATCAATTTTTTGTTATGTATACACTTAAAGGACAAATTAAGCTCGTTCAACCGACGCAAAACATCAGCGAGAAATTTCGTAAACGCGAAATCGTTGTTGTAGAAAATTCTTCGCAGTATCCACAATTCATTACTGTTCAGTTTACCAACGACAAATGCGATCTTCTCGATTCATTTAAACCCGGTGAAGAAGTAGAAATTGGCTTCTTCCTTCGTGGAAGAGAATGGAACGATCCTAAAACAGGAAGCACTCGTTATTTCAATTCAATCGACGGTTTCAAAATCATGCGCACTACAAATCCTATTGGTGCTGAATCACCTGACTTCCCTCCGGCAAACATCACAGGCGGAGATGATATCGATGACCTTCCATTCTGATTTATCAGAAACAAAAAAGCCCGGAAAATCCGGGCTTTTTTTATGTTTTTCATTTAGGACCTGACATCATCCACTGCCTTTGTATCCAGCGCATCACGCAAGCCGTTTCCAACCAGCATGAACGCAAGCACCATCACTACCGTTGCAATTCCCGGAAGAACTGCCAGGTAAGCCATTTCTGTCGTAATATAATCCTTATGCTGAGCAATCATTGAGCCCCATGAAGGCATTGGAGGTTGTACACCAACACCAAGGAAAGAAAGACCGCTTTCAATTAAAATAGCAGACGCAAAATTTGCAGCAGAAATTACGATTACCGGTCCCATTACATTTGGCAATACATGGCGCAAAATAATACGGGGTGCACGAAATCCTAAAGCACGTCCGGCTTCAACAAACTCCTTCTCCCGAATAGAAAGCACCTGACCACGAACTATTCTTGCAACTTCAACCCACATTGTGAGCCCAACAGCAACAAACACTTGCCAGAATCCTTTTCCCAGTGCTATAGTAACCGCAATTACCAATAACAAAGTAGGGATGGACCAAACCACATTGATCAACCACATTACCACATCATCTACCCAACCTCTGAAGTAACCGGCAATTGCACCCAGCGAAATACCAATGATCAATGAAATTAAAACAGAAATAAGTCCCACAGACAAGGATACAATCGTACCAGCCATAAGTCGACTGAGCATATCCCTACCGTTCCTGTCTGTCCCCAGCCAATAGGTTTGATCGATAATGCAACGCGATTCAACTTCATTTTGCATTTCGATAATGGAACGCGTTATTTTATTGTTGTGAATATCATAAAATGAAACGTTACCCTGACCATCTTCCGAATAACGGTTATTCATGTGCAGTGGATACAATACATCTGCCAGCAAGTAGGGAATACTGATTTGTCTGAACTGTGAATTCTCTTCTTCGCCAACATATTCCTTTACGCTGATTTCCGCACCGCGAAATTCAAATTCGGTAATTGGGACATAACGGAATTTATTTTCTTCCCCACCAAACAACATCTTATCGAAAAACGTTGTTGGATGAATGGTGTCATTTTTTTGCACGAGTAAATATTTGACCTCGAATCCGGGGGGCTTGGTATTTACTGCAGGAATAGCATTGGCAGCATTTGTGGTTTTATCCGGCCGAATCAGCGCGCCCAGAATTGCAATCATACAAGCAAACAGAATCACGAAAAACCCAAACATTGCCGGATAATTTCGCTTCAATCGCTTCCAGGCCATTGCCGAGAGGGATCGCGAAACTTCCTTGCTGGTTTGAACTGTTTTTTTTCTTGCCATTGCTTAATTAATCTTTCTGTTTTTCCACTCTGCACGAACCAGTTGCGATAACACTGCCACCGGAAGAATATACAGGACGTGAAAAAAGAAAGCGGGTAGAAAATAATGAAGTCGGCCACTATGTCCCAAACCCCTTTCGCTCAAAAGTAAAAACAAAAAGTCAAATGCTGCCTTGAGTCCAAGGCAAATGAGAAGAGTGGACAAAAGCGAAGGATGAATGGCTGAAAGCAGCCCACCAAACAACAGTGATGCCGAGCAAAAGAGCACCAATAAGGATACAAAAACAGCCATTCCGTTAGAATAGCTGCTGGCTTTGCCTGCCCAACGCATTCGCTGTTTAAAGAAGGCCCTCCAAGAAGATTCAGGCAAAGTCAAAACGCAAGCATCTTTATTCCAGGTAAATCGAATATTCTTTTTCTCCCTATGAAGATGATGCAATAGGAAAACATCGTCTCCACTACTCCGTTCATCCCCCAAAATAGAATCACATGGATAACATGCTGCATTAACAGCAAGATTTGCCCCGCTGCACATAAACGGCATACCCATTGCTCCGGATCCGGCTGAAGAAGCAACCAGGGCAATCTGATCCCAATACTGTATCCCTGTTAACCATCCTCTACCTTTAATTGACACAGGTCCTGCAACAAGATCTGCGCCTTCAGCGGAAAATGGCAGGGTCATTTCCTCAATCCAGCAGGAAGGAACAATGCAATCGGCATCAGTAAATAACAATACTTCTCCTTTTGCCTTGGCAACGGCGGTTCTTATTGCGCTTTTCTTCCCGGATCCGTTTGAAGGAAGAATGCAATAGTTGGAAAAGGCAAACGAATGAATCACTTCTGCGGTGCTATCCTGCGAATGATCGTCGACGAAAATGAACTCCACATTCTGCAGTTGTTGTTTTGACAAACTCTCCAATAAGGGCTTCATCCGCATATGCTCATTGCGAAACGGAACAATAACGGAAACCTTACCTGTAAAAGTTTGTTTTGGTTTTTTAAGTGAAACCAATCGTACTACACCCATTGAAAACCATATGATGGTTAAGCAATAAAGTGCGGTTACTCCAATTAGCAGAACAGAAAAAATGTAAGTCGACACAATGTGGAAAATTCCTTTTCAGAACGCAATATCGCGGAAATGGGTTAATTATCTTTGATGAAATGCTGCAATCACAAAATCAGGATACACCAGCGCCCTCTGAGCGCATCATACTTGGAATTGACCCTGGAACAAACATCATGGGTTACGGTGTGTTGCTGGTGAAATCCAAAANNATTGCTGGATATGGGTGTTTTCCGTCTGGAAAAACTGGAAACCCAACAGGACAAACTACAGCGCATTCTCGAAGAAACGCTTCGTGTAATTGACACCTTTCATCCCGATGAAATGGCAGTTGAGGCTCCTTTCTTTGGAAAGAACATACAATCCATGCTGAAACTGGGCAGAGCGCAAGGAGTGGCATTTGCAGCTGCATTACACCGCAAAATTCCTGTGGTGGAATATTCTCCAAGTAAGATCAAACAATCCATTACAGGAAAAGGAAGTGCATCAAAGGAGCAAGTTGCGGCTATGCTCTCACAGCTGCTTCAAACTGAGGCTAAACCTAAATTCCTGGATGCAACAGATGCGCTGGCGGTTGCTGTTTGTCATTACTTCCAGCGTAATTCAGTAAGTGGAGGGAAATCGTATTCGGGATGGGAGGCATTTGTAAAACAAAATCCCAACCGCAAAAAATCCTGATTAAGAATTCCGGATCAAATTCGCAATCTCAGCAAGCTCTTCCTGAGTAATTTTCAGTTTGGGACGCGTAAAATTCAAATCATCAGCTGAACGAATGGGAACAAGGTGCACATGTGCATGCGGAACTTCCAATCCAATCACTGAAACTCCTATCCGCTCGCATGGAATAGCCTTACGAATTTTCGCGGCGACTCCCTTGGCAAATACCAGAATTTCCGAGAGCTCCTCTCCCGATAGATCAAAAATATAATCGGTCTCCTTTTTCGGAACTACCAATACATGTCCACGCACCAAAGGTGACACATCAAGAAAAGCAATAAAATGATCGTTCTCTGCAATCTTATGGCAGGGTATTTCTCCTGCAATGATTTTTGAAAAAACCGATGACATTAACGGGAGATTTCCAGGATTTCAAACTTCATTACTCCTGCAGGTGTTTTCACCTCTGCAATATCCCCTACCTCATGGCCCATCAAACCTTTACCAATAGGTGAATCGACAGATATCTTACCATCTTTAAGATTGGCTTCATTTTCTGCAACGAGCATATAGTTAAAAATCGCTCCGTTGGACTGATTCTTAATCTTCACTTTGGTCAGAATAAAAACCCTGGAAGTGTCGACCTGACTCTCATCAATCAAACGACTGTTTGCGATAAGATCTTCCATTTTGGCGATCTTCATCTCAAGGAGGCCCTGTGCTTCTTTGGCAGCATCGTATTCAGCGTTCTCCGACAGATCCCCTTTATCCCTTGCTTCTGCAATCTGCGCTGAAATTTTGGGTCGCTCAACAGTTTTCAACTCCTTGAGATCATCCTTTAGCTTTTGTAAACCTTCCTTGGTCAGATAAGTGATCTGTGCCATAATACTACATGTTGATAATAAAAAACGGAAATCCCCATTGGATGGGGATTTCCGTTTACAAAAATAAGGAAAAATTATCAGTTGATCTCGAAACGGATACCAATCATGTGAACGCCTCCAAATGGGTTTGTAGAAAGGAACCCGTAATCCAAGGCAATGTGGTTACCCTTCTCTCCGGTTACCAGATCTACAGAAACACCTGCTGTTGGCCCTGTAAACGCTGTAGAACGAACACCTACTTCGCTGCTCATCATTCCCTTTTCGTACACATAACCCGCACGGCCGCTAAATGTAGCCTTCTTCGCAGTAAATGTGTAATCAGCTCCAAATCTCCAGTTATCCTTAGAAAAAGAGTTAGACGTGAATGTTCCAGCTAAAATCAGCTTATGCTGCTCTCCGAAAAGGAAATCGTAAGAAGCACCAATGTTCACTTGTGAAGGAATTTCGAAACGAGCCGAACGTTGTTCTGTGGTCATTTGCATACCGTTACTTAGCGTAACCAGGTACGAAAATCCATCACCTGAATACTTCATTGGAGGACCAACATTTTTAAGGTTTATTCCAAACTTAATCTGATCCTTTTCTCCTGTCACGTAACGAATACCGGCATCAAAACAAACGCCTGAGCCTTTTACGTTAGCAATAGACTCAGAAAGAGCTTTAACGGTAAGTCCACCATAAATCGAATTGGAGAATTCTTTCGCGTAAGAAAACCCAATATTGAAGTAGCGCGGTGAAAAAGTACCTATTCCTCCTTCAGGGATATCCACAGTTGTAATGGGTATCTCTCCAAAGGTCATAGAATTGAAGGTTAAACCAATTACACTTGTTTCACCTACCCGCTGAGCCAAACCTGCCTGGTTCATACGAATTCCGGAACCGGTCAACCAATTGCTGCTGACAAAATTGACTTCTGTCTTTTTTGTCATAGCCAAACCTGCAACATTCATAAATGTTGCTTCGATTCCGGTTACACTCGAAATACCTGCGCTTCCCCAAGTGGCACTGCGTGCCCAAGGATTGATAAGTAGTTCAGAAGCTCCTGCACTACCAACGCGGTCTTCGTTCCCTGCGTTTGCTACTGTTAGAGAACCCAGTCCTGTAACAAAAGCTATTGCTGTTATGATGGTGTTTTTCATGTTCATCTGCTCATTAGAGATAATTCTTGTTTCGATCGCATCAGAAGTTTTGAAGATCCGGTGGACGCATTGCTCCAAACCATTTCAAAATCTTTTCACCAACTTCAGGTACTTCAACATGCACAATGTAAATACCACTGGCGATTGGTATGCCTGCCTGATTTTTCAGATCCCAGTCAAGTGATGTAAGCGGAGAATCCTTAGTGTAGGTTCTGATCAATTGACCAGATACATTGTAAATCCTTACAGTTGCACGCTCAGGAAGATTGGTAACCTTAACACGTGTATCCAATCGACCGGTTTCATAATCACTTACAGCATAGTAAGGATTAGGAACAATGTTGATCAGGCTTAGGATGGAGTCCTTAATCTCATCAGTGGTTAGGTAGGTTTGTGTTGCCAGGTTATCCAATGAGAAACGGTACTTGGGTCTCCATCCATTGGTTGCTGTAGTAGTATCAGGTAGATATTCAGCATTATTAGTTGAATACGCCTCATACATTCTCTTTACACGCAGTTTCACACGTGCTTCAGTTGGGATATTACGTGGGTCACTAAATGTAAATCCGGAAGCAAGCATTGGCATACCTACCCATACGCAAGATCTCCAAACACGTAATTCATTTGCAGAAGTTCCTGATGAAAGCTTTGTCTGAATATATGCTCCACCGTCATACGCCGGCATACGGTCAGCAAATGGAATTTCACGATCTTGGTTAGTAAACACATATACATAGTGTTTTCCACCAAAAATCGGATCACCCAAGTTAGAATACAAACGATTGGTTGGATTGAACTTCATGTCACGGCCGTTATCAACACCAAGCCAGCTATCTTCTCCAAACGCCATGTTCAAACGCTCGCCGGTGGCAACATCAATTGCATAACCGGGGAACCATCCCATACCGGTACCGGTACCATCGGGATTTCCGAATTTATCTACTGACTGAGCTGCACGCATTTTTTGTTTCGTACGACCACCTTGTGACAAGGCAGCAGATTCCTGCATCTCGAGAACCGGACAACGTGTCCATTTTGACATATCGGAAGTAAAGNNTAAAGACAATGTCAACGTTCGGCAAAGTATGCAATGAAGCCGCAGAACCAAGTGTTCCAACTGTACCTGCATACCCCGAACCTACTGCTGTTGCTGCAGGGAATTCAACTCCACCTGAATTAATGGAAGACGCACATAAGCGATAAGGCCCCCAGGTTCCCCCGGCAAGATTTTCATATGATTCAGTATTATCCAAACCTTGATAGTCGTTGTAATTACATGGGTCATTCTGTGGGTCAGGATATGCCCCAGCATCACAAGCCACATATTGGGTACCTGCACGTAACCAGTTTTGTGGTCCACTACCCTCACCATCAGGAACACCTACCAACCAACGCTTTGAAGAGTCAGCAAAGAAAATTTCCCCGGAAATAGGCTCCGTGTACTGCTGACTTCCACTAATGGTGGTGTATTTGTATTGCTCAATTGCAATTGAAATTCCTAGTTCAGGAATTAATTGTTCGTTATTGATTCTTATCGTGGAGGAAGAACTAACAACAACATCATTTATCGCATACGTAGTTCCGTTGATTGTCATTGCCTGTGCAGCTTTCAATCTCCAGTTACTTGCAACCAGACCACCTGTAGCATCAGGAAGGAATTCCAGAATGAAACTTCCAGGTTTTACATTAAGTGGGTCAATCACTTTCACACTGATCGGACCACGGCCAGCCTGGTAGGTTGGAGTAGCCATTTTGAAATTCTGAACAATGAAGTTTTCAGACTCAGCTGTCAGATCAAGGAATAATGAACCGTTTTGTGCTCCTTCAATTCTTGTGATTTCAGGTCCATCTCCGTATTTGGCAACCTGATTTGTTCCTGCTGTTTCAGGAACGGGAATGTGAGGAATTGCTGATACCGCACGAATAGCTCCGGTTACTGATTTACGACTCTCNNCCATCAAGTTTTGTTGCATCGTAAGGGTCAAACGTTTTGTAGTTATTATAGGCATAAGCAACAGCCATATAATAGTAGGTCTTGTGGTTTACAAGACGTTTCTGAGTAAAGGCATCGTTTTCAAGGTAAAGCGAATGGAAAATTCCCTTGTCAGCACCCTCAACCATCATAGTTGGAACATCATAATTGAGATCTTCATCCTTAATGAAATTCACAAGGCGACCTACTCCATCTTTAATATCACACTGTGCTACAATACGCGCTTTATCAGGATCTGTCAGATCAGAAGATGAAACAGTAGCATCTTTCAATTGATAGATTTTGTATCCCTGGAAGCGATATNNCTTTTAGCATCTGTATATGTTGCAGTAGAGTCTCCATTTTCAAGCACAAATGGCAATACGATAAATGGATCCTTCTCCACATAGGCCTCGCCTACATTGTTAGAGCTATTGGGATTGGTAAGATATAAAACAACACCTCTGTCCAATTCCTGAATTGTCAGGTCAGGTGCATCAGGTGCATCTAGGATCTTAAAGCAATTGTCAAAAAGCGCCTGAGCCTTATCATCAGCAAGACGAAGTTTATCTACCGAAGCATATGAATTTCCGGTTGTTGCACGTGCATAAACTACACCAACAGTAATGTTATTCTTTTGTCCGGGTGTTAAAGTAAATGGTCCGGCAGACTGCATAAAGCGACGGTCAGCAGGAGTATTTCCCTCGTTAAACTCTGTCCATGAACTTGCATTAGCAACTGGCACTCCTAATGTTCCGAATAATAATGGATCCGAATTTCCGGGGAACATGAAATCACAACGAACTAAGCCATTGGCCTGTGCACCTGCAGACGATTGGTGAGCTGTACCACCAAAATAGAATGGTGTACCATCTAACCAAATACCTTGAAGATAGCGGTAGAAATCATTTGCGTTATTAGGTTCTTTCTGAGCATTTACATTTGTCTGGTCAGAACGGAAGTAATAAAGGAATTTACGCATACCAAAACGCTCGTTGTCAACTACGCCGTCTCCATAACCGATACCGATACCTTTGTAAGGAATACCAAGACTGTCGATAGCATCAGAAATATTTGTAGTAAGCGGGTTGTCGATATTATCATTATCCTGAAAAGGACCCTGGAAAAAGTCAATACCAACAGCCGGGGGATTAGCCCCATAACCTGATTGTCCCTGACCTGCATCATCGAATGCATCTCCATTATAGGCGTAACCCAATCCGCGTTGAACATCGCAACCTACAAAATCGTCTTCAGAGAACCCTACGTCGGGGTCACACCACTGACCAAAATAAGTATTGAATAATGTTTGTGTACCACGGTTGTAAAGTTCGTAGTTGTAGAATGTCATGTCATTTACCTCATCGTTGGTTGAGAAAGCAAATGCCTGAGCACGAATTTCCATACCAATTGGATCGGCACCGGTTTCTGTGTGAATGTTTCCTTTATCGTTAAACACCCACCAGAAATTCTGGTCACCATAAAGCGTTACAGTACGGTCGTTTCCACAAGCAAGTTCCTTCTTGATATCGTACCAAGGATAGTCACCATCACCAGGATTGTAAACTCCGTCGTTATTAACGTCTTTATAAGGCGCAAGATTGAAATCGTATCCGGCAGCAGAATTGTTTCCAGGCCATTCGAGAATTGAACGCGGCACAGTATACCCGGGGAATAAATCGCCGCAATTTGGTGCACCGGACTGAATACATTCAGTATAGGCAACAAAGGTTACGATGTCCTGACGTAGGGTTACAAAGAACTTGTCGTAATACAAGCAAGTAGCCTGATCAACTTCTGCTGTACCATCTGTTAAAAGCGGGCCGGGCCAAAAATCATTACCTTGACGGAATGTTACTGCTGCCACTTTAAGCTGGTCGTTAAAGTCTTTTCCGCCCAACCAAAGTGCACCCGCAAACATTACTCGCAACCGTGACCCTTTGGGCACTTCGTAAGCAGAGAAGCCTTGAGCACGATCCTGCCACATATTTCCACCTGTTTCAATGATGGCGCTCACGTTATTGAACTCCAGTTTTGTTAAGGCGGTTGCAGGAGCACAACCTGCAGCCCTTTGTTGCATGCCGGTAGTTGATCCGCTTGCATTTCGCAATGCAGGGTCAATTTCTGCGCGAAGCTGGCTGGTTGCCAACAGACCCAGAACAAGCCCTGTTCCAAGTCGCATTATCCCTTTCCTATTCATAGTCGATCGCTTAATCATTCGTTGAATCATCATTAGAAGTCGAACTTAATCCCTAAACGAATTGTTCTGGGTAAGCCGTAATTGTAAGGATTGTTTGTTTTCCATGCATAGTACTCTCTGTAAGACTGTTCAGAGTTTACCTGTGCGATAGCATTCTGGTAACGTGCTTCTGATAAATATCCATCGTCGTTGGCATTACCGGTTGCTCCGTACACATTTAGAATATTTCGTGTATTCAAGACATTGTTAACCTGCAAATAGATATTCAGGTTTGCTTCTTTCTTCTTATCCTCTTTACCAAACTTCAATGTGAAGTTACGGTCAATCTGCATGTCCATACGGAACTGACCAGGCTTTCTTGAACCGTTAACCTGACCTGCAAGTGATGCTGCGGATCCGCCACTGATAAACGATTGTGGGGTTACAAACGGTTGAGCACTGTAGGGCGTTCCTGAACCAACGTTCAATACAACGTTTGCTCCGGTGTTTTCAAGAATGTTTTTCCCGCCAATTTTTGGGCCTTTGTAATGTTTTCCTTCTCCATAACGGTAATCAACAACTCCTGTAAGAGCGTGACGCTGATCATATTCGAAAGGATAAATAGTTCTAAGGTTAGGTTGCCCTGAATTTACAAGATTCAATGCTGAATTGGCATCAGAACCTGTTCCTTCTGCGAACTGCAATGTGTAGGACATACGAATTGACATATTTCCAGTTCTGCGCAAGTCATAAGTAAGTGTAAGACCTTTAATTGTACCAAAGTCAAGGTTACCATAGGTACGGTAAGTACGAGGGTAAGCACCTGTTACATTGATCAAGGCAACCTGGTTACGAAGCTCACGGTAGAAAGCAGAAATTTTCAATGAAGAACTCTTGGTGAGTACTTGCTGATAACCCAACTCATAGTCGATTGTCTTTTCAGGCATCAGATCAGGGTTGTTTACAACCACGTTGCGAACATCCATGAAATAATAATCCAAAATATCCAAACGATTTCCAGTAGTTGGACGCTTAGTCAATACATCATAGTGTGCAAAGAATAACGCCTCGTCACTGATCGGGAACGAGAAAGCAACACGCGGCATCACATTAATTTGTGGCTTGTAGTCGCGGAATGCTTTTGGAATTTCAGAGTCTTTCTCCTTGGATGCATTTGGATTAACCAGGTATGGTGCAATTCCATTAGGACCAAAGAGTACTGTTGGGTCAGCAACCTGCTCCCCTTGAGAGTTGTACCAGTTTCTTCCATCACGGTAACCGGTAATAGCTGTTGGGTTCTCAACTGTATTTACATAAACTACATAATCATCTCCCATGTTAGTAGGGTGATCGGCACCAAACTCATTTTGTGCATTTACTTCTTTTACCGTTTTTGCCTGATACAACAAATAGCGATCCTGAAGTACGTTTTGGTTTGCGTCAAAACGGTCAACGCGAAGTCCTACGTTAAAGATCAAATCGTCAAACGCAAACTTATCCATGATATATCCTGCCACATAAATAGGCTGGAACGGTGCAATTGGACGCGTTTTATTTCCGAATTCATCACGAGCTGTGAAGAAGTCTTCAAAAGAAACTCGCTCTGTTTGTCTCTCTCCTGAATAAGAATAACCGTAATAAGAAACGTAATTATTACCATTATTAAGAAGTTCATTGGCAGAGAACCATCCCAACTGGAAGAATGCAGGATTATAGGCATCGATATCTAAAAAGTCCACTCCATCAGTATTCAATCCCAGATTCTTTCTGATGTTGTAATCGAAAAACGATTGTGATTCGATATCGTCAAAATTATTGTACTCTCCGGGTGAGGAATTGAGCGGCTCATAGTCTACAGATAACACCGAACCAAAGTAGGTGAGCGAAGGATTATTAACATCTAACTCAGCGGTATGCCCGTTTGCCAGCTGACGGCCAATCGTCCAAAGTCCAATCGGCGAAACATTGAATGCGCGGTCATCACGTTGCTCATATTCAAAACCAAGTGATACAGCATGGTTTCCGATATCGGCGTTTCCTGATGCCGTAATACGAAATTGTGAATTATTGGTTTGACCATAACTGTTGTACTGTTGGCCAATGTTTGTCCAAAGGTTATAAACCGATTGTGGCTGATCACCGTTACGCAATGCGTTTGCAGACTGTATCTGAACAAGGTTCTGATAATTTCCAACCGGATCCGTATAAAGCTGATAATACTGATTTGTTATGGCAGCCAGGTCTGGGTTAATATTGATTTGTTCCTGTGTTTCGGGATCTAGGTAATAAGGGGAGAAGGTAACCAAAGTATCGCGGAAACCATTATGGATTCTTGCTGGTGAACCATTGTACATTCCGAATTCATATGAACGCTCACGATATGTAGTGAACTGACCTACATACCCGTAGTTAAACAAGCGGTCTTTGTGATTCGCATCCTGAACTGTTTGTTTGAATTTAGAATAATCGACCATTACAGAGTAATAGGCATTCTTAATAACTGAAGAGCTTTTTTCACCTTCTTTTCCTTGAGCAGAAGCAAAGCGCTGGGTAAAGCGGCCGTAAATACGCCAGGTAGTGTTTGCAATCTGACCATTGTTATCGGTATTGAATAACATATTGTTATAGTCATATGCATTATTGGCATTGTAATCGAAAGAACCTCCAAATGTGAGGTTAATGAGCGGGCCTAAATTCACATCGATTTTACCCGAACCTGTGAATCCACGATTTTGGGCGTTCTGACGGTAACGAACTTTCTGGAAGTCGGAAGAGCGAAGGAAGTCGGTGTTGTAAAATGTTCCGAATCCTGATCCGGTAGGACGAAGTGGTGCATTCAGTAATTCTTCTCTTTTGTCCTCCTTGATCACGTACTGATCAGTAAAGAAAGGACGGGTATCGTGAATGTTTGTATAGTTTACAGAAGCAAAGAAACCAAGAATGGGCTTCATTTTTTTGCCTGTTGAATCCTTTTTAACCCATAGCGGACCGGAAAGTGATCCTTCGATAAGGTTGTAGGCATAGCGGTCAAGACCAACATTTTTACCGGTATATGGACTATTTCCTCCAAAATGGAAACCTGAAGTCAGGTAATCGATACCTCCGAAGAAATCTTTTGAGGCACCGCGTGTAGTAATGGAGATTACCCCACCAGTAGCATCCCCGTAGTTAGCAGGAAGTCCACCTGTAATTACAGATACCTCTTCAATTGCAGCTTTTGGAAGACCGGTAGAACCACGAACTTTGATACCATCAATGAAGTAATAGCTGGCATCCGAACGTGAACCACGGATCGAAAGATCACCACTACCTTCCTGGGAGAATACACCTCCAACAGTTTGTGCAATGGAAGTTGCAGAACGACCTGGCATACGTGCAATATCATCACGCGTTACAGTTGCTCCTGAAGCACCACCATCTTTATCGATAAGGGGAACGGCATATTCGATTACAGTAACCTCCTCAAGCGTAACATCACCGGATTCCATCTGTATATCGAGGAAGGTAATTTTGTTAGAACTAACAACAACACCCGAAATTACATAGGGGTTATAACCCACATACATGGCTTTAACCGTATAGGTACCGGGAGTTATGGAGGCAACCTTATAGTTACCGTCAAAATCGGAGGAGGTACCTCCTTGTCGAACACCATTCTGTTCGATGACCAGGTTCACAAATGCCAGCGGCTCACCGGTGGCTTTGTCCTTGATTTTTCCTTGCAGGGTTCCTTGGCCTTGTCCGTAGGAAACTACGGAACCAAAAGCGAACACCAGTATCAAGCTCAGTTTTCTAAGCATACGTTCAAGTTGTTATTCGTTTATCGCAACAAAGGCCGTAAATATAGAAATTATATATCCCGCAGCAAGCCCCATTTAAGCAACGGCCGATTTCCATGTATTATCGTTTTTTATCGGAAATCTTCCCTTGTTGGGATCTTGATTGTTCAAATTTACTCCTGTTTACGGCAGGTTTCAGGTTTTGAAGATTCAAAAAAGGTCAATTCTATACAAGTCTGAACCGCATTATTTTTTTCTGAACAACCGTTGAAAAAAGGGTTCTCGCTTGTTTTTTTTCAATCGTTCGGCCTTTTTCCTGTTCTTTTTCATGCGTTTACGGGTTTTTTTATCCTGGATTTGCTCGTGCCGTTTTTGTTCATCTTTTTTGGCTTTTTCGTTCTGCTTTTCACGTTGCCTTTTCTTTTTCTCGTAATGCTTGTTTACCGGTTCTTGTCCGCCACCGCCCTTTTCCTGTGCCTGCACCAGACCTGTGTTTCCTGAAATGAACAGGATTAAGATCATTCTGAGAATAAATCTTGTCATCTTGCGTATCTTTATAGTATGTTGTTTCGAATATAATGAAAAAATCAGCGCTCTTTTTCACCTTTCTGGCTTGCTTTCTGTTCTCCTGCAGAAAGGATGATGACCGTATTCCGGATGTATTGGTGGATATTTCGGTAAACATCAATAACCCGGGATATTTTAATCTACAGGCTATCGGCGGATGGATGTATTTTGAAGGTGGATCAAGAGGAATTCTGGTATACAGAAGGAGTCAGGACGAATTCATGGCTTACGACAGGCATTGTCCCTGGGAACCTGCTAATCCTTGTGGTAAGATTACTGTTGACACAAGCAGCAACATTATTGCACGTGATGCTTGTTGCGGATCTGCGTTTGTTATGACTGATGGCAGCGTATCACAAGGTCCAGCCTCGCGACCGCTAAAACAATATCTGGTTTACTGGGACGGACTTTCTATCCTTAGGATTTACAACTAATAGTATTGAAAATAAAAAAGCCCCTTCGAGAGGGGCTTTTTATTTTTGTGGACCGATTAATAACGGTATTGATCTGTTTTGAAAGGCCCTTCAACCTTAACGCCGATATAATCAGCTTGTTCTTTTGAAAGCGTTTCGAGCTCAACACCAATTTTTGCAAGGTGGAGTCGTGCAACTTTTTCATCAAGGTGTTTAGGCAAAGTATAAACTTTGTTTTCGTACGCTTTTGAATTTGTCCAAAGCTCCAATTGCGCCAATGTTTGGTTGGTAAAGGAGTTAGACATTACAAATGAAGGGTGCCCTGTTGCGCATCCAAGATTCACCAAACGACCTTCTGCCAATACGATGATATCTTTCCCGTCCAAAGTGTACTTATCCACCTGAGGTTTAATAACGTCTTTGGTTTTGCCGTAATTGCTGTTCAGCCAAGCCATGTCGATTTCATTGTCGAAGTGACCGATGTTACAAACAATCGCATTGTGCTTCATTGCCTTGAAGTGACGATCGCAAACGATGTTTTTGTTTCCTGTAGCGGTAACAATAATATCAGCAATTTTTACTGCGGTATCCATTTTCAAAACCTGGTAACCATCCATTGCAGCCTGAAGCGCACAAATAGGATCGATCTCAGTAACAATAACACGAACACCTTGTGAACTGAGTGATTGTGCAGAACCTTTTCCTACGTCGCCATAACCTGCAACTACTGCAACCTTACCGGCAAGCATTAAATCAGTTGCACGGCGAATTGCGTCAACCAATGATTCACGGCAACCGTATTTGTTATCGAATTTTGATTTTGTTACAGAGTCATTGATATTGATCGCCGGCATTGGAAGCGTTCCTTTGCGCATACGCTCATACAAGCGGTGTACGCCTGTAGTGGTTTCTTCAGATAGTCCTTTGATATCTTTCACCAATTCAGGGAAGCGATCAAGAACCATATTTGTAAGGTCACCACCATCATCAAGAATCATGTTAAGTGGTTTACCATCTTTAAATGCAAAAAGTGTTTGCTCGATACACCAATCGAATTCTTCTTCAGTCATTCCCTTCCAGGCATACACAGGAATTCCTGCAGCAGCAATTGCAGCCGCAGCATGATCCTGAGTAGAGAAAATATTGCAAGAAGACCATGTTACTTCAGCACCAAGTTCAACAAGCGTTTCAATTAAGACAGCAGTTTGAATGGTCATGTGCAAACAACCTGCAACACGCGCGCCCTTAAGGGGTTTACTAGCGCCGTACTCCTCACGAAGCGACATCAGTCCGGGCATTTCAGCTTCAGCAAGTTTAATCTCTTTACGTCCCCAATCGGCAAGATTGATGTCTTTTACCTTAAAAGGCAATTTCGTTTCAGTAGCAGAACTCATAATAGAATTAAAGGTTTTGGTTTATCAATTCAAGGTCGTAAAGGTACTAAACACCCTTGTCAAATAAAAGTTCAGAGGAAAAAAGCATGAATACCCTAAAACAGAGAAATCATCAATTAAATGGGCAAAGGCCCTGAAATTCAAATGAATAAATCGAAAAGGAGATGATTACTTTTTAGACTGCCAGATGAATTTCCCGGTCTTGTCGATATAACCTTCTGTTCCGGTCTTAAAGTCACCGATACGAACCTTAGCTACACCATTTTCAAAATTCGCAGGGATTGCGAATTGGCGGGCGATTACCATTTTGCCGTTAACATCCACATAACCCCATTTTCTGGCGGTTCCGATTCCGGAAGCAACGCATGCATATCCATCCTTGAAATCTTTGGCATCATCAAATTCTGCCTCGATTATCATTTTTCCGGTTTTATCAATAAAGCCGTATTTGCCGCTTTTGAAGTCTCCCACACGAACCAGTGCGCGTCCGTTGTTAAACGGAAATGCCTTATCAAATTTTGCATCCAGAACAATTGTGCCGGATTTATCAATAAAACCCCATTTTCCTGAACCTTCATCACCAATCAGAAAATTCGCCATTCCTTCAGAAAAATCATGAACCATATCGTATTTGGCAGGCACAACAAGTTTACCTGATTTATCAATGAAACCCCATTTTGTTCCTTGTTTTACCCGGGCCAAACCTTCGCTGAAATCATAGGCAGATTCATAACGCGGCTCTACCACTACCCGACCCGTTTTATCCACAAAACCCATTTTTCCACTGAGCTGAAAACGCGCCATACCATCAGAGAAAGGAAATGCAGTATTGCAGTTCACTTCAAACTTAACCGCTCCCTTTTCATCTATGAAGGACCATTTTCCACCATTGCTTACTGCTGCCAATCCATCATTAAAATCGGTGGCACGGTCAAACTGAGCTTCAATAACAACCTTTCCGGAAGCATTTAAAAAACCTGTCTTGCCTTCCTCCTGAAAACGACCCAGACCATTGCGGAATGGAAATGTCTTGTCATATTTGGGCTCAACAATCACTTTGCCGCTTTTGTCGATATAGCCATCTTTGTGGTTCACTGAAATTGGAAAAAGAACCTGTGCAACTGAGTTGAACGCGAAGACGAGTGCAAAAAGTGCTGACAAGAAATATTTTGAAATTGGACGCATATCTGTAACGAAGGGTAAAAACTGATGTACTAAGTTAATAAAATTTGAATTAAAACACTGTGGGTCTGATTGCAAATATAGTACCAAATAAGGCTTCAGGTATCTGGATTTGGAAAATCATCGAAGAAGAAAAGCAATTAGGTCTTGGACTTCCCGATGATATCCTTACCGCTGCGGGCCAATTCAAGGCAGAATCGCGCAGGAAAGAATGGCTGGCGGTTCGTCAGATCCTTCAAATTGCAGCAGGAAAGACGGAATTAATTTACGACCCCTCCGGCAAACCCTCTTTACCAGGTCTTTACCTCTCTGTTTCGCATACTACAGGCTACTCGGGCGTTTACCTCAGTACCGAATATCAGGGAGGCCTGGATCTTGAAGCCATTTCTCCCAGAATCTTAAAAATTGCAGAGCGANNCTTTTTAAACGAGCAAGAAAAAAAACGGTTTAGTACAGATGACATTCAACTGTTAACTTTGCTCTGGTCGACAAAAGAAGCGCTATTTAAGAAGCACGGAGGGGAGACCACCAATTTTGCCCTTAACCAGGACATTCTTTCAGTAGATCAAAAAACACAAGAGATTAAAGCAGTAGTAAAAATTAACAACAACACAATTGAAGAGTCCCTCGCTTTTCAGATCTATGAGGAAGTGGTGATGGTATATACACAGAACAAGACAAGCTGAAGAAGATGAACCTTTTTGATTTCTTTTCCAATCAACATAAAAACAAGAAGAAACTCCTTGGGGTATTACTCGATCCGGATAAAGCACCGGAAGGAGAGCAATTGAAAACTTTTATACTGAATTGTGAAAAAGCCGGGGTAGATATTTTTCTTGCGGGTGGAAGTTTGATTACGAAAGGGAATTTGGATTTACTGATTCAATCCATGAAGCAATTCACCAAACTTCCTGTATTAATATTTCCCGGAGACTCATCACAAATTTCCAATGAAGCAGACGGCATTTTGCTTTTGTCGCTCATATCAGGAAGAAATCCTGAATATCTGATTGGACAACATGTTGCCTCAGCCTCTCGCTTGAAACAATCGAAACTTCAAATTCTCCCTACAGGATATTTACTGATAGATAGTGGAACAGTAACTACTGCGCAATACGTAAGCAACACAGTGCCTCTTCCTTCTGAGAAACCTGAAATAGCTGCAAACACAGCATTAGCCGGAGAACTTTTAGGCATGAAGCTCATCTATATGGATGCAGGTAGCGGAGCAAAACGATGCATTACCGAAGAATGCATTATGGCTGTACGAAATACAATCTCCATTCCGCTGATAGTTGGAGGTGGAATTAACAGTATTGAAAAAGCAAATGCAGCATGGAATGCCGGTGCTGATATGGTTGTTGTAGGCACTCTATTTGAAAAACAACCGGAAGCAATTACATTATTTTCCAAGCGATAAAATGGAACTCATCGTTGTTAGCAGTCCGGACAAATTCAAATCAGAAATCCCAATTGTGCGCGATCTCTTTGCTGCAGGATTAACGACATTGCATATAAGAAAAACGAAATTCAGCACAGCAAAACTTCGTGAATACCTCGAGGAGGTACCTGAAAAATATCATTCGCGGATCATTATCCATACCCATCATCAGCTTGCATACCATTATCACCTGAAAGGTATTCATTTCACCAAGCATCACCGGAAAAATAAAGCAAAATTATTTTTCAAGCGTACAATGTTTCATTTAAGAAAACCAACGATGCTTATGACCCGTTCTTTTCACCAGATAGAAACAATGAGAACGGATCGACACCTTTACTCGTATGCATTTCTGAATCCGTATTTTTCACGGATTGAACCAATGAAAAACTCATTCGATATCAGTAATGATTTTCTTGCTAAATTAATCAAAGAATCAAAATCACCTGTTTTTGCAAGCGGCAATATTGATCTGAATAATTATCATCTTTTGCAAAACATGAATCTGCAAGGATTTGCATTATCCAAAGCGATCTGGAAATACCAAGGCGACAAAGCTGCCTTATTTCAAAAAATCAGCAGCGAAGTCGCATCATGGTAAATCATTATTAAAACCGAATCGTTAATCCGGCCAGAAAATTTCGTCCTGCCTGTGGAAAAAATCCACTCATCGCACTGTACTCACCTCCGAGAGAATATTTGTAGGTCCAGCCGTTTGAAGAATACATTTCATCAAGCACATTTCGCAACATTATATTCAGATCAATTTCCGCAACAGAGGGTATCTTCATTCGAAAAGTGAGGCGTGCATCCAAAATAAAATAGGCATCAAGACTTCTGAATTTTAAATCGGTTGCTGTCAGATCGTCAACCTTTGCATCATTTCTTCCGGTATTATCGAGCATCTGACGGCCAACATATTTTCCAATCAGCGAAAAATCGATTCTACCTGATTGTTTCTCCTTTTCAACTTCATTGTTCTTGGTATCCTCCCATCGGAAAAGATTAAAACTAATTTCCTGCCCGGAAACAACAGAAGGAGAAAATGCAAGATCTGTATTTCGATAAACGATAGTGTCTTGTCCCCAGGTATCCCAGTTGTCGATATACTCCGTGAATTCTACCGCCCGATTTTGACTTAATGTAAGATTGGCTTTTATAAGCACCCGTTTTGTTGCCTGAACTGCTCCATCAAGCTCAACGCCCATCCTGTAACTGCGATCAATGTTTGTACGCACTACAGCACCAACATCATTGATTTTACCATTTGGAGCCAGCTGGTTATAATAATCCATATAGAAGAAATTGACTCCCACATTCATCTTCTGCTTTTTTAGCCGATATCCGGCTTCGTGATCAAAGAGTGTTTCATGTAATGGTCGGGAGTTTGGAGGGTTGGAGACGTAATCGTCGCGATTTGGTTCTTTATTTCCAACACCAAAAGATGCATAAACTGAGCTTTGTTTATTCAAACGATAAACGGTGCCAAGTTTGGGATTAAAAAAAGAATGACTTACGGTTTGTTTTAACGGCATTCCATATTCATCTGTACCGAGAAATGTATAATCCACCAGACGTTGTTGGAGATCTAAGTACACGTTCCATTTATCATTTATCAAATAATCAGCTTTGAGATAAACGTTCATATCGGTTTTGTTGGCGTTGTTATCGTAATAACGATAGCGAACAGGAACAACTGCATATTCAGCCCAGATTATTTCTCCAAAATGTTTTCCGGAGTAAATATTCGATCCTCCTCCGAACACCAATTGCAATTTATCTGATGCCTCATAAATAAAACTAAACACGGTTCCGGCAAAATGGTTATCCAACCATCTGCGTTGAATCCAGTCAGTTTTTGAAATAGTGTCACCTCCAATAACCAAATCGGGTTGGTTGATCGATGAGAATGAACGATCTTCTTTGTATTGCTCATAATAACCATTCCCTCGTGTATAATGCAAAGCAATGTTTGCAATTAATTTTTTTCCAAAGCGATGATTGAAAAACAACTGATAATGCGTTTGGGTATAATTATCCGATTCATTATCGTAGGTATACGGATTATAACGACGGTTGGTAAATAAGGAGTCGTATGGAATTCCTGCCCATGCCTGGTAAGTGTGTTCTTTCCCGGAAAAGATATTCAGTCTTAGCGAGCTGTTCTTTCCGTACCATGCCGATGAAGTGTAAAAGGATTTTAAATTGGAAAATGCTCTGTCGATATATCCATCCGATTCAATGGAAGATAGTCGCATATCAAACGTGAACTTGCCATTTATCAATCCTGTTCCGGCTTTTAAAGTATGACGCCGGGTATTGAATGAACCAAATGAATTACTCAATTCTCCATATGCTTTTTCGCTGTAGGTATTGGTAGAAAGATTAATGCTTGCGCCAAATGCACCTGCACCATTTACGGAGGTCCCTACACCACGTTGAATCTGAATATTATCTACTGAACTCGCAAAGTCAGGTAGATTTACGAGAAATGTACCTTGGGATTCTGCATCATTCAAAGGAATTCCATTAATGGTAAGATTTGTTCGTGTTGGATCCGATCCGCGGATGCGAATTCCTGTATAACCAATCCCGGTCCCGGCATCGGAAGTAACAACCACCGAAGGAGTTTGATCCAAAAGATAAGGGATATCTGGTCCTAAATTATTTTTTGCGATGTCCTCTTTACTTACATCGGTAAATGCAATTCCTTTATCGTTATTGGTACGTGAGGCTTCAACTGTAATTTCCTCTAGGACATTGACCGCAAATTTTAATCTGATCTCCAATTGCTGAATGCCGGATTCAACCTTCACTGAATGTTCCTGCGATTCGTAACCAATCATTGTGAATCGGATCTTATAATCCCCTGAAGGAATCTTAATCAATTCAAATTTTCCTTCCGAATCCGTAACCGCACCTAATAATGAATTCACCACTTTTACATTTACTCCGGAAAGTGGTTCACCGGATTCATTTTTTACGGTACCTGAAATACCGCTTTGTGCTTTGAGCGTTGAAACGAACAACACACCCAATAGCAAAATCATCCATTTTTTCATGGCGTTAACATTATTTGCCCTTTGCTGAGACACATCGGGAAAACAACTTAAATACACTGTGCTTTTGTTTCATCCCTCCGCAGGCATTACCCTGATCAGGTTCTTCCCGAAAAGCAAACGGGAAACGGGTATGATCTCAGCCCTTGATAGTAAGGCACCCCGTAATTGACAGTTCAAATGTAAATTCCTTTTTGATCTAAAAAAAGGAAATTTGAAAAATCAGAAACTAAATCTTTTTTTCACCTCATTTACTGCGACTTGTAAACGATGGTCAGCAGATCCTGAAAGTTCTACAAAATCTCTTTTCATGCTAACCAGCTCTGCTTTATACATATTGTAAAGCTCTTCGCGTTTTTCAGGATGTTCTCTCAATGGATCTTCTTCCCAAGGAAGATCGGTTCCACACAAAAATGTTAAATCATAGTTGCGATTCTGATAACTATGTTGAATGAAAGGATGAATCCTACCATACTTGAATTCACTCCAGATCTTTAGCACAAGCATGTCAGTATCGCAAATCAAAAAACGCTTTGCTAAAGGTTCTGCCTGAACTTCAAGATCAATCTGACCTCTTGTAATGGCCAATAGATCGTTCTCCGTATAGGAATGTTGTAGTTTGCTTAAATAATCGCGGGCAAATTCCCTGATCCAAACTGTTTGCAATTCAAGAGCCAACCCTTCAGCCAAAGTAGTTTTACCTGTTGATTCCGGACCTGTTACCGCAATTTTAATCATTCTGCAAAATACACAATCATCCAGTTTAGCAGCCATGGATAAAATGAATTAGTTTTGCCCAATGATTGCTTTTCTAAGGGTATTATATAAAATTTGGTTTGTAATTGCCTTTTTCGCGGTAGGTATTATTATGTATCCTTTTGCATGGATCCTTTTGAAACTTGGATGGCTTCGTCCTTTGTTTGCCATACAATGTTGGTTCTGGTACCCCATGTTGCAGCTTCTGTTGTTCCTTCCCTATAAAACTATTCGGCCGAAAGGATTCGGGTTCCCAAAGGGACCATTCGTTGTAATTGCCAACCACACCTCCTATCTTGATATTCTGATCATGCATGGAATACTTCGAGGAAGACAGTTTATTTTTCTGGGCAAGGAATCACTAAAAAAATTTCCAATTATCGGCATGTTCTTTAAAAGCGGGAATATGCATGTCCCGGTAAAACGTGAAGACAAATCGGAAGCATCCCAATCCTTACGCACCATGATGGACCGTGTTGATCAGGGGTATATTGCCATTATTTTCCCGGAAGGGACGCAAAGTAAACAAGCGCCTAAAATGAATCCCTTCAAAGCAGGCGCGTTTAAAGTAGCAATCGAAAAACAAATTCCGATTCTTCCGATGACCATTCTGGAAAATTTCAAGCTCTTATCTCAGGTCAACCGGTTAACAGGACCCAGCCGTCCCGGATTGTGCAAGGTGATTATTCATGAACCGATTGTGACAGAGGGGATGACAATTGAAGATTTACTACCTTTACAGGAGCGATGCAAGGATTTAATTGAAAGTGATCTGCGCAAAGCCTATCCAAAAGAATACAACAATGAAAATTGATGAGAAAACCATAAGTCGCCTTGCCGAGTTGTCACGACTGGAGTTCGACCCCGCATCAGCAGCTGAAATTCAAAAGGATCTCACCCGGATAATCGGTTTCATTGAAAAACTGAATGAACTGGACACCGAAAAGGTTGAGCCGCTTATCTTTATGGGTGATAGTGAGAATATTCTAAGGGAAGATGTGGACGTGCAGACGATTACACAGGATGAAGCCTTAAAAAACGCGCCGCGAAAAGATTCAGATTATTTCCGCATCCCAAAAGTACTTTCCAAATAAAGTATTGTTCGGTATCTCTTTTTGCCCTAATTTTCAATACCAAAAAAACTTGTTATGAGAAATTTCTACGTTTGTGTGCTGTTGTTTGCGTGCATGCAATTCAGCATTAATGTAAGTGCACAATGCACCGATTTATTTATTTCCGAATACATAGAAGGAAGTGGTAATAATAAATCCATAGAGATTTATAATCCAACTTCTGCCCCAGTTAACCTGAGCACCTATGCGCTCCGATTGTATTCAAATGGTTCTGCAACACCTTCAGCAAATTTCACCTTAGCAGGAACACTCAATCCCGGAGAGGTTCATATCGTATCGAACCCAAGTGCTAATGCATTAATTCTTGCAATATCCAACCAAACCAGCGGATCGGCAATCAACTTTAATGGCAATGACGTGGTTGAACTGATGAATGGTGCAACGGCAATTGATCGTATAGGAATCATTGGAAACGATCCAGTAACCGGATGGACTGTTGATGGCATTACCAATGGAACGCTTAATCATACCTTGCGCAGAAAACCAGGAATTCAAAGCGGAAATACAACTTGGGCAGGCAACGCAGAAAACGAATGGACTGTATACGCTGTTGATGTTTTTAAATACCTCGACTTCCATGTAATGAACACTTGCGGTTCTACACTAAGTGCAACTGCAACAATGGCTACTTTTTGCCTGAATGAGGGTTTCTATTTCAATTCAAATGCCACAGGAGGAAACAGTGTTTACACGTATTATTGGGAATTCGGAGATGCAACACTAAATGTAGTTAATGCCCAAAATGGCGGTTACAATTATTCTGTCGCTGGTACCTATAATGTTACGCTTGTTGTAACAGATGGAAACGGACATGTCTTTTCACTTGTACAAAGTGTTTTGGGTCATCCTGCAGGACCAACTGCTTGCGTAACTCAAACAGGAGGAATGAATGGTTGCGGAACTGACACATTACAAGTTAGCAGTTGTTCAACCGGAGGAACAGGCACACTAAGCTATCTATGGTTTTTTGACAATGGAAACACCAGTACTGCAACAACACCTCCAATTCAATATTATGGTCCGGGCACATACAACGCCTATATGGTAGTTACTGATGCAAATGGATGCGATGATACTACTGCAGGAATATTTAGTGTGAATGCAACTGAAAATCCGTCATTCTCCTATAGTCAAACATTGTATTGCAGTTCACAAAGTGATCCCACACCAACAATTGCAGGAACTAACGGAGGAACATTCAGTTGTAATGGATGTGTAATTAATCCAATAACAGGAGAAATCGATCTATCCGCCTCAGGCGATGGAAACTTTACAATTAAATATGTAACTCCGGGGACTTGCAAAGACAGCTCAACGGTACTTGTTTCGATAACAACAACAACTGCAAATTCCACCATTTCACCTGCAGGTCCGTTTTGCGAACTCAGTGTACCGGGTAATCTTACAGCAGCAACACCGGGAGGAACCTGGAGTGGAAACGGAATTATTGATGCCAATCTCGGAACCTTCGATCCATCTGCTGCCGGAGTAGGAACTACCATCATTACCTACACTATAGGAGGAGCTTGCGGATCATCGGATACGGAGACCATTTCTGTACTTGCCAATGCAGAAGTTCAGATTGTAAATTCCGACACTAGTATTTGCAACGATTTCTTTGGTTTCTTTTTACAAGCCAATTCAGGCGGAGTATGGTCAGGCACCTATGTTAGCGACAACAATAACGGAAACGGTTTTTTCTCCGCGGCGGCAATTCCTGCCGGAAATTATTATGCAGTGTATTCCATAGCCGGTACCTGTGGAGATAAAGATTCAATTTTGGTAACGGTTAACCCCATGCCAACAGCACTTTTCAGTTCAGCCGTTGTTGGTTTAACCATTCAATTTACAGATCAATCTACCGGCGCCATTAGTTGGGACTGGGTAATTACTGAAGGTGCTAATGTTACCAATTTCAGCACACAAAATCCGGTTTACAGCTATATTGACCCGAGTGTATCAGTAAATGCATGTGTGAACATTGTAAGTTCAAATGGATGTGAAGCCACTTATTGCCAAACCATTTTACCCACTTCAACTGATGAATTGCAATTGGAGAAGATCAATATTTATCCCAACCCTGCAATGGGAGCGAATATCAGTATTTCCGGATTGCATGCCGCTTCGGTTATCACTGTTTATGATTTGTTGGGACAGAAAATTCAATCCATACCTTTCAACAACCCTAATGGAAGCGGGCAGGTCAATATTTCTGAAATATCCGGAGGAACTTATTTTATTGAGATAAGATCCGGGAACCAATCGCTCACACGAAAAATCGTGATACTGCATTAAAGAAAAAATCCCCGACAAAATCGGGGATTTTTTTATTTCACTTTAGCTAAAAGGTATTTCATGTTGACCCGCTGATCTATTATTGCCGGGAGCTGTTCAATGGAAACGCGTTCCTGCTTCATCGAATCCCGTTCGCGGATGGTTACTGTGTTGTCTTCGAGCGATTGGTGGTCGACTGTAATGCAATAGGGTGTTCCAATTGCATCCTGACGGCGATAGCGTTTACCAATTGCATCCTTCTCTTCGTATTGACAGTTATGATCGAGTTTCAGCAAATTAAAAATTTCTCTTGCCTTTTCAGGTAAACCGTCTTTTCCTAACAGAGGAAAAACAGCAGCCTTAACAGGAGCAAGCGCAGGAGGAATACGAAGTACAACACGTTCACTTCCATCTTCCAGTTTCTCTTCAATGTAAGCATGAGAAAGCACTGCCAGGAACATCCTATCCAATCCAATGGATGTTTCTACCACATAAGGAACATAATTCTGATTCAATTCCGGATCGAAGTACTGCAATTTTTTGCCTGAGAATTTTTCGTGATTCCCCAGATCGAAATCGGTACGCGAATGAATTCCTTCCAGCTCTTTGAAGCCCATTGGGAAATCGTATTCAATATCGCAGGCGGCATTTGCGTAGTGAGCCAGCTTAATGTGATCGTGAAAACGATAATGTTCTGCTCCCATTCCTAAAGCCATATGCCATTTCATACGTGTTTCTTTCCAGAAGTTATACCACTCCATCTCCGTTCCGGGTCGAACAAAAAATTGCATTTCCATTTGTTCAAACTCACGCATTCTGAAAATAAACTGCCGGGCAACAATCTCATTCCGGAATGCTTTTCCTGTTTGCGCAATTCCGAAAGGTATTTTCATTCTACCGGTCTTCTGTACATTCAAAAAATTCACAAAAATACCTTGCGCAGTTTCAGGTCGAAGATATATGGTAGCTGAATCTCCAGCAACAGAACCAAGCTCAGTGGAGAACATCAGATTGAATTGACGAACTTCTGTCCAGTTCCGCGTTCCTGAAATGGGACAAACAATTTCGAGGTCAACGATCAATTGGCGCAATGCTTCGAGATCATTGTCTTCAAGACATTGTTTCATGCGCCCCTCAATTTCGCTGATCTTGGTTACGTGGCGCTGAACATTCGGATTGGTCTGCAGAAACATCGCTTCTTCAAAACTTCCACCAAATTTCTTTTGTGCCTTCTCCACCTCTTTTGCGATTTTTTGGCGGATCTTTTCCATATGATCTTCCAGCAAATGGTCGGCTCTATACCGCTTTTTAGAGTCCTTATTATCAATCAGCGGATCATTAAATGCATCCACATGTCCGGAAGCCTTCCATGTTGTTGGATGCATAAAAATTGCAGCATCAATCCCGACAATGTTCTCATGCATCTGCACCATACTTGTCCACCAATACCGGCGGATGTTGTTTTTCAGTTCAGCACCCAGCTGGCCATAGTCATAGGTTGCCGAAAGTCCATCGTAGATTTCGCTGGATGGAAACACAAAGCCCATCTCCTTACAATGTGAGATGATCAGTTTTAGTTTGTCTTCGTTGGTTACGCTCATAGTGCCGCAAAAGTAAGAAGATGAAGGAGAACCGTAAGTCTGAATTGAAATTTTTGCCTTTCTCCGCAATATCAGCCTTGATCATTGCTGTTGAAGCGATTAACAGCCTTTCAACCATGCATCACGCTATCCTACTTCATCAGACTTCCCAACTTCTGTGAACCTGATACAGGCCTACTTAAGTGAAATCCTTTCGTACCTGTCGGTAACTGAATCTGGTTAAAGGGTTCTATTTTGTTACTTTTGTAAGGTGATACTGATTGATGATAAACTTATTTCGGATGAATTGCTGCAGCGCAGGTTTGTATGCGATTTATCTGCCTGCAAAGGAGCCTGCTGTGTTGAAGGCGATGCCGGAGCCCCCCTTGAAAAGGATGAAACTGAAATTCTGGAGAAAATCTATCCGAAAATAAAACCCTACCTGCGCAAGGAAGGGGTTAAAGCCATTGAAGAACAGGGAACATGGATTGAAGACAGCGATAAAGACCTTGTTACACCATTAGTTAATGGAGCTGAGTGTGCGTACGTTATTTTTGATGATAAAGGAATTACCAAATGTGGCATTGAAAAGGCCTGGGAAGAAGGAAAAGTAAAGTTCCGTAAGCCCATCAGTTGCCAGCTCTACCCCATTCGTGTTAAAAAAACCCGCACCGGAGAAATCCTCAATTACGATGAATGGCCCATTTGCAAACCAGCCTGTGCATGTGGCGATAAACTCGATGTGAAAGTCTATCGTTTCCTTAAAGATGCGATTACACGTCGTTACGGCAAAGCCTTTTTTGACCAATTGGTTGAAGCGGATAAGCTACTTGAAAAAGAATCTGAAGCAGGTAAAACGGTTAAGAAAAAGAAATAGGGTACTATAAAAAAGTGATTCTTTTGGTTAAAAGCAAGACCCTTGCTCCTTTTTTTTTATTCACTCCGATTTTGTTGATAGTCTTTTATCCCCGGATGAATTTAAGGTAAGTTATTTTGGAAATTGTCGTTCGGATCGATATGGTCCTGACGTTTTTTGACAGAGTAGGTAACAATTCTTTCACATGTTTGAGGTGTTGTATGATTAATTTTTTCAACGTTGCAGCAAAAGCTCAACAGCATCAGGGAAAAAAGAAATTAACACAACAAAAAGCTCAACGAAATCAGGACTTTTTTGATTCGTTATGCGAAAAACTCAATCAGAGAATAGCTTTCAGCCATGGTGAAAAAACCGTGTTGAAAACTTAAACTCAATGTGAATAGTTTCTCTTTGCCGCAGGAGGCTTTTTTTTGAATTTTTGTCTCCCCAAACAATCACTCCAACGACCGTTTCTGGTTATTCGGAGGAACGCTAAAGAGACAAACATCCAAGTACCAGAATCCTTTACCGGAATCTGCCTTGGAATCGTCGCCTTCAGCTGAAAGGTTGGGAGAAGTCAGGATCACACGAAATAGAACTATACAATGGAACAATTTGAACCCATACTGAAAGAGAACAAGGACCGTTTTGTCCTGTTCCCTATCGTACATAATGATATTTGGGCTTTTTATAAGAAAGCCGAAGCCAGTTTCTGGACTGCTGAAGAGATTGATCTTGGAGCAGATCTTTGGGACTGGGAGAATAAGCTCAACGATGATGAGCGTCATTTTATTAAGCATGTGCTGGCCTTCTTCGCGGCGAGTGACGGGATCGTGAATGAAAATCTTGCAGAGAATTTTGTGCGTGAGGTACAATATACTGAGGCCAAATTCTTTTACGGATTTCAGCTCACAATTGAGAACATCCACAGTGAAACCTATTCATTGTTGATCGACACCTACATTAAAGATCCCATTGAAAAGGACCGTTTATTCCACGCAATCGAAACCATGGGTTTTGTGAGGAAAAAGGCCGAGTGGGCACTCAACTGGATTTCTAAGGGTTCGTTTGCAGAAAGATTAGTTGCTTTTGCAGCAGTTGAGGGTATTTTCTTCTCCGGTAGTTTTTGCTCCATATTCTGGCTTAAGAAACGCGGTTTAATGCCCGGGTTATCCTTTTCCAATGAACTGATCTCGCGCGACGAAGGACTGCACTGTGATTTTGCATGTCTGCTTTATTCGCAGCACCTGGTAAACAAACTCGACAAAAAAGTCGTAGAACAAATCATTACCGAGGCAGTTGCCATCGAGAAGGAGTTTGTTACAGACGCGCTTCCTGTGAAACTGATCGGAATGAATGCAGACTTAATGAGTCAGTACATTGAATTTGTTGCAGATCGTTTGTTACTGGAGCTTGGAAATCCGAAAGTCTATAATGTTACAAATCCGTTTGACTTTATGGACATGATTAATCTCCAGGGTAAAACCAACTTCTTTGAGAAACGTGTAGGCGAGTATCAAAAAGCGGGAGTGATGTCGACCAAAGAAGAAAACAAATTCAGTCTCGACGAAGAATTCTGATCAAAACAACTACAATACAATTACCCAACATAACCTAAAAACCACTACAGCATGTTTGTAATAAAAAGAGACGGCCGCAAGGAATCGGTACAATTTGACAAGATCACTGCACGGATCAAGAAACTGTGCTATGGGCTTAATCCTATTGTCGACCCCGTTTCCGTTGCGATTAAAGTCGTGGAGGGTATTTACGATGGTGTAACTACATCTGAGCTCGACAATCTTGCGGCAGAAGTAGCAGCTACCAACACGATCAAGCATCCGGATTATGCTTTGCTTGCATCGCGTATTGCTGTTTCGAATCTGCATAAAAACACGAAAAAGTCCTTCTCTTTAACGATGAAGGATCTATATGATTACGTTGATCCCCGCACCGGTGAGCGTGCTTCATTGCTTGCTGATGATGTTGCAGAGATCATCGAAAAAAATGCTGAGCTTCTTGACTCTGCTATCATTTACGATCGTGATTTCCGTTTCGACTTTTTCGGATTTAAAACATTAGAGCGTTCTTACCTCCTTAAGCTGCACTCCAAAGTAGCAGAGCGTCCACAGCACATGTTCATGCGTGTTGCTATTGGAATTCATAAGGAAGATCTTAAGAATGCGATTGAAACCTATCATTTGATGAGCGAGGGTTGGTTTACACATGCTACTCCAACACTCTTCAATGCAGGAACTCCGAAGCCACAAATGTCTTCTTGTTTCCTTCTCTCTATGAAGAAGGATTCCATTACAGGTATTTACGATACACTTACCCAATGCGCAAAGATCAGTCAGAGCGCTGGTGGTATCGGATTAAGCATTCACGATATCCGCGCAACAGGTTCATACATTAAGGGAACAAACGGAACATCCAACGGGATTGTACCGATGCTGCGTGTATTTAACGATACTGCACGTTATGTAGACCAGGGCGGCGGAAAGCGCAAAGGATCATTTGCTATTTACATTGAGCCATGGCATGCCGATATTTTCGATTTTCTTGATTTGAAAAAGAACCACGGTAAAGAAGAGCAACGTGCGCGTGATCTTTTCTATGCAATGTGGATTCCGGATCTTTTCATGCAGCGTGTTGAAGACAACGGAGAATGGACACTCATGTGCCCGAACGAATGTCCTGGCCTAAGCGATACCTACGGTAAGAATTTCGAAGATTTATACACGAAATACGAGCGCGAAGGAAAAGGCCGCAAAACAATTAAAGCGCAGGATCTTTGGTTCAAAATTCTTGAATCTCAAATTGAAACTGGAACACCCTACATGCTTTACAAAGATGCATGTAACGAGAAATCCAACCAGAAGAATTTGGGCACTATAAAATCATCAAATCTTTGCACAGAGATCATGGAGTACACTTCACCTGATGAAGTTGCTGTATGTAATCTTGCATCGATTGCCTTGCCGAAGTTTGTTAAAGACGGAGAGTTCGATCATCAGCGTTTGTTTGATATAACCTACCATATCACCAAGAACCTCAACAAGATTATTGATTACAACTTCTACCCCGTTCCCGAAGCACGTCGCAGCAACATGCGTCATCGTCCAATCGGAATAGGTGTTCAAGGTCTTGCTGACGCATTCATTTTGATGCGTCAAGGTTTTGACAGTGATGAAGCGCGCAAACTCAACAGCGAAATTTTCGAAACGATCTATTACGCTGCACTTACTTCTTCCAAAGATCTTGCAAAAGAATTTGGTCCGTATGAAAGCTATGAAGGATCACCCATCTCGCAGGGTATTTTCCAGCATGACATGTGGAATGTAACGCCTAGCCCACGTTGGGAATGGGATGTGTTGCGCGAAGAGATCAAACAGCACGGAGTACGCAATTCACTCTTACTTGCACCGATGCCTACTGCATCAACTGCACAAATTCTTGGAAACAACGAATGTTTCGAGCCTTACACTTCCAACATCTTTACACGTCGTGTACTTGCCGGTGAGTTCATTGTTGTGAACAAGCACCTCATGCGTGATCTTGTGAAGCTTGGAATCTGGAATGAAGGATTGAAGAACAAGATTGTTGCTGCGAATGGTTCTGTACAAAACATTCCGGAGATTCCTCAAAATCTGAAAGACATCTACAAAACTGCCTGGGAAATTTCGCAGAAAGCGATTATTGAAATGGCAGCCGACAGAGGTGCATTCATCGATCAGAGTCAGTCCCTGAATATTTTCATGGAGAATCCAAACTTTGGTAAACTCACATCGATGCACTTCTACGGATGGAAGAAAGGCTTAAAAACAGGAATGTATTACCTGCGTACCAAGGCTGCAACTGATCCGATTAAGTTCACCCTTGAAAAACAAGCGAACAAGGAGCCACTTCCTCTCAAGGAGCGCACCGAAGCTGAGCGTGCTGCAGATGAAGCATTACTCAAAGAACAAGAAATGGCTGCCATTGCCTGCTCTCTCGATAATCCTGAGGGTTGCGAAATGTGCGGAAGCTAAATCATAAAGATCGCCTGCTACGATCTTACAAATGCTGTTCTGTAACCTCCTAAATGCAGAACAACAACAACAACCTACCTCCTAAAAAGTCCCGACGTTTTGCGCCGGGACTTTTTAATTTAATGCAGCTTACATTTTTAGAGTTCAAAATCCTGCGTGTGGATTTTTTTGTCTCCGGCAAAAATCAATACCTGGTACTTCCCTTTTTGCCAGCCCGAAATGCGCAGATTAAAATCATATTCGAATTCTCCGGCACGCGGCAATTTCAGTTCTCCCGGAATCTTATATTCACGTTCAACATCTACTCCCTTTACTTCTGCACGAATTCCCACAGGAGCATCCGCTTTGCATTTAATTGCGCCGGTGATTAGTTTAGGTTCACAGCGAATGTATCCATCATCATCCATCACATGATCTGTGTCTGTGGAATACCACACGTCCTTTTGTCCGGTTAATTTACAAAGCACATCCCGCAATGGTTGAACCTTCGAACGATCTGAATGATAAATTCCGGAAACATTGTGGTCATCTGACACACACCATACAGCCGATTGGGTGATATGATCAGTAAAACGATTTTTCTTGAGGAAGGATGCCAGCTCAAGCAATTTTGGATTCTTTGATTTAGCCAAACGAAAAGTAGTTCCTGAAGAAGGACTTCTATCGGATGCCTGACAACAATATCCGCGAACAGGACGCTGCAATGTTTTTCCTTTTTCCAAAACAAACAATTGATCCTGCGGTACAAAAATATCCTGCATACCATCATCTTCAGGATGAAAAACCGATCCGGCCGGAAGAACAAGATTTAACTCTCCCTTTGAAAGATTGGTCAATTTTAAATTGATACAATCGCCGGAATAACCACCTTTTGAAACCGGTTCAATTTTTACCATTCCCTTTTTGATGGCATCTTCAAGATCCACAGGTTCTTTTGCAGGCATTCGAAATGCCACCAATGCCATTGCAGCGATCAGTCCTCCTGCAATTAAAAAACGATTCATTCGCATAGCTCCTCCTTTTCTTACTATATGTAATAAGCGGAACAAAGGTTACGGAAAGAGCTGACAGAAATCAGTAATCACCATAAACATGTTGTTTATCAATAATTTAAACCCAAAAACATATTTAGAACCATTCCAAAGAAGCCCGGCTGACAATTCCATGACAAAACGGTTTAGGCTTTTAGGGAAATTTGAATCACAAAATTTAGAGGCAGTGAAGCATTTCAGGGTAATCGCTTTAACACACAAGAAAGCGAAACTTGACGACATCGGGCAATTCCACCTCGAGGACAGTCAGCAAGAGCAGCGGTTGAAAAATCTCCGGAACAATGCGCGTTTGGAGGAGTTGATGTTTCTATCAACCTGCAACAGGGTAGAATTTTATTTTGTAACCAATGAAAATCTTGATGATGATTTTCTCATTGAGTTTTTCCACGCATTTAATCCGGGATGGAGTGAAACACAATTGCACAAAGCCATTCAGGTTGCAGAGTTTTTTGAAGGAGAAGAAGCCATTCGTCATGTGTTTAATGTTGCCTCCTCTCTCGATTCGATGGTTGTTGGAGAACGTGAAATCATTACTCAAGTGCGTAATGCCTACGAATACTGTCATTTAATTGGCATAACGGGCGACACCATCCGCCTTGTAATGAAAAAAACCGTGGAGGCCGCAAAAGAAGTTTATACGCACACAGATATTGCAACAAAACCAGTTAGTGTTGTTTCTCTTGCCTTTCGCAAACTGCGCGATTTGAATATTCATGAAGACGCGCGCATTCTCTTCGTTGGTGCAGGTCAAACAAACACCAATATGGCGCGTTTTCTTAGCAAGAACGGTTATCACAATTTCGTTGTGTTTAATCGCTCGATGGGAAATGGATTAGCGTTGGCAAACGAATTAAAATGCGAACTAAAGGAGTTAAAAGATTTAGCCAAATACAAAGCAGGTTTTGATGTGATAATTGCCTGCACCGCGTCAGCAGAACCGGTTATTACTCCCGAAATTTACGATGAGCTGCTTAATGGAGACATCAATATAAAAGTTGTAGTTGATCTTGCTATCCCCAATGATTTTGACAAAAAGATCATGGAGAAACATAAAGTGAAGCTTATTGATGTTGCCAATCTCAGGGAAGAAGCAGATGCTAATCTTAAAGAGCGTGAGAAAGAACTCACCCGTTGCAATTTACTGATCGATCGTCTGCTCAAAGAATTCAGAGAAGTGTACAGAGTACGTCAGGTGGAGCGCGCAATGGCTGAGGTTCCAAGCAAAATGAAAGAGATAAAGGATGTAGCTATCAATACTATTTTTGCGAAAGAAATTCAAGGCATGGATCCATCCTCGAAAGAAGTCATGGAAAAGGTATTGGTTTATCTTGAAAAGAAATATATTTCACTACCCATGAAAATGGCAAAGGAAATATTACTCGACAGTCCTAAAACCACTGCAAATACAGAGAGTGAAACAAGCAAGGAACTCATCTGAATTGAATACTGAAATTGTTTATCTTTCCCCTCAGTAACCCTGAGGGGATTTTTCTTTTTGAATACTATGAAAAACATAACTATTGGTTCACGCGGAAGCGATCTTGCACTTTGGCAGGCTCGTTTCATTCAACTCGAGCTTCGTCGGATCGGAATTGAATCCACTATTGAAATCATTAGCACCAGGGGGGATGAAATACAGAATCTGAGTTTCGATAAGATGGAAGGCAAAGGTTTTTTCACGAAAGAAATTGAAGAAGCGTTGTTGAACAAAAAAATTGACCTGGCCGTACATTCCCACAAGGATCTCGAAACAACATCTCCTGAAGGTTTAACAGTTGCGGCAGTCTCCTACCGGGAAGACCCTCGTGATCTATTACTGATCCGCAAGGATTGCACAGACATCCGGGAATTGTTCAATATTAAATACAATGCCAAAGTAGGCACATCATCTGCGAGAAGAAAATCGCAACTGATGGCCCACCGCCCGGATCTGGATCTTGCCGATCTGCGAGGGAATGTACCTACCCGCATTCAAAAATTACGCGAAGGTCAGTACGATGCTATAATGCTTGCGCGCGCAGGCGTACATCGTTTGGAGATCGACTTGAGTGAATTTCATGTTGAATTACTGGATCCACGTGTATTCATCCCCGCACCTGCACAGGGCGTATTGGGATTACAGGTTCGCAACACAGACACTGATCTCATTGAAGCGCTTAAAAAAATCCATCACAAAGATGTTGAGGTATTAATTGAAAGCGAACGTTCTGTTCTGAGAAAACTCGAAGGAGGATGTCAACTTCCGCTAGGTGTGTATTGCATTAAAGAGAACGATATTTATAAATTGTGGGTTTCTCATGCCAGTCAATGGAAAGGAATTCCAAGAAGATTTTATCTGGAAGGAACTGATGCACATCTGCTGAGTGAAGAAGTGCTAAAAAAAATAAACAGCAAAACACCGAAACGTATTTTCATTACCCGCAATCTTAAACTCACCGATTATTTTCATCGTGCATTAAGTGCGAATGGTTATGCTGTCAAGGGCGCTTCACTAACACGTTATCAGGAAGTGCCATTTACCGGTCTGCCCGATTGTGACTGGATCTTTTTCTCATCTAAAAACTGCGTAAAATTCTTTTTCGCACAAGAACCAAAAATCCCTTCCGGTGTAAAGATTGGGAGTATTGGGGGAGCAACTGCCGAAGCACTGAAGAAAAGAGGAATAAAACCCGACTACATCGGACAATCAAACGATACTGTTGTAATCGGAAAGGAATTTGCAAATATGGTTCGTGGTCAACACATTTTATTTCCACAATCAACTGCAAGTTTCAGAACTGTACAAAAACAATTCGCCGATCAGCGTTCACTCACTGACTTGATTGTTTATGACACCATTCCTGATGAAGAAGCGGAAATTGCGGACAGCGACGTATTGGTATTTACCAGTCCAACCAACGCCATGCTTTACCTGCGCAAAAAGAAGATCACCGAAAAACACACTGTAATTGCCATTGGTAAATCAACTGCAGAAGAATTAAAGCAAAAAGGCATCTCCAACATACATTTACCATGGAACACCACAGAACTTGCCATGGCCGATGCAGTAACCACTTTGAATTAATCTGTGCAATTAAAAAAATTCCTTTACCTCATTGCCGACCTCGGATCAAATCCATTTACTGATCCGGGCAAATCACGTTTGTACCGTGCAGCAAACTTATTTGTGCTGAACGCTCTGTTTTGGATGCTCTACTCCTTTTTGTGGGATTTATTTGATAACGCAGAAGATGATTCAATTGGTATTTATGTTTTACCATGGATCATGGCCTTTCAGCTTTTTGTATTGTGGCTGAACAGAAAGGGAAATACATTTCTTGCGCTTACTCTATTGAATTTTTCATCATCTTCAATGCTTGTGTTTTTCGCGATACGAGCAGGAGAAGAAGCTGGCATCCACTTCCATTTCATATCGCTTATTATTGGTACATGTATAATGTTCGCTTACAAAGAGGCCAGAAATTATTTTATTCTGAATCTGGCATTTGCGTTGGTTGGATTTATCCTTCTTATTTATGGCTTTAAAAATATCCCNNCCCGGAATATGTTCAATCACCAGAGGAATTAATTATCACCCGGAGAGTTCATTTTTTCATTGTTATGTTTGTTACGGTGTTTTTCTCTTTTATTGTACTGGTAATTTTTAACAGGCAGGAAAAAGAACTGCGTAAGGCGCTGGAAGAGAAAGAAACCCTGCTCTCGGAAGTGTTTCACAGGGTAAAGAACAATATGGCTGTCATTCTTGGGTTAATTAACCTGAAAAAAAATCAATCTCATTCAGAAGAAGCTGTTGAAGCATTACTGCAATGCCATATGCGGGTGATGTCGATGGCAATGGTGCATAACAGAATCTACGAAAATAAATCCCTTAACAATATTCAACTCGACATCTACCTAAGTGAACTTTCCGAGGAGGTGTTGAACTCGCTGAATGCAGAAAATCTGATTGAGTTAAAAAAAGATCTCCATCCAACAAAAAGCGATATCTCCAAAGCGATTCCGATTGGACTTATCGTTAATGAGGTAATCACCAATGCTTTTAAACATGGCTTTAAATCGCATTCGGGAAAACTTGAAATCCATTTGCATCCTAACACAGAAACAAATGGAAAAGCCATTTTGATAATTAAGGATAATGGTCCGGGAATTGCGCTTGAAAAAACTGCTAATACCGATTCTCTTGGAATGAGTTTGATTTATTCCCTCAGCGAACAAATTGATGGAGAGTGCAACTTCCACAATGAAGATGGATTGGTCTTTAAGCTGACTTTCCCCTATTAGAATAGCGGAGAGCCTTTTTAGGTGCAGCTTCAGTCAATTGTATCGAGATACTTTAACAATCCGTGCACGAAAAAAATAAATGTATGTGCCGTGTAAAAAAAAGTTGAGGTAATGGTCCAAAGCATTACCGAACTCTGATCATCGGAAAAATAGGCTCCCAAAAAAAACACTCCTTGCAATGCCAACATGGTTAACAAATGAAGTAAGGCCTTTTTTGTTCCTCTCTCAAAGCGTTTAAAAAACCAAAAAATCAGCACCCAGGGTAAAAAGACTAAAACAACAAAGTAAAAAGCAGCTTTCATGAGTGAACAGATTCGTAATGGTAAACAAAAAAATCCCGCGGAATACCACGGGATTTTTTGATTCAGAAAATTATTTTTTTTCCAGCGGAGCTGTTTTAAAAGCAGGAATACCGGTAACATCCATTCCTGTAATAAGGAGGTGAATATCATGTGTTCCTTCATAGGTGATAACAGACTCCAGATTCATCATATGACGCATAATGGAATATTCGTTGGTAATACCCATTGCACCATGGATCTGACGGGCTTCACGTGCAATAGTAATTGCCATATGCACATTGTTCCGCTTTGCCATTGATATCTGAGCAGAAGTTGCGCGACCATCATTTCGCAGCACACCTAAACGCCATGTCAGCAATTGCGCCTTGGTTATTTCTGTAAGCATCTCTGCCAGTTTTTTCTGGGTTAACTGGAAGGCTCCGATGGGAACATCAAACTGTGTACGTTCAAGCGAATAGCGCAAAGCTGAATCGTAACAATCCATTGCTGCACCAATAGCACCCCAGGCAATTCCGTAACGCGCCGAATCGAGACAACTCAACGGAGCGCCAAGACCGGATCTTCCTGGAAGAATATTTTCTTTTGGAACCTTTACATTGTTAAAGATCAATTCTCCGGTTGCAGAAGCACGAAGACTCCATTTACCGTGCATTTCAGGTGTAGAGAACCCTTCCATCCCACGTTCAACCACTAATCCATGAATTCTTCCGCTTTCGTCCTTTGCCCAAACCACAGCGATCTGCGCAAATGGAGCATTGGAAATCCACATTTTAGCTCCGTTAAGGATTACATGATCACCTGCATCTTTAAAATTCGTGATCATTCCACCTGGATTCGAACCATGATCAGGTTCCGTTAATCCGAAACATCCAATCCATTCACCGGAAGCCAACTTGGGCAAGTATTTTTTGCGCTGTTCTTCATTTCCGTATTTGTAGATCGGATACATCACCAATGAGCTTTGCACTGAAGCTGTAGAACGCAAACCACTGTCTGAACGCTCGAGTTCCTGCATGATTAATCCGTATGAAATCTGGTCGAGACCTGCTCCACCATATTCCGTTGGAATGTAAGGACCGAAAGCTCCGATCTCAGCGAGTCCTTTGAGTAAATGATTGGGAAAAGTCGCCTTTTCGTAATGTTCCTCTATGATGGGAGAAACTTCTTTTTTTACCCATGCTCTTGCTGCATCACGAACCATTTTATGTTCATCGGTCAGCAACTCATCGAGCTGGTAGTAATCGGGTGCCTGAAAAAGATCGGTCTTGGCCATTTTTAACGGTTTTGGTGCGAAATTAGGTAAAAAATCACAGTCGACTTCCTTCCTGATGATGAAGGTCTTTGTCTACTTTTGCTGAATGCCAGAAAACATTCCTATCGGCACTTTACCCGACACCTCCCAATCGGTTGGCTGGTTACCTGCAGTACAGCCGGTAACAAAGGATCAATTGAGTGTGATCAAGGAAAAAATGAGTGCCGGTTTCCAGTGGGGCAGTTCCCTTCATCCCGATAAAATTGACCAGTCAGAAAGTGTTGTGGTCTTTGGTGTTCTCATGCTTTTGCTGATAACATTTGTTGTTTTTCGGATTGTTTATTCCAACCGGTTCAATCAACTTGCCGAAACTTTTATTTCACCCCGATACATGCGGCAGGCGCTTCGGGAGGAACTTTCCCTGACCCATCCGTTCACGTTGGTTATGTTGTTGCAATATGCTGTTTGTGCTGGGCTTTTGATTTACAGGTTTAACATACGAATACCCGCACATGTTTATCCGGCAGACGGTATTGTGCAGGCTTCCATCTTCAGCGGAATCATTTTCGGACTGATCATTTCTCGTGCGATCCTTTACCGTTTCATTCAGTTTTTGATTGGTGAGGATGGCGGGCTTACAGAGAATCGTTACTCCATGGTCCTTTTCACCGAAGTAACAGGAATTTTCATACTCCCCTTTACCATCCTTGCATGGTTTGGGCCCAGGGATTATATCATTCCCCTGATTGTTTTTTGTGGCGCTATAGGACTGATAATCTATATTTTCAGAATTATTAGGGGTTTTTTGGGCGGGCTTAACAGCGGAACGGCAGGCGTCTATATTTTTTTGTATTTTTGCGCCCTTGAAATCCTGCCGCTCATAGTGCTGGTACGGTACATATCCGACCGGTATCAGGGGTAACAGATTTTAAGGATGGTTTAAATCTCACAGCATTGGCGATAAAATCCATACTCATCTCGCAGCCGGCACCGGAAACGGAGAAGAATCCGTATGCGGACCTCAGTAAGCGCTTTAAGCTGAAAGTGGACTTCAGGCCTTTTATTCATGTTGAAGGCGTCGATAGCAAAGAGATCCGTAAGGATAAAGTCAGTTTGCCTGAGCACACCGCAGTGATTCTTACCAGCCGTAATGCGGTTGATCATTTCTTTCGGGTATGTAAAGACATACGCTACACCGTGCCAGATACCATGAAGTATTTTTGCATCAGCGAATCGACAGCCTATTATCTGCAGAAATATGTTGTTTACCGTAAGCGAAAGATTTTTCACGGTAAACAAAAATTCATTGAGCTTCTGGATGTCATTAAGAAACATAAAGAAGAAAATTTTCTGTTGCCCTGCTCTGATATCCACAAACAGGAAATTACCGATGTACTGGACCAGCACAACATCAAGTACACCAAGTCGGTAATGTATAAAACGGTAGCAAGTGATTTGAGTGATCTTGCAGATATCAAGTACGACATGCTGGTTTTTTTCTCTCCACAGGGAATTGAATCATTGTTGCAGAATTTCCCAAAATTCAAGCAAAACAAAACCCTTATTGCAGCCTTTGGGGCTACCACTGCAGCAGCGGTAAAAACGGCAGGACTTCGTCTTGATCTTCAGGCGCCGATGCCCAATGCTCCGAGCATGACAATGGCGATTGAACATTTCATCAAGAACCACAAGGAGAAATAATCTTCTCCAACAATCTTCCGTTCACATTTACTTTATCAAGAATCTACTCCGGAGAGGGGGATGTTGTAACTTGTAAAAAAAAAACCTTGTCCACCTTTTCAAAATCCGAGCGGCTTCACCGAAAGAAAATCATCGAACAGCTTTTCACAAAAGGAGGCCAATCGATGCTGGCTCACCCGGTGCGTATGGTTTGGCAGGACGCAGATCTGGAGGATGTTGTACAGGTGATGTTCAGTGCCCCTAAACGAAACTTCAAAAAGGCTGTAGACCGTAACCGGATCAAGAGAATTATGCGAGAAGCCTACAGATTAAACAAATCTGAGCTGCGAAAATGCTGTGAGGAAAAGCAGAAAAAAATTGCTGTTGCCTTTCTGTTTGTTGGCAAGGAGATGCCCAAAGGTCAGGAGGTGAGGGATAAAATAATTGTACTTTTACAACGTTTGAATAAAGAGCTGGAAACAAATTCAGCAGAATAAGATTGCATATGAAAACCAGAACCCTTTTTATATCCGGCGCTTTGATCCTCTTTACAGGATTCATCGGTTTATCGTTTCGTCCGCAAAACAGCAATGAATTTGAGATCACAAAAAATCTTGAAATTTTTGGTGCTGTATACAAAGAGCTGAACCTGCTTTATGTCGACGAACCCAAACCGGGTGAACTGATGAAAACAGGGATCGATGCCATGCTTCAATCACTCGATCCTTACACGGTATACTATCCCGAATCGGATATTGAGGATTATCGGTTTATGACTACCGGTCAGTACGGAGGAATCGGATCACTCATTCGGAAATCGGGCGAGTATGTTCAGATTACGGATCCTTATGAAGGTTACCCTGCGCACAAAGCAGGATTGATTGCCGGAGATGTTATTGTGGAAGTGGACGGAAAGTCGGTTAAAGGAATGGACTCGGATGAAGTGAGTAAAGTTTTGAAAGGCGCACCCGGCACCAAAGTGAAAATTAAAGTAAAACGTGAAGGCGAATCATCCGAACTTGAACGAACGCTTACCCGCGAAGAAATCAAAATCAAAGACGTTCCCTATTTCGGGATGATTGATGCAAAGACCGGCTATATTAAGCTTACAGGTTTTACTCAATCTGCAAGCTCCGAAGTAAAAGCAGCATTCACCGATCTAAAGGGAAAAGGAATGAAGCAGTTGGTATTTGATTTACGCGGTAACGGAGGAGGTCTTCTTACAGAAGCGGTGAACATAGTAGGTGTATTTGTACCAAAAGGCACAGTAATCGTTAAACAAAAAGGAAGAGCTCCCAATACGAATTATACGTATCCAACTAAAGACAGTCCGCTTGACACTGAAATACCATTGGTAGTTCTTGTTGATGAAGGAAGCGCCTCCGCATCAGAAATTGTTTCAGGAGCGATCCAGGATCTCGACCGAGGGGTTGTGATTGGTCAACGTTCCTTCGGCAAGGGATTGGTACAACAAACAAGAAATCTTCCGTATAACACTATGGTGAAGCTAACCATTTCCAAATACATGACTCCAAGCGGACGATGCGTTCAAAAGCTGGATTACTCCAACAAGGACAAAGGCGGAAAAGCTACGGTAATGGCCGACTCGCTTTTGAAAAAATTCAAAACAAAAAATGGTCGCGATGTTTTTGAAGGCCGCGGAGTAGATCCTGATGTAATGGTGAACCGAAAAACCTACTCCAGAATTGCGACTGTTCTGTACACTCAGAATATCATTTTTGATTTTGCAACGAAATTCCATAGAGAGAACAAATCGGTTGCCACTGCGCGTGACTTTAGGGTGACCGACAACATCTACCAGGAATTTTTGAAGTTTGCATCCGCAAAGGATTTCACTTACAAAACAGCAAGCGAAGAAAAATTTGAAGAGCTCAAAAAGACAGCTGAGCGTGAGAAATATTTCACCGGTGCCGAGTCTGAATTTGCCGCTTTGCTAAAAAAACTACAACCCAATAAGGAAGACGATCTTATGCGTTTCAAGGATGAGATCATTGATTTTCTTGAATTAGAGATTGTGGGGCGTTATTATTATCAAAACGGAAAAATAGAACATTCGCTGCGTGCCGATGAAGAAATTCAGGAAGCGCTCACACTATTTTCCGATCCTGCTCGTTATTCATCTATTCTTAGCGGAAAAAACACCGGTAAGAAATAAAAGGTGATCCTACAACGCTACGCATCCCAACTTCAGTTTCTTGCACTCCTGCTCCTGGGTGTTGGATTGAGTACTTCTGTTTTCCTGATGAGTGTTGGAGGCATATTGTTTTCAATTGCATGGATTTCTTTTCCTGATTTAAAAACCCGGATCGCTAAAGGAATTCGTTCTCCTTATGTCATCTTATCCGCAGCATTGTTCCTGCTTCATTTGGTTGGATTGTTATGGACAGAAGACTATAAATACGCCTTCAATGACATCCGAATTAAAATCCCACTCCTCCTTTTCCCTTTGTTTTTTGCTTCTTCCCCACAACCTGAACCGAAGAAGTTAAAACTTCTGCTTGCGCTTATAGTTGCTGCAACACTAATTTCCACCTTGATCTCCTTCGGTATTTATCTTAAGTGGTTACCGGTAAGCAAAGACATCAGTGATATCCGAAATATTTCTCCTTTTGTTTCCCACATCCGCTTATCTCTGGTTGTTTGCGCTAGCGTTGTATTGTTGTGGTGGCTGCGTTTAAAACATCGGATGATTCCAGCATTCACTGCGGTTGTCATTACTTTATGGTTCATCTATTTTCTCTACCTGATTGAATCGGCAACAGGAATATTTATATTATGCAGTACAGCACTTCTCTTTGGCTCTATCCTAGCCTATCAATCCTCTCAGCGATGGATTAAAATTGGAATTCCTGTTGTGCTATTGGCAGGGCTAATCTTTATTTTCCTATCCATTCAAAAAAGCATTCTTGAACTGCGTAGACCAAAAGAAGACCCACAAACTTTTGTATTACAATCGCCTGACGGATGTTACTACACCCATTACCGCGATAATACTATGCTTGAAAACGGTTATTATACCTGGAGTCATTTATGTTTACAGGAACTCGAGCAAGCATGGAATGAAAGATCCAAGATCTCATTCGACGGTAATGACAATAAAGGTCAGCGGATTTACGGAACTATCGTTCGATACTTAACAAGCAAGGGTTTACACAAGGACAGAAAAGGGGTGTATGCTTTAGACAATGAAGATATTCATCATATCGAAAATGGTATTGCCAACGTTAATTACGTTCACAAAAGCGGATTAAAGCGCAGGCTGGAAGAAATTATTTTTGAGATAGATTCCTACTTCACCAATAATTATTACACCGGAAATTCGCTAACACAACGATTTGAATTTTGGTCGACCGGTATTGGTATTTTCCGTGAAAACATTTGGGCAGGAGTTGGCACCGGTGATGCACAATTGGCCTTTGATCGAGCTTACGAAAAGAAAGAATCTCCACTTCCAAAAAACAACCGATTACGTTCCCATAATCAATTTATTGCAATGGCAGTTGCTTTCGGATTACCCGGAATTGTTCTTTTCATTCTCTTTGCATTCTACCCTTTTTCAAGGGCTATAAAAGAAAACAATATCATCTTTCTTCTATTCTATTCAGGCGCATTGATTTCCTTTTTCACAGAAGACACTCTTGAAACACAGGCAGGCATCACCTATTTCTGTTTTTTTACAGGACTACTCTCCTACTTCTCTGAAACAAAAAAAATCTAGATCTCTATGTAGAATTTCAAATATTCTTTTGCTGCACTTTCCCATGAAAACTTCGCTGCATGTTGAATAAGAGCGTTGGGAATTTCCGGTTGTGACGTATAGAATTGCAGACCACTCTCTACAGTATTTTGAATGCATTCCGGAGAAAAATCATCAAAATAAAAAGCCTGATCACCACCAATTTCCGGTAAGCTGGTTAGGCGTGATAAAAAAACAGGCTTCCCCAAGCTCATTGCTTCTATCACTGGCAATCCAAATCCTTCGGAAAGCGATGGAAACAATAAAGCTTCCATATTTTTATAGAGCCAATATTTTTGTTCATCGTTCACCGATCCGCACATGATGAGTCGGTCTTTAACTCCCCAATATTCTGCAGCTTCAATAATAGTCTTTGTATAGGTTGAATGTTCAGGACCCGCAACAACGAGAAAATGATCCGGAAATTTTTTCAATAGCGGTGGTAAAACATGAAAATTCTTTCGAGGAGAAAGCACCCCAATTGCCAGGAAGAATTTTCGATCTGGAATAAATACTGGTTGCTTCGCCTCTGAAAACTGCTGCAGTGGATTACCATTGTAGATCACCTTTACAGGAATATCAGGAATTTTGATGTTTTCTTTTAAAATCTCGCCTGTATATTCAGAGATAACAGCAATACCTGAAGATCGATCTACTTTCTTTTGCAAACGTTGGAACCGTGCCTTCAATTTTGCTCCGGTATATTTTTGCATAAAATTTAGATCGTGTACCGTAAGCAAAAGTTTTGCGTTACCGGACGGCAGGTAGGCAGAATCCTGGTGCATACAGTGCCAAACATCAAACCCGGAAGAACCCGGAATAAAGACTTTATGCCAGGGTTTCCTAATATGATAATGAAACTGATTTCCAAATTCGCCCACACGATTTTCCGGAAGATAAAAATGAAGATCAAGTCCCTTATTATCTTCCTTCGCCATGGATTTACCCAAATGCAAACAAAACTGCCCTAACCCTGTAGAGGGATAACGCAATTTTTCCATTTCAAGCAAAACCTTTTTCATTTAGAAGAATTATAACGCTCACGCAATTTTCTATACTTCATTCGTGTTGCTGCAGCCGATATCCGTGCAATACGAAATCCGGCTTTTCCATCAAGAAAACCGGCCTTGAAAAAATATCCTGATATAAACCGAATCATCGGACTAAAAATCACTTTCAAAACTCCGGGCTTATACCCTTTCGTATACAGGTCGTCAGCTGAAAGGGAGGTAAATTTTTCTGTTTGCCGGTAATGATCATCAACCGAATAATAGGAGTAATGCAGCAAATCTCCTTCGAGAAATTTCACTTCAGCAGAGGAGAATCCAATGAGTTGTTCGTGAATTTCACCTTCCCATTTTACTTTTCTCCGATCAAACATTCTGACTTTCGTATCCGGATACCAACCTCCGTGTTTTATCCAGGTACCGCAGTAATTGGTCAACCGGTTAAATGAACAAACCGAGAGCGGTGCATTCGATTTTACCTGAAGGATGGCTTCTTTTAATTCCGAGGAAATAGCTTCGTCAGCATCTATCGACAGAATCCAATCGTTGACGGCTTGTTGATTACCGAAATTTTTCTGTGCAGAATATCCCAGCCAGATTTGTTGAATCCACTTTACATTTTTCTCCTTACAAATCTCAATCGTTTTGTCGGCTGATCCGGAGTCGATAATCAGAATTTCATCGGCAACACCATACAAACTATCGATACAGCGAGCGATATTGCGTTCTTCGTTAAAGGTGATAATGACAGCTGAAAGACCCATGACAGTCTTTCAAAGATAAAGCTTTTCTGCACCTGTTCAGATTCAGATGCCAACGCTTTCAGATAATTGTTTGCGCTCCTTACGAGAGCCATCCAAAACGATCACTTCTCCGGTAGCAGCAAGAAATGATCCTGATGCGTTGATCCTTTCACGATGACGAATCAGATCCTTGAGGCCGATTGTTCCGATCACATAATTCACACCGGAGACATAATTGATCCCTCTTTCGGAAATCGAAGTAAATCCAATCTCATCAAACAAAACCGGATCATTACTACGCAGGTAAACTTCCAGTTCAATTTCTGTGGAATAGGTAAATCTCGCCTGTTGATGGTATTTTTTATACTCGTATCGGTAATGGTAGGCATTGGCAGAAATATCAGACAATACAGCACTTCCGGTTGGATGTCCGCCCGCACCCTTGCCCACGAACAATTGCTTATCCGAAAAAGCTGCTTCCAGAATTACAGCATTGTACTCATTGTTCACATTGTACAATTGATCATCTTTTGCTACAAGTCGGGGAGTAACAAACAAAGAAATACGCTGATCATCGAGCTGAAACGTGTTTGCAACAAGTCGAATTCGCTTTCCTCTTGACTGCGCAAATTCTACATCACCCACTGCAAGATTACCAATTCCCAGATTCAGCACATCTTCAGGTCGTGCAAATACACCGAAAGTGTGACCTGTTATGATAACCAATTTGTATTTCGCATCAAATCCCTCAACATCGAGTGTAGGATCACTTTCCGCAAAGCCAAGTTCCTGCGCCTGACGCAAAGCCGTTGCATAATCCAAATGTTCATTCTGGACTTTAGTAAGAATATAGTTGGAGGAACCGTTAAAGATTCCGCTTACAGCACGCAACAATTCATTATCATAATACTCTTCAAGATTCCGCAAAATAGGAATTGAACCGCAGGAAGAAGCCTCATACAACAGCGAGGTGCCAAATTCATGTTGCAGACGCACCAGCTCTTCAAAATTTTCGGCAATCATTTTCTTATTTGCACTCACTACATTTTTACCATTACGAAGCGCGGTTGAAACTATTTCGTATGCATCCTTTGCATTGTCGATCAATTCCACCACCAGATTAATCTCAGGATCATTGAGAATTTCATTTTTATCGTAGGCAAACATCGATGCCGGTAAACTTCTTTTTTTTGAAGGATCTTTCACAACAATACGCTTGATGGTTGTTCTAAAGCCACGACTTTGCGAAAGCACATCGTAGAGACCTTGTCCCACACAACCAAATCCGAACAAACCTATCTTAACCTGATGCTCCATAGTCTAATTTTAGCGGGTCAAAAATAGCATGCTACCTCGGCCTTCCCAAAGAAATACAGGCAAATAAGCTGTCTTTTGCCCTATTAAAAACAGCCCGGAATTGAAATCCTGAAGATCCGTCGCTTGCCTATATGGGGTGGTCGAAGGAAACTACTCGCTGAGCGAGAGGGGGCCCGAATACAAAAAGATCATTGCCTGAGTCATTAAAACACCTTATTTTTAGCCTCTTGAGAATTAATCCCCCATGGGAAAAGAACCTATACTGGAAGTGCGCAACCTGGTTACCGAGTTCACCAGCGATGGTGTTGTAACCAAGGCAGTGAATGATGTCTCCTTTACCTTACATAAGGGAGAGACTATTGGAATTGTTGGAGAATCCGGCTCAGGAAAGTCGGTTACTTCCCTTTCCATCATGCGCCTTATTCCCTCACCTCCCGGAAGAATTACAGGAGGTCAGATCATTTATCACGGTCAAAAAGAAACCATCGATCTGCTTCAGGTTTCAGAAAAGGAAATGCAATCGCATCGCGGAAATGACATTGCCATGATCTTTCAGGAACCGATGACCTCACTCAATCCGGTTCTCACTTGTGGAGAACAGGTTGCAGAAGCCATTTTGCGTCACGAACGCTTCCCGGAACTCTCACGCTTTCGGCTATTTCTGGAAAACAATAAAAACCTCTTTTTCATTGCTTCTTCCATTCTGTTTCTGATCGCATTTGTAATTCTTGTATCCGGCGAATTCAATCAAATAATCGGATGGGTTTCGCTGATTGCCGGATTCTCGCTTACGCTTACCGGAATATATCTCTCCATTTTCTCCAAAAGCAGGGCCGTTGCAAAAGGAAGGGTAATCGATCTTTTCAAGCAGGTTAAACTTCCACGGCCTGAACGCGTGTACGATGCCTATCCCCATCAGTTATCTGGCGGACAAAAGCAGCGTGTGATGATTGCGATGGCTATGAGTTGCAATCCGGGAATTCTCATTGCAGACGAGCCTACTACAGCCCTTGACGTAACCGTTCAAAAAACAATTCTCGATCTGATGAATGATCTTCAGGCGAAGAACAATCTTGGTATTCTCTTTATTACCCATGATTTGGGTGTTATTGCAGAGCTTGCAGACAAGGTGGTGGTGATGTACAAAGGAAAAATTGTTGAACAAGGAAGCGTACTTGACATATTCACCAATCCGCAACATCCGTATACAAAAGGACTTCTTGCCTGTCGTCCTAAATTGAATAACCGTCTTCGTTCGTTACCTACGGTAAGTGATTTTATGAATACCGACGAGCAAGGCAACATTACAGAAACGAATGTTACGATTCAGTCGGTGATTCACAATTTAATTGAAGATCCGTATCAGCGAAAGAGTGAACAGGAAAAACTTTATGCATCTGAGCCAATCTTAAAAGTTCAGAATCTGAAAACATGGTTTCCTGTAGGCAGAAACATGTTCGGTAAAGTGAGTGATTACATCAAGGCAGTTGATGATGTGACTTTTGATGTGTACCCGGGGGAAACATTGGGTCTTGTTGGAGAATCAGGTTGCGGAAAAACAACTTTAGGAAGAACAATTCTTCGGTTGGTAGAGCCCCATGAAGGAAAAATTACTTTTCAGGGTAAAGACATCACCTTTATTTCACAGCAGGAGATGCGTCCGATACGCAAGGATATTCAGATCATATTTCAGGATCCCTATTCCTCATTAAACCCGAGGATGACCATAGGTGAAGCCATTATGGAACCCATGCGCGTTCATGGAATTCTTGACACAGATAAGGCAAGAAAAAACCGCGTGGTAGAAATACTGGAGCGGGTAAATATGCGCCCTTCCCATTTCAGTCGTTATCCTCATGAATTTTCCGGCGGACAACGCCAACGGATTTGCATTGCGCGAGCGATTGCATTGCAACCAAAATTCATTATTTGCGACGAATCCGTTTCTGCACTGGATGTTTCTGTACAGGCTCAGGTTTTGAATCTGCTGAATGAATTGAAGCGTGAATTTGGATTTACCTACATCTTCATTTCGCACGATTTGAGTGTTGTAAAATTCATGAGCGACCGGATGATTGTAATGAACAAAGGAAAAATTGAAGAGCTTGATCTTGCCGAACGCATTTACGCCGATCCGAAATCAGACTACACCCGTAAGCTAATCAATGCCATTCCGAAAGGAGAATTGGATGATATCCGGAAGAATATTGAGAATAAACTTCTAAGAGAAAATCATGCCTGATGGTAGGTTTTCTTTATAAAAAATCAGCTTCTCTGTTCGTCGTATTTGGATCGACAATCTTTCTTCTTTCTTTTTACAGTCACATTATTTTTTCCCCAAATTCATATTTGTTAATGGATCAAGGGGATGGAATGAAATCGTATTATGTGATGAAATATCACATAGAAAACGATCCGAGCTACCTGCAATTCACCGGAATGAATTACCCTTATGGTGAACATTACGGCTTTACCGATGGAATGCCTGCTTTTACCTGGCTATTTCAAACAGTACCCGCACTTCAAGCTTATGCCATTCCAATCATACATCTAAGCTTATTTGCAAACCTTGTTTTATGTGCTCTGTTTGTTTTTTTGATTCTTAAAAAATTTGAGATCAGCCAATGGTTTGCTGCCATTGCATCAATAGGGATTCTCATTCTTCAACCACAGATTCACCGTTTAACCGGCCATCCTTCCTTATCCTTCGCTTCCTTTTTTCCTATTGCCTGGTATATTCTCATTTGTTACCTCGAAAACCCGAGTAGATTCTTAAAAATACTTTTGATCATTAATCCCCTATTCTGGTTTTTCATTCATGCCTACTTAGGCTTTATGATTGTATTGTTCTATCTTTTTTCATTTATTGTAATTGGAATAACACAAAGAGAGAAAGGATTGAAATCACAACTTTGGAATATTGGATTCTCTGTTCTGCCGGTAATTATTTTTTTCAGCTTTATTAAATTAACCGACACGATCACAGACCGTCCAACAGATCCAACAGGTTTGTTTGACTATACAGCATCGATGCGATCCGTCTTTTTGCCAAGCCACCCACCGTTAAATACATTTTTTCACTCAATGTTCGAATCAACCAACCCCGGCTCCTGGGAGGGATGGTCCTATATTGGTATTACTGCCACTGTGGCTGTTTTTGCAGTTTTTCTTTCGCTATTCATTCAATTATTCAAAACCCGATCTATTCAGTCTGCAATCAGCAACACCGTGCCTTTTCATGTCAGGCCATATATTCTTCCGGCTATTCTCATCCTGTTATTTTCTTTTGGAATTCCATTCAATATATTTCCAAAGCTTCTTGATTACATCACGCCTGTAAAACAATTCCGTGGACTGGGAAGATTTGCCTGGGTTTTCTATTACGTTAGCACCCTTCTTTCTGTAACGATACTTTACTATTGGTGGAAAAAAAGCAGAACTGAAAATAAACTAAAAAGAATTGTTTCGACTTCAGTTTGTATCATCGGAATATCGCTGTTTTTTATTGAGGGACTTCCCTACCACCAAAGCATTAAGCCCTTTTTAATGGCAAAAAACTGTTTCGAATCCGAGCATCTTTTCGACTCCGAACAAAACCTGATAAAGCTTGCTTCGGATTACGATGCTCAGGCAATAATGACTCTTCCCTATTTCCATATTGGTTCAGAAATTTTCGGTAAAGAAGCGTCGCCTGAAACTATCCGGAAATGTTTTCTACTGAGTTACTACTTAAAGAAACCCATTTTTGGAGTTATGATGGGCAGGACATCCTTTCAACAGTCGATGGATTATATGAGAGTTTTTGGTCCTGCTCAAATTGAAAAAAGAATGAGAGCGGTTTTATCGCCTGACAAACCACTGTTGGTTTATTATGGCGGAGAGCGTTTATGGGAAGAAGAACTTCGAATAAAGAAACTTTTGCATCCAATTCAAACCGACGAATCTACCGGCCTCTATCTTCTCTATCCAAAGGATCTCCTGATGGAGGATCCAGATTTTACGTATGCGAAATTCAAAAACAATACCGACACTTTAATTTCCTATCAAGATGTATTTATTGATCAATCCATAAACAATGAGTTCCATTGGGAAAATTTTGAAGACTCATTGAAATGGGCAGGATTTTATTCAAATGGACGGTATCATGGGCAAACAAAAACCTATAAAGNNAATGACAATACCTGAAAACACGCTTCGAAAAGATTCTACCTATGAAGTTGGGTTTGAATATTTCTGGACTTCAGGACCAATCGCATTGAACAATGTTGTTATAATTCAGACTTCATTACCCGAAGGAGGAAATGTGAAATGGATTTATGAAAGATGTTTGTTTTCATTTCCGGTACAGGAATATGGCAAGACTACATTTTGCGCTCAATTCGTTATAGAAGATACCACGCAGAGAATTGACATTGTATTAAAAGGTCCAGATAACAAAGAAGAGTTTGAAGTTGATCATCTCTTTCTAAAGAAACCCAATGTTATCGTATTACGAAAAAATGAAAACTCGGTCTGGACACTTAACAATATTCCATTCCCGAAATAGTCAGATTGCTGACTGATCAGATTTTTGTACCTCTCCTACTTTACGTTTTATAAAATAAAGCGGTCGTCGTTTACTTTCAGTAAATACACGGGCCAGGTATTCGCCAATTATTCCAATTGAGATCAACTGTATTCCTCCCATAAGTAAAACGACAATAAGCAATGAAGTCCAACCCTCAACCACATTTCCCGATACTTTTGCAATAATTGCATATATAGCATACAACAAACCGAATCCGGAAGCAATCAGCCCCATATAAAATGAAATACGCAATGGCCGGGAGGAGAACGACGTAACACCATCCCAGGCGAATCGAATCATTCTCCGAAAATTATACTTTGATTTGCCCGAATGCCGCTTATCGGCAGAAAACGGAACAAAACACTGTTCAAAACCCATCCAACTCACTAATCCTCTTGTAAAGCGATCACGTTCGGGAATCTGTAAAAACGCATTTAAGGCTTTACGGGTCATCAATCTGAAATCTGCTGCACCCGGAACAATTGTTACATCCGAAACAAAATTTATTAATTGATAAAACCCTTTTGCAGTAACATTCTTCAGCACTGTTGCATCTGCTGTTTCTCCTCTGATTGTATTTACAATATCATATCCCTTTTCTGCTTCAGCAATTAAGGTTGGGATTAATTCAGGCGGGTGCTGCAAATCACCGTCCAATGTAATAATATAGTTTCCTGAAGCATGCTCCAGTCCGGCAGTCAACGCAACCTGATGACCAAAATTTCGGGATAAGGAAACTGCTTTCAGTTCAGGAAATTCAACATTTAATTTTTCAATGACATCAAAAGTTCCGTCACTGCTACCATCATCCACTAAAATCAACTCATAGCTTGAAGAAATCGTTTTCAAAGCAGCGATTATCCGGTTCACAAGTAAACCAACATTGTCTTTCTCATTGAATACCGGAACAACAACTGAAATATCAATACTACCCATTCTAAACTGTTTTATTATTTAACCTGAATACTATCTCCCTCAATGAAAATCCTGTAAATATCTACAGGAGCATCAGTAGCTTTTGTGTAGATAAATAATCCTTTCCGGATATTCCACTCCCGCATCAAACCTAAAGCATCATTTATGGAAGATTTTGAATGATAATTTCTTTCAGCATAATACATACACTCCGGTAAAATCCAGGAGTCTACAAAAACCATTTCATCCTCATTTGCATAATGATAAATTGCATTACCCACATTTGAAGAATAATAATTCAAATTAAGAGGTGAATTTTCATCCATATAATGATTGTAATTCCCCAGTAATTTTGAGAACAAAAAAACTGAAAGCACTGCGGTTGAAATGATTTTTACGTTTCGACCAAACGACTGGACGAAATCCAATACTACGGCAGATGAAAATGTCAATAGCAGAATAAAAAATGTACCAGACTTGAGGGTAGAAAAATCATGTACAGCATTAAAATTAAAGAACAATAACAAATGCAGAATAATTCCCGCAAGTAATACTGCCAAAATAAAATACTGATCTGCAGTGAACCACTTTCTCCGGTAAATGGCAATACACAAAGACAAAATCCCTACAACAATCAGTGCCTGTAATGTAAATCGGTAGTTGCGGTCATTATGAACCCTCAGATTCTTGTAAGATTCAGGATTCGACATGCTAAAGCCGTGTTCAGAACCTTGTTCGCCCGAATAACCACTACGCAACTCATACTTGGTAACTGATACCTTATACAAATTGTCAAAACCGGATATGGATGAATATTGATAGACTGTTAATCCTAAAGAAAATCCTGCAGAAAGCAACAAAAGTGTTCCGGAAATAACCCACTTAATTTGTCTATCTGAAATCCATTTAACAACTGCAATTAAACCAAAAACAAAAGCAACAAATAAGCCCAGCCATTCAGTATAAATGGCAATAAAATTCACCGCAAAAAACAGAATCCAATGCCATTTTTTATTTCCGAATTCGCTCTTTCGGATTTTTAAAAACAGTAAAAGCTGAACAAACACAAAAAATTGAATCAGCACATCTACAAAATAAACATTGGAGTGAAACCACAAATTCCCGGCGGAAAAGAGGTAAAACAAATAGCCGATTACAGCTGGCAGGAAAACACCCTCTCTAAACTTTCTGTTAAAAACAGTAAGCAACAATAAATAAAACACCAAGGCAGTAATGAGATGCAGTGCAAATCCAAATATCTGAATCGATGCAACACTCATAGGCGCTCCAACAATTTTCAAAGCGTAATAGGGAAGTATAAAAGCAAAAGGAGGATAAGACACGTAGTAAAAATCACCCTTCTTATCCGAAACTCCACCTAAAATGCCGATACTTTTATTTTGCTCGCCTTCATATATATATACAGGAGAAAAATAATAGTTTTCAGGTCCGCCGCCATGTTCCCAAATTTTTAATGTCAATAAGGTATGCGCTGTTATCCATTCATGATGCCTTCCAAGGGGCTGATTGAAATTTGGCATTCGAACATAAACAGAAACTGCAAACGCCAAAAGCAGCAAACCCAAATGCAAACCTAAAACAATAGACTTAGGAAAACGTTGCATCACCATATTGCAGGTTGGCCGGGTTTAAGTTTATTATTGGTTTCTAAAGCGAAACAAAAATTATTCAGATGAAAGTCCTGTAGCAGTAATGGTCGATTTTTCCTGGTAATCTTCATAATCTGTATTAATCTCCCAAAGATTATGATTAGTTCCCTTTACAATATTTTCGGCTGCCATTAAGCCCATTAGAATGCTATGATCCTGGTTGTTGTATTTAAACGCACCATAACGACCAATTACATGCAGATTCTTTAAGGTGGTGAGGTAATCTTCAACAGGCTTTAAATTGTCTTTATAACCCCGTGAATAAACCGGATAACAACGTGGGATTTTATAAACGAAACCATCCGAAATCTTTGCATTACCAATTAATCCTGTTTTCAGTAATTCCTGGGTACCCAATTCGATCAATTTTTCGTTGGAATCATTCCACATCTGATCTTCATTGTAACACCAATATTCGATCGCAATTATGCATGAATCCTTACCACAATTAATCTCCGGAACCCAGTTTCTGAAATTGGTAATTCGCCCCATCTGCAAATCGGATGCATGAACATACAACCAGTTATCCGGAAAAAGATTCTTTGCTTCAACATTAAGAAAGACAATGATAGTATTTCTATAAGTTAATGCATTTACCTTCTCGCGAATAGTATCAGGAACATCGGGAAGGCGGGATACCATCAATGAAAACGGCATTGATGAAATTGTTTCATCGTACTTTTCGGTAGAACCATTTTCCAACTCAACAGCAATGGCTCCTCCGTTTTGGGTGAGTACACGTTTTACAGGTGAGTTAAGAATTACTTTTCCGCCATTCGCATTTACAAATTGTTCCATTCGCTCATAGATCATACCCGTTCCACCTGTTGGGTAGGCGAATTGATCGACAAGCGTTTTATGTTTATTGCCTTTTCCTCCTACAACAGCATTTTTTACAGCCTCCCATAACGAAAGTTTTTTTATTCGTTGAGCAGCGAAATCTGCATCAAGTTCATGACAGGGAATTCCCCACAATTTTTCAGTATAGGTTTTAAAAAAAATGCTGTATAATTTTTTTCCAAATCGGGAAGTCACCCATGTTTCAAACGAGCCATCCGGTTTTGTAGGTGAAACCCGTTCTTTCATATAGCTGGCCATGCAAACAGTTGCAGTACCTATACCGAGTTTAAAAAGCGCATCAAATGGTTTTAGCGGGTAGTAGAAAAATTTCTTTTTATAGTAAATCCGTGTAAGGCGATCTACCATTTTATAATCCTTCCCGGCAACTTCCAGCCAGAGTTTATTCACCCTTGTATCGTTACTGAAAAAACGATGCGGACCAATATCAACCTTTTGTCCCCACAACTCTATTGTTTGAGCAAGTCCGCCTACTCTTGGACCAGCTTCGTAAACATGCACTTCTACTCCTGCTTTTGCAAGTTCATAGGCTGCTGTGATTCCTGCAGGACCGGCACCAATAACTGCGACTTTTTTCTTACTCATTTGGTCTTAAAGAATATAATCTACAAACTTGGGAAGAATATTTCAAAACATAGTTCTTTTCGATGAATAAATTCAAATCACTTTCACAGGGAAAAATATGGCTGGATTCCTGGATAAATATATGATCCGGAACAAACTTGCCTGAATACAAGGCAGGTGCAAGCTCATTACAGAACCATTCCCGATGCCGGGGTGGAAAAGCAGCCAATGGAGATTGATTTGCATCACTTAGCGGAAAATAGCCATGCCATACTTCGTAATTCTCCAAAACTACAACAGGTTTATCTGCCCCAAGGAGCATTGGATGATTTACAGTAAGCCAATTATCACCCCTATTCACCGGCAAAACAACGTCGCCCGGAGCAATAAATTGTGCTGCCCTTTCAATTTCTCCTGCAAGTTCTCGTTGGTATTTAGATTGGCTTGATAGCTCAGTCGCTTTAAAATAGGTTATGGCCAAAACTGCAATGGGAAACAAATTCCGTGCCCATGATGGAGTATTTCCCAAACAAAGCCAAATTGCAAGGAATAGAGCATGAAAAGTCAGTAATCGTGTCGTAACCATTCCGCCTTTTGTATCGCTATCGGGGAGGATAAAAACAAGTAATAAAACCAATACAGAGGCGATAAAAAAAACATCTTTAAGCCGAATATCCTTAACTGCACCTTTCCACTGATATATTCTACTGATAATGGTCAAAAGTGTAACACTGTACAACATTATGGTAATCGACCGGGTATAAACTAATTCTGAAAACCCAAATCCTATTAAGTACTGCCCATCAATAATAAATTGAAGAATTTCAGAAAAGCTTAAATACTGATAATTATCGCTACCAAATTTTTGCTGGTAAATGTAAACCAGAATTATAAATGGCAGATGAGGAATAAGAATCAGAACTTGTTTCCGAAAATAAATTTTAGAGGATAACACAATAGCATACTTTCCTGCTTCCAGGGCATGGAATGCTATAATTCCAGCAGATATCAATGCAAGAACGGGAAGTGCAGATAAATGTGAGAAATAGGTCAAACCCGATAAAATGAAAATCATAAAAATTCGTCCGGGATCAAGCCGTGAAATTGATCGTTGCAAATACCCGATAGAAAGCAATAAAAAAACTACTGAAAAGCAAAAATTATACGATCCGTAATAAAAAAACATTCCAAAGCATACCGGCAGAATCAATAGCGAATGGGCGTTATTGTAATTATCAAATGATCTCAGCAAGTAGCGAAATGAAAACACCATTGCTATCAATATCACGAACAAAGTCGCTTTTTCTGCAGCTGCACCATTTAAAAAAAATGAAAACACCATCATCACAAAATGGCCAGTCCAGTTTGGCTGAGGAAAGGTTGTAAACTTATAATATCCGCCAATTCCAGCCGGATCTCCACTTATCAAAGCTGTCATGATTCTCGCATTCCCAACATGTGCAGGACCATCGAATGTCATGAACCATCGATGCTCAAATAAAATTCCCGACATCAAGGCAATCCCAAGGAATAAAAGCAAAATTTCAAACCAATAATGGTAGGGATGGTTTTGCTTAAAAATCCGTGCATTGCTCTTAGCAGGCATATCAATTATTTAAGTTGATGAAGCTTAACAAATTTTCCAGAATAAATTGGCTTAAACAAACTATCTGAATATTCTTTAAAAACTGATTCACATGGATATTCAAAATTAAGATCTGTTCCAAATTCTAAAAGATACTGTACAGAAAAAATTCCTGAATTCAATTTGGAAATAACATCAGAACAATAAGTTTCTTTTGAGTAAGAATAAACTACATTCTGAGGAAGATTTTCAGAATACCTCAACGGGAAATAATCCTGTGGCGCCTCGTAATTTTCCAAAACAACACACGATTTATCAGCGCATATATAATTGCTCATATGAGCCGTAAGCCAATCCCAGTCGGCAGGCCTGTGCACCGGAAGAATAACACTTCCTTCGTTCACAAATGTTGAAGCCTGACCCATTTCATTTGCGATTTCATTTAACACTCGTTGTGAACCCAATCGCATCCGAATGTGTAAAACTGAAAGGATCAAAAAAGCTGAAATCAAACTTAGCTGGAGAATTCCCTGCATTTTTTGAGTTCCCAGCCATGCAACCAAAAACATAAAGCTGATCAATACCAGACGCAAGGTCATATACCCACCTCTTGAATCACTGTCGGGAAGCAAAAAACTTAGCGCAATAACAACGACCCCTATCACCAATAAAAAGTCACTCTTATCAAAGAATTTACGTCTTATGCTACGGTAAAGCAAAACACCAAACACACCACCTGCAAGTAAAAGAACAAGTTTTCCTGTCCAAATCACCTCAGATTGCCCATACGCAATCAGAGGTGTTCCTGAAATGAAATAATCGAAAATCTCGCTGGCACTTTTATAAGATAATTCGCCGTCGTTGTGATGACCTAACCAATAAATGAGAAACAATGAAAAGGCGGGCAAACACGCAACAGTTATAAAAAGTGAACTCCGAACCTCATTCAAGAAAAACGGTGAACGTGTAAATAACTTTTGTAGCAACCGAAACAACACAAATGCAAATAAGAATATTCCAACTATTATAAACCCACTTAAATGAGCGAAAAAGGACAAGAGTAAAAGAATACTTAATTGAAAATACCTTTTTAAAGTCCATTTTTCAATGTTTCGAACAACAAATCCGCTGATCCAAAAAACAAAAATGAGCGATAGACAAAAATTATAAAAACCGTAATAGAGAAATGTATTAAATACAAAAGGAATTGACAGCAATGCCAACAACCCATTCGCCGGATTGAAGGATTGGATCAAATACCTCAATGAAAAAACCATTCCAAATAAATACAGACTGAGCAGTAATTTTTCTGCGGTGCTACCAGAGAAGAATAATTTAAATACCAAAAGCAAGAAGTGTCCAAGCCAGTTTGGAACAAAATCACTATTCCAGGAATAGTACGAATCAACCAGTGGATTATTTCCAAACAGTTTTCCTGCGATCAATTCCGCATTGTAAACATGGGCAGGGCCATCGATGGTTACAAAATGACCCAGGAAAAAAAAAGAAGACGCAAAAAGAAGGGAAACCGAAAATAAAACTAACGACTCATTTCGAAAAAGGAATGTTACAATCCGGTTCATTCGTTTAAAACTTCATTTCCGGAACATCGCCTTCCACGATCAAACGGCCTATTGTTTTTTGTTTGATTTCGTCGACACTTACACCTGGAGCGCGTTCAATCAATCGAAAACCATCATTGGGAGTTACCTCCAGTACGGCAAGTTCAGTTACAATTTTCTTTACGCAGCGAACGCCGGTAATCGGGAGTGTACAGGCCGGTAATAATTTAGATTCTCCTTTAGGATTGACGTGTTGCATTGCAACGATGATGTTTTTTGCAGAAGCAACCAGATCCATTGCTCCACCCATCCCCTTCACCATTTTCCCGGGTATCTTCCAGTTTGCAATATCTCCATTATCGGCAACTTCCATTGCACCCAAAATGGTGAGATCCACTTTACCTGCACGGATCATTCCGAAACTAAGCGCTGAATCAAAAAAGGCAGATCCCGGAACAGTTGTAATGGTTTGTTTACCTGCATTGATCAGATCAGGATCTTCTTCGCCTTCGAATGGAAAAGGACCAATCCCCAACAATCCGTTCTCTGATTGCAAAACAACATTTACTCCATCCGGAATATAATTTGCAACCAAAGTAGGGATTCCGATTCCCAGGTTCACGTACATACCATCGCGGACTTCGCGGGCAATACGTTGTGCTATTTGATTCTTATCGAGTGCCATTTTTGTAAAGTGTTTGTATTACGACTTTTTGCGGAAAGTACGTTGCTCAATTCGTTTCTCATAACTGCTACCCTGAAAAATTCGATGTACGTAAATACCGGGTAAGTGAATATGATCGGGATTCAATTCGCCTGCAGGAACAAGTTCTTCTACTTCGGCGATGGTAATTTTTCCTGCCATTGCAACCAGTGGATTAAAATTGCGTGATGTTGCACGAAAAACAAGATTACCGTGTGTATCACCTTTCCATGCTTTCACAATAGAAAAAGCAGGATCGAAAGCATACTCCATCAAATAATCTTTACCATTGAAATTGCGTACTTCCTTTCCCTGTGCTACTTCTGTACCTACACCGGCAGGAGTAAATATTACAGGCATTCCATAACCTGCAGCCATCAATCGTGTTGCCAATGTTCCTTGCGGAATTAAATCCACCTCCAGCTCACCACTCAATAGCTGACGTTCGAATTCTGCGTTTTCTCCCACATAGGAGGAAATCATTTTGCGCACTTGCTTTTGCTGCAACATGAGTCCGATTCCAAAATCATCCACTCCTGCATTATTGGAAATACAGGTTAATCCTTTCACGCCCTTTTCAACGAGAGCTGCAATGCAATTCTCCGGAATTCCGCATAAACCAAATCCTCCAAGAGCAAGAACCATATTGTCCTCAATATCGCGAATAGCCTCGTGCGCATCTGCAACTTTTTTATTCATGTTATTCGAATTCTTTATTATCGTCTTCAATGGAACCTCCATTACTTTCAGGTTCGTATTGATCTGTTTCCACTTCAAGAAAATTAATTTCATTCCAGATGCTAGCCATCCCTTTTCCTTCGCGACAATTCAAAAACTGCTCAGGGAAATCATCAGGTCGTTCGAAATCGGATGTAGAAATTTTTAACTGCTTATCTGCATACACCTTTTTCATATAATAACCCCAAACCGGCATTGCAGTATTCGCGCCCTGACCAAGATCGGTTCTGGAAAAACGAACTGAACGATCTTCGCAACCCACCCAAACTCCGGTAACAAGATCAGGTGTCAAACCAATAAACCAACCATCGGAATTGTTCTGAGTTGTTCCCGTTTTACCTGCTACTGCTGTTTTAATTCCGCCATAAGGTTTTCCGCTACGCATACGCAAAGCTGTTCCGGCAACCTTTCCTGTAAACGGATTTATTGCACCACTTGTTGCTCCTTTCATGATCTCGAGCATTGCATAAGCCGTATGCTCATCCATCGCCTCATTGGTTTCGGGTTGAACATCGAGAATAACATTTCCCTGACGATCTTCAATTCGGGTGTACATCATGGGTTTGATGTAAACTCCCTTATTTGCAAATGCACTCTGCGCAGCAACAATTTGTAATACGGAAAGATCGCATACGCCCAAACAAATTGCAGGAACAGGATCGAGATACCCTTTTGGTATTCCAAGATCCTCAACCAGTTTGATTACCAAAGCAGGTTTTTCCTTTTGCATGATAAACGCCGTGATGTTATTCATTGATGCTGCAAGCGCCCAGAATAAGGGGATTTGCTCGCCGGTATATTTTACTCCTGCATTACGCGGACACCACAATTTGTTTGTTCTTGCATTCAATGGAACTTCGATACAATGTTCAATATCAGGAGCAGTAGAACATGGACTTAACACACGATCGCGGAATGCTGCTGCATAAACAAATGGCTTGAATGTTGAACCAACCTGTCGTTTACCAACCTGCACGTGATCGAATTGGAAATGTTTGAAATTTGGTCCGCCAACCCATGCTTTAATAAATCCGGTATGCGGATCCATCGACACCATTCCCACTTGTAAAAACCGTTTGTAATAGATAATTGAATCGCGCGGACTCATCAGTGTATCGAATTCATTTCCTGGTTTTCTCCAGGTAAACACCCGCATTTTCGTTGGTGTATTAAAAATTTTGTCGATCTCGTTTTCTGTCCGATACGCAAGTGAATCACCGCAAAATCCACAAATATGAAAATCGCCTTTTTTGGCCATGTCTTTAGTACGCTCGCAATTTCCGCACAACTTACCGGACAAAATTCTGTATCGTTTAGAGCGATGAACAGATGCCAATATCAGGGAGTCTCCTTTTTCTTTTGTAATATCATTGGAAAAAGGTGGATTCTTCCAGCGCTTATTGTCCTTGTCAAAATCGATCTGCAACTCCTTACCCAGATGTTCAGCAACAGCCCATTCAGCATACCGTTGCATGCGCGAATCGAGTGTAGTGTAGATTCGTAATCCGTCGTTGTAAATATTATAGGGAGAACCATCTTTCTTATGGTAAACAAAATTCCCGTTTTCATCTTTTTTCTCAAAAAGCGCAGTCAGCTCCTTACGCAATTCTTCACGGAAATAAGGTGCAGGACCTTCTACGTGATCGGTCGATTGAAAATCAAGTTCTATAGGCAATACCCGAAGTGAGTCGTACTGTTCACGGGTAATTTTTGTTTTTACCAATGGATTTTCGGAACTACGCATAAGCTGATACAACACAATTTCCCGACGCTTCATTGCACGCTCAGGAAAACGTTTGGGATTATACATTGCCGGGTTTTGGCACATTCCCACCAACAAGGCCGCTTCATGAATTTTCAGCGAATCAGGAGTGGTATTGAAATATACTCTGGCTGCAGAATGAATTCCTACCGCGTTGTTTACAAAATCAAATTTATTGAGATACATCGTAATGATCTCTTCCTTAGTATACGCCCGTTCCAATCGCACAGCAATTACCCACTCCTGTAATTTCTGTTTTACCCTTTCGAGCGTGCTTTTTGCTTTATCGTGAAAAAGCATTTTTGCCAACTGCTGGGTAATCGTACTTCCTCCCCCTCTGTTGGTGTTCCCGGTAATTGCACCTGAAAACACGCGTGGCAGTGCTTTAAAATCTATTCCTGAATGATCGTAATACCTTTCATCTTCTGTAGCAACCAGACAATCGATAACAAAGCGGGAAATCTGATTGTATTTTACATTGGTACGGTTTTCTTTGAAATATTTCCCAAGAATTTGACCATCGCCGGAAATGATCATGGTTGCTTCGTTGCTGCTTGGGTTTTCCAATTCATCGAATGATGGAAGATTTCCCATTGAAACAAAAAACATAACCAACCACACCGACACGATTGGCCCCAAAGCAATCATCCACCATATGGCCAGAACCATTCGTTTACCGCGTTTCCCTAAACCGCTGTCAACTGATTTCTTTTCTGAATTTTCTTTTGCCATTACTTCTTGCTTCGTTCAATCCGTAATCCTACATCAGCAACTTCGGTAAGGTCTTTTTCCCGCATTGCCTGCTCAATTGTAAAACCATATTTCCCTGCAACAGGAAATACGCGTTTAGGTCCGAATAAAATCCGGTTATCGACTAATGATCCGGTTGGTTTTCCATACCAGTTTCCAAATTCATCCTGCAAATTAGCCTGAATGGTATCGCGTGCAGTTTTTCCATCCGGGAACACCGTTGTAAAAAACACATAGATATTACTGTATTCGTAACTCTTTGTCACGCGCAAATCGAGGTAGAAATTATAGCTGCTTACCGTATCATCGACCTGCACTTCATAACTCACCGGTTCATTCCAGTTCCAGCTTTGGTCTTCAATAGCTGTATTCTGCTGGAAAAAAGGTTTGTCGCCACACGATGCAAGTGTCAGCACAAAAAGAAGCGGAACAAAAAAGCGAATTCTCATCATCAGGTAGTGGGCTGATCATTTTTAGGGGGACGATTATCGCGACGCGGTCCGCGATTCCGGTTTTTGTTATCGCGACGCTGACCCTGACCACCTTGTCCTTGCTGATTTTGCTTGGGCTGTCCTCCTTGCTGATTTTGCTGCCCCTGCTCTCCCTGTTGTTTTTGTTGCGGACGATTATGCGGGTGTTGCGAACGCTGGTGTTGTTGCCCTTGTTGCTGCGGACGGTTTTGACCTTGAGGTTTCCCTTGGTTCTGACCTTGTGTATTTTGTTGTTGCACGCCACCTTTTCCGTCTTTACGGCGGTCTTTGTGACGTCCTTTTTTCTTATTCCGTTTTTCATCAAATCGGGTAAGTGAATCCTGACCCACAACATTGTCGAAATCGGGTTCTTTTACAACTTCAACCACTTCAACAAAGCCTTTCAGATCATCAACCTGCTGACCATTTTTATTCAGGGCAATAATTTCTTTGACGCGATCTATTTTTAATCCTACGATATTGGTAATACCAAACTCACCCGGGGCGGCGTACCACATCATGCGTTTAAAAATATCTGTTTTTACGTGGGCGGCATACCCGTTTTTCAGCTGAAGGCGGATACTGTTATCCGGAAACTCCTTGTAAGCTTCCAGGTACATATCCAACTCGTAATTGAGGCAGCACTTCAGCTTCCCGCATTGTCCGGCAAGTTTTTGCGGATTCAGTGAAAGTTGTTGGTAACGGGCAGCGCTGGTGGACACTGTTCTGAAATCGGTAAGCCAGGTTGAGCAGCACAATTCACGACCGCATGAGCCTATTCCACCGAGGCGTGACGCTTCCTGACGTGCGCCGATCTGGCGCATTTCGATACGCACTTTGAATTGTTCAGCCATCACCTTGATCAGCTCACGAAAATCGACGCGACCTTCTGCGGTATAGTAAAACGTAGCTTTTGTTCGATCGCCCTGATACTCAACATCGCTGATTTTCATTTCGAGACCAAGATCAATTGCCATTTTGCGGGCCTTGTGCATGGTTTCGTATTCGAGCGAACGAGCTTCTTTCCATTTTTCGATATCAGCCTCATTGGCTTTGCGCATGATCTTACGCAGTTCGCTGGACTCGGGTGAAACGTTTCGGCGCTGCATTTGCATTTTTACCAATTCACCGGTAAGGGTGACAACTCCCACATCGTAACCGGGGCTTGCCTCAACGGCAACTGCATCACCGGTATGGAGCGGAAGGTGTTGTGTATTCTTAAAAAAATGCTTGCGACCATTCTTAAACCGGATTTCTACAAGGTCGAATGGCTTATGCCCTGCAGGCAATTCCATATTGGCCAACCAGTCGAAAACTTCCAGCTTGTTACACCCACCAGTACTGCAAAGACCGTTGTTCCGGCATCCGGAAGGACTTCCATCCTTGCTTGAGCAACTCTCACATCCCATTGTTTTGGTGGTTTTTTGTTGAAAGTCCAAATGTACGAAAAAGCGGCATATTCCATTCGAAAAATAGCAGACGAAGGCAATCGCCTATTATGCGCAAAAAAAGGCTTATTTCTTTGGGAACATCAGGGCAGTAACCTTAAACGAAAGGTTGATGAAAACCAGTTTGGGATTGGCGTTTCTCTCGAGATAATAATGCGATTTGTTAAATTCTTCCATAAGCGCAACGATGTTGTATCCGTGCACAAACTGAGAGAATTTCGAAATAAAATCCCGTTCATCTTCCCTTGCGCGCAATAGCTCATTATTGGTGTATGCACCAATGATACATTGCCTGAAAATATGCAAGGCATAGCGCACAAAGTTTTTGTGCTGTTCCCTTGTGAGCGAAGCCATTTCATCACTCCAGGAAATCAATCCCGCGATATCCTTTTTGTGGCACAAAAGCATCCATGCACGGAATGTTTGCATGCTGAACCCTGAATCTTCAAGATCAAGAACCATGGAAAGCCCTGCCCAATAATTCCCTTCGGCAAGCATGGTAATATTGTACGCTTCCTCTTCCGGAATAGAGTGCCCCTCGGTTAATACCCACATCATTTCATCGTCGGTTAACGCAGGGACTTTGATGAGTTGCGTACGCGACAAAATTGTAGGAAGAATGCTTTCCGTGCTTTCCGCAATAAGAAGGAAAACTGTGTTATCCGGAGGTTCTTCGATTATTTTCAGCAAATTATTTGCAGCCACTTCATTCATGAACTCAGCCATCCACATGACAAGAATTTTGTATTCCCCCTCATAGGATTTATAGTTCAGTTTATGAATAATGGCTCCCGCTTCTTCTGTCCCGATCAGCGGACGTTTACTTTCTTCTTCGAGTTCCGATAAAAAATGCCGAAGCGGCATATAGGGCTGTTCGAGAAAAACCTTTCGAAACTCTGCAATACGATCATCGGATTTCTCCACTTTCGTGCCTTCTTTTACAATGGGAAAAGAAAGATGAAGATCGGGATGTTCAAGTTTTGAAACACGGATACAAGACGAGCATGTACCACAGGAGTCGTTTTCCTGCTTATTGGAACAAAGTAAATATTGCGCATAAGCCAGCGCCAAAGGAAGTGTACCTGAGCCTTCAGGACCTGCAATCAGCTGAGCATGACTAACCCTGCCATCGCGGGCGGAACGGAGAAAGCGTTCTTTGGTGGCATTCTGACCTATTATTGCTGAAAATTTCACGGGTTAAAGATAGCTATTTTAACACGTTGCAAACGCATACCTTTTGTTGACAATTCCATCTTCGTCGGGCAAATATTTCCTTTATTTTTGGGGCCTCAATCCGAATCGAATGAAGACTGTTGACCAATTTAATTTTGCCGGAAAACGCGCATTGATCCGCGTGGATTTCAATGTGCCGCTTGATGCTCATTTTCACATCACCGACGATACTCGCATTAAAGCTGCCATTCCTACCTTGAAAAAAATCCTGAAAGACGGGGGTGCTGTTGTGCTGATGTCGCATCTGGGAAGGCCGAAAAATGGTCCGGAAGAAAAATTTTCACTTAAACATATTGTTGACGATCTAAGCAAAAAACTTTCTGTAGAAGTGAAGTTTGCCGGCGATTGTATTGGTGAAGAAGCAAATTATCTTACCTCACAACTTAAGCCAGGCGAAGTAATCCTCCTTGAAAATTTGCGCTTTTACAAAGAAGAAGAAAAAGGGGATGTTGCGTTCGCACAAAAACTGGCAAAGCATGGAGACGTATACGTAAACGATGCTTTTGGCACTGCTCACCGCGCGCATTCTTCTACAGCGATCATCGCTCAATTTTTTCCGGAAGCAAAAATGTTTGGCTATGTAATGGCAGGAGAACTTTCTTCAATAAATAAAGTCCTTAACAACACTATGCGTCCGTTCACCGCAGTAATGGGAGGAGCAAAAGTTTCCGATAAAATCATGATTCTTGAACAGCTCATCAATAAGGCTGATCACATTATTATTGGCGGGGGAATGGCATTTACATTTGTAAAAGCGCAAGGCGGAAACGTTGGAAACTCGCTGGTGGAAAATGATCGTCTGGATACTGCAAAACAAATTCTTGCCGATGCTGCAGCTAAAGGCGTGAAAATTCATATCCCGGTAGATGCCGTATGTGCAGATAATTTCTCCAATGAGGCGAATACGCAGATTTGTGACATCGATAAAATTCCTGCGGGTTGGATGGGACTGGATATTTCCGGGAAGACCGAAAAAAATTACGCAGAAGTGATCGCCGCATCAAAAACTATTTTATGGAATGGTCCGATGGGTGTTTTTGAGATGAGCAAATTTGAAAACGGCACCAAATCGGTTGCAGAAGCAATTGTTGATGCCACTGAAAAAGGAGCTTATTCACTTATTGGTGGAGGAGATTCCGTTGCCGCCATTAACAAATACCATTTGGGAGAAAAAGTAAGTTATGTATCTACAGGCGGCGGCGCCTTACTGGAATACATCGAAAGCGGAAGTCTTCCGGGAGTAGAAGCTGTGGAGAAATAAATCGGAGCAAATAGTCCAGGAGATTTAAAGCAATTTAAACGTGATAGGAAGCATATAACGTGAAGCAACCGGGACTCCGTTGTTTTTAGCAGGTTTCCATGCAGGCATGATGGAAACCAGACGAATAGCTTCCTTGTCCAATAAAGGGTGAACGCTTTTGTAGACCTTTATTGATTGAGGATCGATCATTCCATTGCTGGATACTACAAACTGAACATAAACCTTACCCTCTGCCTCATCTGCTTTTGCTCCTTCAGGATATTGCAAATTCTGATTCAGGAAGCCCAATAAGGCGTGGTTACCACCCGGAAACTGGGCTTTTTGTTCAACCACATCAAACACTTCCTCCTGGGCATGTAAGGTGGCGAAACTTGTTAAAAACAAGAGGGTGGCAAGTAAAGGTCTCAATCGCATTGTTTTGCTAAAAATACGATTTCCGTCGAATTGAACAAAATTGCTGTTTCCCTGTTGTGCCTATATTTGTCTCCTTCTTTCCGGCCATGCAACACGACCTATTCGATTACGCAGGATTCGCATACTGCGACGACCTATTTTCCTACCATCGCTTCCCAACGCGTGAGGTGAAAATTGGTACTACCGGCTTTGGAGGAAACAATCCCATCCGTATTCAATCCATGACCACCACCGACACCATGGACACGCAGGGAACCGTGGAGCAATCGATTCGTATGATTGAAGCCGGATGTGAGCTTGTCAGGATAACCGCACCAAGTAAAAAAGAGGCCGAAAATCTTTCACAGATCAAAGAACAACTGCATAAGCGCGGTTACAATACACCGCTGGTGGCAGATATTCATTTTACTCCCAATGCAGCAGAAGTCGCCGCAAGAATTGTAGAAAAAGTGAGGGTGAATCCCGGTAATTACGCCGACAAGAAAAAATTCGAAGAGATCGAATACACCGATGCTGCCTACGAGGCGGAATTGGCAAGGATAAAAGAAAAGTTCACACCACTGGTAAATATCTGCAAGCAAAACGGCACAGCGATGCGCATTGGAACCAATCACGGTTCTTTGAGCGACAGGATCCTGAGCAGGTATGGCGACACACCACTTGGAATGGTTGAATCAGCAATGGAATTTCTGCGCATTTGTCGAGAGAACGATTACCACGACATCGTTATCTCCATGAAAGCGTCGAACGCCCAGGTAATGGTGCAAGCCTATCGGTTGCTGGTGGCAAAAATGAAAAAGGAGAACATGAACTATCCGCTGCACCTTGGTGTAACCGAAGCAGGCGACGGAGAAGATGGGCGTATAAAATCTGCTGTAGGAATCGGAACGCTGCTCGAAGACGGGCTTGGTGATACCATTCGTGTTTCTCTAACTGAAGATCCTGAATTTGAAATGCCGGTAGCCCGACTACTTGCACAACGATACGAAAATCGCAGTGGACACACTACCATTCCCCACCACTTTTCGGTAGATGATTTAAAGGGTAAATTCAATCCCTTCGAATACACGCGTCGTTCAACCCATGAAGTCATAAACATTGGTGCAAGAAATGTTCCCCGGGTTATTGCCGATCTTTCCGGAAGAGAAAAGATCAATCCTGCGAGTTTGTATCCGTATGGGTATAACTATTCTGCACAACTCGATAAATGGAACCTCAGTGACCAGGCATGCGATTATGTATACGCAGGCGATACTTCTATTGATTTTGAAATTCCGGGCACATTAGGCGTTATTTTAAATTCAAGTTCCTGGAAAAACAGCAGTGAAAGAGAAAGAACTTACCCGCTCTTTTGCGGCAATGAATTTTTTGAATCGGAAAAAAAACACCCTGAGTTGAATTTTGTTGCAGCAGATTTGGCAACACTTACTGTTGAATTCATCAGTAAGATTTCCAATCGCACCGATTGTGTGCTCATTCTCGACACCTTTAATGAACATGCGATGCCTGAATTGCGAAGCATGTTTTTTCAATTACTGTTAAGCAATTGCAATGTGCCGTGTATCATCAAACGCAATTATATAAAACTTGACGATGAGCGCTTCCAGTTGTATTGCGCAACAGATGTTGGAGCTTTATTGCTTGATGGTTTTGGTGATGGTATTTGGGTAAAAACAGTTGAATGCGCTAATCCGCAACTTATCAACCGAACAGTTTTCGGTACTCTGCAGGCTACTCGTACACGCATATCGAAAACCGAATATATTTCATGTCCTTCGTGTGGAAGAACATTATTCGATCTTCAGGAAACCACCCAAAAGATCAGAGCAGTTACCGATCACCTTAAAGGCGTTAAAATCGGCATTATGGGATGCATCGTTAATGGCCCGGGCGAAATGGCTGATGCTGATTATGGATATGTAGGCACAGGTGTTGGAAAAATTTCACTGTACAAAGGGAAAGAAGTCGTACGTAAAAACATCGCCTCAGATGAAGCTGTCGACGCCCTCATTGACCTGATTCGAGAGCATGGAGATTGGGTTGAGCGGGGATAATGAAATTAAAAACGCTAAGCTTCAAAATCCATTTTGAACGCAATTTTCCCTGAATCAATACTTGAATAATTTCAATCCACTTACTAGCGGAACAGAGGAATTGTGGTCATAGACGGAAACAAAATAAACACCCGATTCCCAATCGGAGATTTGAATTGTTTTTATTCCTCTCCCCTGCGAATAACTCTGCTGATCGAAATATATTTCCCTTCCACTTACATCTACAATTCTAAAATGAAGGGATTGGTTGGAAGAAAGATCGAATTCAAGCATTACATTTTCCCGGCTTGGGTTGGGAAAAAGTCTTACCGAAGATGAATTGGTGAATGACGGAACAGATAACATAATCCTTTCTCCCCAATACACCATGTAGCGTTCAAAAACGGTAACAGTTCGGGAAGTATCGACACAAAACATGGAGAGATCTACGAAAAAATTCTGAGTGGTATCAACCTGTGTTTCCGCAGGAATAAATGAAGTGTCTCCTGCCTGAACAACAGCAACAGAAAACTGAAACTGCCCCGACCCCAATGAAACGATGGAGGAAATAAACATCGTATCGATTGGCGGACCTTGTACTATTCCACAATTCATCGTTGGGAATAAAACTACTGTATCTGTTCCAGGCAAAATGGAATCAGGATTGTTCCAAACATAAGGAGTAGACGATGAAGGCTGAAGGAATAAATAATCGGTGTATTGCATTTTGTTGTTCCAATTCCTGGTTTCAATCGAATAAAATCCTGTACATAAACCATAAGCAGCACCAAATGCAGAATTAGAATTCATCTGTATGGCACTACCCATGGAGAAATCGTGAACATTAATAAAATACTCGAAGTTTGTTTCGGGACTGTTACTTCCTGTGACGTTGATTTGCCCAATACAAAAATTACTTGGAGGTTGAACGACGAGTGTTTTATCAAAATGGTAACATGGCGAATTGAGTGGTTGATTCTGCAGATTTACAACATTGCGCACGCCGTAGAATGGAGAGCCTGCCGGTGTAATATTAAATGTGTATTGATCTTCCGGCAAATTAAAAAATGCTGTATCAGTAGTAGTCAATTGCGAACCACCGGTAGGTCCGAATGCCATTTCATCCGTTACCTGATAATTGCGCCTGGTAAAACGAATACTCCCATCGCTATTACCAGGAGTAGGCAGTACTGCTTCAACATTTTCAACCATTCGAACTGATCCTGCATTACTGGTAAAATACATTGTTGCGTAGAATGTAAAACAAGCAGAATCAATTACAGTTACAGAATACGAACCCGGTGTTATATTCTCAATGATGGACGTATTCCCTCTCGGACCGTAACCACCAAGATACCAATTGAACTGAACAGGCTGTGTTAATCCGGAATTATGCGCAATGAGTTTATTATCGCCAGCACCGGGCGCCGATTCAGGAACATATTCCAAATACACAACCCTTTGAGAAATTGCACTCCCGAACAGGAAAACAAAAATCACTACTATTAAATGCTTCATGTATGTCATTTTTAAACTACCAGATTCACAATTCGTTTGGGCACAACAATTATCTTTTTAGGCAGTTTGCCTTCAAGATATTTTTGTGTTTGTTCGTTGGCCAACACTTCCTTTTCAATTTCTGCAGGAGTTAATGCTGATGGCAGGTCAAGATTAAAACGCAGTTTCCCATTGAACTGAATGGGATAGGTAATACTGTCTTCAACCAGAAATGCAGGATTAAACTCCGGCAATTTTGCAAAACTTACGCTGTTTCTATTACCCAATTTGCTCCATAGCTCTTCCGCAATATGGGGTGCATAAGGCGAAACCAAAACAACCAGCTCACTTAATACAGACCGTTTATTGCATTTCAAATCGCTTAGTTCATTTACACAAATCATCAATGTAGAAACTACAGTATTGAAAGAATATCTGTCGATATCTTCCACCACTTTTTTAATAGCCTTGTGCAGCGCTTTTAATTCCTCCGGACTTGCAGTTTCATCGCTCACAGCAAATCCATTTTCATTATGGAATAAACGCCATAACTTTTTCAAAAAGCGGGAAGTCCCTTCGATTCCTTTAGTATCCCAGGGCTTGTGTTGTTCGAGCGGACCAAGAAACATCTCATACAAGCGCAAGGTATCTGCACCTACCGAATCGCAGAGATCATCGGGATTTACAACATTGTGCCAACGCTTCGACATTTTTCCCACTTCACTGGTGCATAGCAGCTGACCTTCTTCAAGAATAAATTCTGCTGATGCAAAATCATCTCTCCATTTTTTTAATTCTTCCACATTGATCACATCTCCGTCTGCAAGCTTCAGGTCGACATGTATTGGAGATGTTTCGTATTTATCGCGAAGATTTCTTGAAACAATTTTATTGGAACCATTGATCCGGTAAACAATTTTAGAAACGCCCTGAATCATTCCCTGATTGATCAGTTTTTTTGCCGGTTCTGCAAATTCAATAAAACCAAAATCCATCAGGAATTTTGTCCAGAAACGAAAATAAAGTAAGTGTCCGGTCGCGTGTTCTGCTCCTCCAATATAAAGATCAACCTGATTCCAATAAGCCATTGCCTCACGCGACGCAAATGCAGATTGATTTTTGGGATCCATATACCGGAGAAAATACCATGAACTACCCGCCCAACCCGGCATGGTGGTGGTTTCGTATTCGTATTTCCCCTGGTGTTTCCAGTTTGCAGCGCGCGCTAACGGTGGCTCACCTGTTTCAGTAGGTAAAAATTTATCGACCTCCGGTAGTGTTACGGGCAGATCGTTTTCTTCAACACAATACGGAATTCCATCTTTGTAATAAACCGGAATGGGTTCTCCCCAATACCTTTGTCTTCCAAAAATCGCATCGCGCAAACGGTAATTTACTTTTCCTTTTCCGAATCCGGACGCTTCAATTTTTGCAATGCATACGCGAATAGCTTCATATCCGGTAAGTCCATTCAAAAAATCGGAATTGATGAGTTTGGCCTCTTTGGTAGGATCTGCCTTTTCTGAAATATCTACTCCCTCCATAATTGCAGGAATAGGAAGGTCAAAATGTTTTGCAAACACGAAATCACGCTGATCGCCACATGGAACTGCCATAACAGCACCTGTTCCGTAACCTGCAAGTACATAGTCAGCAATCCAAACCGGAACAAGTTTGCCTGTAAATGGATGTTTCACATAAGCTCCGGTAAAAGCACCACTTACATTCTTTACCTCTGCCTGACGCTCACGCTCACTTCTGTTTTTTGCATAGGTAATATAATTCTCTACAACTGCCTTATGTTGTGAAGTTGTGATTTTAGAAACCAGTTCGTGTTCAGGCGCAAGTACCACAAACGAGACACCGAAAATAGTATCCGGACGCGTAGTAAATACTTCTATCGTTTCAGCATGACCAACAAGATCAAAACGAATGCTTGCTCCCTCTGATTTTCCAATCCAGTTGCGTTGTGCTTCTTTAATCGAATCGCTCCAGTCGATGGTATCAAGATCGCGCAACAACCGCTCCGAATAGGCCGTAATGCGTAAACTCCATTGCTTCATCAACTTTCGTTCTACAGGATGTCCTCCCCTTTCGGAAACGCCGTCTTTTACTTCATCGTTAGCAAGCACTGTACCCAAAGCGGGACACCAGTTCACCCAACTGTCGTCGAGGTAAGCAAGGCGAAAATTCATAAGAACCTCCATCTTTTTTTTCTCGTCAAACGTTTTCCACTCATCTGCAGAAAAGGCCTGAACATCGCGTTCGATACCACCAGTGAGTACTTGCGCTTCTGCACCCTGAAAACCGTGTTGCTCAAAAATTGAAACCAATTGTGAAATCGGTTCGGCCTTATCGTTCTGTCGGTTGTACCATGAATCAAACAACCGGATAAAGATCCATTGTGTCCATCTGTAATAAGCAGGATCAGATGTTCGCACTTCGCGGTCCCAATCGAACGAAAATCCTATTCTATCCAATTGCTGGCGGTAACGTGCAATATTCTGTTCGGTAGTAAGTGCAGGATGTTGTCCTGTTTGAATTGCATATTGTTCTGCAGGCAATCCAAACGAATCGTATCCCATCGGATGAAGAACATTGAAGCCCTGAAGTCGTTTGTATCGTGCAATGATATCGGAAGCTATGTAACCAAGCGGGTGACCTACATGCAAACCAGCTCCTGAAGGATATGGAAACATATCCAAAACATAATATTTCGGAAGTTCTGAATTATTGGATGCGGTAAATGTTTTATTCGTAGCCCAATACTGCTGCCATTTTTGTTCGATCTCTCTTGGGTTGTATTCCATAGTTTTCAATTGAAACGACGAAATTAGGAAAAAAGGCTCAGGCAACCTTCATTTAAGGGCTGCGTCTAACCTTCAAAACCCTCCAAACCATGAAACGCCTTCTACTATTGGCGGCAATGTTATTTGCTGCCCAGCAATCTTATGCCGCTTGTTCCGGTATGACCACCAATATCAACTCCATTCCTGCTTCTTGTTTCGGACAATGCAATGGCGCCGCACAAGTATTTGTGACTGGTGGGAGTGGCAACTACAACTACTTCTATTTGGACCTAAGTAATAATGCCGTGGGTACTTCGAATGCCAATCAGGTAACAGGCCTTTGCGCCGGGAATTTTAAAGTTGTTGTTCAGGACATTACTAATTCATGTTTTGACACAACAAACTTTTCTATTTCTCAACCGCCTATGTTGGTGAGTACTGCCTTTATCACCCAGGGCATCTCCTGTTTTGGCGCTAGCACTGGTGTTATACAATCTGCAGCATCTGGAGGTACTCCACCCTATATGTTTATGTGGTCGAATGGTGTCACAACTCCAATCAATCCGGGGGTTCANNCAGGCAATGCCATTTACCGTTGTGATGAATCAACCAACAGCGATTTCAATCAATACAAGTTCAACCCCTTCATCATGCAGCAGCCCGGACGGTACTGCTACAGCAACTGCCATCGGTGGTACACCAACATTTGTTTACTCCTGGAACACAATGCCAGTTCAAACCACAGCAACTGCAACAGGCCTTGCTGCAGGAACCTATATTGTTACTGCAACAGATGCCAATGGTTGCACCGCAACTCAAAACGTTACTGTTAGCGGTTCCGGATCATTAGTAGTTACCGCCAACGCAACAGGAAGTAGCTGTAACCCTTGTACCGGACAGGTTTTTGCTATCGCCGCAAATGGAACTGCTCCCTACGAATTCAGTCTTGACGGCGGTCCGCAACAAAGTGGAACTTTATTCACCAATGTTTGTCCCGGCCCTCATACTGTAACTGCATTTGACGATGCAGGATGTATGGCTGTATATACCGTGATCGTTCCCAACAATGGTGTTCCCGGACTTTCTGTCAGCGAAATGATGTCTCCCGAATCCGGTATTGGCATGCAAAACGGAATTCTTGATCTAACCCTTACGGGAGGAAATGGTCCTTTCACTTTTTTATGGTCGAACGGAGCAACCGGAGAAGACATTTACTCTCTTACAGGAGGCGTTTACTCGGTTACAATTACAGATGTAAACGGATTTTGTGCGACTTATGCTTTTCAGGTTACAACATTGACAGGATATGGATGGGTCACAGGTACACTCATTAACGATGCTAACGGAAATTGTGTTTTTGATTCCGGAGAATTTCCCTTGGCAAATTATCTTATTACACTTACAAACGGAACACAATCGTATTTTGGATACACGAATTCTTCCGGGCAGTATTCGATTTGGGCGCCAACCGGAAACTATACTTTACAACCATCAAATACAACAAATCTCTCTGCAGCTTGCGGTAGTTCAATAAATGTAGCTGTTCCCAATGGCGCTACAGCAGGAAATAATAATTTTTATTACCAGATTCCTCCTGTACACGATGTTTGTGTAAACGTTTGGTCCTCCGCAATGGTACCCGGATTTAACGGGTATTATGCAGTAACTGTTACCAACTACGGCTCACTCACTTCGAGCGGAGATGTTTGCCTGCCCTTACCTGCTGCAATTAATTACCTCAACAGTTCAATTACTCCCAATAGTACCAATGGAGATACGATTTGCTTCTCTTATTCCAATCTGAATCCGGGAGCTACTTTTGTTGTTTACGTGAACTTTTTCACTCCTATTGGAACAACACTTGGCAGTGTAACTATCGCTTGCGCCAACGCTACTGTCACCAATGGAACAGACATCAATCCGGGTTGCAATACATTTTGCTACACACGCGTTGTAACAGGTTCTTATGATCCAAACGACAAATCGGTATCGCCTTCAGGAATTGGAAGCAATGGCGACATTGAAGTGAGCGAAGACAAGTTCACGTACCTCATCCGTTTTCAGAATACGGGGAATGGTCCTGCAGTGAATATTTTCATAACCGATACGCTCTCTTCCTTGCTTGATCCAACTTCCATTGTAATGCTCAATGCGAGTCATGATTATTCAATCGACATTCTTCCCGGGAACATCATACGCTGGCATTTTGCCAACATCATGCTACCCGATAGCACCAGCGACGAACCCAACAGTCATGGTCATGTACAGTTTACCATTAACACCATGAACACGCCACAAATCGGACAATCCATCGAAAACACCGCTAACATCTATTTCGATTTTAACGAACCTGTTATTACCAATACCACGATTAACACATATGCAGATTTCTCATCCGTAACGGAACATGGAACAGAGTCCATTCTCCTCTATCCGAATCCGGCAGGCGATCGTTTTAGTATCCGGACCAAGGACAACAACCCTGTTCAGGCGGAGTTGATCGATATTTCCGGAAGGATTATACGCACGCAACAGCTTCGCAATGGTGATTCGTTCCAAACAGCTGATTGTGCCAACGGAGTTTATCTGGTTCGCCTTACAGCTAATGATACGCAGCAAACCATTCGTCTGGTAGTTCAACACTGATCAATATTTATTTAATGAACCAAAGCCACTCCAATTGGAGTGGCTTTTTTACGTTATTAACATCGCGCTATTGGTCTTTCAGGATTTTTAACAGCTCATCAATCCTACTAATCTCTATTTTCGCTGCATGAGTCAGGAAAGCAATCGCCTCGCCCGCCGTAGCACACGAGCATCGTACATCTCAACGGTGATCGGAATTTCGCTGGTGCTTTTTATGCTTGGGCTTGTTGGCTGGGGAGTAATGATCTCCCGCAAAGTAACACGTCTGGCCAAGGAAAGTATTCGTATGGACGTATTCTTCAAGGAAAATGTACGTGATGCCGATATGCGTCAGCTCGAAAAAACACTTGCCTCTGAAGACTGGGTGAAATCGGCTCGTTTTGTAAGTAAAGAAGAAGCACTATCCATTACCGAAAGCATTCTGCACGATGATTCGCTTACTGCTCCTGTAGATAATTACAATGCGATTTTACCTTCCATTGAGGTTTACATCAATGAAGAATGGGCCCAAAGCGACAGTGTGATAAAGATTGAAGACGCCCTGCTTGCCAAATACAAAACCACATTAATTGAAGAAGTCTGGTACGACCGTTCCATGTTTCTCACCATTAACAACAGCACTAAATATGCCGCCTGGATCATTTTAGCACTGGCAGGATTATTACTTGTTGTGGCCATTGCTTTGATTAATAACACGATTCGGCTCGCTATTTATGCCAAACGACTGCTCATCCGGTCGATGCAGCTGGTTGGTGCAACAGAGAGTTTCATCCGTCGTCCCTTTTTATTCAGGGCCTTTGTTCAGGGCATCCTTTCGTCACTTATCTCCCTGGGACTCCTCCTGTTGGGCATGAATTACCTTATTACCTGGTTCCCCGATCTTACAGAAGTTCATGATACCCCGATGATGCTGATGCTATTTGGAGGCATTACCGTTCTGGGTATCCTTATTTCATGGATTTCTACTTATTTTGCACTGCGGAAGTACCTCCGCCTCAAATCTGAATTATTGTACTGAGCATGAGCCGTCACGAACAACCTACCCAAATCCCTTTTACCCGGGAAAATTATTATTTCATTATTGCCGGAGTTGTGCTGGTAATTCTTGGCTTTATGGCCATGATTGGCGGTGGATCAACCGAAGCCAATGAATTTAACGAAGCCGAACTGTTTTCCTTCCGTCGCATTACCCTTGCACCATTTCTGGTTATTTTAGGATATGTGGTTGTATTAGTTGGCATCCTTCGCCGTCCGAAAAACGAGAATAAAGTCTAAATGGAATTGCTTGATGCAATTATCATTGCTGTTGTTGAAGGAATAACCGAATACCTTCCTGTTTCTTCTACAGGACACATGATCATCACCGAAAAAGTACTCGGACTGGAAAGCACTGATTTTTCAAAAGCTTTTATGATAAATATTCAGTTAGGCGCCATTCTCTCGGTAGTGGTGCTCTACTGGAAACGTTTTTTTCAGTCGCTCGGTTTCTATTTCAAACTCATCACAGCATTTATTCCTGCAGCAGTTCTAGGTTTGTTGCTTAGCGATTATATCGACTCCATGCTTGAAAGCGTGGTAACAGTTGCCTGTTCATTGGTCTTGGGAGGCATGATCCTGTTGTTCATAGATAAATGGCTGGATAAAGCAGAGAACAATGCGGAAGTAGATTACCCCAAGGCATTTAAAATCGGGTTGTTTCAGTGCATTGCTATGATTCCCGGTGTATCACGGTCGGCTGCAACCATTATTGGAGGTATGACCCAAAAACTAAATCGCAAAACAGCGGCGGAGTTTTCATTTTTTCTTGCGGTACCCACTATGTTGGCTGCTTCTGCAAAAAAGCTGAAAGACGTATGGGACAAAGACCCCTCCATACTTACGGAAAACATCAACACTCTACTCATTGGCAATCTGGTTGCGTTTGTTGTTGCGATGATTGCAATAAAATTTTTTATTGATTACCTCAGCAAATATGGTTTCCGTGTATTTGGTTATTACCGCATCATTGTAGGAGCAACCATACTTGCATTATTGGCAATGGGGTATGAATTGAATATTACCGGATGAAAATTGATTTGCAGCAAGGAGAGATCTGGCTCGTTGACAAACCCTACGAATGGACTTCCTTTGATGTTTTGCGCAAACTCAAGCCTGCGCTAATCCGAAATACCGGCGATAAAAAAGCAAAAATTGGTCACGCAGGAACACTCGATCCGCTCGCAACGGGACTGCTGATTATTTGCGTTGGAAAAGCAACCAAAAAGATCGACACACTGCAATCCGGAATCAAAGAATACACCGGCAGTATTTTTTTAGGCGCAACAACACCTTCCTACGACAGAGAAACAGAGGTGAATGCACAATTTCCTATTTCGGGAATAGGCGAAAAAGAAATACGAGAAACTGCTCAAATCTTTTTAGGAAAACAGGAGCAACAAGCACCGGTATTTTCAGCCAAAATGATCGATGGTAAACGAGCCTACGATCATGCCCGCAAGGGAACAGAAATAGAAATGAAAAAGCATGAAGTGGAGATCTACGGATTTGAGATCACATCGATTGAACTTCCACTCATTCATTTTAAAGTTACATGCAGCAAGGGCACTTACATGNNCATGATTTTGGCAAACGACTGAATTCAGGAGGCTATCTTTTCGATCTTAGAAGAACCAAAAGCGGAAACTTCGATGTAGAAAATGCCGAAACACTTCAGCAACTGCTCGAACGATTAAGCGGCGAAAAACACGAGATAGAGCTTGATAGTAAACGTGCCTTTCTTCGCGATAACAGAAAATAAAATGCGAACTAATTTACCTGAAAAGATTACTTCAGTGTAAATGTTGTTTTCCCGATTTTCGCTTTCTCACAGAACAATTCAATTATGTAAACACCTTTGGGCAGATCCGTTTTTACATCTGCATAAAAACAGATATCAATCGCCTGGTTCTGATAGTCTACTTCACGTAATAAGGAATACTGACTTTCGCCACCCTCCCATTTAAAGGTTTGTTCAGGATTTTGTGTTAGAATGGTTGCATCCGGTTGTGTTACCACCATGTAAACATTTTTTGTGCCCGGCTTGGCAATGGAATTTTCAAGAATGGTGCAACAGGCCTTAACCATATCTGCACGTCCTGCCCGCGTTGTTTCTACCTGTTTACCTGAATTGCGTAAATGAATTGCACCCGCAGTGAAGTTAGCCGTTTGCAGAATAGAACCTTTGGCAACTTTGCCCTCCAGGTCTTTTGTTTTCTCCTTGAAATCATCCCTTTCCTTCTCCACATTATTCAGGTTCTTTTTGGTAGTGCTCAAATCAGCACGCAATTCCTGATTGATGGTATTTAACGAGTCAATGGTTCTAACATAACCCTGCATAATGGAACGAAGTGTTTCTGTTTCCTTTTTCAATCGGTAAATAGCATAGGCATTTCCCTTAGCTTTTTCGGCCTCCTTTTGAAGGGAATCAATCTTGCGGATCTGACGCTGAATACTATCACGCATACCGGTGTTGGAAGTCTCTAAACTCTGATAATCCTCCATCAGATTGGCAAGNNAAGACCTTCTTTCAGGTCCGAACCAAGCATATCCGCCATTCCGTTCTCGTTGAACAACTTCTCCATTTCCACCTTCTCCTGAGCACAGGTTTCAAAATTTTGCTTGTATTGTTCGTAATTGGTTTTGTACTGACTCATCTGCACAAAAAGCAATCCTCCCCCGCCCAACAACAGCAGAATTAAAGTGATGTAAATGGCATCACGGGATTTCTTTGGTTTGTTATTCTCCATAAGACACTGGTTTCACGACAAAAATACAAGCGTATTGGCATCAAAAACGAAGTGTGGGTGAAAATGTTACAGAATGGCTTGTTCATAATGTTGCAGAATGTTAAAATCCGGCACAAACAAGACCTACCGCCGAAACTTAATCAAGAGTATAAAGTTGGTCTGCAAGAGTCTGATTCCCTTTTTAGGTTTGCGTCATGATCAGGGAAATCGTCTCACTCTTTTATCCATCACTGTGCGCGGCCTGTGGTGAGCCTCTATTACGCAATGAAAAAACGATCTGCATCAGCTGCTGGATGGAACTGCCTTTTACAGGATTTCATAAGGAAAAAGACAATCCGGTAGAGCGACTATTCTGGGGGCGATCGCCGGTTCATTTCGCAACATCACTGTGCCATTTCAGAAAGGCAACCCGGATACAGCGACTCTTACACCAACTCAAATACAAAGGCAATACTCCGGTAGGGGAAGTGTTGGGGATAGAACTAGGAAGGCAGATACGCGATTCGCCCCATTTTGGGAGAATTGATGCAATTGCACCGGTGCCCCTTCATCCCAAAAAAGAGAGAGTAAGAGGATACAATCAAAGTTTGTTCATCGCTAACGGTATTGCATCGGTATTGGAAACAAGAGTGGAGCCACAGCTTATTACAAGAGTCCATAACAATGCCACTCAAACACGCAGAAATCGCTTTGAACGGTACCGAAATGTGGAAACCGTATTCCAGGTGAAAGAACCTGAACTTTACTACGGTAAACATATCCTGCTGGTGGATGATGTGATTACAACAGGCTCAACCCTTGAAGCCTGTTGTAATTCCCTTGCCCAATCCGAAAAAGATCAGGCCAGAGTAAGTATTGCCACGCTGGCTGTAGCCTGAAAAACCCCTTCTAACCTGACTATTAATCGCTTAGTCCGGGTTTCTCCTGTTGGCTGATGGGGATTTCCTATATTGCACCGTGTTTCGATCAATCCCCATATCAATCAGGGTAACTGCTGCCTTTTTCATTATCAGTTTTACGGCAGTTTCGGTAGTTGGCTTTTTATCCTACATCAGAGGTAAGGAATCGCTGCAGGAAGCCAGTTTTAGTCGACTCACACTGGTTAGAGAAATCAAGGCCGATCAGATTGAAGAGTATTTCCATCATATCGCTGATCAGGCGCTCACATTTGCTGAGGACCATACCATCATTGAAGCCTTAAAAGGATTTACAAAGGGTTTTCAGGAAATCAAAAATGAACCTACTCCTCTTGAGCAGCGAAAGGCAGAACTTGAAAAATATTACCGGGAAGAATTCATTCCGCGACTCGACAGCAATATTTATTCGAAAGTAAATATTGCGAACTACCTACCGCAGGAAGAAGCAGCCATCCGATTACAGGATATATATATTTCTTCCAATCCATTTGGGGTAAAGAAAAAACACATGCTCGACGATGCGCGCCATGAAAGTTTTTATTCCAAACATCACTCAGAGTATCACCCCTACATCAGAAAATACCTGAAGAAATTCGGTTTCTACGATATTTTTCTGATCGACTCCACCGGTAATATCGTGTATACCGTATTTAAAGAAGTTGATTTTGGCACCTCACTGGAAAATGGTCCTTACAAAAAAAGTCAGCTTGCGCATGTCTACCACAAAGCCAAAGGTTCATTCGAGCCGGAACACGTGGTACTCGACGACTATGCACCATATGATCCATCTTACAATGCACATGCTGCATTTGTTGCAGCTCCCATTCGGGAACACGGCCATGAAATCGGGGTACTCGTTTTTCAATTACCGATCGACCGTATTAACGACATCATGACCAACCGTCATTCCTGGCAGGATGTTGGTCTGGGAAAAACAGGAGAAACCTATATCGTGGGAGAAGATTTCACCCTACGTAATCAATCCCGATTTCTGATTGAAGACAGGGAAAACTATTTAAAGACAATTGCCAGTACGGGAACACCGGACTCCATTGTAACCAAGATCCGTAACCTTGGAACTAGTATCGGACTGCAAACCTGCAAAACAATTGGCACTGAAAACGCATTAAGAGGAGAAAAAGGCACCGCGGTTTTTCCTGATTACCGTGGCGTAAATGTTCTGAGTGCATATCAACCATTAAAAATTAAAGATCTTCATTGGGTATTACTGAGTGAGATAGATGAGGATGAAGCATTCAACGACCTTTATGCGTTAAGGAAATTATTGATTATCGAATTCATCAGTTTGCTTTTTGCAATTGGAATAATCAGTTATCTGATTTCCCGTCACATTACATTACCCTTGAAAAAACTTACCCAGAGTGCGCGTCAACTTGCCAAGGGCGACATGGAAACTCCAATTGAAGTAACGAGTAAAGATGAAATTGGTATTCTGGCGTTGAGCTTTAAAAAAATGCAGTTGGCCATCCACAAATTGTTTACCGAGCTGAAAGAAATTAATGCGGGACTGGAAGAAAAGGTGAAAGATCGAACGCGCGAAATTCAACATCAGAAAGAAATGGTGGAAGAGAAGAACAAGGAAATTCTCGATTCCATTCTTTATGCCAAACGATTGCAGAATGCCATTCTTCCCCCAATGGAAAAAGTGAAGGAGGTATTGCCCGACAGCTTTATTCTCTTCAAACCAAAAGATATTGTTTCAGGCGATTTTTATTGGATGGAAGCACTTTCTTCGAATGGTGGCGGAAAACTCGATGATATTTTAATTGCAGCAGTAGATTGTACCGGTCATGGCGTACCCGGCGCTATGGTCAGTGTTGTTGGCTCGAACGGATTAAACCGAAGCGTAAAGGAGTTTGGATTGCGCAAACCATCTGAAATTCTGGATAATCTGAGAAGTCTTGTTGAAGAAACGTTTTCTACCTCAGAAAGCGAAGTGAAAGATGGCATGGACATTGCACTTTGCAGGATAAACACAGACAAACAAACCGTTCATTACTCCGGTGCACACAATCCACTTTGGATTCTCCGAAAAGACGCTGAACAAATCGAAGAGATTCGTGGCGACAAACAACCTATTGGCAAATTCGATTACGGAAAACCATTCAGCAATCACGAATTTCAGCTTGCAAAAGGCGACTGCATCTTTTTCTTCACCGACGGATTCTCTGATCAATTCGGCGGAAGTCGCGGTAAAAAATTCCGGGCAGCACAACTCATGGAAACGCTGCTGGAACTCCGCAACCTACCAATGGAAGCCATCAGCACCGAACTCAACAATCGCTTCGAAACCTGGAAAGGAAACCTCGAGCAGATCGATGATGTCTGTGTAATTGGAGTGCGATTTTAGCGCACTCCAATTACACTAGACATCACGACCCTGACCGACTGATAAGAAGCGTCAGGGTGGATGATGTTTTTACTTTCTGTGCGATTTTAGCGCAGTCCAATTACACTAGACATCACGACCCTGACCGACTGATAAGGAGCGTCAGGGTGGATGATGTTTTTGTTTTCTATGCGATTTTTGCGCACTCCAATTCACTAGACGTCATGACCGATAGCCCAAAACCGATAGCTAAGCGGAGTCGAAGCCGGAGACTGCAACCGACCAGCATTTCCCACAACCTCTCCCCACAATTTTTTGCATCAATAGTCCTAATTTCTTTTTTTAGTACTGCTAAATCAACTCTATGAAACGCGTTTATTATTTATCGCTCTTCTCTTTCACACTAATTGCCTGTGGAGGCGAAAAAACAGAACCTACTGCTGCCCCTTCCATTCTAGGGGACACCCTGTATGCCAAACCTGCCGTGAGTTATCCCTTAACCCGTACCGAAAATGTTACCGACACCTATTTCGGCACTACGGTTGAAGATCCTTACCGCTGGCTGGAAAATGACACTTCTGCAGAAACCAAGAACTGGGTAGTGGAACAGAACAAAACAACCTACAGCTATCTCGAACAAATTCCATTTCGCGACGGGTTTAAAAAACGTCTTGAAGAAATTTACAATTACGAACGTAGCGGTGCACCTGCCAAGGTTGGTGAATATTATTTCTATTATAAAAACGACGGATTGCAAAATCAGTCGGTTATTTATGTGCGCAAAGGTCTCGATGGTAAAGAGAATGTGTTTATGGACCCCAATGCCATGTCGACCAACGGAACAGTGTCTATCGGACTGATGGGACATTCGAAAGACAACAAATACATTGCCTGGTCGCGATCAGATGCGGGATCTGACTGGCAGGAAATTCACGTTACCGAAATTGAAACGGGAAAAGAATTACCCGATGTGATGAAATGGGTAAAATTTTCTGACGCCACCTGGTACAACGACGGATTCTTTTACAGCCGTTATCCCGCTCCTAAAAAAGGAATGGAATTGTCAGCTACAAACGCATTCCACAGCGTGTATTACCACAAACTTGGTGATCCTCAGGAAAAAGATGTTCTCATTTTTGAAGATCGAGCAAATCCCTTGCGTTATCATTACGTTTCACTCACCGAAGATGATCAATACCTCGTATTGTATGCCGCATCGGGAACAAACGGATATGAGTGTCATTACAAAGCAACTGATCTGAAAAAAGGTGGATTCACGGCCTTATTTACCGGATTCGAAAACAAGAGCAGCATCATTGATCATAAAGACGGTTTCTTTTATGTGACTACCGATATTGATGCTCCTACATACCGCTTGGTGAAAATAGATCCGAAAAATCCTGCGAAGGAAAACTGGAAGGATATAATTCCTGCAGGAAAAGATCTGCTTNNATACGACTACAGCGGTAAAATGGAAAAAGAAATTGAATTCCCTGCACCCGGTACAGCAGGTGGATTTGGATGTAGAAAAGAAGAAAAAGAAATGTTCTACACTTTTACTTCGTTTACCTATCCCACTACAGTTTACCGTTACGATATTGAAAGTGGAAAATCTGAAGTTTTCTTTAAGCCCAGTCTCAAATTCAATCCCGACGATTTCGAATCGAAACAGGTTTTCTACACCAGTAAAGACGGGTCCAAAATTCCAATGTTCATCGTGCACAAAAAAGGAATGAAGCCCGACGGTAAACGTCCAACATTGTTGTATGCATATGGCGGCTTCAACGTCAGCCTTACACCTTCATTCAACGTATCGCTTATTCCTATTCTTGAAAACGATGGTATTTATGCATTAGCCAATCTGCGAGGCGGTGGAGAATACGGTGAGGAATGGCACCAGGCCGGTATGTTGGGTAAAAAACAGAATGTGTTCGACGATTTCATCGCTGCAGCAGAATACCTCATTAAAGAAGGATATACCAACTCATCGAAACTTGGAATTTCCGGTGGATCGAACGGAGGATTACTGGTAGGCGCATGTATGACTCAGCGTCCCGATCTTTATAAGGTTGCCTTTCCTGCTGTTGGCGTGCTTGACATGTTGCGTTATCACAAATTTACGGTAGGATTTGGTTGGATTCCCGAATACGGTTCAAGTGAAGAAAGCGAATCCAGCTTTAAAAATCTTTTTGCCTATTCACCCTTGCACAACGTTAAAGAAGGGACAAACTATCCGGCTACCATGGTACTTACCGGCGATCACGACGACAGGGTTGTTCCTGCACACTCGTTTAAGTTTGCTGCAATGCTTCAGGCAAAACACAAAGGCGATAATCCCGTGCTGATCCGTATTGAAACCGATGCCGGTCATGGCGCAGGCAAACCAACCTCAAAAGTCATTGAAGAAACTGCCGACAAATGGGCCTTTTTCTTCTTCAACACCAATTCTGAAGTCATTTACAAATAACAACGGTTAACCAAATACGAAGCGGCGATGTAAACCATCGCCGCTTTTTTTGAACCTATTCAATGCTTGTCTTGTTATTACATTCCTGCCGAAATAGTTTTTCAAACCTCAGTAGTTCAAAATTCTGAGCAGGATCATTAGCACTTGTTGCTTTTAATCGGAAATTTACCAATCAAACCTATGCTATGAAGATCATTGTACCAATGGCCGGACTCGGTAAAAGAATGCGTCCACACACGCTTACCGTTGCCAAACCGCTAATTCCGGTTGCCGGAAAACCTGTAGTTCAATGGCTGGTGGAAGATATCATCCGGGTTTGTGGTCAGAAGGTAGATGAGATCGCGTATGTTGTAGGTCGTTTCGGTAAAGAAAATGAAGATCGTTTGCTGAAGATAGCAGCTGACCTCGGCGCTAAGGGAAGTTTACATTATCAGGACGAACCACTTGGAACAGCTCATGCCATTTTGTGCGCTGCAGAAGCGCTTAACGGACCTGTAGTGGTTGCCTTTGCAGATACACTCTTCAGGGCTGATTTTACGCTCGATGGAAGTAAGGATGGTATAATCTGGGTAAAGAAAGTTGATGATCCCTCTGCTTTTGGAGTGGTTAAAACAGATGCTGCCGGCACAATTACTGATTTCGTGGAAAAGCCCAAGGAATTTGTTTCCGATCTGGCTATCATCGGAATTTATTATTTCCGCGATGGAGACAATCTGAAAAAAGAGCTGCAATTCCTCATTGATAACAACATTCGTGGCAATAATGAGTTTCAGTTAACAGACGCTCTGGAAAACATGAAAAAGAAAGGCACCCGTTTTGCTGCCGGTACCGTTGAGGAATGGCTCGATTGCGGGAACAAAAACGTAACCGTTTACACCAATCAGCGTGTTCTCGAAAACAATAAAGAAAAAATGAAATTGCCTGCATCGCTCAAAAATGAAAACAGTATCGTTATTCCTCCCTGTTACATTGGCGAAAACGTGATCCTGCGCAACAGCGTAATTGGTCCACACGTGTCGATTGGAGAAGGAAGCGTTATTGAAAGCAGTGTGATCAGCGACAGCATTCTTCAACAAAAAGTCAGCATTCAAAACGCAAGCATTGCCCGTTCAATGATCGGAAACTTCGCCGAGTACAAAGGCAAGGCAAGTGATCTTAGCATCGGCGATTACACCCAGATAACAGCATGAGAATACTTCTTTTCGCTTTTGTCGCTCTTCAGCTTTTCGCCTGTAAAGGTCAAAAGAACGCAACCTCCCGCAACAAGGGTGGCGACAAAGACACGCTTGCCCGTATTGCGGCTCAGGCCATGCTGATTGATGGAATGACTAAAAAATCGTCCGGTGATGCTGCCGGTGCTTTGCGCGATTTTGAGGCATGCATTCACTATTTACCCACCTGCGATGCGGCATATTACCATTTGTCGGGATTGTACATGATGCAGGGAAGAGCCGAAATGGCCATTGCAAGCGCAGATCGCGCCGCTGAACTAGATCCGAAAAACGAATGGTATTTACTGCAGGTTGCCAATATCAGTCAGAAAAACGGCGATCTGAAAAAAAGCATTTCCACCTATGAAAAACTCATAAAACTCAATCCTGAAAAGCCCGATTATTACCTCCCCTACTCTGATGTTTTGCTGCAGTCAGGACAAGCGGACAAAGCCATTCTTGCGCTGGAAAAACTGGAGAAACTTCGTGGTTACGACGAAGCAGTAATATTTCAAAAATTCCAGATCTATTCTTCTGCAAAAAAATACGACAAAGCCATTGCGGAAATTGAAAAAATGATCGTCGCCAATCCGTCGGAAGTCCGCAACTACGGAATTATTGCCGAGCTCTATATGGAAATTGGTCAGACCCAAAAAGCACTCGACTATTACCATAAAATCCTGGGCATTGATCCGGATAACGGACTTGTACATCTTGCGCTCGCCGATTACCAATGGCAAAACAACAACCCCGAAGGTGCATTTCTGGAATTGAAAAAAGCATTTGAAAGCATCGATCTGGAGATCGACACCAAGATGAAAATTCTGCTGGATTATTATGATCGTCCCAACGACAAAGAGCTCACTGCACAGGCTTATGAGTTACTGGAGATTGTAATTAAAGTTCATCCCACTGAGGGGAAAGCATGGAGCATTTACGGTGATTTTCTGAATCGCGATAAAAAGCACACCGAAGCCCGGGAAAAATTCAGAAAGGCCATTGAATTTGAGCGCAACTATTTTGCCATTTGGAATCAGGTAGTCAATCTTGACGCTGTATTGAACGACACCGAATCGCTCTTCACAGACAGCAAAGAAGCAGAGGCATTATTTCCGCAGCAACCCGGATTCTATTTTTATCACGCATTGGGTGCTTACCGTAAGGGCAAATACAACGAAGCACTTGATGCACTCCTGGCAGGAAAAGACCTGGTGGTAGACAATGCAGCACTGCAGTTTGAGTTTTTACAATTATTGGGCGATACCTACCACAAACTGGGCAACCACACCGAAAGCGATAATGCGTATGAGCAGGCATTAGGCATCGATCCGAACAATGCTTATTTGCTGAACAATTATGCCTATTACTTATGCGAACGTCGGGTAAAACTTGAAAAGGCAGCAGCGATGTCGAAAAAAAGCAATGAGCTGGAGCCCAATCAGAGCAATTTTCAGGATACCTATGCATGGATTCTCTTCCGGCAATCGAAATTTGCCGATGCCGAGGTCTGGATAAAAAAAGCATTAAGCAGTGGCGGGCAGGAAAGCGGCACTATTCTTGAGCATTACGGTGATATTCTCTTCCACACAGGCAAAACGGAGGAGGCCATAATTCAATGGAAAAAAGCAAAAGAAAAAACAGGAGCCGGCAACAATCTTGATCGCAAGATCCGGGATAAAAAATATTATGAATAAAGCATTTCATAGCGTCATACTGATTCTTGCAGTTATTGTTTTGTCGGCAACAGCATGCCGAACGCAAAAAGGTTTGATTCGCGGTAAAGGAAAAGTAGAGAACCTCAGCACAAAAGCGCTGATCGACAGCATCGGCAAGCATTGCTTTTCATTTCATTATTTCAATTCACGCATTTCAACAGAGGTGTTCATCGAAGGCGAGGGCAGTAAATCATTCAAAACCCACCTCAAAATCCGCAGCGACAGTTGTATCTGGCTCACCCTATCAGTAGCCAACATTGTGGGCGCAAGCGCATTGGTAACTGTTGATTCAGTAAAGTTCACCGACAAAATCAAAAAAGAATATTTTACCGAAGCATTCAGTTACATCAACGAAACGTTTGGTACCGAGATCGATTATCACACACTGCAGGAAGTATTAATTGGCAACCTGGTGTATTTCGACGCCGACGCCAAATACAAAACCAAAGAAGACACTGCCTATTACATCATCAGTACCGTTGGAAAACGAAAACTGAAGCGTGCATTCGAGAATGAGCGTGTGGCCAAAAAAGAACCCTTTATCTACCGCTATTACATCCTTCCAGGCACTTATCGTCCGGCGCGAATGATCATTAACGACCTTACCGATTCTACCGAACTCGATATAGAATACCTCAGTTACGAGTACGTCGATTCGCTTTTGGTTCCTGCTGAAGTGAAGATCTCTGCCAGCTCACCAAGAAAAAAAGCAGTGATTGAACTCAAATATTCGCGCACAAAAGTGAACGAATTCACAGAATTCCCGTTTAAGATCCCCGATGGCTACAAGAACATGGAATAATTATCTGGTTTTGCTATTGCTTTTAGCGATTGGCGTAAATGGTGTTTCGGCCCAGAAAACGTCTGAAAAACTAACGCAACAAAAGCGGGAACTCGAGGAAAAAATCAAAAACACGAAGGAACTGATCGGTACGAAGAAGAACATTCAACGTCTTACCATTGCCGAATTAGCCATCATCAATCAGCAGATCAATTACCGCGAAGAACTCATTCACAATATCTCATCGCAGGTACGCCGACTCAACCAGCAAATTGAAGACAACCGTAGTGTTATCGAATCGCTGAGTGAAGATCTTATCCGGTTAAAATCGCAGTATTCACGGATGTTGTTTTACGCTTACAAACACCGCAACACCTATCACAAACTCCTGTTTGTTTTTGCTGCAAAAGATTTCAATACCGGATTTTTGAGGGTGAAATACCTGAAGCAATTTGGCGACAGCCGTAAACGTCAGGTCGAACTCATTAACGGAACACAAACAGAACTCGAACGCCGCAACCACGATCTCGGTGAAAAGCGAAAAGAAAAAGAAGTGCTCGCCAATGAACAGGTAAAAGAAAAAGAAAATTATTCGAAGGATAAGGAAAGTCAGCAACAAATGCTTGCTCAATTGCAAAAGGAAGAAAAACAGTTAAAGCAAATTCTCGACGAGCAGGAAGAGAAAAAACGACTTCTTGCCAAGCAGATTCAAAAAGCACTGCAGGAAGAAATACGCAAGCAACAAGAGGAAGAACGTAAGCGCAAAGAAGAAGAAGAACGCAAACGAAAAGCGCAGCAGGGAAATTCGGGTGATGTTGCTAAAAACAATGAAAAGACAAAAACCAACACCACTACCAACACCAACGGAACTACCAAGACCAACACCAACAAGGAGAAAAATTTTGAGGGCATAACACCGGATGGAGATCCTGCATCGACCAATTTTGAAAATAACAAAGGACGACTACCCTGGCCGGTAGAACGGGGTGAGTTCACACAAGGCTTTGGAAATATTCCGCATCCAACCCTTGCAGGCATCATGCTGAGCAATAATGGCGTAGATATCGGCACACCGAAAGGATCCAGGGTGCGCTCTGTTTTTGAGGGCACAGTTACCTCTATTCTGGTCATTTCAGGTCAGGGAAAAGTGGTCATTATTTCACACGGGGCCTACCGTACAGTCTATGCCAATTTGGGTGAAGTCTATGTAAGTAAGGGAGATAAGGTAAAAATCAAACAGGATATCGGCAGTTTACTCAGCGAGGAGGATTCGAAGATTTCTGAGGTTCATTTTGAGATCTGGAAAATCACAGAAACCGACATGCTCAAGCAGGATCCTACGCACTGGCTCATCAAAAAATAAGCTTTTCGGCTTCACTTGTCCTGAATTGCGTACTTTTGGGCGTTAATAATTCTCATTCAGATGAATCTATCCATTCTTTTAGGAGTGATCGGACCCTGGCAGGTGATCCTTATTGTTGTGGTTGTTCTGCTCCTTTTCGGCGGAAAAAAAATTCCCGAACTCATGCGCGGACTTGGTCAAGGTATTCGTGAGTTTAAGGACGCTTCCAAGGGAGAAGACAAGAACACCAATACCCCGTCGAACACCGGAAATTAATCCGGTCAGCTAACAATGTCCTACCCTTCTTTTACATCCATCCGCAACGATCTTCGTTCCGGCAAAACCACTGTTGTGGAGCTGGTAGAGGACTATTTGCGCAATATTGAAGAAAAAAAACACCTCAACGCTTTTACGGAAGTCTTTCGTGAAAGTGCGCTGAAAAAAGCAGCCGAAGTCGATGGCAAACTTAAATCCGGCACTGCAGGAAAACTTGCAGGAATGGTGATTGGCCTCAAGGACAATATCTGTTACAAAGGTCATAAGGTTTCTGCCTCTTCGCATATCCTTGAAGGATTTGAATCCCTCTACAATTCAACTGCTACCGAACGTCTTCTGCAGGAAGATGCCGTTATCATCGGCCGACTCAATTGCGATGAATTTGCAATGGGCTCTTCCAATGAAACATCTTACTATGGCAAAGTATTGAATCCCCTCAACGAAAAATGCGTTCCCGGAGGTTCCTCAGGAGGATCTGCAGCTGCCGTTGCTGCCGGATTATGCACTGCCACCTTGGGTTCCGATACAGGCGGATCCATTCGCCAACCCGCATCCTTTACAGGTACTGTGGGACTAAAACCAACCTACGGAAGAGTTTCGCGTTACGGATTGCTCGCTTATGCTTCCTCTTTCGATCAGATTGGTCCTATTACCCACACTGTTGAAGACGCTGCACTACTGCTGGAAGTCATTGCAGGAGCAGATGATTTTGACAGTACCGTTAGTCATAAACCCGTTCCTGAATACTCCGCGAAACTGGATTTCAATGGGAAAGCACGCATTGCCTATATCCGCGAATGCATAGAAAGTCCGGGGCTGAATGAAGAAGTTCGCAAAGGAATTGAAAAGCAAATTGCCCAACTCAAGGCCGCTGGTCATACCGTTGAGGCGGTTGATTTCCCTTACCTCGATTTCCTTGTCCCCACCTATTACGTACTCACCACTGCCGAAGCATCCAGCAATCTTGCCCGTTACGACGGAGTTCATTATGGCTACAGAAGTGCAAAAAGCAATGATGTGGAAAGCACTTACCGACTTTCGCGCACCGAGGGATTTGGGAAAGAAGTGAAGCGCCGTATTATGCTTGGAACTTTTGTGTTGAGTGCAGGGTATTACGATGCTTATTATACAAAAGGTTTAAAAGTTCGACGCATCATTCGCGAAAAAACGAGAGAGATTTTATCGAGCTACGATTTCATCCTTACACCAACCACTCCGGATGCAGCTTTCGAATTTGGTCAGAAAAGTGCAGATCCTGTTGCTATGTATCTTGAAGATATTTTCACCGTTCAGGCCAATCTTGCAGGTGTGCCCGCTATTTCACTCCCCCTTGGGAAGAAGTCAGACGGACTCCCCTACGGCATTCAGCTGATGGCCGGAGATTTTGAAGAAGAAAAATTACTGGCTTTTTCCCGCTTGCTGGAATCTGCGCGGCAATCCTGCTAAGGAACTGAATTACAGGCTCATTAACTCATTATTTTCTTGATATTTCATCGCAGGGTTATGAACAATTGTTCATTATTCTTCTTATATTCACGTCCCATAATTTGCTCTTGCAAGGAACTTTTTGTGGCACATCGGGTATAACCATTTATAAAACCAGGTAAGCATGAAAAAACTGACAGGGCTTGTTCTTGCCATAGTGGTAAGCACAAGNNAGCACAAGCAGTCTCCAGGCCGGAGATGGTGCGGATAGCAGTCGTATTCGTAAAGACGACCCGATCGTAGCAATGATCGATAGTTTAATGACATTGAAATTCCTCGACAGCAAGAGTTACGCTGTCAGCAAAAACAACAAATACAATTTCCCTGCAGACAGCGTTCCGCGTTACAGTGAAAGCATTTACCGTCAGCGCATCAAAAAAATGGATGCACGCACTCCAATGGAGTTTGCCTACAACGAAAATGTACAAGCTTATATCGATTTGTATGCCGTTCGTTACCGCAAGTACACTCAGATCATTTTGGGAATGACGGAGACGTATTTTCCCATGTTTGAGCAGATGCTTGACAAGTATGGAATTCCCCTTGAGCTGAAACATCTTCCCATTGTTGAATCGGCACTGAATCCAAAGGCAAAATCGCCTGCGGGCGCAATGGGGCTCTGGCAATTCATGTTACCTACCGGAAAAATGTTCGGACTAGAAGTGAATTCGATGATAGATGAACGTTGCGACCCTATCAAAGCGACTGAAGCTGCCTGCAAATACCTCAAATATCTGCACTCACTCTATAACGACTGGAACATGGCGCTTGCCGCCTACAATGCTGGTCCGGGCACAGTGAACAATGCCATTCGCAGATCGGGGGGGAAAACTACCTATTGGGAAATCTACAACTACCTGCCCCGCGAAACACAAGGATATGTTCCTGCATTCATCGGAGTCAATTACGTTTTTTCGCATGCACCCGAACACAACCTGTATCCGGTAGAACCGCGCAAACGGTATTTCGAATACGACACGGTAATGGTCGATCGTGAACTGGATATGACATCGATTTCGGTCATTCTCGGTATAACGATGGATGAATTGAAATTTTTGAATCCTGTTTACAAAACGAATGTGATTCCAAAGTTTGAGAATAAAAAATCGTATTTGTATTTACCTAAAGATCTTGTTGGCGATTTTCTTGCCAATGAAGACACCATTTACAAACACAAACATCGTCCGGAAGCCGAAGCCACCATTGCCAGTCAGAAAGTACACGTGGTAAAATCAGGCGAATACCTCAGCACCATTGCATCGCGTTACAACGTTAGTGTATCCGACCTCAAAGCCTGGAACAATTTAAAATCGAACAGCGTGAGTAAAGGTCAGCGTCTCGTTATCCGTTCCGGCGAGACCGCTCCTACACAAGAAAACACTGCAAGCAATAACACAGCCGGTAGCACCGTTAACAACACTAAGACGACCACCGCAAACTCGTCCACGAAAACCTCTACTAACACCTCTAAAGGTGGCGCAACCAAAACCTACACTGTACAAAACGGTGATTCACTTTGGCTGATCGCACAAAAGCATGGAGTGAGTGTAGAAGAGATCAAGGCACAAAACAACCTGAGAGGAACCAGTTTGCAGGCCGGTCAGAAATTAAAAATTCCGGCAAAAGGCAATGGCTAAGCACATCGTTTTCATTTTTACTGTACTCATGATCACGCTTTCCTCCTGCGAGGAAGGCACCAACTACAAAATGACCTCCGGCGGTGCGCCCGGTGAAGTGATTGTAGTGGTGGATGATGAACTTTGGAAATCACATACACTTGGCGATACCATTCGCTGGTTCCTGGAAGATATCGTACCCGGTTTGCCACAGCAGGAGTACATGTTCAACATTGGCCAGTACGATCCCGATCGTTTTTCGCGGGTGATGAGGAGTCACCGCAACATTATTCTGTTTGAGATCAGTCAGAAAGTAAAGAATCCCAGAGCCGAATATTTGCGCGACTCATGGGCTGCCAATCAGATCGTAATTAAACTTCACGCACCCGATGCAGAGGCTGCAACTGCCTTGTTTGTTGCCGAGAGCAATAAGATCGTTTCGCTGCTAAACTCCACCGAGCGCGAACGTCTCATCAAGCGACATAAAAACGAAAACTCAGGAAGTATTGAAGCCACATTGAAAGACAAACACAACATCCTGATGAATATCCCTGTCGATTTTCGTCTGGCAGAGGACAAAGGAAATTTCATCTGGCTTGCACGCGATCGCATCCGTTATGTAAGCGGCGAAGCGCATGATGTTGACGAAGGAATTTTCATTTATTACTACCCCTACACTAACGACAGCACTTTCAGCTCCGATTTTCTGCTTCGCGTACGTGATTCTGTTTGCAAGGCAAATGTTCCCGGTCCAAGCGAAGGTTCGTACATGAGCACAGAGCGCGACAGCATGTATTACCCGATTTTTACTGCAACAACGCACAATAAAAAATACGCAGCAGAAATTCGTGGTCTGTACCGAACAGTGAATGATTTTTACGGCGGACCATTTATTTCCATAACCACATTGGATGAAGCGCGTAATCGTATTGTTACGGTGGATTGTTTTGTGTTTGCACCCAAATTCCATAAACGCGAATACCTCCGTGAGATGGAAGCGATCTGCTATTCGCTCAACTTTCCCTGATGTCGTTTGCTGACATTTTTCTAATCATCCCCATTCTCACCGGCACCTGGCTGGGATTCCGCAACGGATTCATTCTTACACTAACCACCCTGCTCGCCTTTACGCTGGCGAGTTATGCCGCCATTTGGTTCAGCGGGGCTATTTCAGGATGGATCCTCTCGATGATGAGTTCGCCCAACGAGTATGTTCCACTCATAGCATTTTCAATATGCTTTATTGCAGTATGCGCGCTGGTGTTTTTTGTTGGCAAATGGACATCACGACTGGCTAAGCTGGTGTTGCTCGGATCCATCGATAAACTTGCCGGAGCAGTTTTCGGATTCATTCAGTTTACGCTGATCACTGCTGTATTGATGTCGGTAGTGGATTCGTACCTCACCCGCAAAACCGGTGAAGCACCCCAATGGAGAGAACATTCGCTCTTGTACGAACCACTCAGTTCCCTTAGTTCTTTTGTGCTACCAGGGCTGGAAGAGCAATTACAGATTGTTTATACTCTGGAGGAGATCACTGAAAAACCGGGCTAAAAGGCACTTTCACCTTTAACATGTTACCAATCACACATAAGGTTTTACCGCAAAGATTTTTTTAGTTGGATCCAGAATAAGGTTAATCCGTGTTTTGACCATTACCGGTTATATCATTTTAGATTTTCACAAGGGGAGCAAAGATGCCTTTTGGCATTGCGCAAAGGGGTACCACTGGAGATTTTACTTAACCACTTCCTCCTTCGGCGGACAAGAAGACACTAAGTGCACTAAGAAACACTAAGGATTTTAACCGCAAAGAAAGTTGGTTTGTCTGGTGAATTCATAATTAATCCGGAACCTGAATTTTATTTGGCCTACTAACCAAGATTTTTTAAAGGGGAGCTAGGCGCCTACGGCATTACGCTAAGGGGTACCGATGTTGATTTTACTTAACCACTTAGCCACTAAGAGCACTAAGAATCACTAAGGTTGTACCGCAAAGTTTCTTTGTTTTGATTCGCGTTAATGTGTTTTCCGTTTTATGAATTTAAAAACGTTCTACTACTTCAGGTTTTTTCAAGTGGAGCAAGGCTTCGACTCCCCTACGCTTCCCGACGCTATCGGTCGGGGCAGGTCGCTCAGCCCAAAGAGACGCCTAAGGCGTTACGCTAAGGTGTACCAATGGAAATACAGCTAAAAATCGAATTGGTGCTGACTTCAATTTATATTCCATTTCCAATTTTTAGCACAATCATCTATGGTACACCTTTGCATAGCACCTTGGTGTCATAGCTCCACTTAAAAAGATCGTCCGGTAAAGTCAAACATCGTGGTGATTACGAATTTGGAATCATCCACCCTTCCAACACCTCGCCTTTGCGGTAAATTGTTCGGGGTTCAATGCTCACCTGTCAGTAATTAGTTAAGGTTAGGAGTTAATGCCTCACTGTCTTCGTCATACTTCCCCGTCTTCTATTTGCTCTTCACCTTCGTACTCACAACAGCATCACCAAACTTCTCGTAATTCACCAGCCAGGCAGCTGCATTCTTTACATAACGACCGGTACCTGCAGTATCCCAATTGATGTAGAGTCTTGTAAATCCTCCATCAAGTATAAGACGCTTGCCATCTTTTTCATAAACGGAGGTAACCACGTTTCCATCACTGCTCCAAATGAGAGGAGTCAATACATTTTTATGATCATGAATTTTAGCGATTGTGATTCCCTCATAAACATATTCGAGTCCGGTAGTAATCAGGTGATCGCGCTGCAATCCGGAAACAGTGGAGTCGCTTTTGAGCGTAACAACATTCGCTGCATAATAGAATCCTTCCATATCTGCACCAATAAGGTAACGCGATAAATAATTTGCATCGGCATGGTAAGGATCGTTATCGCCCCAGAGATAAACACCATGACCTTTGTCCCAAAAATCCTTGATCACTTTTGCATGTTCTTCATTGAGCAATTGCGAAGTGGTTGAAATCACCCATAGCTGACATGCTTTATCGAGTGCTTCTTTTAATTCTTTCGGACTTGGCGGTTGATTCATATAACGGTAAACAGAAAATCCTTTTTCCTGCAATGCAGCTTTAGGTAAACTGAAATCAAATCCTTCGCCGGTATACAAATGCAAAACAACAATGGTTTGTCCGTCGAATGCACCGTCAACAGCGAGGTCGTACTGATTACCATTTGCATTGCCGTGTTTGTCGGCATTCACCTTGCGTTCGACCGTTCTTGTTACGGTTTGTCCGGAAGTTTGATCCACATACGTTTCCGTTGCTTTTTCGGTGATCACATTTTTTGCCGCGCATGCATTGTATTGCGCGTTAACAGAGGCACCTGCACCCATCAGGAACAGCGTCGCCAAAAGAATTATCTTTTTCATCTTTTTGGAGGTTTTGAAAGGCTGTACACGCGGATTTGGGCAAGGTTCATTTCATTGGTTAATTGCCGATTTTCTAATAACCCAATTATCAATTGACTTGCCTATCGTTCATTCTCGACCATATTGTACGAAAAATAAAGAATGGTACAATTCACCCAATTGGAAATTAGTTAATTGGAAAATAAACCCTACCGAAAATATCTTCGTGTTAGTACTTTCATCATTTCGCGGCGAAGAATGAGATCGGTGACCATTTCAGGAAAACGCATACCGGGTGTTTCGGCGGAATAGCGTTTGATGAGGGATTCATTTACATCTATTCGGTACAATAAGGCGTGAAAACGTTCGGTGTTGGTCTGAAGCAAATGTTCAACGACCGGTAAAACCTGTTCGAAAAGTTCGGCGTAGGGCGAAGTTCCTTTTCCGGTGAAAACAATTTCGAATGAAAACTCTCCAAAATCCTTGATCACTTGTTGCGCGGTAGCAGCAATGATTTCCTGATCCATGGAATGAGGTTGAAGATCGGAAGGGGATTTGGGGAGATTGTCCACTATTGATGCGCTTAGGAGTCTAAGATACATCATGTTTCTCTTGTTCCCCATGATAGGGATCATGATATACGTGGCATGGCCGAAAAACAATACTGTTCTTTTAATTGTTACCTTTTCGTGATGGAAAAAATTCTCATAACCGGCGGATCCGGAATGCTGGGTACACGGCTTACAAAACGATTATTAAAGGAAGGTTATCAGGTTGNNTTGCGCATCTTGGTCGTTCGCGCAATTCGAGGAATCCTGTAAAAGTTTGGTTATGGGATACCCGTAAAGGAACGATTGAAGCAGGCGCACTGGATGGAGTAGATTATATCATCCACTTAGCGGGAGAAGGAATTGCCGATGGAAAATGGACCGAAGCTCGCAAACATTCCGTTCTGCGCAGTAGAATTGATGGTCCTGCGTTGTTGTTCCGCAAACTCAAAGAACGCAATCAACCACTCAAAGGATTCTTTTCCGCCTCAGGAATCAATTATTACAACGCAACAAGCGATAATATCCACAACGAAGAAGACAAGCCCGGAGAAGGCTTTGTTTCGAATGTGGTGATAGAATGGGAAAAAGCCGCACATCAGTTTGACGATTTGTGTCGGGTAGTGTGTTTTCGTTTTGGAATGTTGCTCGATAAAAACGAAGGCGCAATTCCCCGCATTGGTTTTCCGGTGCAGTTTGGTCTCGGTGCCGCTATTGGAAGTGGCAAACAATGGACACCCTGGATGCATGCCGATGATGCTGCGCGTTGTTTTCTTTTCGCTATACAAAACAAATCACTCAACGGAAACTTCAATGCCATTGCTCCTCAACACCTCAGCAATAAAGAATTAACCAAAGCGATAGGTCGTGCAGTTGGTATGCCTGTATTTTTACCAAACGTTCCTGCATTCTTTATCCGCCTTGCGTTTGGGGAGATGAGTCAACTGGTATTGGAGGGACCCCGGGCATCATCAGAGAAACTGATTCAAAGCGGATTTACATTTCTTTATCCGGATATTGATTCTGCACTTAGCGAGATATATTTGATGTAGCCGGGAAATGACGTCCCCGGCTACAATATGGTTGTGAAACATTAGTCTCCGGATTTAACCTATAGGCTAAAGCATATAAGTTAAAACGTAACTACTGCTTGTAACGCAAAAGTACGGGGAGCCTGCACATCACCTGGTCTACCCATATACTCAAGGTTAAAGACGTTGTTAACCACAGCTGCGATGCGGGTTCCCTTTGCAACCGTATATGCCAAACGCATATCAGCTACACATGCGCCGCGATTGTGTTCTTTTCGGTATTCGGGCAATCCGGGAAGAATATAATCGCCCAGAGGAAGTTGACCCCCGCCAATTTTTACTTCCAGATTTTCGAAGGTGCGGTCGATGTTGTACACATTGCTGTTGTAACGCACACTGAAACCAAAACCTATCTTTTTGTAGTCGAATTGAACATCGGCCTTTGCCATGTGCTGAAAACGATATTTCAGAATCATGGCATCTTTACCGTCAATGGTACGTATTGTTGCGGCGTCGCTAAAGGAATACAGATAATTCGTATCTGTGTTAAGTGTAATCGGCCGCATATAAGTATATCCTGCAAAAACAGTCATATCTATTTTCTTGAATATTTTACCCTTACCAATAATACTCAAATCTATACCCGAAACTCTGGCTTCCTCTGCATTCTGAGCCCGAAATCCAACCCAGTTGGTAAGATAGCCGGGGTGATTGGGATTCAAATTAAGCGGAATACTATCCGGATTATAAACACCAAATGCAAACTCCATCATATTGGTATACTGCGTCACAAAAAGCGCAGCATCAGCATAACCCAGCCACTTTCCAATTTTTACGCCTTGTTTAATTCCCAGCTCCGCACTCCATCCACTTTCTGCAGATAAATTCGGATTTGGGAAAATATTAAGTGCTCCAACAGCGGTGCTCACGTATTTCTCAGCAATGGTTGGGAAACGGTAACCTTGTCCGACAGATGCGCGGATATACGTTTCTTCACGTGCTCTGAAATTCGCTCCTNNAGGTTAATGTTTAAATTCCCAATGGAAGAACGCGAAACCGTTTCTGCAGTATCAATGCGGAAATATTCACCACGCATTCCTGCAGAGAGTGTCCAACGGTTGAGTTTTTTATCAACCTGCACAAAGGCACCCGCATTTGTTCCGAAATGATTTCCGTACAACTGAGAAAGCACCTTGCTGTAGTAACCCACTAATCCTGCAGTAATATTAAAATCGCTTTTTGTTCTTCGCGAAAACTGATATTCACCATAAGTCATGTACGCATCAGCACTCTGATTGGTGTTGTTTACGTTACGTGTCCAATACACCCTTGTGCGTAATGCGTGACGATCGCCGTTCTTTGCAAAATAGGTGATATAAGGATCAATATTCAATCGGTTTCCGAAATTAATACTGATGGTGGAGTTGGGATTTTTTGAGGGGTCCCAGCCAAGTGCAGGATCATAACCGGAAGGAACATAGATCTCGTTTGCATTTTTCCAGATGATGTAAATCCCCGCCTTGCTGTATTGGTAATTGCCGTTCACTCCAAACGACAGCCCTGCAATCTTACTTCTGTAGCGTGTATTAAAATTTATCCGTCCGCGATATTCCTCTTCTCCCATGCGGTAACCTTTGTCGGAAAATGCAGCGCCGCCAACAACAAGGTCAAAACGATCGATCTTGCGGGAATGAAAAAAATTGATTCCGTGATAAGCAGGATTTTTATCCCACCAACGCGCAGTATCGCGTCGCGGATTATCGTACAAACCGCTGGTGATTGCAATTTTTGTGACGGGTTTATCGGTTGGATAGGCAGTTCGGATATTTATAACCCCATTCAAAGCAGAAGAACCAAAAAGCACTGAACTTGCTCCCTTAATGACTTCGATCTGTTCAATGTTTTCAATGGGCAGTGTATTCCATTTTACATCACCTGCGTCTGCCGCGAGCAAAGGAAGATCATCCACCATCAGCAATACCCTGCTACCAGCACCATATGCAAAGCCGCTTCCTCCACGAATACTTGCCTGACCATCCTGCACGGAAACACCAGGCACCTGATCGATGATGGTTTCGCAATTCAAGGTGTTTTTATTCTCAATAAGTGAAGGCTTAATCACATTCATCGAAACGGTAACATCTTCCAGTTTTTGCTCGAATCGTCCTGCAGAAACCACAACTGTTTCGAGTTCAGTGTTCGCTTCTTCGAGTACGACGTCGAGCACTTTATCTTCCCCCGCTTTGAGTTGAAGTGTCATGTCCACCTGCTTGTAGCCAATAAAGCGAAAAGAAATTTTCACCTCACCAGGATCGACCGAAACTTTATATTGGCCATTAATATCACTGGCAACGCCTCCACCTTTGCTTAACACCACATTAACACCAACCAGAGCTTCTTTGGTTGATTTATCTGTGATCTTACCGCGAATGGTTGCGTTTTGAGCCTTGGAAACAAGGCTGATAAAAAGAGCGAACAGTACGAATACTGCACTTTTATGAACAGCGAATTTTGTCTTCATGAACAATCTGTAGCGTCTAACTTCACGAAATATAACAAATAATTCATCCGTTGCTAATGGATTCCGACGAACGTTTATTTTATACCATCGGACTTGGGCTGTTGGAGGGTATAGGTCCGGTAAATGCCAGAAAACTAATTGCTTTTGCCGGATCGGCGGAGCAGGTCTTTAAACAAAAACGCCACCAGCTCATGCGCACCCCCGGGGTTGGGGAAGTGATTGCGTCTGCCATCCACACAGGCGTACTCGAGCGTGCTGAAAAAGAGATGGAATTCATCCGTCGCAACAAAATCAGAGCCTGCACTTTTCTCGACAGTGCATTTCCGCAACGCTTAAAAAATTGCGAAGATGCGCCCCTTGTACTTTTCTCCCTTGGCAATGCCGATCTCAACACATCCAGGGTAGTTAGTATCGTAGGAACACGTCTGCCCTCGGAAAAGGGAAAAGAAATCTGCACATCACTCGTAGAAAATTTGGCAGGAAAAGGCATCACAGTGGTAAGCGGGCTCGCCTATGGAATTGATATCTGCGCACACCGTTCTTCCTTGCAACACGCGATTCCAACTGTGGGTGTTTTGGCTCACGGACTTGATCGCATTTATCCGGGTGCACACCGAAGCACTGCAGAAAAAATGTTAGAACAAGGTGGATTACTCACCGAATTCATAAGCGAAACCAATCCCGACCGCGAGAATTTTCCGAAACGAAATCGCATCGTAGCAGGAATGAGCGATGCAACGATAGTCATAGAAACAGGAAACAAAGGCGGTTCAATCATCACAGCAATGCTCGCAAACGATTACAACCGCGATGTGTTTGCATTTCCGGGAAGACCGGGAGATGAAAAAAGTTCGGGATGCAACCGGCTGATAAAAATTCACCGCGCTGCACTGGTAGAAAACGCGAATGATATTTTACTCACCATGGGATGGGAAGAAAACAACAGTAAAAAAAATGCTATCCAGATTCCCTTATTCCCTGATCTTGATCCGGATGAAAAAATTGTATTCGATTTGCTCCAAGAAAACAATCAGACCGGAATAGACGCTCTCTGCCTGCAAAGCAACTGGCCAATGAGTAAAGTTTCAGCTTTGTTGTTAACGATGGAGTTTAAGGGTATTGTAAAATCTTTTCCGGGGAAACTTTATGGGGTTTGATCTTTCCACCACTAAGACACAAGAGCACAAAGAATCACTTGGTGATCCTCGGTGTACTTAGTGACTTAGTGGTAGTCAACTCACTTCACCACCAACCGAAATCCCTTTCCGTGAATATTCATGATCTCAACATTCGGATCTGCATTGAGGTATTTACGGAGTTTGGTGATGTAAACATCCATGCTGCGTCCGTTAAAATAACTATCGTCGCCCCACACTGCTGTAAGAGCGAAATTGCGTTCGACCAAACCATTGATGTTACCTGCGAGTAATTTCATCAATTCATTTTCCTTTGTGGTAAGTTTCTGGGATTGATCACCGCTTTTTAATTCCTGACGGTTGCTGTCGTAGGAATAAATGCCGATCTGTACAATTTCCGGTAGTACTTTTTTATCCCCGTTTATCCTTCGCAGTATGGCCGACATTCGGGCCATGAGTTCATCCATACTAAAGGGCTTGGTCATGTAATCATCTCCTCCTGCATTGAATCCTTCAAGCGTATCTTCCTTCATCGATTTCGCGGTGAGAAAAAGTATTGGGACTTTTGTATTCAACTTTCGAATCTCTTTTGCCAGCGTAAAGCCATCTTTTACCGGCATCATCACATCCAGAATCAGAAAGTCGAATTTCCCTTTGCAGAAAGCTTCGAAACCGAGTTGTCCGTTGGTGCAGAGCGTTGTTGGAAATCCTTTTGCATTCAGGTATTCCTTCAGCAAAGTTCCGAGGTTGGGATCATCCTCAACCAATAAGATATTCGTCGTGTTAGTCATGACGGAGTGGTATTTCAATTGTAAATGTACTTCCCTTTCCCGGATCACTCGAAACGGAAACTGTTCCGCCGTGCTTTTCCACAACGGCTTTCACATAACTCAATCCCAGCCCAAAACCTTTCACATTATGTATATTCCCCGAGGGCACGCGGTACAAATGTTCAAAAATACGTTTTTGGTCTTCCTTGCTTATCCCTACTCCTCTATCACTGATTGCAACCTGTACACGCTCATTGTTTGTATTGGACAACATGGTAATTTCCGGCGCTTCGGGCGAATACTTGTTGGCATTGTCGAGCAGATTGTACAAAACATGACGCAGATGCACCCGGTCACCGAAAATTGCGCATGGACCATCACTGTGTTTGGTAGTTAGTTTTCCTCCCCTTTGATTAATCTGAAGCGAAAAATTTCCAGCAACATCATCAATCAGATCATTAAAATCAAACAACTCTTTCTTTAAGGTTAACTCCCCACGATCAATTACAGCGGTTTGCAATACGTTTTCTACTAGTATACCCAGACGTTTATTCTCTTCACGAATCATGCGGATAAAATCGGTACGACGATCATCTGCAAGCTGCACGGCCTGATCCGACAGCATTTCGGAAGCCAATGCAATGGTGGAGATGGGTGTTTTTAATTCGTGTGTCATATTGGAGATGAAATCATTTTTGATCTCCGAAAGTTTTTTCTGCCGCAGTATGGTTGAAATGGTAAAGTAAAACGCGAAGATGATGATCAGTATCAACACACCCGAGAGCGATAAAATACTCCACATGCGTCCTAACAGGTAGCGGTGTTGTGAAGGAAAATGAACGAATAAAAAAACAGGTTCATTGAAAAAATCACCCGGAAACAGATTGATGCTGTATCCTTCATTCAGAATTACCGGTTTCATTTCACTACTCACGCTATCACTGGTAAGCAGAACACGGTGTTCGATATCAGTAAGAACAAATTGGTAAGGCGCAAAAATTCCGTAATGGTGTAATGAAACTTTCAGCAGCGAATCAAGTTCTTTAACATCCACTCTTAATCCGATTGGCATAAAACCCCGGAAAGAAAACATCTCAGAGAGGATTTCCTCCACCATCTGAGCTTTTTCTCCTACCATCTGATCACCAAGTGTACGCGGTTTAAAAAAAAGCCGTATGCTGTCATCAAAAACAAGATTCAAAGATGCTTCACCTGTTTTTTCATCAAAACCGTTTTGTACCACACTTCCTATAACTCGCTCTTCAGTGCGAATTCCCAGCATACTATCAGAAGATTGTTTTTCGAGTACCTGCATTCGTACTTCCTTTCCGTCTTTCATCATCACGGTATCGCGGGTAGTCATACAATCTGTCTGGGCATTCATCATTCTGCCACGGTCAACTCCCGAAAAAAAACGCGAACCCAATGCAGTATTGCGGATATAACCCAAAGCTTCATTCCGCTGAAGCGATTCTACGGTTTTGAGCAGTGCAGCGTTAACATTCTCTTTAAACTCAGCCGTGCGAAGGGTAATGGCATTATCGATCCAGTAAATCTGAACACCAACCAGACCAACCACCGCGATGGCGATGAGGGCAATTACCATGCGGATATGTCGACCGAAGATCATGCTGAACAAATTTAACTCGCTTATCTGCCCTGTAGTATGGCTTAACAGATTTTAACACCTTTTAGCATTCCCTTAACAGCGCACTGAGCAGTAACAAGCTACGTTTGTACTGTCAAAGTACCATTTATCGCACGACTTTACCGTCGGAAGAATATTTTCCTTCAAAAATACTGCGGCATATACCTTTGCGTTATTGATTCGAGTTCTTTTCCCATACGTTCAACGAGAGTTGGATGTTCATATCGCAACAAGAGAGAGGGAAGCCTCCCGGGAAACCGGGGGGCTTTCTTTTTTAGGGGAATAATCTGAGTCTCTGATCCCTGTCATTTTAGAGTGTTTTCCTCCAAAAAGGCTTCAAAATTTCCTACTTTCGTTGCAATGGAAAAGATTGCCAATTACATTAACGGAGAACTTCTTGCTCCTGTGGCGGGGAAGTATATCGACAATTACAATCCTGCATTGGGAGAAGTGTATTCGCTGATTCCCGATTCGGATGAGCAGGATATTGAAAACGCATACAAAGCGGCCGCAGCTGCTGCCCAGGCCTGGGGGAACACTCAGGCAGAAGAACGATTCCGAATCCTTAACCGCATTGCGGATTTGATCGATCGTGATCTGGATCAACTGGCCATGGCAGAATCGACCGATAACGGCAAGCCGGTAAAACTTGCAAAGACCGTAGATATTCCGCGTGCATCGAGTAATATGCGCTTTTTTGCGACATCTATTCTTCACTTTGCGAACGAGGCGCATGGAATGGAAGACCGTGGTTTCAATTATACACTTCGTCAGCCCATTGGTGTAGTGGGTTGCATTTCACCGTGGAATCTTCCGCTGTATCTGTTCACCTGGAAAATAGCGCCTGCATTGGCAACAGGAAATGCAGTGGTGGCAAAACCATCAGAAGTAACACCTTATACGGCCTATCTCTTTTCCAAACTTTGTATCGAAGCCGGCTTACCCAAAGGAGTGTTGAATATTGTGCACGGCTTAGGAGGAAAAGTAGGTTCTGCTATTACGAAACATCCACGCATAAAAGCAATTTCCTTTACCGGAGGAACTGTTACCGGTGCAGAGATTGCGCGTGTAGCTGCACCGATGTTCAAGAAATTATCGCTCGAGCTGGGAGGGAAAAACCCAAACATCATTTTCGCCGATTGCGATTTCGATAAGATGATGAGCACCACCATGCGCTCTTCATTTGCCAATCAAGGACAAATCTGTCTCTGTGGTTCGCGCATTTATGTGCAGCGTCCGATCTACGAAAAATTCCGCGATGAATTTGTAAAACGCACCGAAGCCATGCGTGTGGTTGACCCTTCCGATGAAAAATCGCAAATGGGAGCCATCGTTTCTCAAGGACATATCGACAAGGTGATGTCGTACATCGAATTGGCAAAGGAAGAAGGCGGAAAAGTAATTGCAGGAGGAACACGTGTGCAAATGGATGGAAAATTCAGTAAGGGATATTTTATGCGCCCCACCATCATCGAAGGATTGCCGCATACCTGCAGAACGAACCAGGAAGAAATTTTTGGTCCGATAGTAACCATTCAGCCTTTTGATACCGAAGAAGAAGCGTTGGAATACGCCAACAGCACGCAATACGGCCTCGCTGCTACAGTATGGACACAAGACGTGAACAAAGCACATCGTGTAGCCACAAAACTCGAAAGCGGAATTGTGTGGATCAACTGCTGGCTGGTGCGTGATCTGCGGACACCGTTTGGTGGTGTAAAAAGTTCTGGTGTAGGACGCGAAGGCGGATTTGAAGCGTTACGTTTCTTCACCGAAGCGAAAAATGTTTGTGTGAATTTATCCTGATAACCATGACCAAAAAAATACTCCTTCTCGGATCCGGTGAACTCGGAAAAGAATTTGTGATCGCGTGTAAGCGACTCGGCCAATACGTGATCGCTGTTGATTCATACAACGATGCTCCCGCTATGCAAGTGGCCGATGAACGCGAAGTGATCAATATGCTCGATGGTGATGCACTGGATCGTATTGTGGCCAAACATAATCCCGATCTTATCGTACCCGAAATAGAAGCGATTCGCACCGAACGTTTTTACGACTATGAAAAACAGGGCAAACAGGTCGTTCCTTCTGCCCGGGCTGCAAATTTTACGATGAACAGAAAAGCAATTCGCGATCTTGCTGCAAAAGAATTGGGATTACGCACAGCGAAATATGCTTATGCTACATCCGAAAACGAATTACGCAATGCGATACAATCCATCGGACTTCCTTGCGTGATCAAACCACTAATGTCATCATCTGGAAAAGGTCAGTCGGTAGCGCGTACCGAAAGCGATATTGCGAATTCCTGGAAATATGCCGTTGAAGGTTCACGTGGTGATATTGTGGAAGTAATTGTGGAAGAATTCATTCCGTTTGATTATGAAATTACACTACTCACTGTCACCCAAAAAAACGGAAAGACTTTGTTCTGTCCTCCTATCGGTCATCGTCAGGAACGCGGCGATTACCAGGAAAGCTGGCAGCCTTGTGTTATGAATTCAGAACACCTGCGCGAAGCCGAACAAATGGCCGAAGCAGTTACCCGTTCACTCACTGGTTGGGGAATATGGGGTGTTGAATTTTTTATCTCGGAAAAAAACGGCGTTTACTTTTCTGAATTATCTCCTCGTCCGCACGACACCGGTATGGTCACGCTTGCAGGAACACAAAATTATTCCGAATTCGAATTGCATGCACGTGCAGTACTTGGCTTGCCCATTCCGGAAATCACACTCGAACGTTGCGGTGCAAGTGCCGTTGTATTGGCGAAAGAAGAAGGAAAAAATCCTACTTACATCGGGGTGGAAAAAATTCTCGATCATTTCAATACGGATGTCCGCATTTTTGGAAAACCCACTACGCGTCCGTACCGCCGCATGGCCGTTGTGCTTACGCATGACAAACCGGGTTCGGATGTTGGAGCAGTGAAAGAAAAAGCAAAAAAACTGGCTGCAGGCATACAGGTGAAATCGCTCTGAGATGGAACGCATCAGCATCGATCGTTTTCTTGAAATCAGGGAGCAGTATCCTGTTATCGATGTGCGATCTCCGGGTGAACACCTGCAGGGACGTATTCCAGGGGCGGTGAATATTCCGCTCATGGAAAACGAAGAACGTGCTGTGGTGGGAACAATGTACAAGCAGAATGGAAAACAGGCGGCTGTACTCAAAGGACTGGAAATTGCCGGACCAAAACTCAAGGATTACATTAAAACTGCACGGAAAATTCCCAACGAAGGAACATTCATCGTTCATTGCTGGAGAGGCGGAATGCGCAGCGAATTTTTTTCCTGGCTGCTGGAGTTTTACGGATTCAAGGTGATGGTGATTAAAGGCGGATACAAATCCTTTCGCAGGAAGGTGATCGATGAATTCAATTGCGATCGTTCGCTGATGGTGCTTGGAGGAAAAACCGGTTGCGGCAAAACGAAAATTCTGCATGAGTTGCGAAGAAAAGGAGAAGCCGTTGTCGATCTTGAAGGAATTGCACACCACAAGGGATCTTCCTATGGCGGTTTGGGAGAAGAACCACAACCAACACAGGAGCAGTTTGAAAACGAATTGGGGATACAGCTCCTTTCCATTGATACCTCTAAAAATTTATGGCTTGAAGATGAAAGCCGCGTTATCGGCAACAAAGTCATTCCGGAAGGATTGTGGCTGCAAATGAAAAAGGCGGTGTTGCATGTACTGGAACTTCCCTTTGAGCAACGTTTGCAAACCATTCTCGACGATTACGGAAAATTTCCTGCAGAAGCGCTCATAGAAGCCACCTTACGCATTGGAAAACGATTGGGTCCGGAACAAACAAAAAACGCTGTTGCTGCATTACGTGAAGGTGATTTAAAAACCGGATTCACCTATGCTTTGGAATATTACGACAAAAGTTACCAGCACAAAATCAATGAGCGGGGAAACAACAACCTCAAAATTCATCGCTTTGATGAATGGTCGGCGCCAACCATAATTGCAGAACTGCTCGCCGAATAATTCTTTCGGTTTAGCGAATCAGGATTTTCTTTTCGCCGGATGCAATTATTTTTCCGATGCGAAATACCGGGAACGATTGTTCAAAGTGATCTGCTGCATCTGCATCAACAGCTACAAGCAATCCTCCATTGGTTTGCGGATCACAAAGCGTAAGGAGCGATTCACCATTGATGCCTTCAACATCTCCCTGAAACGCACTCCAATTGCGCATGGTGTTATCGGGATACACAAATTGAGCGGTGTATTTTTTTACCGGATCCAATAAAGGAATTGCAGTATAATTCAACTCGGCACTTAATGGTGTTTCTGCCAGCATCTCAAGCAGGTGACCAATTAATCCGAAACCGGTGATATCTGTCATGGCATGCACTTCGGTGAGTTTACCCCATTGTGCCCCCTGAGTGTTAAGCGCAGTGATAGCTTGAAGTAAAACGGCGTATTCATCCGACTGCAGCAGTCCACGTTTTTGTGCGGTGGAGAGAATTCCAATTCCAAGTGGTTTACTAATGAATAACACGTCATTGTGTTGCGGTGTAGAATTACGTTTTAAATACGTTTTCTGCACAAATCCGTTTACGCTCAATCCAAATACCGGTTCGGGAATATCGATGGAATGTCCGCCGGCGATGACTACCCCAACTTCCGCGCATTTGCTACGTGCGCCTTCCATGATGCGTGAGGCGAGTTCGGTAGGTAATTTTCCAACCGGCCAACCTAATATTGCGAGTGCAAATACAGGATCTCCTCCCATAGCCCAGACATCACTCAATGCATTGGCAGCAGCAATTTGTCCGAACGTAAAAGCATCATCAACAATGGGTGTAAAAAAATCGGTGGTGCTGATCAAGCATTGACCGTTTTCCAATTCGTAAACGGCTGCATCATCGGCGCTGTTGTTGCCAACGAGTACTTTACCACCATCGGGCGATAATTTGTGCTGACCTAAAATTTCCTGCAATACAGAAGGTGCAATTTTACAACCGCAACCCGAACCTTTACTGAATTGAGTGAGACGAATTTCTTCCATGGTAAACACAAAGGTAGAGGATTTATCGCATGCATTCGTCTCCGTTAATTACAATTCAGAAATAGAACATCAAACCACTACGCAAAAAGGTGCCGGCTCCAATTCCAACTTCCATCGAAAACGCCAATCCTTTACGTAAACCAAAATTAAATGCATACCCAAGGCGCATATTCTGCAACACATGAAGTTTCCTGCCGGACTGCTCAACAGATGATGAAAAACTTTTTTTTAATTGGTATTGTTCATCAGCGAAATTCACACCGTACTGCGTAGTAATACTTCCCATAAAACGTGGTTTTACCCAGGTAGCGAGTTGTGCGTGCAGTAAAATACGGTACTGAAAAAGCTGAGCTTGATGATCAAAAGGCAAGTGATCAATGAGGCGTGGAACTGAAAGCTCTGTTTCTGTATAAGAAATATCACAACCTAATTTCAGAAATGGACCAGGCAGAAAAAAAACACGGGGGAAGAAACCCATTCGTAATCCAATTTGAGGAGAAGATTGAGAATGCAATGCCAGAATTTCTTCTCCCGGATACATCCGGTGGACCTGGAAAATATGTGATTGATCTAAAACACCTACATAAGGCATCACAAAAAAGGTAGCACTTTCGGTAAAGCCGGGATAGCAGTACGTTTTTTCCTTGTACGTATTCAAAAACCGAACATCATACCGTCCATAAGTTACCTTTTCGCAGTAACAGGCAGAAAGCAAAAAAGGCATCGTTACCAGCACAAAAAACATCCATCGTCTCCACAACATAATCGGCCATTTGCATGTATAACCACGTAAACAGCCGAAAAGTTACAGGCTAAAACGAATCACCGAAATACCTGAGTATAAAATTTTGTTTTCTTCTTCCCATCGCGGACCCAGCGGCCTTTTTTGTTTTTTACGTAGTAGATCTCCACACGTTTTGCAAAACCGGTGCCGTGGAAAAGATGACTGTAGGCATACATATTTTTGCGATGACCTTTTGAATTGATCCATCCGAACAATGCCCCAAAAATGCTGCTGTAATCACCCGCCACATTCTCTGCATCGAAATTGTAGCGTTCAGATCTATCATAGAAGTCGCGGTGATTGATACCACGATTCTGTTCGGCCATCCATTTGGAGTGTTTCCATGCAGCACGGTTCAAGCGAAGGCCCTGGATCAAGGGTTGATGTCCGCTAATGATCCTCGAAAAGTTGAACACCAGATTGTAGGTCTTTTCACGTAGCCACATCCGACGGATCTTCACCACCTTTTTGGAATTGCGCCCATCGTATCCGCCCAATTCGAGTAATTCATCTTCACACACCCATTGATCAGCATGGCCAAACTCCTCTGCACACTCATCAAAAGAAGTAAAATCATACAAGGAGTCCTGATAGGCATTCCCGTTCTTGTTCTCGTTCTCTTTAGCAATCTCCATTGTTAACAGATCCTGATTCTGCAGCACCGGTCCCATCGGACTCAGCATCGCCAATAACACTAACGCATTCATAGCTCATGGTTTTAGAGTAAGACATGATGTAGAAGCGTAGCGTTATGCCATGCAAAAGAGATTTGCTCCTTTTACCGCAGAGGGCAGGATTGGGTTTCAAAAAAGAAAATGTTTAGAACGCAGATAGGGTACGTGGTGGTTTGTTAATCCCGACGCTCCTTTCAGTCGGTCGGGATGGTTCTCCTTTGGTCGAACCATGTGCGAATGTGGGAATGTGTGAATGGAAGGGAACCACGAATCCTCCTACGTTTCACTTCGGCGGACAAGACGGCGGACAATGGGGAGGGAGGGACGAAGTTGTTGTATTTTTCAAGTGATAGGAGACGCCTTCGGCGTAACGCGAAGGCATACCACTGAAATTCCTGCTAGAGATGGCTATGTTGGTATCATTAATTATACTCCATCAACAACCATTAGCACAATACTCCAATGGCATAACCTTTGCGCCGCACCGCAGGTGCCATGGCTCCACTTAAAAAAGATCATATAGCGTTTCGTATTTACAGATCAAATACAAGACTTCAATTTCCCTCAGACCAACCTATTCTCTTTGCAGTTCACTTTTCACCGTTCAAGGTCCATGGGCGGCCTGCCCCAACCGAAAACGTCGGGGAGTCGAAGGGTGCTCCACTTGAGAAGATATTCCGGTATTGGTAAACAAGGGGTGAATGCGGATTCTGATCCACGATAATCCGAAACTTTGTCTTTGCGGTTAACTTTTATTTCTGACTCTACCGCATTCTATTCCAGCGGTGAGGTTTTTGCAATTCTTAAAAAAACATAAAACCATTGCCGTTTGAGAAATCTGAAATACTAATCGATGAGATTGTGAAGTTCTGAAAGTAACCGAACGTATCTCTATGAAAATTCTCCTGGTTAATCCTCCACATCTTTCTATTGGCAGTCGGATGCCTAAAGAACATTTGCCTCCATTAGGACTCCTTTCCATTGGGGGACCACTCATCGATGCGGGAAATGAGGTGCAATTGCTGGATGCGGATTTTTATAATTATAAAATTGAGCTTATTGTCTCCAAAATAAAAGATGCCAGTCCTGATATGGTTTTGCTCGGACATTCAGGTTCTACTTCTGCACAGCCGATCATTGAAGAGATCACACGTAAAGTTAAAGCCATCGCTCCACAAATAATTACCATCATTGGCGGAGTATTTCCAACCTACCACTGGAAAGAAATACTGGAAGATCAGCCACACATCGATTTTATTGTTTGCGGTGAAGGTGAACAGGTGATATTGGATCTTACAAAATGTATCGCTCAGCAAAATGATCCTGAAACCGTAAAAGGAATTGCGTACCAACGCGATGGAATAGTCGTAAAAACAAGCGCTGCTCCTACCCTGCAGAATCTTGATGATTACAGAATAGGATGGGAGTTGATGAAAGGTTATCAATATACCTATTGGGGAAAACGCAAAGCAGTAGTGGTTCAGTTTTCGAGAGGTTGTCCGTATCCATGCACGTATTGCGGACAAAGTCTTTTCTGGAAAAAGTGGCGTCACCGTTCTCCGCAATCGCTGGCAGATGAAATGGAAATGCTGCACAGGAACTATGGAATTGAAGTATTCAATTTTGCCGATGAAAATCCTTCTTCCAATCCTAAAGCATGGAGAGCTTTTCTGGAGGCGCTGATCGTCAAAAAAATGAAAATCATTTTGGTAGGTTCCATTCGTGCCGATAATATTGTACGGGATGCTGAATTTTTGCACCTCTACAAACAGGCAGGATTTGAACGTTTTCTGCTTGGTATTGAAAACTATGATGAAGTTGTATTGGAAAAAATTAAAAAAGCAGGAACTGTTTCCAAAGACAAGGAAGCCATCCGCTTATTGCGCCAACACAATATTTTATCGATGGCAACTTATGTTGTTGGATTTGGCGAAGAACGAACGCGCGATTTTTACAACAGTTTAAAACAATTACTCGATTACGATCCTGATCAGATTCAACTTTTGTATGCAACACCGCACAAATGGACTCCCTACTTTGAGGAGGTAAAAGACAAAACCATCATCCTCACCGACCAACGCAAATGGGATTACAAACATCAGGTTTTGGCTACAGAACATCTTCAACCCTGGCATGTGATCCTCTACGTAAAACTTATTGAGATCATCATGCAAACACGGCCAAAGGCAATAAAACGCTTATTGTTTCATAAGGAGAAACGACTCCGCAGTGCCATGCGATGGTATACGCGCATTGGGAGAAGAGTTTGGTTTTGGGAACTCTGGCAGTTCTTTTTTGTTACTCCCTTAAACTATCAGAAAGTAAAACTCAGGGAATTCTGGAGATAAAAAGCAATTGTGCAATTCATAAAACATGGAACTGATTGCGGATTACCATTCTTCATTCAGGTAAACACTTAATGGTTTTGGATTTTCAGGTTCGGAATAATCCTTATGGTAGATCAAAACATCTGCACGCTTTCCTTCAATTTTCAGTGTCCTGAATTTCAGCAAGACAGATATTGTTAATATCTGTAAGTTTCTTATCAAAAATAAAATACCCTGATCGAACAACTGTAAGCTCTTCACCAGCACTCAACATTCCTCCTGAACTTAGTATTATTTTATGGTTGTCGTTCACTTTGAATTCGTCCATCTTTCTCCCAAAAAATAAGGACAACAAACAAATACAGTAAAAAGGGAAAAGCACAAACAGAATCAATATCTTTTTTCCGGTGTTGGTACAAACCGCAGAATACACTATGATCGAAGCTAAAAAAAACAGGCTTATTAAGGTAAAAGTATAAACACCTTTCAGTATAAAACTATAACTGAGAAACAGCAAAGAAAGAAAATACAATGAGGAAGAAATAAGCAAAAAGCGCGGAGCATTTCGCTCCAAAAAAGGTGACCGCTCCTCAGCAATGCCTGCCATTAAATTTGGCAGGAAATAAATACAAATAAATAAAAGTAGAATGGCCATTCTTTCTTTAGGTACTTTTTAAGTGTTTTCTGTTCTGTTATTAATCATCTTTTGAACAGAATTACTACCCTAATGTATCGTTTTTACTGCATTTGTTCTGTAAGTCAGAATACAATTTCTCATAATTAGGAACAGGAAGATTGTACCTTTTTGCTTCAGAAACTACATATGCGGTTAAGGACTGCAATTCTGTTTTCGGTTTATTCGCTTTAAAATCGGAATGCATAGAGGTTGTGGTTTCCGGCGGTAATGAGTGGTACTTTTGGAGCGTACGTTGACGGATATCTGCAGACAAGAGAATTCCCTTTGCATTTGCAATTTGCAGAACCTCCTCAATCAACAATTCAATTGTACAAGCGCAGGATTGGTCACTGAGCAATTCACCAATTGCTTTATCGTAATAACTACTTGCGGTGGCAATGGGTGAAAGGAAAACAAATTTTTCCCAGGTTATTTTTGAAATGCTGTCAGAAAGCGTAACCTCAATTCCTGCCGCTCTTGCGATCTGCTCTAAATTTTTCATCCCGGCATCTATTCCGGTATCCAAACCAAAATAGAACGACTGAATATTGCCACTATTATGAATTTCTCCCGGTGCGATTAAACGGGCAACGATATACACACATCCATCCCAAACTTTAGCATCCGGAAAATGTTCCTTTATTTTCGCGCGACTATCCACCCCGTTGAGAAGCGGTAGAATTACGGTATTCGGACCAACACAGGGTTTCAATTCTGCAAGTACCGAATCAAGGTCGTAGCTTTTTGTACACAATAAAATATAATCAGCAATGCCGATTTCCTTCGGATTGTTTGTTGCCAGCTTTGGAAAGGCTATCCTTTCATTTTCTCCATGGATAATTTTTAATCCTCTTTCCTGTATCGCTTTCAGGTTTTCGCCCCGTACGTAGAACACAATATCGATCTGCTCACTTTCGAAATACTGTTTAGCGAGTAGTCCACCGAAATAGCCTCCTACGCCACCAATTCCGGCTATAATTATTTTTGTTGGTTTCATGGAGTGAAGGTACGAGGTGTTTTTTTGATTGGGAGTTATTAGTTAAGAGTTATTGGTTGGGGGTTATTGGTTAGGAGTTATTAGTTAAGAGTTATTCCCAAATCACTAGTAACTGTTTACCGTTTATTTGGTCGCCTTTATTGGGATTTTTTTCCCCTTCTGAAAAATCACCTTCTTTCATGGTGGACAATCTGGGATGGTAACATATTATGAAGGACAGATATGGGTTTGGGAGAGGATATTTGGAAGGGTATTACTATATTGTTGTTTTGAAAAATCGTCATTTGTATGAACTATAAATTGCTTGTTGTACTTGTTATCTTATTGGGTTGTTGGAATATCTCGATTGCACAGGGTGATACCCTTGTTGATATGAATGAGGTTCAGAATGATATTTCGGTTTATAAACAGCGGGGTAGAAGGTATTCTGTTAGTAGCTGGATACCAACAGAATTTTGGGGTTATTTTATAAAAACAGACAAAAAATTTGTGACAGAAAGACCGTTCAAATGAAGTCACCCCCCATCCCCAACCTGCCTCATAATATATTCAACCCCCTCTTCATAGGTCATAATTCGACCAACTTCCGCCATTCCATCTTCGTCTCTGTATAAACCATTGGGGTCGTTCCAGCACAACCATGAGATCAGTTGCTCACGCGTCCAATCTTTCAGTTCCTCACGAAGCTCAGCTTCATTCATAAAAATGAGACGGTAGTTAGGATGTTTACGAATCAACTCTTTTTGTTCCTGCGTTTCCATAGCATTTTGATTTTTTTTGGAATATGTTGACACAATATCAATGTCTACTTCAAAATTGAAACTTAACAACGCCTTGTATCTGCGCTCTGAACTATTATTTGAAAAATTTGTGCTTTGGTGTCAACTTAAATACCTTAATTTCTACTTTGCCTGTTGAAACATTAGCAAAGAAAATCCGTGTCGTCGTCAGCTAATAGTTAAGATTTAAAAGTTAAGAGGGTTAAGAGCCCGGCGTTATTAGTCGCAATTCCTTCCCGTTTTCATCCATATTCCCCATTCTCGTCCTCAATACCTTAACCCCACTCGCATACTTGTCCACCATCTTGTCCGCCGACTTGTCCGCCGAAGTGAAACGAAGGCGGAAGTGAAACGAAGGGGGAAGCCAAAGCGAAGGTGGATTAGCACATTAACCCATTCCCACACTTGTCCACCATAGCCTTAGCGAAGGTGGATTCCCACATTAGCACATTAACCCATTCCCGCATTCAAACCCCGTTCCCTCCCTCATCCCTACCATTCACTCAATCCCCTACCCTTTCGAGCAATAGGACCGTAACAAAGGCAGTTACTCTTCTACGTTGAACCTTCTAAACCCTCTCTGCCATGGAAACGAAAAAAGCACAACACGCCGATATCAACAAACAGCGCGGCGGATTCTTTCAGATCGGATTACTCATTGCCGGTGCAATCACTTTATCGGCTTTTGAATACACCCAGTTCTCCAAACAGGAGCAACTTTTTACTGTCGTTCCAGGAGAAATCGCAGATATAGAAATCCCTATTTATGAGCAGCCTGAGAAACCAAAAGTACAACCTCCGCAAGAACGCGAACGTACCAACAACACCCGCACTGCAAATACCAGCGCAGCAGTGGCAACGAGTATTGTAACTACTACCAATGCTGTCGATCCCAATCAATCCCTCCTCGGAATGGACGGTGATTCTGTTGTTCTCACCGATTTTGGCGGCGGAAATGCGGAACCAATCATTGAAGGTGAGTTTACCATTGTAGAAGAAATGCCCTATTGTGCAGAATGCGCGCATTACCCCACCAGTCTTGAGCGTTTTCAGTGCACGCGTGTTTTCCTGCAGAAAAAAATGCAAAAAGATATTCGCTATCCGAAAGATGCAGTAATGGCAGATGCTTCCGGAACAGTAGAAATTAGTTTCCGTATCAACAAAAGCGGAGAAATGGAAGACATCAAAATTGAACGTAGCGTTTTTCCTTCTATCGATAGAGAAGCGAGACGTGTTGTTAGTCTTCTTCCCAAATTAACTCCCGGCGAACAACGCGGACAAAAAGTGAATGTTAGGTATAAGACGTCGTTGAAGTTTGAGTTGAAATAGTTTTTTCACCACTAAGGCACAAGAACACTTAGGTGCACTAAGAATTTTTGTAGCTAACTGCTTAAATCGAGCGGGAGAAATTGATTTGCATTTAACCGCAAAGAAAAAATGTTGTGGTTAGTGGGTCATTTTTGCATTCGTATTTACTTTGTTTATCTGTTGTCAATGTAAATTCTTTTTAAGTGGGGCAAAGTCTTCAGCTACTCTCAGCCCAACCTGCACAAAAGCGCTTCGCAAAGGTGTACCATTGTTTTTTGTCCTAAATATTGGAAATGTAGTAAAATTTGAAATCAGCATTAACTCGAATCAAAACAAAGAAACTTTGCGGTAAAACCTTAGTGTTCCTGAGTGCACTTAGTGTCTTCTTGTCCGCCGAAGGAGGAAGTGGTTAAGAAAAATCACCAGTGGTAAACCTTAGCGTAACGCCGTAGGCGTCTCTTTGGGCTGAGCGACCTGCCCCGACCGAGCCTGTCCCGACCGATAGCGTAGGGAAGCGTAGGGGAATCGAAGCCTTGCTCCCCTTGAAAAAATCTGAAGTAGTAGAACGTCTGTAGATTCATAAAACGAAAAACACATTAACGCGAATCAAAACAAAGAAACTTTGCAGTAAAACCTTAGTGATTCTTAGTGCTCTTAGTGTCTAAGTGGTTAAGAAAAATCACCAGTCGTAACCCCTACAAACACCCCGTCCGTCCACCATCTACCGGAACATTGATCCCGTTGATGTAGGAAGCCGCAGGAGATGCCAGGAATGCAACTGCAGCCGCAATTTCGTGCGCTTGTCCTACGCGTGCCATTGGGACTTCCGCTGCCATGTGTGCGAGAATTTCTTCTACGCTTTTTCCGCTTGCTGCCGATTTTTTTTCGGCGATGGATTGCAATCGTTGTGTCATTGTTGCACCGGGAAGCACATTGTTCACTGTGATGTTGTACGCTCCAAGTTCACCCGCGAGCGTCTTGGACCAATTAGCAACAGCTGCACGAATGGTATTGGAAACACCGAGTCCGGGTAAAGGTTGTTTTACCGAGGTAGAAATGATGTTGATAATGCGTCCGTATCCGCTTTCCTTCATGCCGGGAACTACGGCCTGCACCAGAATATGATTGCAAATGAGATGCGCATTGAAGGTGTGTAGAAATTCTTCCGTTTTCGCATTGATGATGGGTCCGCCTGCCGGTCCGCCGGTGTTGTTGACGAGAATTTGTACAGGTCCTGTTTCGCTGATGTAATCTTCCACACGCATTTTTAATTCGGGAGCGAAGTCGAAATCGGCAACGATGTAATGATGTTCTTGTCCTTTGGATGTATCGAGTTCCTTGCGGGTACGCACCAACTTGTCTTCGTTGCGTGCAACCAGAATGACCGAAGCACCCAATTGTGCCAGTTCAATGGCCGATGCTTTTCCGATGCCGTCAGTACTTCCGCAAACGATGGCTTTCTTTCCGCTGAGATCAAGGTTCATAAGGTCGTATTTTTTTCGAAGGTAAGGCTTCCGTCTGATTTTCCGCAAGATGATAGTATTTCGCACACTTAAAGGAACTTATGCGGGATGATTTCGGTCAGCTATGCCTGTGTTTCTTCATGCAGGTCCTCTTGTATGCCTAGAATTGCTATTTTTAAAGCACAATTTCCAGCCATGAGTCTTATTCTCCCTTTCAATTTCAAGCAGTGGATCGAAGACAACCGTCATCTGCTCAAACCGCCGGTCAATAACAAAGTAATCTACACCGATACCGAATTCATCGTGATGGTGGTGGGTGGTCCGAATGCCCGCAAGGATTATCACCTCAACGAGAGTGAAGAATTCTTCTACCAGATCGAAGGTGACATGACGGTGAAAGTTCAAGTGGATGGAAAAGCTGTTGAAGTACAGATCAGGGAAGGTGATATCTTTTTGCTTCCTCCCAATATCCCGCATTCACCCATTCGTCCGGCCAATACTATCGGACTCGTCATTGAACGCAAGCGCCGCGGTGAAGAGAAAGACGGTCTGCTGTGGTTCTGCGATAAGTGCAATCACAAGCTCTACGACACGCGTTTTGTGATGAAGAGCATCGAAAGAGATTTTCTTCCTACGTTCCGCGAGTTTTACATGTCGGAAGATCTTCGCACCTGCAAGAATTGCGGACACGTGATGGAAGTGGATGAACGCTTTGTGGATAAGGACGTATAACCGTGGCGAAATTTTTTACCATCGACATTCACACCCACATTTTACCGGAGCACATTCCCAATTGGAAAGAGCGTTTCGGTTACGGCGGGTTCATTCATCTGGAGCACCACAAGCCTTGTTGTGCGCGCATGATGAAAGACGATAAATTTTTCCGTGAAGTAGAAGACAACTGCTGGAGCGCAGAAACACGCATGAAAGAATGCGATCATCAAACGGTAGATGTGCAGGTGCTTTCTACTGTACCCGTTATGTTTCATTATTGGGCACCTGCAGAACACTGTCTGGAAACATCCATTTTTCTAAACGATCACATTGCCGATGTGGTGAAACGTTATCCGCATCGTTTTGCAGGATTAGGAACGCTTCCTATGCAAGACACCGCACTTTCCATTCAGGAATTAAAACGCTGCAGGGAGATCGGATTAAAAGGCATTCAGATCGGTACCAACATCAACGGATTAAATTTGAGTGAGCCGCAGTTCTTCCCCCTATTTGAAGCCTGTCAGGAACTCGACATGTGTGTATTCATCCACCCCTGGGACATGATGGGCGAATCGCAGATCCAACGCTACTGGTTACCCTGGCTGGTAGGCATGCCGGCGGAAACATCGCGCGCCATTTGCTCACTCATTTTCGGCGGAATATTTGAGCGCCTACCAAATCTTCGCGTTGCCTTTGCACACGGAGGAGGATCTTTCCCTGCAACACTCGGCAGAATACAACACGGTTTCGATGTGCGTCCGGATTTATGCGCAATCGACAATCCTGTTCCTCCAAAAAATTACCTCAAAAAATTCTGGATCGATTCACTCATACACGATCCAAAAATGCTCGACGTTGTTGTAGACATGTTCGGAGTAGAAAAGATCGCTATGGGCACCGACTACCCTTTCCCCCTCGGAGAACTCGAACCCGGCAAACTTATCCGCGAATCGAAATACAGCGACACCGAAAAGGAAATGATGCTGAGTGGTTCAGCACTGGAGTGGTTGGGGATGAAACGGGAAGATTTTGAGTGAATGGTGAACAGTGATCGGTGATCAGTAAATGGGGAAAGAGATTCCTTTTTAACCAGTCCCCCAATTCCCTAATTAACCAGCCCCCAATTAACCAGCTTGCCCACCAAACTGCCCGTCGTATTGAAACGAAGGAGGATGCGGTTAAACCCTTAGTGTTTCTAAGTGCCCTTAGTGTCTTAGTGGTTAAAAATCAAACCCGCACACCGATCACACAAACATCATCCAGCTGTTCCAGGTCACCCTTCCATTTTTCAAATTCAACATTGAGGCGTTGACGCTGTTCGGGCATGGTGAAGAAATGTCCGGTGAGCAATAATTCCTTAAAGCGTGAATACTTCATTTTTTTTCCGTTCTCTCCACCAAACTGATCGGCAAAACCATCCGAAAAAATATAAATGGTATCTCCATCCATTAAATCGATTGTGTGTAAAGTAAAGTCGTGTTTATGTTCGAATTTACCAATGGGTTGTTTATCGGCCGGGTATTCAATTAATTCTCCCTTTCTGATGATCCATAAGGGATTATTAGCTCCGGCAAAAAACAATTTCTTTTCTTCTTCATCTAAAACACACATCGAAACATCCATTCCGTCGGCCACTTCATTTTCGCTATTGGAAAAGGTTTCTTCCACCAAATCATTCACCTTGTTCAGGATTTCATTCGGCATTTGCAATCCAAATTCGCGCACTGCTCTATTGAGGGCATTGTGTCCTAACACACTCACCATCGCGCCGGGTACGCCATGACCGGTGCAATCGCAGCAAGCGAACATGATTTTACGACCACCTTTTATTTTCTGAACCGATTCGAGCCAGTAAAAATCACCCGCAACGATGTCCTTTGGTTTATAAAGAATGAATGAATCATCCAGAAATTCCTTCACCAGTTTATTCGGGGGAAGAATAGCATCCTGAATGCGTTTAGCGTAACGGATACTGTCGGTTATATTGCGGTAGGCTTCGCTTACTTCTTCGTGTTTGAGTTGCAATTCTTTAGATTGTAGAAGGATTTTATTCTTCAGCGAGCGCGTCTTGAAAAACATCCACAAACTCAATCCTGCAATGACTAAAATAAAAAGCACCGAAAACCACAACACACCAATTTGCATACGCGCATCGGCACCGCGTAGTTTTTCTTCGGTCAGCTCCACATTTGTTTCGGCCAGCTGGGTTTCTTTTTTCGTAAGCAACACTTTTTTCTCCAGTTCATTGATGCGGTTCACCCGTTCAAGATTGTACAAGGTGTCGCGTAAGGAATTCAACTCCGACTGAAACCTGAATGCGCTGCGGAAATCATTATTCTCACTGTAAAAACCAACCAATTCTTCGAGGGCTTCAAAGCGTTCGAAATCAAGGTGATGTTTTCTGCTGAATGATAAACTCTCCAGGAATAATTTTTCTGCCTTCTTTTTGCGCATAGCTTTTGCGTAAGCTTTACCCATTAACATGGTTATGGTGGCATAACTATCGTTCATCTTTTCATCCACTGCCACATCACGCGCTTGTTCGTACCAGGAAATAGCTCCGTCGAAATCTCCTTTTAGTAATGCAAACGTTCCGTTGTTCTGGTATAGAAAGTAATGATCGACAGGACGCATCCAGCTTTCCAGATTATTCAATTCCTCCAAAGCCCAAAGCGCGTTTTTTTCATCCTTGTTGCGCATGGCATCGTTTGAATAATTGAGCAATGCATTGATCAGTCCGGGATGATCATTAGCCTCTTCGTACAAGCGAATGGATTCTTTTAATGCACGTGTTTCCGCTTCCGCATTGTTTAATCTTCCGTAAAGAATTGCCCGCAACTTATAAACTTTCGCCTGACCACTCAGGTTATTGCTGCGTTCATAATATTCTTTGGCTTTATCCAGTTCGCTGTTGGCTTCTTCGTAACGCGTTTTGAGCAAAAAATACCTCGCCTTGTTCAATTCAGCATGCGCAATCATTTCTTTATCCTGCATCAATAATGCGAGTTTTTCCGCCTTCACACTTAAAGAAAATGAGGAATCAGGATCAGAATAATAAATGGAATCAGCCCGCTCCAACAAATCACGTTGTGCTTGCCCGGAAAAAATAAGCAACAATAAAAAAACCGGAATCATCATCGTCCGGACCCATCTCACACACGCTGCCTTACTTATCATTTCCATCTTCAAAATTAAATTCATTACATCCCTCCCAAAGCCTTATCGATCCTGAAGCGAAATCGACCGTAAGGAGATTTCTGCTTCAGGACTGTTCACCGGCCTGTCCCGACCGTACCGAAGGGGAGCGTCGGGATCACTGATCACACCATTCACCCCTACTTCACCAAAGTCACGTGCCCGATCTTCACACGTTCTTCATCCGGTTGAATGTAATCGGTGTATTTGATCTTCCAAACATACACATCGTTCGGACACATCACATTGTTTTTGTGTCTTCCGTTCCAGCCTTCGTTTTGATCGGTGGTATGAAAAATAACTTCTCCCCAGCGATTGAAGATCCAGAACTCGTAAGTGGCAAGATTGCGTACGATCGGATAAAACACATTGTTATGCGCATCGTCGTTGGGAGAAAATGCATTGGGAATAAAAACAGAAGGCGTAACCAGCACCTGCAGTGAATCGACGTAGGTACAACCGTACAAATCGGTATACGTTAAATAGTACCACTGATTAAAATCGGGTGTAGCAACTGGATTCTGACAATCGGTACAACTTAATCCGGTAGAAGGCGACCAAAAAAATGTTCCACTCGACGGAAGAGAAGGATTCAATACCGGTGCATCACCAATATCGAGAATGATGTTTGATCCGGCATCGATAGAAGTGGGTGGAAAAACATTTACCGTAACATAGCCTGTGTCTGCGCAACCATTGGTATCAATTCCGATTACGCCGTATGTTGTGGTAAAATCAGGGCCAACCCAGGGATTAGGCAATGTAGGATCATTGATATCGAATGGCGGAAACCAGGTGTACGATTCTGCACCGCTAACAAACAACTGCGCTTCCTGATTGGAACAAATAGTATCGGTCCCGGTAACGGTTATTTCAGCAGGAGGCGGGAGATAAATCTGCATGCTTGCAGTATCTGATCCGTCACAGGTAGAAGGATCGACAGCTACAATGGTGATATCGTAATATCCGGGATTGGTATAGGTGATCTGCGCATCCGGCTGAACAGAGGTCATGCCATTTCCAAAATCCCAGAAATACTGAACGGCGTTTGCACTTTCATTGATAAAACTCACCTGAACAGGAATTGAGCAAGGAGTGAACACGGCATTCAGTCCTGCATTTACAAATTGCTGCACATGTACATGAACAGTTTGTGTGTCGGCACAACCATTGGTATCTATAGCAATTACTGTATACGTTGTAGACACCTGCGGAGAGAGCGTGGGTGTTGCTGTATTTCCACCACTTACTCCTGTTGAAGGCGTCCAGGTATAAGTGGCACCGCCTATTACCTGAGCAACAGTAGATTCACCATTGCAAATGGTATCACCAGGACTCACGGCAACGGAAAGTGGTCCGGGAATAAATACATTGAGTAAAGCTGTATCAACCCCATTACAGGTATTTGAATCGAGCGCAATAAGTGTTACCTGATACGTTCCGGGAGCGGCGAAGGTGTGCGAGGGATTTTCAAGCGTAGACGTTGTTCCGTCTCCGAAATTCCATTCATAGGAAATTGCTCCTGTGCTGGTATTATCAAACTGAATCCCAACCGGGGGATTGCATCGATCGCCAACAAAATTAAATTGTGCCTGCGCAACAATTTCTTTCAGATCGATTTTAAAAACAACCAGATTGCAATTGGGACTATTATTCGTGTTCGACCATGCACCTGGGGTTGTAGGAAAGTTAGATTGTCCGCCGCAACCACCACACACTGCCTGATACACTACTCCATCTTTATCAAAACGCGAAGTACCTCCATCCACATGTTCGTTGGAAGGAGAAGGCGCACCGAAATACGTCCCAAACAATAAACTCTGCGCATCGGGTGCAAGAATCATCAGGTAAAAATCATTTCCATCCGTACTCGACTGTATGGCATCTGAAGTGATCGGTAAACCAACTGTTGAACTCCCCAAGGCCTGGTAGGGAGCAAGGCCCGCCAGTGTACCGCCCCATCCTGCAATATAAATCTGTTTACAGTTGTTCACCAGAAATGCAGAAGGAGAAAAATCGACATTCCCGGTGTTGCGGCCAATACGAGTCGACCACAGTGTTGTGGTAAACGTATTGTTCATTTTGTGCAGGAATTGTCCGCTGTTGTTGTTGTTGTACACTCCGGGAGAAATTGGATACGTTCCTGTTGTTTGTCCGAGCACATACACATCTCCATCGCTATCAATCTGCACGAAATACGCCTGATCGTAATTGAGTGTACCGAGGTAAGTAGCAGCAAGAATGGAATTGCCATTGGCACTGTATCTGCACACAAAACCATCCACTCCGGCAATGAAACCCGGATTGATAACACCCGGCGTTACGATAAGATCAAAACTTTGTGTTCCGCCACTCACGTAAATATCGCCGTTATCATCTTCCTGCACACCGTACGCAGCATCTGCATTGGAACCACCAAGGTATGTACTCCACATCAAAGCAGAAAGATTCGCGCTTAGACGAAAAACAACTGCATCGTAATTTCCACCACCAAACAAGGGCTCAGGTGCATTGCCGGTAACCGGAAAATTAGCAGAACCTGTTACCGATGCGATCACCACATTACCTGTGCTTTCAACAATGATTTCCCCTCTAAAAACATCACCGTAACTATAGGCAAGAGCAGTGGAGAGATTTAATCCGTCGTTGCCTGTTCCTCCTACGTAAGTAGAAGCAAGCAATGCTGTTCCGGCAGGATTGAGTCGCAACACAAAAATATCTGACCCTGCTGCGTAATCCATTCCCGAACTAGGCGGTGTAGCGGCTCCTCCTCCTGCAAATGAATTATCGTAGGGTGTTCCTGCCATTGGAAAATTGGATGATGAAGTGGTTCCCATTACATACAACTCTCCTGCATTATTGCAAACAATAGAATGCGGAGCCTCTGTTCCTGTTCCTCCGATATAGGTTGAATAGATCAGATTGTTTCCGTTTACATTGAATTTGGTGATGCCAATATCGCGGGTGGTATTTCCAATGGAGGGTGTTCCGCTAAACCCACTCTGAAAAGCACCTGCTGTTACCGGGTATTGTCCGGTTGGAAAAATAATTCCTCCGCCAAATGAATTTTTCTGATTATCATAAGTTGCGGTGAATCCGAAATTATCGGCAGTAGATCCCGAAAAAGTTGAAAACACCAATACAGGATCAATGATCAGCTCTTTACTGCGATCGTATCCCTTAGGGAAAACAAATGTCACCTCGGTACCACGCAATGCAAATTCGCAGGGAATTTCTTTTTGTTTTCCGTTAATCAACTGAAATGCTTTCGGACGTTTTTCAATAACGGTTCCGATTGAAGTGACGATGTGTAATTCTCCTTGTTTGAGAAAAAGCTGATCTGCTCCCGAATATACACGGCGAATCAAGGTGTAATCGGCCTGAGGAGCCAAAACATAATCGTATTTCAATTCGCCCTGTTCGGTTCCGTAATAGCGCAATTCAATGCCGGGATACACATTTTTCTGCTCCACTTCCATAGCAGGATACAATTGCGATTGCCATTTGGCAGGATCGTTACCCAGAAAATAATTTTCGTAAAACGAAACATGTTTACCCTCGGCAAAACGCACCTCATCGCTTGCTCCCGGAAAATCGATCTTCAGCGCATGTGCCCGCTCCGGACCTTCATGCACGTGTTGCTGATCACCATCGTGGTGACCTTCGGCTTCAAGAAACAAAAAAGTAATACCCTTGCGCTCGAGGTACATGAATCCGGGATTCATCTTGATCTGGTAAGAAATATTCGAATGCCACTGTCCGCGATTCGGAGAAAAGAAAATATCCGGATGCACAGCACGTGCCTCAGAAAGAAGCAAGCACCAGGTCATTACGACCACTAACAAACGGAAGAACTTCATCATTATGAAACAGCAAGTTACGAACCATTCCACAGACGCACAAAACAACTATATGTTGCCCCTAAGAATGCCAATAATAAAGCAAAGGCAGGAATACCTTCGTCAACGGATGAAGATTGTCATTCAACACATTGTTTTTCAATTACTTAATAAAACTCCAATTCCCTTTGACCAATTCCCTTACACTGTCCTTCGTATGCCGTAACGCATTGAAAGGAGGGTCCTCTTGCACTCTTCCGGGTTTTAGATCCCATTTCCGATTATTACCATCTCATAGCCTTGACGGATAAGAATTCGCACATTGATTTTGAAAATTGTCAAAATCAATCCTGACCGAAGCGTCAGGATTCTCCTTACCTTTGCACTCCAGTTCTTCCCCTATGAGCGACAACATCAAACACGAATGCGGTATTGCCGTACTGCGCCTACTTCAGCCTCTGGAATATTATGTCGACAAATACGGCACAGCTTTTTACGGGCTGAACAAGATGTACCTGCTGATGGAAAAACAACACAACCGCGGACAGGACGGTGCAGGACTGGCGAACATCAAGTTCGATATGCAACCGGGTCAGCGTTACATCTCACGCAAACGCTCTATCAACACCAATGCAATACAGGAAATTTTTTCGGATGTATACGGAAAAATAAATAATGGTACTGCAAAAGATCCTTCACTGCTCAAAGACATTCCCTACCTGAAAGAAAATTTCCCGTTCATGGGTGAATTGTTTCTTGGTCACTTGCGCTATGGTACCTACGGAAAAAACAGCATTGAGAGTTGTCACCCTTTTCTTCGGCAGAACAACTGGACAACACGAAATCTTGTTGTAGCAGGAAATTTCAATCTCACCAATGTCGACGAACTTTTCGATCATCTCACCGAATTGGGTCAGCACCCTAAGGAGATGTCGGATACTGTTACTGTAATGGAAAAGATCGGTCATTTCCTTGATGTGGAAAACGAACGTCTCTTTAAAATTTACAAAGCACTTGGATACAACAACCGTCAGATCTCAGGCATGATTGCTGCGAATATGGATATTCAAAGTATCCTGGCGCAATCGGCAGAGAAATGGGATGGTGGTTATGCCATGGCAGGATTGATTGGTCACGGCGATGCATTTGTGCTTCGCGATCCCAATGGAATTCGTCCTGCGTTTTATTACCACGACAACGAAATCTGCGTAGTGGCATCCGAGCGTCCTGTGATTCAGACAGCCTTCAACTTACCGGTAGATGCCATTCAGGAGATCACACCCGGACATGCGCTGGTGATTCGTAAAAACGGACAGATCGGTGAATTCAAAATAACAGAACCCGGAGAGAAACGTTCATGTTCATTTGAGCGGATTTATTTTTCCCGCGGTAGTGATCAGGACATTTACCGTGAGCGCATACAGCTCGGAAGAAATGTAGTTCCGCAAATTCTTGAAACGATCCAATACGATCTTGATAATACGGTATTCTCTTACATTCCCAATACTGCAGAAACTGCATTTTACGGAATGATAAAAGGTGTGGAAGATTACCTTAACGGGAAAAAGAAAGAACTCATTCTTGCGCTCGGACAAAATCCCGACGAGAAAAAACTGGAAGAGATATTGGCCATGCGTCCACGTGTTGAAAAACTCGCGGTAAAAGATGCTAAGCTACGCACCTTCATCACCAACGACGATGCACGCGACGACATGGTTGCCCACGTGTACGACATTACCCATGGAACCGTAAAAAAGAACATCGACAATTTGGTTGTTATAGACGACTCCATTGTTCGCGGAACAACACTGCGAAAAAGCATTATTAAAATGCTGGATCGTTTATCACCAAAACGCGTCATCATCGTTTCTTCCGCTCCTCAAATTCGTTTTCCCGACTGTTACGGAATCGATATGGCCATTATGGGAGATTTCATTGCATTTCAGGCAGCTGTTGAATTGTTACGCGAGCGCAACCAATCAGGATTACTCGACGAAGTGTATCTGATGGCCAAGGAACAATTGCGTATGCCCCGCGAGCAGGCACGCAACGTGGTACAAAAAGTGTACGATGCCGTTTCAATGGAAGACATCTCGGATAAAGTTGGTCAGCTTGTAACACCACCCGATTGTAAAGCAGAAGTAAAAGTGATTTTTCAAACGATAGACAGTCTGCACAAAGCATGTCCCAACCACAGCGGCGACTGGTATTTCTCCGGAAACTACCCCACCCCTGGCGGACACCGTGTTGCCAATCGTGCCTTCGTAAACTTCATGGAAGGAAAGAAGGTTAGAGCTTATTGAGGTGAACAGTCCTGAAGCGAAATCAACTGTAAGGAGATTTCTGCTTCAGGATAGATTTCGCTTCAGGATAGATTAGGCTTTGGAAGGAGGTTTTGGGTCAAGGTGAATTACCGATAATAGAAAACTACAAAACAAAAAATCCCGATCATTTCTGACCGGGATTTTTTTATTTGCGTTATGACATTATATCATATCGAGCACATAAAGAATAGCGAGGATAATTGCAATAAGGTAACCTAATCCGAAATAACCGCCCCAGCCCCATAAAAATCCTCCTCCAATGATGCATAGGATAAGGGTAATCCAGAACATGGTTGAAACAGATCCGTCTTTAAGGAATACAGCCAGTGGCGGGATAAATAATGCAAGAATCACCAATAAGATCGTATTTGTATCTGCACCGTTGGTTGCGTCGTTGTTTTTTTCTGCTTCTGCTTTCTCTGCTTCAGTGGCAACAGTTTCAGTGGTAGTTTCTGTAATTGCAGCAGGGGCGTCAACATAATTTTCATTGTTGTTACCCTTTTTAGTTGCAGGAACAACTGATTTTTCTGTTTGCGCAGCAGGAATAAGCTCTACGTTTTCTACAGTAGGAATTTCTTTTTTCTCTGCTGCAGCTTCGGCAGGTTTCTGGTCGTTTTTACGCGATGAAGAGGATTGTTCCATCCCTGTTTGCTCAACAGCTTCGTAACCGCCACGTGACCAATCACGATGTCCGTACTGCGAACGCGTAAAACGCGATGATCCGCAAGAGAAGAGTGTTACTGCTACCAAAAATGAGGCAGCAATCTTGGCAATTCGATTTTTCATGGTTGTTTGGTTTATGAGGTTTCCGATTATTATTTCAATACCATAGAAAGAATGGATTCAAAAATTGCTTTTCCATCCACATTTCCCAGCACTTCATCTGCTGCCCGCTCTGGGTGTGGCATCATACCGAATACATTTTTCTTTGCATTACAAACTCCTGCAATGTTCTCCAATGCACCATTGGGGTTTGCTTCGGGGGTAATTTTACCCTCTGCATCACAATAACGGAAGAGGATCTGATCGTTCTTCTTCATTGCTACGAGCGTGTCTGCATCGCAAAAATAATTTCCTTCTCCGTGTGCAATCGGAATTTTGTAGGCTTTGTTTTTATCCAGCGAAGCTGTGATCAGCGCAGAAGAAGACTCGGGTTTGATATATACATTTTTGCAGATGAATTTCCTTTCGGTATTGTGCAAAAGCGCTCCGGGCACCAATTGTGCCTCAGTAAGAATCTGGAATCCGTTACAAACACCCATCAGGTATCCTCCCTTTTCAGCGTGAGCAATCACTTTATCCATGATCGGAGAAAAACGTGCAATCGCTCCTGAACGCAAATAATCGCCATAGGAAAATCCGCCTGGCAGAACAATAAAATCGCAGCCCTTCAGATCGGTATCCTTGTGCCATAGCCGAACGACTTGCTGACCCATTTGCTTTTCCAGGACATACACCATGTCCTCATCACAATTCGATCCCGGGAAAACTACTACTCCGAATTTCATATTGCATTTAGTTTTGATCAAAATTACACAAATACTCCCTAAGGGAAAGCACTGTTAAAAACTTGCAGTGGGAAAAACCCTTGAAAGCAGGAAAAACAAGAGCGTACCGTAAAGCATAAAATCACTTATCCACGTTACATTCGAATGCACAACCAGATACGACACCAGAAAAGATACCGGAATAACCAATAACACTCCGGGATGTCCGCCAAAGAGTCCGTTGGAAAATAGTGCAATTCCAATCAGAAAAACAACCAAAAACATGATGACCTGCCGCTGACGGCGTATTTTGATCACCGATCTACTTTGCCGGGAGAGCATGGAGAAAAATCCAGCGATAGTCATCAGCAACAGCAGCAACCAGCAAATCATTGCAGCACGATCGTCGCCAAAGAGAAAAAAGCGAATTTGCAAATGATGTTGTTCAGAAAGCAAAGCACTCCAGTTGCCATACATTCCGTAATGAATTACCTGCACCAATGCCATTGGGAAAAGCATTCCGAAAATCATCATCATCCATTCCCTCCAGTTAACCGTTTTCAGTACCATCATCATGATCCATCCGCAAAGCAAGAGGGGCGCAAGTGTCCAGGAAAAACAAAAAGCCACACCAAGCGACAATCCGGCCCAGAAGGATTCCTCTCTCACATCCGGTTGTCGGTAAACAACAAGGATAAGACGCAAAAAAGGCAACAGAAAAAGATTGGAAAAAGTAACCCATCTGAAATCAGCATCCGGAATCAGCATGAACGCACAAAAAACATACACCAGCCCCGGTACAAATGAAACACGCTCAAATAACTCAAGATCATTGATCAGTTTATTGAACAACAGTGCCTCCAGTAATACCACAAGGGCCTCGATAATGCGCACCTTGTAGGGAGGCAGGTCGGGAACCCATGAAAAGACAGAGTGATCAGGTAAGGCCTCCACCGGAAAAGGGAAGGCGATGCGTAATGACCACAAAACACTTACAATCAGAGGCAAAGCCAGCTGGACAACAGTCTGATTGGAGCGATAGAATCGTAGAATCACGAGGATAAAGTTAATTTTTCTTTTTTCAGCGAAACTGCTACATTTGACCCAACATCAAAACTCTTCATTATGGATTGGCTGGTATATCCCCTCGGTGATCTTTTCGTTTGGACTTTTGGCATTCTTGAAGCCTTAGGTAATGGGCCTAACGATCTGTTCCTTTTAATTGGCTTTGCAGGCTTGTTTTACTGGCTTTGGCTACAAGGCAAGTTCAACAAAGAAGCNNATTTATCAAGTGCCCCACAGGTTAAACCTGCTGGGGCATTTTCATTAGGTCTTTACCGATGTCGCGGCGGAAGTATTTTTTATCGTAATCAATCACATCCGCATTTTTAAGTGAACGCTCAACTGCCGATTCAATATCTTTCCCATATGAAGTAACCGCGATTACGCGTCCGCCATTGGTCACCACTTTTCCTCCCTTTTCGCTTGTTCCCGCATGAAATACCAATGAGTCAGTAATTCCTTCCGTTCCGCGAATGGTTTTTCCTTTATCGTAATCACCAGGGTAACCACCTGAAACGAGCATAATGGTAACAGCAGTTTTTTCATCGAACTGCACATCGCGTTCAGAGAGGGTTTCAGTNNCACTTCGGTTTCCGGATCGCCCAGTCGGCAATTGTATTCGATCACATAAGGCTCGCCCTTCACACTGATTAATCCGAAAAAAATAAATCCCTTATAAGGAATACTCTCCTGCTGCAAACCTTTTACGGTTGGAATAATGACACGGTTTTCCACCTTATCCATAAAATCACGATCGGCAAACGGCACCGGGGAAACAGCTCCCATGCCGCCGGTATTCAATCCGGTATCGCCTTCGCCAATGCGTTTGTAATCTTTTGCTTCGGGTAAGATCTTGTATGATTTTCCATCTGTCAGGACAAAAACCGACACTTCTATTCCATTGAGAAATTCCTCGATCACCACTTTGCTTGATGCTTCTCCGAATTTTGCGTCGGTTAGCATCGAACGTATTTCCTTTTTCGCTTCTTTCAGATCTTTCAGAATCAACACTCCCTTACCCGCAGCCAATCCGTCGGCCTTGAGCACATAAGGTGGTTTTAGAGTATCAAGAAATGCTTCAGCCTCTGCAACAGTGTCCTTGCTGAATGTTTGGTAACGCGCAGTTGGAATTCCGTGACGCTGCATAAAGGCCTTGGCGAAATCCTTGCTTCCTTCGAGCTGTGCAGCGATCTTTTGCGGACCAATAACCGGAATCTTTTTCAGTTCTTCGTCGGCAAGAAAAAAATCGTGAATGCCTTTCACCAAAGGATCTTCAGGTCCAACTACCACCATAGTGATCTTGTTTTCGAGAACGAACTTTCGAATGGCTTTGAAATCGGTCGGACTGATGTTTACGTTGGTGGCAACATCAGAAGTACCGGCATTCCCTGGCGCTACAAAGAGTTGTTCGAGCTGTGAGCTTTGAGCGATCTTCCAGGCGAGCGCATGCTCACGTCCGCCGGAACCGAGAAGAAGTACATTCATGAGAATTCCATTTTTTCACTTACAAAGAAAGAGTAAAGTAAGCGCTCATGGAAATCTGTTTATCAACACGCTGTGTACATCTAAAAAACCTGCACCCTCCTCCTTGAAAAACGGAACCTCAAACAGAGGAAGATGCAGGGCTTGTTTAGCTTTTTCGATGTATCGATTTTCTGTTTACGGAACTCTTTTTAAAACATGAAAAGCATCCCATAGAAAAAATCTCATTGGAAGTTTCGGGTTTCTCGGTTGTACAAAGAACCCTGTTTATCAAAAAAAGAGAAATACGGTAAATCCCGTAATATTCAGGAGCGGATCAATCCGTTGCGGATGGAAAAGCGGATTAGTCCTGCAATGTTGTGCACATCAAGCTTCTTCATGAGATTGGTGCGGTGCGTNNTTATTCGACATTCCATCGGAAATGAGACGTAAAATTTCAATCTCACGTTCAGTAAGCTGACTCATCAACACGGCATCGGTTGGACGAAGGGTAAACTCATCGGATTGCCCGTTGCCATTTTCCAATGCGGCAAGGACGGCTTCTGAAAAATATTTTTCTCCGTCGAGTACTTTCCGGATGGCGGTGATCAATTCTGTTTGGTCGGTATTCTTGATCAAATATCCACTGGCGCCGATCTCTTTGATTTTACGAATCAACGCCGGTTCGTCGTGCATGGTTAGAATGATGATCCTGCATTCGGGTTTTTGTTTGAGGATTTCTGTTGTTGCAACGAGTCCGTTCATTACCGGCATATCGATATCCATCAGCACCACATCAGGATTCAAGGCAAGACATTGCTTCATTGCAGTTTCACCGTCATTTGCTTCTGCAACAATTTCAAAGTCCTTTTCAGAGCTAACGATCGAACGTAATCCATCCAGGATCAATTGGTGGTCGTCGACCAGTAAAATTCGGTGCATGCGCAAACAAGTTGAGGTTCCGGCATTAAATGTAACCCGAATTTATGACTGCATGAAAGGATGCGAAAGGGAAATTCTTAACAATTTCAGCCAACAGGAACCCGCACTGTAGCAACCGTACCGGAGCCAGGACTGGGTTCAAAATTCACATCGCCGTTGATGGTGTTGATTCGGCTTGAAATATTCATCATCCCGATCCCATCACGACTGGCTTTCACATCGAATCCACGACCGTTGTCTTCAACAATCATGATGAGGTAACCCTTATTTCGGAATACCTGAACAATGACATGGCTGGCACCCGAATGTTTGATGATGTTGTTGATGAGTTCCTGACAAATTCTATACAGGCTGATCTCCACTTTTTCGGCAAAGCGACCTTCAATGCCAAACGATTCCAGTTCGTATTTCACATTGGAGTGACCAAGACTTTTCCTGAGCATGTCATCAATTGCAGGTACAAGTCCAACCTCCTGCAACACTTTTGGCATCATCTGGTGCGAAATGGCTCTTACCTCTGTTGCAGAATCGTCGAGTATTTTGGTAAGATCAGCCACCAGTTTTTGTTCCGAAGGAAGTGATTGTTCTACTTTTTTACTCAATTGCTGAAATGCAAGTTTCAATCCACCCAGTTGCTGACCAATACCATCGTGCAATTCACGTGCAATTCGTTTACGTTCATCTTCAGTAGCTGTGATAACGGCTTCAATACCTTTTTCCCGCTCGCTGATGATGGCTGCATCTTTTTCAGCCTGTAAGTGGCGTTGACGCCGTTGAGCGAGGAACAGGATCAAAAACACGAGAGCAATTGCACCACCACCAATGGCCCATAACCATTTCATGCGGTTGGATGCGATCAGCTCTGATTCAGCTTTTTCACGTGCCAGCTGTTCGGTGCGCGCTTTTTCTTCGAGCAATTCTTTTTCTTTCTTTTCGGTTTCGTACCTGGTACGCATCTCCGCTACCTGTTCGCCAAGATCTTCATTGAAGACCGAATCCTTTAACAGGGAATACTGTTCCAGGTAAAAGAAAGCACTGTCTGGGCGATTGAGAAAACCATGCACCCGCGAAAGTTTCATATACGCAAACAGCTGTTCATGCCTGGCTTGAATTGTACGTGAATAATTGAGCGATTGATGAAATGTGCCTAAAGCATCACGGTATTTCCCTGTTTGCATTTGTGCCTCACCCAGATTAATCAGCACCGACGCAATATCCTTGCGATCATTTAAACGGTTGCGAATAGCAAGACATTCCTCCAGCATGGGAAGTGCCTTTTTGTATTCCTTTCGCCGCACTAGTAATCCACCGTAATTATTCAACTGAACTGCCAGCTCCATCGGCTTGTTCATTTTTCGAAATCCTGCAATAGCCAATTCCCAATTTTCGATTGCGCGGGCTGTGTCTTTCGTTTCGTAATACACATTCGCCATACCACCGTGCGTGGCCGCAATTCCGTATTCATCACCCATCTCCACTCGTAATGCAAGTGCACGGTTATGCATGACAAGCGATTGCTCGTAATCGCGCAGGTTAAAATGAATGATGGCTAGATTATTTACAATGTACGATTGGTAAAATTTATGTCCGAGCCGCTCGTAAATTTCCAGTGCATTATAGTTTACCCCAAGCGCATCATTCAGCTTGAATTGTTCCTGGTAAATGATTCCCATTTTATTGTACACTGCAGCAACACCCAGATCATCCTTTAACTCTTTACGAATGGAAAGGCATGATTCCAGTTTTTGCAGCGCTGCAGGATATTCGTTCTTATCCATGTGCACAATGGCAATATCGTTCAATGCCTGTGCAACACCTTTTTTCCATTTCAATTTTTCGGCCAGACGCAAAGCCTTTAAACCAAAATTCATTGCAGTATCGGAATGCACCGAACGATGATAAAAACAAAGATCAGAAAGCAATTTCACCTTGTTGGTGTCTTCTTTCATTGTGTTTGCCACCTGAACCAGGCTATCCAACTGCGAAGCATCGGAAGAAACCGGCAACACAAAAAAAGCAAGCAGAACAAAAAACAGGCAGCGCAACATAGATCAGAGTGGAATATTTCCGTGTTTCTTTCTTGGCATATTCACCACTTTGTTTTCGAGCATACGAAAAGCACGAATCAGTTTTTCGCGGGTTTGTTCCGGACGAATAACCTCATCGATAAATCCACGTTCAGCTGCTTTATACGGATTGGCGAATAGTTCATTGTATTCCAGTTCCTTCTCTTTCAACTTTGCAGCAGAATCCTTTGCCTCGGAAATTTCTTTTCTGAAAATAATCTCTGCTGCACCTTTAGCGCCCATTACAGCGATCTCTGCAGTTGGCCATGCGTAATTCATATCCGCACCGATATGTTTCGAATTCATCACATCGTACGCGCCGCCATAAGCTTTACGTGTAATCACTGTAACACGCGGAACGGTTGCTTCAGAAAATGCATACAACAATTTGGCACCGTTGGTGATAATGGCATTCCATTCCTGATCCGTTCCGGGTAAGAATCCGGGCACGTCTTCAAAAACAAGAAGCGGAATATTGAAACAATCGCAGAAACGCACAAACCGCGCTCCCTTTTGCGAACTTTTTATGTCCAGCACTCCCGCCAGAAAAGCAGGTTGATTGGCAACAACACCAATACTTCTTCCGGCAATACGTGCAAATCCCACAACAATGTTTTCGGCAAAATCTTTATGCACTTCGAAAAAAGAATCATTGTCAACCACATTGCTGATTACCTCACGCATATCATAAGGTTGATTCGGATTTTCAGGAACAATACTATTCAGTGCTGCCCGCGTTTCACTGCCTGAATTTTCGTAAGCAAGAAACGGTGGTTGTTCTTCGCAGTTGAGCGGTATATAGGAAAGAATTTTTTTGATCTGCTGAATACATTCGATCTCGTTTGCAGCCGTAAAATGAGTTACACCAGATTTGCTGGCATGCGTTGATGCACCACCCAGTTCTTCCGATGAAACTTCTTCGTGCGTTACTGTCTTTACCACGTTTGGGCCGGTAACGAACATGTACGATTGTTGTTCCACCATCAAAATAAAATCGGTAAGCGCAGGCGAATACACTGCACCACCTGCACAAGGACCCATGATCGCCGACAATTGCGGAATCACTCCTGAAGCAAGTGTATTTCTGTAAAAAATATCGGCATAACCCGCAAGTGAGACCACACCTTCCTGAATACGTGCTCCACCCGAATCATTGAGCCCGATCACCGGACAACCATTCTGCATGGCGAGATCCATGATTTTGCAAATCTTTTCGGCGTGCGTTTCGGAAAGCGATCCGCCAAATACAGTAAAATCCTGTGCAAAAACATAAACCTGTCGTCCATCAATGGTACCGTAACCGGTAACAACACCATCGCCAAGAAATTTTTCTTTATCCAATCCAAAATCGGAAGAGCGATGCACGACCAAAGCTCCGATTTCTTCAAACGAATTTTCATCGAGTAAAAAATGTACACGCTCTCTTGCGGTGAGCTTTCCTTTTTTGTGTTGTGCATCGATACGGGCCTGACCACCGCCCAATTGTGCTTCCTCCAGTTTGGAAGCCAGCAAATCCAGTTTATTCTGCATGATGTGGAATTAGGCTTTAAAAATAGACAGGATTCCCCAACCCGCTTCACCCCCTTGCCCATAAGTAACAAGGATACCCTCTTTTTACCGGAAATCTAAGCAGGCCATCGGAAAAACAACGCGAACAGGTCATTGATTTTCAACGTGTTGAAAAATGATAGCTCCGGAAATAACATTTGGAACGCTTTTTGCGTTTTTACCAACAAGAACCAAAAGAAAAGCCTATGAAAACCCGAATCGCCCTGATGAGTCTTGTATTGAGCGGAAGCATGCTCGTAGCAAAGGCCAATCTCCAGAACGGGGAAAACCAGTTCCGTAAAGTGAACAACCAATCCTTTAAACCCGGAGAAGTATTACGATACCGTCTGCACTACGGATTTGTAGATGCAGGGGAAGCAACCTTGCGGGTTAAAGAATGCGACCGCACCATGAACGGAAGAAAAATGATTCATGTTGAAGGTGTGGGAACTTCCATTTCGGCATTCGATTGGTTTTTCAAGGTGAGAGACCGTTACGAATCGTATCTGGATGCAGAAGGTATTTTTCCCTGGTTGTTTATCCGCAGAGTGAATGAAGGTGGTTATGAGATCAATCAGGACTACTCGTTCATGCAGCACAAACAAAAAGTGGATAATGGCAAAGGAAAAACATTTGAAACTCCTGCTATGGTGCAAGATATGATCTCGGCTTTTTACTACGCCAGAACGCTTGATTTTACCAACGCAAAACCCGGCGACGAATTCATGATTCCGATGTTTTACGACGACACTAATTTTCCGCTCAAGATTAAATTCGTAAAAAGAGAAACCATCAATGTGCGCATGGGAAAATTCAAATGCCTCAAGTTTGCACCTGTCGTTGAAAAAGGACGCGTTTTCAAATCGGAAGAAGATCTGGCTGTTTGGGTAACGGATGATGTAAACAAAATCCCGCTGCTTGCAAAAGCAAAAATCCTGGTAGGCTCCATAAAAATGGAAGTGGTAGAAACAAAAAATCTTGCCGGACCTATCTCCAAAATTGAAAAATAAACGATGTTTCATACCTGGGAAAAGTCCTGCTTAAAACAGCGGGACTTTTTCATTTACACCGACGCAGATAATTCTTCACATGCTACTCTTAATAAATCCTTTCAGCGCAAAACATCAATTCTCTACCTTTGACAGAACCAAACCCAACCTGTTTTGAAAAAATTACAATCACTCCTTTTGATTTTTATCTGTTGTCTGACCCTTTTTATGGTTTCATGCGATGAAAAACAAAAAGATGAAGCAGGTTCTGTACGCAGTGTTAGTCCGAACAAACTCCCTGAGATCGAATACGGTTTTCTGCTCGATACTTTTCATGTTGTTCGTGATAAAGTAAAAGGAGGAATGACCTTATCGCATGTTTTGGCTCCGCATGGTATCAGTCAGCAACACATCAACCTTACCGATCAGAAAGCAAGAAGTGATGCAAAAATGACTTTCATTTCGGAAGGGCATCGTTATACTTTACTGAAAAACAAAAAAGACACTACAAAAACACATGTATTCATTTACGAAAAAAACAGAATTGAATATGTGATCTTCCGCTTTGAAAAAGACGTTACTGCACAATTGATTCAGCGTCCGGTTTCGGTTGTGGAAAGAGAGATGTCGGGCATCATTGAGAAAAATTCCAATCTCGTTTTTACCATTAAGGAACAGCTCAACGATGATGCCGTTGCAGGTGAACTGGCAGAAACGATTGCACAGGTATTTGCGTGGACCATCGACTTTTTTAAGTTGTATCCCGGAGATGAATTCAGAGTGGTTTACGAAGAGAAACAGGTAGAAGGCGTTCCCTATTCCATTGGAAAAATTAAAGCAGCCTATTTCTACAATATCAGCGCACCCTATTATGCTTTTCGCTGGGAACAAAACGGAGAAATCGGGTATTGGGACGAGAATGGAAAAGGAATGAAACGTCCATTCTTAAAAGCACCACTTAAATTCTCGCGCATCACTTCCGGTTATTCATCCAACCGATTGCATCCTGTACAAAAAGTCTGGAAAGCGCATCTTGGCACCGATTACGCTGCACCAACTGGAACCCCCATTATGGCCACCGCCGACGGAACTGTAGAAGCCGCAGGATACAGTGGTGGAAATGGAAACTACGTGAAATTGTACCACAACAAAACCTATCAGACCGGCTATCTGCACATGAGTAAAATTGAAAGCGGAATGAAAAAAGGTGTGCGTGTGAAACAGGGAGAAATCATAGGGTATGTTGGATCCACCGGACTCGCAACCGNNCCGGCCCACATGTTTGCTACCGTTTCTGGAAAAACGGATCACAGATCGATCCCCGCGGCGAGAAATTTCAATCAACAGAACCCATTAAGGAAAGCGATATGGGTCGCTATAAAGAATACATTCTCCCGCTTCGGTCGCGACTCGATTCTATTGTTGCAAAAGCATCACCACAAAAGGACAGTTTGCAATGAAACATTTTCTGCTGCTGCTACATACCATCTGCATTACTTATGCAATAGCACAAAGTCCGTGCAGCACACCAGAGAACTACATTCCAAGCGGAGATGAGCCTGAAGTAATTGTTCGCGTAAAACTTCATGTGGTACAATATTCCAAGACTGATCCGCGGAACTACACCGAAAAAGATACCGCAGCTTTAAAACAACAGTTTGATCTGATCAATCTTTTCTACAACGAAATGGAGGCTCCAACGCTCAAGCCAACAAAGGAAGTTGATCATTTGCGAAGTGCGCGTATCCGATTTCAGGTAGTGGAGATTCGATTTCATCAGGACGAAAGGTTATGGGATCGAATAGGATTACATCCTGCAGAAAACCGACAACTTCCGGCAGCAATTGATTCCATTTCTTCCGGTAGAAAAGAAATATGGATCGCAGGCAACCATATGTACAGAATTGGAAATAAAAAAGCACAATTCCGAAGAGAGGGAATGCAACACCTCGATATGCAATTCGATACCGCCTTTTTTCACAGGGAGAAAAAAATGACAAAAATTATTTTCCGCGAGTCTGTTCCTGTTGAATACGCGCAAGGCAAAATCACTTTCTACATGGAAGAAGACAAGAATTGTCACGATGATCTATTCCACAATCTTGCACAATCCGACAGTTCCTATTTGCATGTATTCTACACCGGCGCCTCTGCACGTAAAATGGCATTTGGGTGTGGCCCTTCACCCTATTACCTCAACGTATCCAATTACACCAATGGAGGAGAATGGGCCAACGCACAGCTATCTGCTCACGAGCTTGGACACTGTGTGGGATTATCACATACCGATTTTCCGCAGTTCGATGATCTTCCTAAAAAAGACAAATTCGGTTTCATCGATTGCGACAGTATTGAGGTGTCGAACAACATTATGGGTTATAACAAATGCCGCAGGTATTTATCGCCCAAACAAATTGCCTGGGTACATCAGGAGTATTCGCTAAAGCCCTATCGCATTCGCACCACAGCATATTGCACCTACAATCCGCAATACACCTGGACCATCCGCAAAAACACAACATGGAACCGCGCAATGGTAATTGGTGGCGATCTGGTCATTCGCAAAGGAAAAACGCTCACGGTTAATTGCATGGTTTCCCTTCCGGAAGGAGCGCATATCATTTTAGAAGAAGGAGCAAAACTAATCCTTAACGGCAATGTAATCACCAACAATTGCGGAGGCACATGGAATGGCGTGTTGTATTGCAGAAAATTCAGCGGCGATAAATCACGACTAAAACCCGTTAAAAAGAAAAAAGGAAATGTCCAGCTTCAAAACGGAGGAAGATTCGAACGGATGCAACAGCAGAATTAAATTTCTTCTGCAAAACAAATAGTGCATTACAGAAAAATACACTGTCGATTATTCCAGCATCCAGTCTACTCCTTCTTTGGTGTCCTTTATAACAATACCTGCTGCCTTTAACTGATCACGAATAGTATCGCTTGTTGTCCAGTCTTTATTTTCACGGGCTTTTCTGCGCATTTCAATAACCAATTGCATTGCTGCATCAAGTGCTTTTGTGTTTCCTGCCGACTCATTTTCACGTCGAAAACCAAGAACGTCGAAAACAAAAGCATGCACCATCGATTTAAAATCAGAAAGATCAGCATCTGTCAATGCTGCTTTTCCTTCCAGCATCAAATTGATTTGTTTTACGCACTCAAACAATCCCGCAATGAGAATGGGTGTATTAAAATCATCGTTCATTGCTGCATAACAATCCCTTCTCAAATCATCCACACTAAAGGTTGAAGCTGTTCCAGCTTTAACTTTTTCAAGTGCATCGATAGCAGTCATAAATCGTTTATATCCTTTTTCTGCAGCTTTTAATGCATCGTTTGAAAAATCGAGTGTTGATGCATAATGCGATTGCATCATGAAAAAACGAACGGTCATTTCCGAATAACCCTGGTCGAGTAATGGATGAGATCCAGCAATCAGCTCCAACGGAAGAAATGAATTGCCTTTCGACTTACTCATTTTTTCGCCGTTTACGGTAAGCATATTTCCATGAAGCCAATAACGCACAGGACCATGTCCGCAACAGGCGGTATTTTGCGCTATCTCCGATTCGTGATGCGGGAATTTCAGATCCATTCCACCGCCGTGAATATCGAACTCCTCACCAAGGTATTTTGTGCTCATGGCTGAACATTCCAAATGCCAACCCGGAAATCCTTCTCCCCAGGGCGAAGGCCATTTCATAATATGTTCAGGTGAAGCTTTTTTCCATAAGGCAAAATCCGCAAAAAAACGTTTCTCATCCTGACCATCCAATTCGCGCGTGTTCTCAAATAACTCGTCCACATTTCTTCCGCTCAAGGCTCCGTATTTGTGTTTTTGCATATAGGCACGAACATCAAAATACACCGAACCATCGGCTTCGTAGGCAAAACCGTTTTCAAGAATCTGTTTCACCATTTCTATCTGTTCAATGATATGACCGGTAGCAGTGGGTTCAATACTTGGAGGAATACAATTGAACTGATTTAATACATCGTGAAAATTATTGGTGTACTTCTGCACGATTTCCATTGGCTCCAATTGCTCAAGCTTGGCCTGCGCACCAATTCGATCTACTCCTTCATCAAATTCGGTGGTGATATGACCCACATCGGTGATGTTGCGAACGTACCTAACCTTGTAGCCCAGGTGAACCAGGTAGCGGTAAACCATATCGAACGTAATGAACGTACGCAAATTACCAAGGTGCATGTAATTGTAAACGGTAGGACCACAAACATACATTCCGACAAAAGGCGATTGTATCGGCACGAATCGTTCTTTGGATCGTGTGAGGTTATTGTAGACGTTCAAGGGATGTTCCATGAGGTAAAAATACACACTATTTTGAGCCCGCTAAAACGAGTTTTTGCATTTGCCCTAAAACAAAAACTCCCAACCATCAGGCCGGGAGTTTTTTGTCCGATTGCTTTGCTCCTTATTCGATCTGTCCGTCGCCGACGTACTTACCATTTTTGTATACTTCGATCTTTAAGAGAAGTCCGTTCTTATCGTACTTGTACCATTTACCGTTGAACAGTTTGCCACCTTTGAACTCACCGTCCTGCACAAGGCGTTTCTGATCATCGTAAAGCTTGTTGTATCCATCTTTCACCTTCACATCAGCCTCATTGGCTTTCAGGTTAGGATCGGTGGTAGCAACTTTGCTTGGTTCTTCTTCCAGTTTAACAGGAGGATTTACCATTTTGAATTCTTTCTCAGATCCGGCATCTACTTTTCCGCCGCTGAAATTCTTTTTCTCTTTTACGTCGCCATTAGGATAATAGCGCGTCATTTCTCCGTCTTCCACCCCATTATTGGATCCGTACTCAAGTTCCTTTTTACCATTGGGGAAGTAATACACCACTTTACCTGTGGTTTTTCCGCTCTCGGTAAAGGTTTTTTCCTGAGCTACTTGTCCGTTAGGATGGTAGCGCTTGAAGTTTCCGGTGTTGGCGTTGTTTTTCCAGTTACCTTCTTCTTCCACTTTTCCACTTTCGTAGTAGTTGGTGTATTTACCGGAAGGGCGGTTGTTTTTGTATTCGGCTTCCTGCTTGACGTTACCGTTCGGGTAATACATCTTCCACATTCCGGTTTTCTTATTGTCTTTATAGTCGCCCTCTTCCACTACCTGATCCGGTTTAAACCCGGGTGTGGCTTTCATTGACGCTGTAATGACCCAATGGCCTTGTTTCCAGCCGTTGGCATCTGTCTGATTTAAATCGCCCTGTCCGGCGGCAGCAGAAGCTACCATGGAGGAGATGGCGAACATCAGGACACTGAGATTTGTGAGTAGGAGGTTCCGCATAATTCTCAATTTTATCCTCTGAAGCAATTTACGTCATTTCTTTTCCAAGGTTGCCTGCATTTCGCCCATCGGGGGGTATTCGTCGACAAACCGGGGTATTAAAAGGACGTTAAGTTCTCTTCTGAATGGTTTAAATATAGTTACGATTTCAACATTTTCAAAGTTTCCAAAATTGGGGGATGTTTTTCAACATCGTTTCAACCATGGTGTCCAAATCGTATGCCGCTTTCCATCCCCAGTCGGATTGAGCGGCATGATCATCGATACTCTTTGGCCAGGAATCGGCTATAGCTTGCCTGAAATCAGGTTGATACGTTATTGTAAAGGAAGGAATATGCTTGCGAATGGCCCCTGCAATTTGGTCGGGAGTGAAGCTTATCCCTGCCAGATTGTAGCTCGACCATATTTTTATTTTCTCTGTTGGAGCCTGCATGATCTCGATGGTTGCCCGGATGGCATCCTCCATATACATCATTGGCAAGGCGGTATCCGCTTCCAAAAAACATTCGTACGAACCTGACTTTAAAGCCTGATGAAAAATATCGACCGCATAATCCGTTGTTCCGCCACCGGGCAGCGATTTGTATCCGATCAAACCGGGGTAACGCAGTCCCCGCACGTCTACATTGAACTTTTTGTGGTAGTATTCGCACCACCGCTCACCGGCCTGTTTGGAAATACCATATACCGTACTGGGCTCCATTACGGTGTACTGCGGAGTATGTTCGCGGGGCGTGGTTGGACCAAAAACAGCGATGGAGCTGGGCCAATAGATCTGTTTTATGATTCCCTCTTTCGCCATTTCAAGAACATGAAAGAGACTTTCCATATTCAGCTTCCAGGCAAAGGCAGGATTTTTTTCTGCTGTGGCAGATAAGAGTGCTGCAAGTAAATAGATCTGAGTGATCTGGTGTTTTTTTACAATGGCAAGAATACGTTCTTTATCCAGCGCATCTGCCTGCTCGTACAGGGGGTCAGTTTTATCGTCCTCTTTTAGANNAAAAATAGAATTCCCTTCCAAACTGGAGCGCAAAAGCAGGATAAATTCTCCGATCTCAACATAATTAGCATTCCGGCATTCGGTTCTTCCTGTGCAGCTTCTCTTTTCATTATCTTTGCGGCTCACCATATTCTTGCATAATATGGCACAATTAAGAAACATTTATGACAAGGCGACATTACGTAAACGCCTTGATTCGGAGCCCTTTGAGCGGCATACGATATCTTTTTACCGCTATGTGATCATTGCAGATCCCCACGCAATGCGGGACGAACTGTATTCCGAATGGAGCAAAATCGGGGCACTGGGCAGGATCTATATTGCCCGCGAAGGAATAAACGCGCAGATGAGTGTTCCTGTTCCGCATTTTGATGAATTCATCCGATTGCTCTATGCCCGAAAGGAATTCAATAGTATTCCCTTTAAACATGCGGTGGACGGTGATGGCAAAGGCTTTTTGAAACTCACGATTAAAG
>DEHO01000028.1 GCA_002351955.1 Flavobacteriales bacterium UBA2798
GCCGTTACCTCACCAACAAGCTAATCAGCCGCATGTCTATCTTTAACCGCCGGAGCTTTAAAAACCAGGTGATGCCACCTAGAAATGTTATGGGGTATTAATTCAGATTTCTCTGAGCTATCCCCCAGTTAAAGGTAAGTTACATACGTGTTACGCACCCGTGCGCCACTCGCCACCCAGTATTGCTACCTGTGCTGCCGTTCGACTTGCATGTGTTAGGCCTGCCGCTAGCGTTCATCCTGAGCCAGGATCAAACTCTCCATTGTAAAAAAACTTGAATTATACGAATGGAATCCTCAAAGCTGAATTTTCAGGTTTGTGCTATTAATTCTCTGTCTCTTAACTTATCTTCAAATCTTCAAAGAACGTCAGATATCTATTGCCTCACGGCTGTATCTTTCTTGTTATTGTTGTATTAATTCTTCCTTCCTTTTCGAAAGGGGCTGCAAAAATAGACACCCTTTTCAAATCTCCAAAACTTTTTTCATTTTTTTTTCTGAAAAATTTTTTGTGTCAGTACTAAAAGAACTCCCTTTTCTCGAACGGGGCTGCAAAGATACGAGCGTTTTCGATTCCTGCAACTTTTTCTCTTATTTTTTTCTAAACAAGAGCGCCTTTCGATCAAAGCGGGTGCAAATGTATGTGGATTTCCGACATACTTGCTATTTATCGTCAAAAAAATAATTCACAATGGTCTAATAACTATCTAAGGTGTTGAAATAGAGACTGGTAAAACTTTACCATTGAAGAATTTTCCGGCCTCTAATCCGAACCAAGCGACCCATTCTCCCATTTCCAGTGCCGAATGCGGGGCTTTAAACTCAGGGAATGCGGCTTGTTTCATCTCGGTTTCGACAGCTCCCAGGGCCAAACAATTAATATGAATTGGTTCTTTTTCGAGTTCCACAGCCATACATTCAGTCATACATGCCAAGGCGGATTTAGAAGAACTGTAAAAAACCATACCCGGAAACTTTAATGTCCCTCCTACTCCGCCCATACTGCCTATTGTTACTATATGAGCAAAATTTGCCGAGAGAAACGGCTTAATCAGGCGAATTGAATCAAATACTGCATATACATTAGTAATGAATAAGGAAGTAAAATCATCCTGATTCAATTCCTCGTATGGTTTCTTTATTAATTGACCAGCTGTAATAATGACGGTAGAAAAGGCCAAACCCGTACCCGCAATACATGCCACCATTGAAGCCCTGGACTCAGCATCTGCAATATCTGCTTCTATACAATGCAAGTTGGGGTGTCCCAGATTCAACAATGAATTGACTGATCGGGAAACGGCACAAACCTTAAGCCCCTTTCCAAGGAGTGATTTTACGGTTTCAAAGCCTATTCCCTTGCCGGCACCAATTACCAATGCATCCATTTTAAATGTTTTTTTGCCCAAAGTTAAGGGTGATCCTCAAACTGTCAATAAACCGTGCATTTATCAACAAAAATCCATTCCGGGCAATGGATTCCGTAATTTTCGAGTCTAATTCCCAATTCCACGCTACATGTTCCTCATATTTGATACCGAAACAACAGGATTACCACAGGATTATAATGCTCCAATTGAAAACACTTCCAATTGGCCGCGAGTAGTTCAGATTGCATGGCAATTACACGACGAAAAGGGAGCATTACTTGAGGTAAAGAATTTCATAATAAAACCTGTTGGGTATTCCATCCCCTATAATGCCGAAAAAATTCACGGTATAAGTACGGACAGAGCGCTTAAACACGGGGTAGATATTGCGTTTGCGTTTGAAGAGTTTCAGAAAGCACTTGAGCGTACAACATTCATTGCAGGACACAATATTGAATTCGACATTAAAGTTTGGGGAGCAGAATATGTACGTTCCGGGTTAGCCCTTGAATTACTAAAAAAGAAAACCCTTGATACAAAGGAAGAGGCAACCGATTTCTGTGCAATCCCGGGAGGAAAAGGTGGTCGCTTTAAATGGCCTACTTTAACAGAACTTCACAAAAAATTATTCGGTACAGGTTTTGAAGCTGCGCACAATGCATCTGCTGACGTGGAAGCAACAACCCGATGTTTCCTTGAGTTGATCCGCCTCAATGTAATTACTCCGAATCGCATGGGGTTGAGTATGGATTTTCTTCATGCTTTTTTACAGAATAATCCTGGTCCTATTCAAGCAATCGGGCTCAACATCCAGCCTTATGAGCCCATTCAGAGTGAAGCTCAGGATTTGTTTCAGCAAGAGGATACAATCAGCAATTCAACTGCTGTCGATCACAGTGAATTATTAAAGGAAATTCCATTTTCTCATCTGCACAATCATACACAATATTCTATTCTTCAGTCGACCACCGACGTTGGGAAACTGGTGAAAAAAGCCGGTCAGTCAGGGATGCCGGGTTTAGGTCTGACTGATACCGGGAATATGATGGCTGCATTCGACTTTGTGAAGGAAGTTTTTTCCTATAACAAAGGTGTTGAAGCACGCAAAAAAGAAGCAGAGGCCAAAGGTGAAACCAATATTGAAACCACCATTAAACCCATTGTGGGTTGTGAATTCAATGTTTGCAGAAACCATTTGGATAAATCGGTAAAAGATAATGGAAGTCATGTCGTGCTTCTGGCAAAAAACGAAGCAGGGTATAAGAATCTTGCAAAGATGTCGTCGATTGCGTTTGTAGACGGATTCTATTACGTACCGAGAGTAGACAAATCGATAATTCTTAACTACAAGGAACATTTAATTGCGACCACAGGAGGAATTTTTGGAGAAGTACCCAATCTCATATTGAATGTTGGAGAAGAACAGGCTGAGGAAGCCTTTATTTGGTGGAAAGAGCAATTCGGGGATGATTTTTATGCCGAGTTGATGCGTCATGGTCAGGATGAAGAAGAAAAAGTAAACCAGGTACTCTTACGCTTTTGCGAAAAGCACGGTGTAAAATATTTTGCATCAAACAATACCTTTTATCTCGACCAGACCGATGCCAAAGCGCACGATATTTTGCTCTGTGTAAAAGATGGTGAAAAAGCTGATACTCCCATTGGAAAAGGACGTGGATTCCGTTATGGATTTCCGAACGATCAGTATTATTTTAAAAGTCAGGATGAAATGAAGGCATTGTTTGCCGATTTACCTGATGCGATTATTACAACAAATGAAATTGTTGACAAGGTAGAACCCTTCAAACTGGAACGAAATGTATTGCTGCCAAAGTTTGAAATTCCCGATGAATTTCGTCATCCCGAAGATGAAACAGACGGTGGAAAAAGGGGTGAGAACGCTTTTTTACGTCACCTTACCTACGAAGGAGCTAAAAAACGTTACAGTGAGATCACTCCTGAAATTCAGGAAAGGCTGGATTTTGAATTAGCCACAATTGAAAATACAGGATATCCGGGTTACTTTCTGATTGTGCAGGATTTTACCACAGAAGCACGCAATATGGGTGTGAGTGTTGGTCCTGGTCGTGGTTCTGCTGCTGGATCTGCAGTTGCGTATTGTATTGGAATCACCAATGTTGATCCCATTAAGTACGATCTCCTTTTTGAGCGTTTTCTCAATCCGGAGCGGGTTTCACTCCCCGATATCGATATCGACTTTGAT
>DEHO01000019.1 GCA_002351955.1 Flavobacteriales bacterium UBA2798
TCTTTCAACTGATTGGTGGTTCCGTTATTTTCAGTGAATCGTTCAGCCAATGTGTTAACAAATTCTTGATTAATTGTTGAAACAAACTCGGCTGCATCATCTCCTTCAAACCAGTGATTTTTTTCAATGGTTTCAATGGCAAGCATGCTCAACATGGCTCCGGGTACACCATGACCGGTACAATCAATTACTCCAAAAATCACATCATTTTCTGAAAGAGGAATAACCAGGTAGAAGTCACCGCTGACAATGTCTTTTGGTTCGAAGAGGATAAAATGATCCTTTAAGTAGTTTAATTCTTTTTGCGTCGGTAAAATAGCCTGTTGCAATCGTTTTGCATACTGAATACTGTCGGTAATATCTTTGTTTTTTTCTTCAATTAATTTCTTCTGGTTTTCGATGAGGTTGTTTCTGGTGGTTAGCAATTCATTGGCCTTTTTGCGTTGTTTTAGGGAGCGAAGAATAAAGCCAAGAATAATAAGCAATGACAGTATTCCAAGTCCAAGTAGGTAATTGAACATATTTTGCCTGGTGATCTCCGCTTCTTGCTTTAGTCGCTTCTGGTTGGCAATGAACTCATCTTCCTGTTTTTTCTTCTCGTATTTGTAGGCCTGTTCTTTTTCTACAAGCATGTTTGTGTTTTCCTGGTTTTCAACACTGTCCAGCAATTGATGATAGAGCTTATTGTATCCCAAGGCTTCCTTAAATTGTCCGTTTGCTTCGTATACCACAGAAGCAGCTCTATATACCTGGTAGCGATTGATATAATCCTGGTGATTTTCTGCAATGGCGATTGCCCGATTTACATATTGTAGCGCCTCTGCTTTTTTGTTTGTTTTTGCAGAGGCAAGCGCCTTAACATTCAGAATTTCCATTGAAGTAATCAGGTCGGAAATGGAATCACTCAGAACCAATCCTTTATCAAGATATCCAACTGCGTCGTTAAATTGATTAAGGTGATAAAGTGCAGATCCGATATTTTGGTAGGACATTGCAAGTCCTCCTTTGTCGCCAATTTCTTCTCGAATTTTTAAGGCTTTAAAGTGATGTTCGAGCGATGCCTGATAATTGAAACGACCCACTTCTATCACCCCCAGGTTGTTATAACAAAGCGCTAAATCTGCCCTCCAATTCATTTTTTCAGCAATGGAGATGGCTTGTTTTAACAATGCAATCGATTCATCATATTTTTTAAGTTTTTCATATACAATTGCAATGTTAATTAGCGACGACACCATTCCATTATTGTCTTTGGTCGATTCGGCAATTTTCAAAGATGGAAACAGGTATTGCAAGGATTTATTTAAATCACCTTTGAGGTAATACACAAGTCCAAGATTGCTCAGTGATCCCTGAACGGAATTTAGTTTGCCTGATTTGATTCTTAGCTCTAAACCTTTTTCGTAGTAAAATACTGCACTGTCATAATTACCCAGGTAATCAAATGCCACCCCCAAATTGTTATAAGTGTTGCCAAGTTGTGAGTCGATATTGTGTTTTATCGTTAGCGCCAATGATTTGCGATGATGGAAAAGCGCCGGCTCAAAATCACCTTTATGTACCAAGGCCACACCCATAATGCTATGTGCCATTGACAATAATTCAGGGGTTGATGTTTGTGTTAATGCCTGTTCGGCTATTTTAATTGCACTGTCCGGATAGCTTAATGCGAGTTGTTGGCTTTTTTGAAGTTGTTCCCGTAAACTTTTTTCATCTTTTGCAAAAGCAGAATTGGTTCCCCAAGAGGACACAATAACCAAAAGCAGAATCAAACGGATAAATGCAGGCATTGTGCTAAAATAGAGAATATCGGGAAGTAATATAGAGAAGAAGTGAATTATTCTGTCAGGGAATTTTTATTCCGATAACAAGTACATCATCCACTTGTTTGCGATCGTTTTTCCAGTTATTGAATTCTGTTTCAATAATCGTTTTTTGTTCTTCCATTGGGAGCATATGTATACGCAGGATAAGCTCTCTGAAATTTCTGCGCATGAATTTTTTCCCATTTGTGCCTCCAAACTGATCGATAAATCCATCAGATGTCATGTACATGGTATCGCCCGGTAGAATCGGAAACTCATGAGAGTAAAAATCCTTGCCTCTCTCGTTGTATCCTCCAATCGCTTCTTTCACAGCTTCCATCTCTATTACTTCTCCGTTTCGGATTAAATAGAGCGGAATGTTAGCACCGGAGAATTGACATAAATTATCCTTGGTGTGAATAGCACACAAACCGATGTCCATTCCATCGCGTGAGTCTTTGTCTCCGCCATCCTGATGCAGTGCTCTGGTAATTTGCTTGTCCAGAAAGTGTAAACATTGTTCCGGTCCGGTAAATAATGCGTTGTGGGTAACCTGGTGCAGGTATTCATTTCCAATAAGACTCATAAACGCACCCGGAACACCATGCCCTGTACAATCGGCCAGTGCCCATAAAAAGACATTGTTCACTTTAGCAAACCAATAGAAATCACCGCTTACAATGTCGCGTGGTTTATAGAATACAAATGAGTTCGGAAATTCGTTTTCAAGAATTACCGCATGGGGCAATACCGCCTCCTGAATTCGCTTTGCATATTTAACACTGTCAAGAAAATCTTTATTGGCTTGCTCAAGGGCAATCTCAACGTTCTTTCTGTCGGTAATGTTGGTATATATCGCAATAATCTTGTTGAGCTCATCAGCGTCGTTAAAAACAGGAACAATTGAGCTTCTGGTCCACTCCACTTCTCCCTGTTGGTTCTGGTGCGGGGAATCATATACAATGGCTTCTCTTGTTTTAGGGAAGTTTTTAAATACAGTTGATAGCGATTTGTAGGAACTCAGTTCCTGCAATGTTTTAACTTTTCCGTAGGCAGATTCAAAGTACTGTTCCTTTGTATATCCTATGGTTTTAAAATAGCTGTCGTTGTACCACTCTATGTTTCCGTTCTGATCACAGATAATCACCCCTTCATTCATTTTGGAGGCTACAATAGATAGTTTTTGAAGCTGTTCTTTTTGTGCNNTCTTACTTTTTCCTCAAGTTGTCGTTTTGCCTTGTTGAGGTTTCTGGTTCGGATCAATAGGAATACGTAAAACAGAATTACAACCAGTGGAAGCAATAATGCATAAAACCATTTCTTTTTCCAAAAGGGTGCGTCAACACTAAAACTGAAATAAACGGGCTCGCTCCAAAACCCATCACTGTTACATGCTTTAACGGCAAAACGATATTCTCCGGGTGGAATATAGGAATAGGTGGCGCTGTTTTCTTTGTCAGGTGGCGACCAGTCCTGATCAACACCTTCCAGCATGTACCGATAGCGAATGTTTTTCGGATTGTAAAAATCAAACGCAATAAAATCAAAAGTGATATGATCGTCGCCGGGATGGAGATTGATGTTGTCAGGCATTTCAGAACTGAATTGATCGTCCTGATACTTTTCTTTCCAGTTCGTTTTCTCATAGAGCAGACGCATACCCGTAAGCAACAAAGGTGGAGGAGTTGGATGCAACTTGTCTTTATCCGGAAAATAACACGTAACACCTTTTATCGTTCCAAACCATAATCGTCCTTTGCGATCTTTTAATACGGAATTTGCATTGCATTCCATTCCGGTAAAGCCCTCTTCTTTTCCATAGTGACGGATTTCCTTAACAGCCCAGTCTTCGTCGGGAATGATGCGGTCAAGCCCTTTATCTGATCCAATCCAAAGATCTCTTCCATCAAACACCATCAGGTATAGATTGTCGGCATGTAGTCCATTCTTGGTTCTGAGAATTTCTTTGGTGCCGTTCTTACGCAAAATAACTATGCCGCGACTTGTGATTACCCAGGTGTTGCCTTTCGGGTCTTTCCAGCAATCTACAGCGTCAAGCGGACCGTATTCATCTTTTAAAACCTGCTGATGAAAGTTGGTCCCGTTGAATCGAAACAAACCTTTGTTGGTACTTACCCAGATATCGTTTCTACCCATTAAACGCATACTGAATACAAGCACGCCGGGAAGTTGTTTCTTGTAACGGTTTTCAAATTCGTTCCCGTTAAAGACCATGATCCCGTTTTCTGTTCCAATATATAGTTCGCCCGACTCCGGATCTTCAAGAAAACAAAATACTTGCCCAACTTCTGTTTCGGATGAATAGGGATAATGATTGATTTTTGTTCCGTCAAACAAAATAGGCCCATCTTCTGTTCCCGCCCAGATTCTTCCTTTTTTATCTTGATAAAGCGAATGCACAAAAGCATTGGGCATTCCCGTTTCTTCGTTTAGAATGGTAAATTTATTTTCATCGTAAACAGCAATTCCGTTTTCTGTTCCGAACCAGATCTTTCCGGCATTGTCCTGTAAAATCGATCGTACAAATTGATTGGGTAATCCTGTTTGTTTGTTGAAGTGAATAAAGCGATCGCCCATAAAAACGGCACATCCACCACCATCAAATCCAATCCACACATTACCTTGTTTGTCTTCGAATAAACACAATGGAGCAACATCAGGAATACCGTTTTCAGATTTAAAATGTTCTGCGCTTGCTCCGTCTTTACTAAAGCGGAAAATGCCATTGGTATTTGTTGCAACCCACAGACTGCCGTTTTTATCTACAAGCGATGCAATGACCTCTCCGTTTACTTCCTGCGATAAACCGGCGGTAATAAATTTGTTTCCAATAAGTTGAAAGGTTCCCTGTGGGGTGAAAAACAATAATTCACCCGCTGTTGTTTCGGAAATATCATCGATGTTAAGATTGACAGATGTAGATATGTCGGCAACGTTTTCAAACAACTCGCCTTTGAAGCGGGCAAAACCATAACCCTTTGAACTCACCCAAACAGTTCCGGATTGATCACATAAAATGCGATAGGCGTGACTAAACCCAAGACCATCATTAATACCGTATTTGTAAAATTTTATACCGTCATAACGCAATACACCGTAGCCTCCTGTTGCGAACCAGATGTTTCCTTTTTTATCCTGCGTAATATCCCATATGGCTTTGTCGCTCAGATCAAATGGAGTGGGTACTTTCTCAAATCTTTTTCCGTCGTATTTGCAAATTCCACGATCCGTTCCAATCCAGATGGTGTTCTTTGAATCTGAAAAAACTTTCAGAATCATATTTGAACTTAATCCATCAATCATGGAATATGACACAAAATCTATTCCGTCGAAACGATTAAGACCTCCACCAAGCGTTCCCAGCCAGATGTAACCGTTATGGTCCTGACAGATGGTTGATACCTGTGATTGCGACAGGCCTTCGTCTAAACCGTAAAAACGGAAATTCCTAACCTGTGCATTTATGCTGAGGTTAAAGAATAAAGCAAGCAGTATAAAAAAGCGTTTTTGCACTCCTTGTGAAGATAACAAAAAGCAGATTGAGTTACTTAAGGTGTTCGTCGAAAAAACGAAGAATTGTTTCGCTGTGTGAACCCCAATAGGAATAGGTGTGACTACCGTTTTCGTCGATGTGCTGAACCACTTTCAAGGCAGGGTTTGTTCGGGTTAACTCTTTTACAAAATTCTCTGTTTGAGTGTACGGACACATCTTATCTAGTTTTCCGTGAATGAGTAGCAATGGCACATTAAATTCTTTAGCACGCAGGTAGATATTGTCTCTGCCCGACCACCGCTCGGGAAATTTTTCCTGGGAGCCATAAAACCCGGTGTTTATTGGTTCGTTGAGGAGTAATCGTTGGTCGAAATCCGCCGACAGACATGCGGCCGCCTTAAAGATTTTTGGGTTTTCCAGCGCCAATAACGCAGCTCCACGTCCTCCCGTAGAAAGTCCGGCAACAAAATTGTTTTTTCCCGGCAACAACAAGGAGAATTTATTTTGAAGTGCGGTTATGAGCGTATCCGTAATCCACCTTCTTGTTGGAAAAGACCGGTACTTTTCAATGGTTTCAGGATAGGTTTGCCAATGATAGGTGCTTTTACCGAGATCCGGCATTATCAAAACATATCCTTTTATGAGAGCCAGTGAGCCGATGTTTGTTTTGTCGCACCACTGTGTTGCAGGAAAGTTCCAGCCGTGTAATAGTAAAATAGAACCTTTTGCTTTGACTTTGGGAAACGATAGGTGCACTACTCTTTTCTGATTGTTCTGCTGAACAGAGATTGTAGTATCCTTATTCGCCCAGGTTGAAGCAGAGGCCATCAAAAGAATAAAGGTGAATAAGCGAACCATAATCAAAAATACAAGTTTAAGAATAGCAAAGGCTATGCCCGAAACTTTGTTTGGCTCTCGGTCTGATGCAACAAAAAAACCCCAAACAAAAGTTTGGGGCTTGGTTTTTATTGAGGTCCCGAGCGGATTCGAACCGCTGTAGGAGCTTTTGCAGAGCTCTGCCTAACCACTCGGCTACAGGACCTTTATGAGGTGCAAATATACAAAAATTTGAAGAACTACATTTTATCCTTCCATGCTTACACTTACACTATGGAGGTCGGCTTCTGCAGGGGGGTTAATTTTGTAGATGGTGATTTTTATTTTTTCTGCCTTGGGATAGGTTTCCCTGGTGCGTAAAATAATCCTTCTTGCAACGGTTTCTATGAGTTTACTGCGAACCGCCATTTCTTCTTTTATCAATTGTGCAATTACAACATAATCCGCTGTAAGATCCAAGTTGTCTTCTATGGCCGCTTGCTCAAAATCGATATGAATATCCATGTCGATTCTGTAATTGGTACCAACCATTGCTTCTTCGGGGAGACAGCCATGATAGGCATAAACTTTAAGGTTGTTGATGGAGACGATGGCCATGATCAGATATAACGAATTCCCAATAAGCAAATATCATCGACTTGCTCAATTTCCAATTTCCATTCCTGAAAAGCATTTTCTAATTTTTTCTTTTGATCAGAGCTTGTACTGGAAGATATTGAGCAAAGAAGCTTTTCAAGCTGTGCGTATTTGAATTTTTTTCCGTCGGGACCACCAAACTGGTCGGCATAGCCATCGGTAAATGCGTATACCATATCTCCTTTTTCAAGCGGAATTTCCTGTTGGGAGAACGCAATCATCTTACCTGCATGGTAGCCTATTGGCATTTTATTGGCCGGATATTCTGAAAGGGTGTTATTTCTGACAACATAAACATTGTTGTTGGCGCCGGCATAAACAACACGGTTATTCCTTTTTTCAAACTTGCAAATGGAAATGTCCATTCCGTCTTTGCTTTCTTCGGCATGACCTTGTTGTTTAAGCGCGAAAATAATACGGTCACGCAAAAGGTCTAGAATTTTTGCCGGCTCGTATACCGATTTTTCATTTACAATTTCGTTCAGATAGCTTGTCCCGAGCATACTCATGAAACCACCCGGAACACCATGCCCGGTGCAGTCTGCTATTGCAATAATAGTAGTGTCAGAATCAGGTGAACTGGCCCAATAGAAATCTCCGCTTACGATATCCTTCGGCATAAAAAGCACAAACGATTCCGGAAAAATAGTTTTAATGTCTTCTTCCGTTGGCAACAATGCGGTTTGAATTCTTTTAGCGTAATTGATAGAGTCGGTAATCTGTTTGTTTGTTTCTTCTACAACGGCTTTCTGTGTTTCGATTATTCCTTTTTGCCTTGAAATCACACGGAAACGATTAAACAAAAACAAGGAGAACAATACAACCAGAATCAATACTGCTACTGATGCATAAATAATGATTCGCTGCTGCTGCTTTTCACCGTCGGCCTTGGCTTGAATGCGAATCATTTCTTCTTCTGCCTTTCGATCAAGTTCTTTTTGTTGCTGCTCAAGCGCAAATTTTGTGCGCATATTACTAATCTCCTCATTGCGCTGTGTGCTGAAAACGGAATCGTTTAAGCGTGTAAATTCTTCGTGGTAAAAGAGTGCCTTTTCAAATTCTTTTAGCTCGCGGTGTATCTTGTACATTCCCTTATACGCTTTTACCCCGCTGAGCATATCGTGGATCTCGTTGGAAAGCTGTATAGCATCGGAAAAGTATTTTTTTGCAGTGCTCACATCGCCAAGATTCTGGTAGCAAACACCAAGACTTGCCATTGAGCTTGCCATGCCCTGTCGGTGATTGATTCGCGTTCTGATCTCCAACGATTGTGTGTGGTATTCCAATCCTTTTTTGAAATCGCCCTTTTCAATATGTACATTACCAATATTGCTTAATGAAACCGCAATTCCATATGGGTTTTCCAGCTCCTGATTCATCTCCAGGCTACGCTGATAGAACTCAAGAGCTTTGTTAAATGCTTTAATGTTGAAATAGATATTTCCAATGTTCCCATTAACCGCAGCAATTCCTTCTTTCTGATCGATCTCAATACACATCTTCAGACTTCTTTCCAGATAGTCCAGTGCTTTTTTCTGATCGTTTAATCGTTCATAAATAGAACCAATGTTACTGAGCGAACTTGCAATTGCAGGTTTGAAAAGAATGCTTTCCGCAATGTTGAGTCCTTGTTGCTGATGGTAGAGTGCCTTGGCATAATCACTCATTTGCTCGTATACATTACCGGTGTAACGATGCGCATTCGATAATCCTTTTTTGTAACCGATTCGTTCTGCCAGATCAATACTAAGTTTTCCAAAATAAAGTGCAGAGTCATTGTTTGCACCGTAATATTCCCAGATTAATTCATTGTAGGCCTCAACCTTTGCCGTGTCATAATCAGAATTGGCAACTACCCTCAATAGGCTGTCAACCGGCGATTGTGCTTTTAACAATTGCGGAAACAACAGCAGGACGCATAACAGTATGGGCAGACGAATCATCTCTCTGCAAGATAGTGAATAGCGGCGAATGGAAAAACTTTACGACTTGATAATGGCAAGTGCTTTTTCAAGTCGCTGAACGCATACATCCTTTCCAAACAACGCTGCCATTTCGAACAGTGCAGGACCTCCGGCAGCACCACTCAGGCAAACGCGGAACAGCTGCATCACTTCTCCTGTTTTTACACCTACCGTTTCACAGGCAGATTTAAACATCTCTTCTGCGCTGGCTGCGTTAAAAGTTGTTGAGTTGCGAAAGGCAGTAGTGATAGTTACAATGAAAGCCTCCGATTTTTCATTCCAGCGTTTTTTGATCACTTCAGCATCGTAGCTTTCCGGTGCTTGATAGAAATAACTACCCAGCGACCACAGTTCGGTCACAAAATGAGCTTTTTCCTGAAGCAAACGACAAACTTCTGTGGTATATGCTTTGTCGGCTTTTACACCTTTATTGTTAAGCTCGGGTTGCCAAAGATCTGCAAGTTGTTCCGGACTTTGTTTGCGTAAATATTGCTGGTTGAACCACAGTGTTTTTACGGGGTCAAACTTCGCTCCGGCTTTACTGACTCTTTCAAGCGAAAATTCTTTTATCAATTCTTCAAGCGAGAAAATCTCCTGGTTTCCGCTGCTATGCCACCCCAATAATGCAAGCACGTTAATAAATGCATCAGGAAAGTATCCCTTTTCGCGGTAGCCTGAAGAAATTTCTCCTGAAGCAGGATCTTTCCATTCCAATGGAAAAACAGGAAAGCCCAAACGGTCGCCGTCGCGCTTGCTTAATTTTCCATTTCCGTCTGGTTTCAGCAGAAGTGGTAAGTGTGCAAATTCAGGCATCACGTTTTCCCAGCCCAGGTAACGATACAATAAAATGTGTAAAGGAGCAGAAGGAAGCCACTCCTCTCCGCGAATAACATGGGTGATCTGCATCAGGTAATCGTCCACTACATTCGCTAGATGATAGGTTGGCATGCCATCTGATTTGAAAAGGACTTTATCATCTAGTTCTGCAGTGTTAACCACAACCCAACCTCTAATGATATCTTTTAGTTTCACCTCTTCATTACGAGGCATTTTAATACGCACCACATAAGGGTTTCCTGATGCAAGCCTTTTTTGAACTTCGTCTTCAGGAAGTGTCAGCGAATTTTTCATATGCTGACGCGTAATGGCGTTGTAAGAGGAGCTTTTAGCTTTGGCGGCCTCCAGTCTTTTTCTCATTTCCTCTAACTCTTCCGGTGTGTCAAATGCATAATAAGCGTGTCCGCTTTTTATCAGTTGATCGGAGTATTGTGCGTAAATGCCCTTTTCTTTACGCTCACTTTGGCGGTATGGCGAATGTGGGCCATCACCAAAACCAACACCCTCGTCAGCACAAATACCGCACCATTTTAACGATTCGATGATATAAGCCTCTGCACCCGGAACAAAACGAGCCTGATCCGTGTCTTCGATACGAAGTAGAAAATCACCACCATTTTGTTTGGCGAACAGGTAGTTATATAAAGCAGTGCGCACGCCGCCCATGTGTAGGGGACCTGTAGGACTAGGAGCGAAACGAACGCGGACACGACGATTGTTCNNTATTGATATAGGGCGACAAAGATAGAAGAGTACTGTCAACAGAGGAGCAGGAATTAAAAAAATGAACCCTTTTTCTGCCAAGGTGTATAATTGGAGAAGGAGTCAAAATTCCCGATATTTACCGTAACATAAGAAGGTTTAAACCGTTTATCTGTAATTGCAAGACAATCTTTCCATATTGATTGATAAGCTGGATGCATTCATCCGGAAGTATTATAAGAACCTTCTTATCCGAGGCTCTCTGCTTAGTTTTTCTACTGTTCTGATTGCTTTTCTGTTTGTTATTCTTGTTGATCAATGGGCAGACCTTTCTGCTACCGGGCGTACCATTCTCTTTTTCGGGTTTGTAGGAACATTTCTTGTTGCACTTTCGATATGGGTAATCGATCCCCTGGTTAGGTATTTCAGATTAGGAAAAGTAATCAGCCATGAACAGGCAGCGGTGATTGTTGGAGAGCACTTTTCTGAGGTCGGAGATAAAATTATCAATACACTTCAGTTAGGCAGGCAAGCTGTTCTTACCAGCGGGCAATTGGATCTGTTAAATGCGAGTATACAGCAACGCGTTATTGATTTGCGTCCTGTACCTTTTACTTCCGCAATTGATCTGCGTAAAAACAAAAAGTATTTGCGTTTTGCATTACCGCCTTTGTTTGTTGCGGTGGCATTGCTGTTTGCTGCGCCAAGTGTATTAACGGAAGGAAGCTTTCGGTTGTTGAATTTCAACAGCGAATTTGAAGCAAAAACCCCTTTTTCTTTCGATCTCTTGAGCGATACCCTCGAAGTAGTAGAGCAGGATGATTTTTCGCTTGAACTGGAGTTAAACGGAACGCAATTGCCTGCGGAGGTTAAAATTGTTGCAGGTGAGGAAAACTACTTAATGGAGCGGGGTGATAAGAGACATTTTAACTATGTATTCCGAAAAGTAGCTCGTGATATTCGGTTTCGGTTTTCTGCTGATGGATATACGTCCAAAGAATATGTATTGAAAGCTCTTCCCAATCCATCTCTATTGTCGTTTGAGGTGCAGCTGGATTTTCCTAAATACACAGGGATTGCCCCTAAAGTAATTTCTAATTCAGGTGATCTTATTATTCCCGAAGGTACATCTGCCAAATGGATTGTTCGCACTAAAAACACAGATCGGCTAACTGTTCGTCTGCAGGATAGTTTATTGCGTTTGAATCCCGCTCCAAAAGATCAATTTTCATTCGGAGCACGTTTGATGAGTAGTGGCACCTATGCGCTTCTTACAGGGAATAAATTCACCACCTCGCGCGATTCGCTGACTTATTTCCTTCAGGTAATTCCTGATCAGCATCCGGTCATTGATTTGGACGAATTTCAGGATTCAACTTCGCTGCGCAGAAAATATTTTACCGGTCAAATCAGTGATGATTATGGGTTCACGCGCTTAGCGTTTCATTACCGCTTTCTGGAGAGCGGCGATTCTGTTCAGGATAAGTCGTTAAAGTCAATTGAGCTTCCGTTCAGTCGTCAATCCGCTGCAGATCGTTTTGTTTATTTCTGGGATCTTTCTCAACTCAATATTCTTCCCGGAGATCAGATCGAATATTATTTTACCGTCTCTGATAATGATGGCATTCATGGCCCTAAAAGCACCAGGTCACAAACGCGGATTTTCCGTGCCCCATCCTTGCAGGAGATATCTGCAAATAACGACAAGAACAACTCAGAGATCAAGGACAAAATGGAAAAAGCTTTGATCGAAGCCAAGAAGCTTAGCAAGGATATGAAAGTCACTAAGCAGGAATTGTTGGAGAAGAAAAATCCGGGCTGGCAGGAAAAAAAGAAGATGGAAGACATGCTCGAGCGCCACCAGCAGTTGCAGAAACAACTCGAGGATATTCGCAAACAAAACGAACAAAACAACCAGCAGAAAACCGAGTTCAAGGATATCAATGAATCCTTGATGGAAAAACAAAAGCAATTGGAGGATATGTTCAATAAGCTTATGAACGATGAGATGAAAAAGCTTTATGAAGAGCTGCAAAAGCTCATGGAGCAAATGAACAAGGAGAAGGTGCAGGAGCAGATGGAAAAAATGGAGATGTCCAATGAGCAACTCGAAAAGGAATTGGATCGTTCGCTTGAGCTTTTCCGTCAATTGGAGATGGAACAAAAAATGCAGGACATCACCGATAAGCTGAAGGAGTTGGCAGAGAAGCAGGATAAATTATCGGAAGACACAAAGAATAAAACGGAATCTCAAAAGGAATTGGAGAAGCGCCAGGAAGAGTTGAATAAGGAGTTTAAGGATGTAAAGGAGGACTTCAAGAAGCTTCAGGAAATGAATGAAGAATTGGAGAAACCAAAGGAACTCCCGGAAACAGAAGAGAGTCAGAAAAAAATTGATGAGGAGCAGCAAAAGAGTTCGGATGATTTGCAACAAGGCAAGAATAAAAAGGCATCAGAATCGCAAAAAAAGGCATCAGATGAAATGAAGAAACTCCAAATGCAAATGGAGTCAGCAATGGAAAGTATGCAGGCTAAACAGAATGAAGAAGACATGAATGCAATTCGTTCGTTGCTGGAGAACCTTATTACACTTTCGTTCGATCAGGAAGCCTTGATGAAGGAGTTTGAAAAGACCAATCCAAAGGACCCTCGTTATGTAAAATTAGGTCAGCAACAACGCAAGTTAAAGGATGATGCTAAAATGATTGAAGACTCCTTGTTTGCATTGAGCAAAAGACAAATCAGCATTCAATCAGTAGTCAATCAGGAAATGGCGTTGATCAATGAGAATATGAATTCTTCATTGGAAAACATTGGTGAACGACGTACTCCTCAAGTTAGGATGAATCAGCAATACGTGATGACGTCCTTGAACAACCTTGCATTAATGTTGGACCAGGCGCTTCAGCAAATGCAGCAACAACAGAAAAATCAAGGTAAAGGCGGTGGCGGTGGATCGTGCAATAATCCTAATGGTAGCGGTAGTCCAAAATCAGGTAAAAAACCGGGTCAGGGACAAGGATCCGGAAAGGGACAAACACCACAACAATCATTGGAGTCGATTAAAAAGATGCAGGATGAGCTTACAAAAACCCTTGAACGAATGAAGAAGTCGCTCGAGGAACAACAAGGCCAGCAACAGGGCGGAAAGAAACCCGGTGGTAAGCAGGGCTCAGGTTTGGGTATGCCCGGTGAAAACGGAATGACCAGTCAGGAACTTGCAGAAATGGCTGCAAAACAGGAGGCGCTTCGGAAGCGTTTAATGGAGCTGAGCAATGAATTAAATAAGGATGGTTCGGGTTCAGGAAACGGATTAAAGAAGATTGCAGAAGAAATGGAAAGGAACGAAGAAGACATCGTTAACCTGAACATTAACAGACAAACATTACACCGTCAGCAAGAAATTATGACGAGACTTTTGGAGTCCGAGAAAGCATTGAGAGAGCGGGAGTTGGATGAAAAAAGGGAAGCAAATGAATCAAAAAACCAGGAATACAGTAACTCTTTTCAATTTTTGGAGTATAAAAGGCAAAAAGAGAAGGAAGTTGAGCTTTTGCGCACCGTTCCTCCTGCTTTAGCACCTTATTATAAAGGTCGTGTGAACGAGTACTTCAACATAATCGAAAAGTAAATGGAGCAAGCTTACGCTAGCCCGGTAAAAGAGATTCATTTTCCTTCGAGGATTGAGAATCTTACACTGGTAGAAAAGATGATCGATGAGGTTTGTGAGCAGTTTAAGGTCAATCAAGACCACTACGGAAACATCCTCATTGCGCTTACCGAAGCAGTAAACAATGCCATACTTCATGGCAATAAACAAGACCCCGGTAAGAACATCACCTTGTGTTTCGAGAATAAGGATCAAGACCTTTTATTCATGGTTCAGGACGAGGGCAATGGTTTTAATTTTCAGGACCTCCCCGACCCTACTGATCCTGCTAACATAGAAAAGCCAAATGGAAGAGGCGTTTTCTTGATGAGAAACCTTGCGGATGAAGTAACATTCTCCAGTGATGGCAGAAGAGTTCAGTTGCGCTTTAAGGCGTTTGCCAACTAAACAAAGTGGCAGACACAATACAATTTCATTCACTCCTTACCGGTTTTAAGCTTTCCAATAAAAGCACCATTTCCTCCTGGATTGATAATGCAATCCGGGAAGAAGGATTTAAGCCCGGTCCCATTTCAATTGTGCTTTGCTCCGATGAATACCTTTTGGAGGTAAACAAGATGTATTTAAAGCATGATTATTATACTGATATCATTAGCTTCGATTATACTGATAATCAGATAGTTAGCGGAGACTTGCTGGTTTCCGTTGATCGGGTTGCTGAAAATGCATTGGAGATGGGAATAGATCCTTATGATGAGCTTGACCGCGTATTTATCCACGGTGTGTTACACCTTTGTGGATACAAGGATAAGACAAGTAAAGATCAACAAGTGATGCGCAAGAGAGAAAATCATTATTTACAAAAGAGAAACATGTAATGTTTCACGTGGAACAATTATGCTGCCTGATTACGATATTATAGTTGTTGGTGCCGGTCATGCCGGGTGTGAAGCTGCAGCCGCTGCTGCCAATATGGGTTCGAAGGTTTTGTTGGTGACCATGAACATGCAGACCATCGGACAAATGTCTTGCAACCCTGCCATGGGTGGAATTGCAAAGGGTCAAATCGTTCGTGAGGTCGATGCGATTGGTGGCTATTCCGGAATTGTTTCTGATCGCTCTGCCATACAGTTCAAAATGCTCAATCGTTCAAAGGGGCCTGCAATGTGGAGTCCGCGCACTCAAAATGATCGCATGTTGTTTGCACAGATTTGGCGCGAAATGTTGGAGCAAACTCCCAACGTCCATTTCTGGCAGGACATGGTTTCAGGATTAATAGTAGAGAATAATTGTATAAAAGGCATCCGTCTGGGCATGGGACTTGAAGTTCGGGCCAAAGCTGTAGTACTAACCAATGGAACGTTTTTAAATGGATTGATCCATGTCGGGGAAAAGCAATTCGGCGGTGGAAGAATGGGTGAAAAAGCAGCGACCGGAATAACAGAGGATCTATTGCAATTAGGATTTGAATCGGGTAGAATGAAAACCGGTACACCTCCTCGTATCGATGGGCGAAGTTTGGATTATTCTAAAATGGAGGAACAACCAGGCGATGAAAACCCAGGTCGTTTTTCCTATACTTCTACTACCCCGCTCGATCGTCAGGTGTCGTGTTACATGACCTACACCAATGACATTGTTCATGATATTCTTCGTAGTGGATTTGATCGGTCACCCATGTTTAATGGAGCCATTCAAAGCACTGGGCCAAGGTATTGTCCTTCTATTGAAGACAAGGTAAACCGCTTTGCTCAACGTGAGCGCCACCAGATTTTTGTGGAGCCGGAGGGATGGAATACCGTGGAGATTTACGTAAACGGATTTTCGACTTCCTTGCCTGAGGATGTTCAGTATTCGGCATTAAAACAAATCCCGGGCTTCGAAAAGGCCTTGATGTTTCGTCCGGGTTATGCCATCGAATACGACTACTTCCCCCCTACCCAACTCAAGCATACTTTAGAAACGAAGCTGGTAAGTAATCTATATTTTGCCGGACAGATTAACGGGACAACCGGCTATGAAGAAGCGGCATGTCAGGGCTTGATGGCGGGAATAAATGCGCATTTAAAGATCAACGAAAAGGAACCTTTTATACTCCAACGCTCGGAGGCATATATCGGAGTTCTCATTGATGACCTTATCACAAAGGGCACAGAAGAGCCTTACCGCATGTTTACTTCCAGGGCAGAGTTCAGGATATTGTTGCGACAGGATAATGCCGATTTGCGCCTTACCCCGCGGGCACATGAACTGGGTCTTGCCTCTTCAGCGCGCCTGAAAGCGGTTGAACGGAAGCTCTCGGAGACCAAACAAATTGTTCAGTTTTTCAAGAAAGAAAGCGTCGATCCCATTGAAGTTAATTCAAGACTGGAAGAATTAGGCACCGATCCTATCCGGCAAAAGGTAAAGCTTCATTCGGTATTGATGCGTCCCCAGGTGGCCTTCGACGACCTTGCAAGGCATTGTTTGCCCCTAAAACATTTCCTTGAAACAGGCGGTCCTTTTGAGCAGGAGTCCATCGAGCAAGCCGAGATTCAGATGAAATACGAAGGCTATATTGAGCGTGAAGAAGAAGTCGCAAACAAGATGCTTCGTCTCGAAGATATCGGTCTACCCGATGATTTGGACATTTCCCGTTTGAGCTCCTTATCGGCGGAGGCGCGTGAAAAGTTGGTTTCAATCAAGCCCCGCACTTTGGGTCAGGCCAGCCGTATTAGCGGCATTACACCGGCCGACATATCCATATTGATGATATATTTGGGGCGGTAAAACTGTCCCTTTGTTCCACGTGAAACATTCCGAATGCTAACCATTTCTCGCTGTCCTGTATGCGATGGGCAATCCTTTCCCCCTTTTCTTACCTGTAAAGACTTCACCGTAAGCGAGGAATCTTTCCCTATTGTTTCGTGTAGCGATTGTGGGTTTCTCTTTACCAATCCTATCCCCGACCTGGATGTTTTGGGGAATTATTACAAAGCCGAAAGCTATGTTTCGCACACGAGTTCTTCAAAAGGGCTCATTAATTTCCTGTATCAGCGGGTACGCAAAATCACGCTTAAAAGGAAATTAAGGCTGATTCAAAGAATTGCAAAAGGAAATCGGATCCTTGATTTTGGCTGTGGGACGGGACATTTTTTAGCAAGGCTTCAAGCGGCGAAGTTTGACGTAACAGGGGTCGAACCCGATGCCGATGCGCGTGCTGTGGCAGAGAAGTTGAATGGTATTCGTCCTCTTCAAAGACACGAACTTTCCTCCCTCCAACCGGGCTTCGATGTGATTACTTTATGGCATGTGTTGGAACATTTGCCTGATCTGAACAAAGACATCAGCGAGTTGATTGCGCTTCTGGCGCCCGGCGGAACTTTGCTCGTTGCTGTTCCAAACCCTACTTCGGGCGATGCCGAATTGTACAAGGAGTATTGGGCCGGTTATGATGTTCCGCGTCACCTCTATCATTTTTCACCTACTGTAATAAAACGCCTTTTTGAGAAACATGGCATGGAATGCAGCGCTTGTTTACCCATGCCCTTTGATGCTTATTATGTTTCCATGTTAAGCGAGAAACACAAAGGAGGAGGAATGCTCAGAGGATTCTTCAACGGCTGGAAATCGAACAGAAGAGCCCGAAAGGGTGGCGACAAATGGTCGAGCCAGATTTATCTTTTCCAGAAAAAATAGGATCATTTTCATCCGTTGAAGCGCAGTTTTTCTGCGCTTTTTTTATGTTTTCGAGTTTTCAATACTTCTTCACAGCAGGGCCTTTGGGGCTTTTTTCATACCAAAACACAGGTAATTTCGTTGTTCTGAAAAGCATTTTACACCATGCAACGGATCCTTTTTGTACTCGTTTTCCTGCCCTCCATGCTCATGGCTCAGATTGGCCCTTTGGGTTCATGGCGGGATCATTTGCCTTATGATCGTTCAATAAGAGTTGCTGCTGCCGGAACCAAAGTGTTCTGTACAACGGGTTCTGCCTTGTTTGCATTTGATGCAGATGACAATTCCATCCAGCGTTTTAGCAAGGCTAATCTGCTTTCTGATGTTGCTATTCGCAGCATGGCTTATGATGCTGCTTCTGCTTCTTTGGTTGTGGGATATGCAAACGGAAACCTTGATTTAATCCACGTTCCTACCTTAAGCAAGTACAACCTAACAGATATTAAAAGGGCAAATATTGTTGGGGATAAGTCGATTTACCATATCCACACGGAAAACGGAAAGGCATATTTATCGACCGGATTCGGAGTCGTGTTGATCGACATCATACGGCAGGAGGTTAAGGACACGTACTTTTTATCGAGCTCCGGAAACAGAAAGGTGAATGCGGTAACGGTGCACAACGACACTGTTTATGCAGCCACAGATAAAGGTTTGTATCGGGGACTTGCCACTAATCCCTTTTTGAGCGACCCGAACTCCTGGTCCAAAGTTTTGCAGTTCCCCACTGCTTCCCGCGATTCTGTTTTTAGCGATGTGGTACTTTTTAACGGCGAGGTCTATGCCTTGTTCAGCTCACAGGGTTTTACCCGCGACACGGTATACCGTCACACCGGAAATTTCTGGTCTCCCTTCGTTCCGCTTAATGGAAGGGAAATTCGTTCACTGCAATCATCAGGCGGACTCCTGCTTGCTTCTATGCATGATGCGGTTGAATCGTTTGATGCAAGCCTCAATCAGGTCGATAACATTTTCGGATATACCTTCGGCAACCCATCGCCAATGCATACTGTTCGTTCGAATGGTTTCTATTGGATTGCCGATAATCGCCTGGGGTTGGTTCGGGCTATTAACCCTTGGGAAAATAATAGCATTGTTCCTTCCGGACCACGGTCTGCTTCTTCGTTCGATATCGATATTGAAGATGGAAATGTTTGGGTGGCTCCGGGTTTTGTGTATGGCGCGGCCTGGCTTAATTCCTATAACTCCGATTTTATTTCTGGAAAGGTTGATGATGACTGGCAGACAAGGGCTCATATGAGTGATCCCCTGAATTTGTTAGGACAGGATTCTCTTTTTGATGTAATGGCCGTTGCTGTGGATCCGAATGACCCAACTCATGTGTTTGCAGGATCTCTTTCGTTTTTTGGATTGATTGAGGTAAAGGATAAAGTGCTTGTGGCGTCCTTCGATGAAAAGAACACACCATTGCCATTTATGGTTGGACGTCCGGGTTATTGTGGAATAACAACACTTGAATACGATAAAGATGGCAACTTGTGGATGGGCGTTGCTTATGCCGACAGACCTCTTGCAGTGCGGAAGAAGAATGGCACATTTGTGTCTTATGACCTGGGCTCTGTCATCGATAACCGGGTTTATCGACGCATGGTAGTTGGCAAGCGTTCAGGGATTAAATGGGTCGCCATTCCTGCAGGTAATTTGAGTGGAGGTCTTTTTGCTTGGGATGATAAGTCGACCATGGACGATCCAACAGATGATTTCTATTACTTTTTTGGTACAGGTGCGGGCAATGGAAATCTTCCAAGTGCAGATGTGTTTGCTGTTGCCGAAGATCTGGATAATGAGATTTGGATAGGTACAGGAGCTGGAATTGCAGTGATGTATAACCAGGAGGCATTTTCTTCAGGGGGAAATTTTGATGCCCAGCAAATCCTGATTCAGCAGGATGGAAATTATCAGTATTTACTCGAAACAGAGGTAGTTACTGCAATTGCTGTAGATGGAGCCAATCGCAAATGGGTGGGTACCGATGGTTCCGGTGTTTACTTGCTGTCTGAAGATGGTGCAGAACAGATATATCATTTTACAACCGAAAACAGCCCTTTGTTGTCGAACATCATCAATGATGTGGAGATTGATCACTCAACAGGAGAAGTCTTTTTTGCAACGTCACAGGGACTGATCTCTTACCGTGGCTCAGCAACCATTGAGGATAATCCTTACAGCATAGCATTTGCTTTTCCCAATCCTGTTCGTCCGGAATACACAGGTCCCATCGTGATCAAAGGAATGGACCGTGATGCAGATGTTAAGATCACAGATATAGCTGGCAATATTGTTTTTGTCACGAAAAGCGAAGGTGGCCAGGCTGTATGGGATGGAAACAATCTAAAAGGGGAGCGTGTTGCCTCAGGTGTATATACCGTTTTGTGTAAAAATCCAAACGGACCGGGCAGGGTTGTCGCTAAGATTCTGTTTATCAAATAATTAGCCCCTATTTTCGGGAAAGCTCTTTTCTGATGCTTATTCAGGAGTATTTTTGGACGCTATGCTTTTCAAGTCCGAAGCCCTTTTATTGCACCATTTCAGGTATGGTGAAAATAGCCAGATCGTAAAGGTTTTTACGCCTGTACAAGGTGCTGTTTCGCTGTTTTTCCGACCGTCAAAAAAACACGCTAGGGCGGGGTTGCTTCAGCCCTTATCGCTTCTTGATATTGTCTTCTGGAGAGAGCATGGTAAGGATATGGGAACCGTCAAGGAGATTCGTCTTGATCATGCCTACCAGAACATCGGCCGGGATATGTACCGGGGTTCTGTAGTATTGTTCCTCAATGAAATTCTCGTAAAAATTTTAAAAGAAGGAACCGAAGATCCCGCTTTGTTTTCCTTTGTAAAGGAGTGGTTGATTCATTATGACATCGCAGAATTTGATGCCGATGCGCACTTGTATTTTCTGGCGCATTTAGCCTCTCTTGCCGGATTTTTACCGGATGGCGTATATAGCCCTTCAAGCCCTGTTTTCGACCTCGAATCCGGTAATTTTATTGCCTCCCGACCTTCACACCCTCGGTTTTTGGAAGGGGATACCGCATCATCATTCTTAGGCCTTTTTTCAGTAGAGCACCAGCATGCATTTTCTGCTGCTGAGAGAAAAGTGTTGTTGTATGCAGTCCTTGAGTATTTTCGACTGCATTTTCCGGATTTTGGGGAGTTAAAGTCCCTGGCTGTTTTGGAGGAGTTATTCCGACCTTAGAATAAGTTGTTCCACGTTTAGACAATGTTTTTAGCTATTTTGGTGGCATGAAAAAACTTGCTGCCCTTCTTTCGCTGTGTTTTGCTTTTACAATGGCAAATGCCCAGTATACCAGTACCAATTTGGTTACCGGATTGAAATACCCTGTGTCCATGCAATTTGCTCCGGACGGACGAATATTTCTCACTCAAAAGGGGGGAGATGGATTTGCTTCAAACGTTGATGGCCAGGTTAGAATTTTCAGTGCGGCTGGCGCTTCTTTGGGGGTTTTATGGGATTTTACTGATTCTGTTGAGACTTATTTTGAGCGTGGAGTACTAGGCGTTGCACTTGATCCGGATTTTGACAATAACCATTTCGTATACGTTTTTTACAACCATAAAACCCCTGCTCCGGCAAGAATTCGTGTGGTGCGTTTTACGGAAACGAATAATGCAGGTTCCAATCCAACAATAATTTTTGAATATACAGATCCTTTCACCGCCGGTAATCATACTGGAGGCAACCTGCATTTTAAGCCCGGAGATAATGATCATTTGTATATTTCTATTGGAGACCGCGCAACACAACCCAATTCTCAGTTGTTGACCAATCCCTGCGGAAAGATTTTACGCATCAACAAAAACGGAAGTATTCCTACGGATAATCCATTTTACGATGACGGAAATGTAGCCACAGGAAACGATGATCGTATTTGGGCATATGGATTGAGAAATACCTTTGATTTTACTTTTTCTACAATAAACGATTCAATTTATGGATCTGAAAACGGATTGAACACCTGGGATGAAGTGAACCAGATTGTTCGTGGTGGGAATTACGGTTGGCCGACCTGCGAAGGGTTTTATAACCAAGGGTCAACATCTGTTGCATGTTCTATGTCCGGTTCTATTTTGCCAATAGACACCTGGGGTGCCCCACTTCCGGCTGTTACAGGTATTATTGTTTATGACCATCCGCTTATGCCCGAGTTTCAGGGTCACATGCTGGTAACCGACTACGATAATGGTCGAATTACAGACATTGAACTCACCGGAACAGCACTTAATGTAGCAGGTACGCGTCAAAATTTCCCAACAATATATACCAAGCTTGTTGACATTGCTCAAGGACCGGAAGGTTGTATTTATGTGATTCAAGGTGGTTATACCACTAATGGAATCATTAAAAAGATTTGTCCCACAAACATGAATGTTGAGTCAACTGCTGCCGCGCTTGAATTTGCGGTTTATCCTAATCCTGCTACCAATACTGTTCGGATTGAACTGGATGATTTTTCTGCAGGCAGCGCAATTGAGATTTGCGATCTAAGTGGACGAATTGTGAAACGTGAAACATCTGTAAATACCCAAATGCAAATTGATATAAGCATGCTTTCTTCAGGCACGTATTTGATCAATGTAAACGATGGCGTTCGAAGAGGGACACGCTTACTGATTGTTGAGTAATTAAGGTTGCGTAAGAACAAACTTTAGTACTACCTCACGTCCTGATTCTGTCAGCAATTTTGCCAGGTAAATTCCAGGTATTAATTCTTTAGTTGAGATGTTTATTTCCTGTTGATTATTTCCCTTTATTTCCTGCGATACCGATCCGCTAATGGTGTATATTAAAACATTCTTAATGCGTTCTTTGTCGTTCGAAATCCGAATGGATTGTTCTTGGTTGATGTAGGTCAGCTGAAAATTCGGGCCAGGGATTTCCTCAGCGGAAGTTGTATTGGTCAGCCGGGCCTTTCTATAGATCACTTTCTGGTTTGTAAGATCGGTGTAAACGATATGCAATAATCCATTTGCATAAGCCATATCGATTGTACGTTGAACTCCTGCCACAGGATCGTTGGCTGCAAATGCCTGCGAAAATCCGGATTGCCCGGGTGTCCTGAAGCTGAAGTAAACATCTGTGCTACCGCTGCGGGTATCCTGCCAGGCTAAGAACAAGGTGTCGTTTGCCCCAGCTAAAACAGAATAACTCATGTTTTGTGCGGGTGGACTGTTTTCATTCAGACCTACAGTTCCAATGTTTGTTCCGGTGTGATGGACCCCTCTGTGAAAAATCTGTACGGTACCCCCTGGTTTGCTTGCAAATGCTGTGTGTAACGAATCGCCCATTGGCAACAGATCAATGCCGTTGGTCGGACAGGTGTTGATGATCCATTCGTAGTCATCTATTGCCACAAAGCCCGTAAAACTTTGTGCCCCGTCATTCGATTGCAGCAGGTAGAACTCCCGCTCATTGCTGATATTGTTCCTGTAACCGATAAATACACTGTTTCCGGCCTTTTCCACGGCGATTGGGCAGCATTCGCAGGGTTGGCCCGGAAGAAGTCCGGTAATGCCTGTAGACGATGTAAAAACAGCTCCTCCGTTGGTTGAGTAAGCGGCTCTTATTTCGGTATTTATCATGTTGAGATCCGAAAAGATATAGGCAACAACCGGATTTCCTCCCGAAAGCAAGGTCAATTCAGGAAATTCTACATGATTGGATGGATATGAGGCAACACAAAAACTATCGGGAAAAGAGAGTCCGCCATCAAGTGAGCGACGAATACTGATGGAGGCTTCTGCAGTATGTTCCGCATAAAGCAGAAATACGGTGTCGCCTGCGCTTTTAATTTCGGCAGAATTAACGGTCGAAGAGAGTGGGAGCGTTCCGGGAGACGAAATTCTTAATGGAGCTGAAAAAGCACCCCCTGAATAACGGGAAACAAAAACGGCAGGATCTGCTCCCGCCCGGTTAAAACTGATTACTGGGATTGAATCATGCACCAGGGTAATACGCGGACGAAGACCCCCGAAAACACTTGAATTGCAAACTTCAATGGTTTGAAGAAACTCAGGTTGTTGAGCAATGCTTTTTGCCACAAGCAACAGGACAAATAGTGCGCTTAATATGTTTTTCATATACCAATATAAAAAAAAATAGCTCTCCAAAAGGAAAGCTATTTATGAAATTGTTGTAGGTACAATTAAGAGTTTAATGCTTCGGCGCCTGCAACGATTTCAAGGATTTCGTTGGTAATGGCGGCCTGACGCGCCTTGTTGTAGGTTAATTTGAGTTCTTTCACCAATTCGGTAGCGTTGTCTGTGGCCTTATGCATGGCGGTCATACGGGCACCGTGTTCTGAGGCAAATGAGTCCATCACTGCTTTGTAGAACTGAATTTTAAGTGATTTTGGAATAAGATCTTCGAGAATCTCCTTTTTGGAGGGTTCGAATATGTATTCAACACTCGAATTAGAAACCTCAACAGATGCTGTAGGAATAATGGGAAGAAACTGCTCAGCCATTAACTCCTGCATAGCGGCATTTTTGAATTTGTTGTACACCAAAACCACTTTGTCAACGCTGCGGTCAACATAGTGACGCATGATGTTCTCTGCAATAGGAGCAACAGTACTGAATTTCAAATTATCGTATACCTCGTTCAAGTGCTTTGGGAAATCGGAGGCCTTGATATTGTATTCGGTGTTTTTAAAAAACTCCTGGGCTTTTTTACCAATGCAAAGTACAGATATATTGCTTCCTTTATGCTCCTGAATAAGTGCAAGCGTGCGTTTAATAACATTGTTGTTAAATGCACCACACAAACCGCGGTTAGAGGTAATGGCAATGATCAGAACATTTTTTGCTTCTCGTGGAGCTGAGTAAACGCCTTCATTGGCATCAAGACTGGCGGATAAGTTGCCGAGAATCTCTTTGAGTTTTTCTGCATACGGACGCATCTGGATAATTGCATCCTGTGCACGCTTGAGTTTCGCTGCCGATACCATTTTCATTGCAGAGGTGATCTGCTTGGTAGAGTTTACCGAAGTAATCCGTCCGCGTATTTCCTTAAGATTGGCCATGGTCCTAGCTTAGGATGTTTTATGCGTATTTCGCTGATNNCTTTACAAACTGACTCAAGGATCGCTGTGATCTCGTCGGTAAACTTACCTGCACGAAGATCATCAAGGATATTGCGATGCTTTGTATCAAGGAAAGCTACAAACTCTTCTTCAAACGCCTTGATTTTGTTAACCGGAACGTTCGACATCAATCCACGGGTTCCGAGGTAAATTACAGCAACCTGCTTTTCTACCGACATTGGAGAACCTTCGCGCTGCTTGAGGATTTCTACATTGCGTTTACCTTTTTCAAGTACTGATTTTGTAGCAGCATCAAGGTCAGAACCAAACTTTGCAAATGCTTCAAGCTCGCGGTACTGTGCCTGGTCTAGCTTAAGTGTACCGGCAACCTTCTTCATCGATTTGATCTGTGCAGATCCTCCAACACGGCTAACGGAAATACCTACGTTAATTGCAGGACGCACACCGGAGTTGAAAAGGTTTGATTCGAGGAAGATCTGTCCGTCGGTAATGGAAATTACGTTAGTTGGGATATATGCCGAAACGTCACCTGCCTGTGTTTCAATGATGGGAAGTGCAGTAAGCGATCCTCCACCCTTAACACGACCTTTGAGTGACTCGGGAAGATCGTTCATTTGTGCAGCGATGGTGTCATTGGCGATTACCTTAGCTGCGCGCTCTAAAAGACGGCTGTGAAGGTAGAATACGTCACCTGGATAAGCCTCACGGCCCGGAGGACGACGAAGCAGAAGAGAAACCTCACGGTAAGCTACAGCTTGTTTGGAGAGATCATCATAAACGATCAATGCAGGACGACCTGTATCACGGAAGAATTCACCAACAGCAGCACCGGCTAAAGGAGCGTAGAACTGCATTGGAGCAGGGTCTGAAGCGTTTGCCACAACAACAACGGTATAGGCCATTGCACCAGCTTCTTCAAGCTTCTTAACAATACCGGCAACGGTTGATCCTTTTTGACCAATTGCTACGTAGATACAATATACAGGCTCGCCTTTATCGTAGAATTCTTTTTGGTTGATNNAACTCACGCTGACCACGTCCGATAGGAATCATCGCATCGATTGCTTTGATACCTGTCTGAAGAGGTTCGCTTACCGGCTGACGGTAGATAACACCCGGAGCTTTACGCTCAATAGGCATTTCAAACATTTCGCCTGTGATTGGACCCTTACCGTCGATAGGATCGCCAAGTGTGTTCACAACACGTCCAACCATTCCATCACCAACTTTTAGTGATGCAATGAGGCCTGTGCGACGAACGGTATCGCCTTCTTTAATATCGGTGGAGGCGCCAAGCAATACAGCACCAACGTTGTCTTCTTCAAGGTTAAGTACAATTCCACGGAGACCGGCTTCGAACTCAATGAGCTCACCGGATTGTACGTTGGAAAGTCCGTAGATACGGGCAATACCATCACCTACCTGGAGTACGGTACCTACTTCTTCAAGCTCGGCAGCGGATTTGAATCCTGCGAGCTGCTCGCGGAGGATAGCAGAAACTTCTGCGGGTTTTACTTCAGCCATTTTTCGGTCTGTTAGTTATTAGAGTTGT
>DEHO01000045.1:0-26071 GCA_002351955.1 Flavobacteriales bacterium UBA2798
AGGTTATCCGGAAATGGATGAACTTACCATTCGCCTTGCGACAGAAATGGATGGATTTATCGGTTATGAAAGTATTAATTCTGACCGCAAAGGAATCTTTATTTCGTACTGGAGAGATATGAAATCCATTGAGGAATGGAGAAAACATCCTGTACATCTCGAAGCAAAGAAAAAAGGGAATTCCCTATGGTACGACCACTATATCAGTCAGATCTGCAAGGTTGAACATGCCCATGAGCACCGATTAAATTCCTGAGCCTGATTTAAGTATAGGTTTTAAAGATTCACTTCCTCCACAAAATGGCCCGACTATGTAAGGGAAAATCCTAATTTTGGGCAAAACGTACTTATGAGCACGATCATCGAACAAGGACATGTAAAAGCAACGGTCGCAAATGGTATTGCACAGGTTGAGTTTTTTCATCCCATGAGCAATTCAATGCCAGGGAAATTACTCAACCAACTTGCAGACACCATCACCGAAATGGGAAGTAACTCCGATGTTAAGGTGATCGTCCTTCGTTCATCCGGTGATAAAGCATTTTGTGCAGGCGCTTCATTTGACGAATTGATATCGATTAAAGATCTTGAAACCGGTAAAAAATTCTTTTCCGGATTTGCCAACGTAATCAATGCCATGCGTAAATGTCCGAAGTTTATTATAGGACGCGTTCAGGGTAAAGCTGTAGGTGGCGGAGTTGGACTTGCATCATCAGTTGATTATTGTCTGGCCACCTCTTCTGCATCGGTGAAACTTTCGGAGCTTGCTGTTGGGATTGGTCCCTTTGTTGTGGGTCCTGCAGTTGAGCGCAAACTTGGATTATCGGGAATGTCGGAGCTGGCCATCAATGCAACCGAATGGAGAAGTGCAGAATGGGCACAGGAACGCGGTCTTTACACACAAATATTTGAAACAGCAGAAGCGATGGATCTGGAAATTGATGCGCTCAGTAAAAGACTGGCGGCTTCCAATCCCGAAGCGATGGCGATGCTGAAAAAAACGTTTTGGCACGGAACAGATCATTGGGACACTCTACTCTACGAACGCGCAGGAATGAGCGGTCAGTTGGTACTTAGTGATTTCACACGCAATGCCATTAACGCCTTTAAGTCGAAATAACCGATTATCCAATTTCCTATTAACCAATTACTGATTACTGATTACTGATTACTGATTACTGATAACCGATCACTGATTACTGATTACTGATAACCGATCACTGATAACTGATCTCTGATAACCGATCACGGATAACCAATAAAAATAACCGATAACAAACAAGACCATGAATTTTGCGGACGTAAAAAAGCAACTCGGAGAATATCTATCCGGAGCATTTGAAGAAGTACAGAATGAAGCAGGCGAATTGGTTCGCGAGTTTCAACGCATGCTCGAACGTCGTCCTGTACGCATGGAATCGGGAGCTGATGATGCGGAATACGATGTAGAGGAAGATCTTATTGAAGAAATTCGCGCACTGGTAAAGCAATACAATGAAAAACGCGAACAAGTCCGCAAGCAAAGAGGTGAAGTTGAAAAGACGAATCTGCGGGAGAAACAAGCCCTGTTGCAGGAAATGATGCGGGTAATCAGTGAGGAAGAAAATATTTCGAAAGCCTATCAGACTTTTAATGAGCTAAAAGACAAGTGGCGCACCATTGGAGCGGTTCCGCACGACAAACACCACGAAATCCAGAAAGAGTTTTCACGTATTTCTGAATTGTTCTATTACAACATGAATATTTACAAAGAGCTTCGTGAAAATGATCTGAAAAAAAATACCGGCTCCAAACAAAACCTATTGGAGCGGCTTACTGCACTTGCGGAGAAGAATGATTTACGTGAACTCGAAACCGGATTAAAAAACATTCAGCGCGAATGGGATCATACCGGGGCGGTTATCAAGGAAAAATGGGAAGAAATGAAAACACTTTTCTGGGATAGTGTAAAGAAAGTAGAAGAGAAAGTTATTGAACTCAGGAAGGAACGCGAAGAGAAACAAAAACTTTTCCTCGAACAGAAAAAAGCGCTGATTGAAAAAGCAAAACAGGTTGTTGCAGAGGAAAGAGAGAATCAAAAGGACTGGGATAAAGCTACCGAAACGATAATTGCCTTGCAGACGGAATGGAAAACCATTGGATTTGCTGCCCGTGAAGAAAACGAAAAAGTATGGCAGGAATTCCGTGAAGTGTGTGATGGTTTCTTCAATGAAAAAAAAGGATTCTACGGAGAACTGAAAGGTGTGTTCGATGAGAATAAAAAGAAAAAGCAGGAACTTATTGAAAAAGCGGAAGCCATAAAAGATTCCACCAATTGGAAAGAAGATGGCGATAAGTTGATTCAACTTCAAAAAGCATGGCAAAAACTAGGAAGCGCCGGCAGAAAAGCAGAGCATCCTTTATGGATAAAATTCCGTGCAGCTTGCGATCATTTTTTCAACCGCAAAAAAGAGTATTTCGCTTCACAGGAAGTTGCCTTGCATGATAACCTCCGCAAAAAAGAAGAATTCATTGCATCCCTGGCAACCGTTTCAATTGAAGGTACAGATGATGAAAAAATTGCAAAACTCGACGCTTTATCAAAAGAGTTTGGCGCAATGGGTGATGTTCCTTTCAAAGAAAAAGAACGCCTCGGGAAAGCCTTTACGCAAGCACTGGACGATCTTTCACAACGGATCAATATTGATCCCAATCTGAAAGAAACCACACGCCTTAAAACACGTATTGCAGCACTTCAGCAACAGGATAATTCCGATTTTCTTTTACGAAAAGAAAAACAAATCCTCCGCGACAAGATCAACCGAAACAACGACGAGATCATTAAGATTGAAAATAATCTCGGATTTTTTGGAAACTCCAAAGGCGCATCAGAATTGCTTAAGGATTATCAGAATAAAATTGAAGAACTGAAAAAACAAAATGAAGCGTTAAAGGAAAAGCTCAAACTTTTTCCGAAAAATTAATTCTGCTTTCAAATTTGATCGTTTACAAACCCACACCGCGAAACTGGGATAACTGTCAATGCCCTACTTTTTTCTGAAAATTGCTTAATGCATTTAGCTATACAGTATAAAATTCTGATGAATTTATGCTTTTCAGTTTAATATTTTGATTTTTGACCAATCTATCAAACATTATTCTTTGTTTTCATTATATTGCAGAATAAACATTAAGTCAGGGAAGTATGAGTGAGTTGCTAAAAAAATCACCTACTATGGAAAAAGCAGACGAGAGAACACTGCTTAAGGCGTGGGAACTGATGTGCAAGGCAAAAGCTTTGGCGGAATTGTACGAACGTAATAAGGAAGTGACCGCAAAATATGTTCATGCTACATCCAGAGGACATGAAGCTGTTCAGATTGCGCTCGGCATTCAACTGAAAGCGCAGGATTATCTTTCTGCCTATTACCGTGATGATGCCATGTTACTTTCCATTGGCATGACACCCTACGAATTGATGTTGCAATTGTTGGGTAAACGAGATGATCCGTTTTCAGGAGGACGTCATTACTATTCACATCCTTCACTCAAGCGCGATCACATGCCCAAAATACCGATGCAGTCCTCTGCCACCGGTATGCAAGCCATTCCCACAACGGGAGTAGCCATGGGATTACAATACCTTGAACAAACAGGAATGAGTCCGTTTAGCGGAGATGAAAATCCTATTGCAGTTTGTTCACTTGGCGATGCTTCAATTACCGAAGGAGAAGTTGCGGAAGCATTTCAGATGGCGGTATTGAAGAAACTTCCCATTTTATACCTGATACAGGATAATGAATGGGATATCTCTGCTCACGCACGTGAAATTCGCGCACAGGAAGCCTGGGAATATGCACAAGGATTTAAAGGATTGGAAGTTCGTCGGATAAACGGAAGTGATTTTTTTGAAAGTTATGCTGCAATCAAAGAAGTCATTGAAACCATTCGAAAAGAACGTCGTCCATTTATGGTTCATGCAAAAGTTCCATTGCTGAATCACCACACATCCGGAGTTCGCAAGGAATGGTACCGCGAAGATCTGGAAGAACAGATGAAACGCGATCCTTATCCATTGCTGCGCAAACAGCTTATCGATTCCGGAATTCGTGAAGGTCAGTTGAAGGAGTTGGAAATTTTCGCTGAGATGGAAGTGGAAAAACAGTACAAACAAGCACTTGAAGCAGAAGATCCGCAACCCGACGATATTTACAATGCCATTTTTGCACCAACACCAATTACCGAAGAAAAAGGCCAACGATCACCGGCAGGAAAACAACCTACTGTAATGGTTGATTCCGCTTTGTTTGCTATTCGTGAATTGATGAGCAAACACAAAGAATGTCTTTTATACGGACAAGATGTTGGTCGCAGACTGGGCGGAGTATTTCGTGAAGCAGCAACACTGGCACAACAGTTTGGTGATGAACGCGTATTTAACACACCCATTCAGGAAGCATTTATTGTGGGGTCGACTGTTGGAATGAGTGCAGTTGGATTAAAACCGATTGTTGAAGTACAATTTGCCGACTATATCTGGCCGGGTCTCAATCAGCTTTTCACCGAAGTATCGCGATCGAACTATCTCTCGAACGGAAAATGGCCTGTGAGCATGATTTTGCGTGTCCCCATAGGCGCATATGGCAGTGGTGGACCATATCACTCTTCAAGTGTAGAATCTGTTGTGAGCAATATCAAGGGAATAAAAGTTGCCTATCCTTCCACGGGAGCAGATCTTAAAGGATTGATGAAATCTGCCTATTATGATCCGAACCCGGTAGTGATGCTGGAGCACAAAGGATTGTACTGGAGCAAACTGAAAGGAACAGAAGAAGCACGAACCATTGAACCGGATGAAGATTACGTCATTCCATTCGGAAAAGCACGAATGGTGCAGGAGTCGGACAACAAGCGCGCAGAAAAAGGTGAAACACTTACCATCATCACCTACGGCATGGGCGTTTACTGGGCGAGGAATGCGAGTAAGAATTTAGGCATTACCGATCAGGTTGAAATTGTGGATTTGCGTACGCTGGTTCCCTATGATGAAGAAATGATTTTTGCATCCGTGAAGAAAAACGGAAAGTGTATGGTGCTGACTGAAGAACCTCTAACAAATTCTTTTGCACAGGCGCTTGCAGGAAAAATTCAGGAGTTTTGTTTTCATTATCTCGATGCTCCTGTATTTGCACGCGGTGCAGTAGATCTTCCGGCTATTCCACTTAACAGTACACTGGAAGCAGCAATGTTACCCAGTGCAGCAAAAGTGGAAAAATGGATTCAGGAAATTCTTGCGTATTAACAGAAGTTCATCAACAGCTGTATTCCTGAATTACGTTTTCTAACAAATACATCTTTACCAACCACCACCAAGTGAACGGTAAAGTCGCACTCTGTTTTCGAGACGTTCGTATTGTACATCGATCAATTCAAGATCTGCATTCAGCGCATTGCGTTGTGCAGTAATTACATCGAGAAAACTTGCTTTTCCTGTCACAAACAATTCGCGCGAGATGGTAACTGCGTTTCTGTTCAATTCGGTTTCGCGCGATTTCAACGTGTAAGCCCGCTCAACAAAATCGGATTGCATAGTGAGCAGGTAAACTTCCGTAAAGGCCCCTACAATTGTTTTATGGTAATTCAGGTAAGCCTGTTTTTGCTCGGCCTTCGATTGCATGAGTTGTGCTTTTAAAGCATTGCGGTTAAAAATGGGTTGTGTTAATCCACCAAGCAATTGAAATGCCAACGATCCGGGAGTTTCAAGCAGCAAACTTGCAGTAAATGCCTGCCACCCCAATGCGCCACTGATATTGAGCGAAGGAAAAAACGCTAATCGCGCAGCACGTAGATCAGCCCGCGATGCCATTAATTCACGTTCGCTTTGCAGAATATCCGGACGACGTTTTAAAATATCGGAAGGAACACCAGAAGAAAGTATTGGTAGCTGAGGAAGTACTCCATTGAACGGTGTTACGGTAATCGGTTGGGGAAATTGTCCCAACAATATACATATCCGCGCTTCAACTTCACGGATGGCATAACGTGTACGCAATTCAATTCCCTGTGAATTGAGCAATTGTGCTTCAAAGAAATCAACTGCCAACTGATCAACATCACCTGTAATTTTTTGCACACGCACCATCTCAAGCGCCTGTTGCTGTAAAAGTATATTCTCCTCGAGAATCAGCACTTTTCTGTTCAGCAACATCAATTCATAATAGGCTAATGCGACATCAGCAACCAGTGCAGTCTGAATTAAATTTTTCCCTTGCTCAGTAGCCAAAAAACGAGCCAGCGCCGCACGCTTACGATTGCGCAGTTTCCCCCATATATCAATTTCCCAGGAAGAAGATAATCCCAGATAAAAATCAGGAATCGGATCCGGCAACATACGGTCTGGATTGGCAACCAGGTTTGGAGATTGACGTGTATCCCAGTTACCTACTCCATCCATTGTGTAGTCGGCATACTTTCGTGTTCCTGCACCAACATTCGCATTCAAATCCGGAAGCAATTCCCCTTTCGCACGCTTAACACCTGCACGGGCTGCTTCAATACGCTGCATGGCGATCATCAAATCAAAATTCCGAACAAGCGCTGTGTCAATGAGACGAATCAGGTTTTGATCCGAAAAAAATTCTTTCCACGATGGAATAGATACAGATTGTGCTGCTACCGTATCAATAAATTTTTCAGGTATGCGCACCTCGGCCGTCTCAGAAACGTCCTTTTTTAGTCCGCACGAAGCCACAAAAAACAAAACCACTATAACCGGTAAAAAACGTTTCATCATTTTTTCTTTTTAGTCCGACCCATGCCGGCAAATATCATATATAACCCCGGTATGAATAACACACCCAAAATTGTCCCTGTTAACATTCCCCCTGCAGCAGCTGATCCAATCGTTCGGTTCCCAATTGCACCTGCACCATTTGCAACTACCAGCGGAATTAGTCCTGCGATAAACGCAAAGCTTGTCATCAGAATCGGACGAAGACGTTCTTTCGAAGCGTGTGTAACTGCATTGAACACACTTTCTCCGTCCTTGCGCTTTAACTGTGCAAACTCAACAATCAGAATGGCGTTTTTTCCTAATAATCCGATAAGCATGATCATCGCCACCTGAGCGTAAATATTGTTTTCAAGTCCGAACAAATACAAAAAGAACAAGGATCCGAATGCACCAAAAGGAAGTGAAAGTAAAACAGGAAGCGGTAATACAAAACTTTCGTATTGCGCAGAAAGCAAAAGATAAACGAACACAAGACAGATGAGGAAAATGATGATTACCTGGTTTCCGGATAACACTTCTTCGCGCGACATTCCCGACCATTCGTAGGTAAATCCGCGGGGAAGATTTTCTGCGGCAACTTCATTGATCGCCTGTAATGCTTGTCCGGAAGAATATCCCGCAGAAGGTTCACCATTCACCATTCCTGATGGATACATGTTGTAGCGCGTTACCTGCTCCGGACCGTAAACCTTTTCCAAACGGCAAAAATTAGAATAAGGAACTAGTTCACCCTTATCATTTTTAGCTTTAAGTCGGAGAATATCTTCAGGTTGACCACGGTATTTTGGATGCAATTGCACCATTACCTTGTACATCTGACTGTACCTGATAAAGTTGGTAGCGTATAAACTTCCAACAAGCGTTTGCAGGCTATTCATTGCGTTTGCAACAGTTATCCCCTTGGAAATGGCCATGTCCTGATCAATATAGATCATGTACTGTGGAAATCCGGTATTAAAGCTGGTGAACGCTTCCTTAATTTCCGGGCGCTTTTTTAATTCTGCAAGAAACTGATCTATTACTCTACTGGTATTATTCATATCAGAAGAACCCGTTTTATCAAGGATACGGAATTCGAAGCCGGATGCATTTCCAAATCCCGGAACAGCTGGAGGAGGAAAAAACTGAATTTCTGCATCCCTGATATGAGCTGTTTTTTCAACCAGAATTGCAGAGATCTCATTCGCATCCAATGATCTTTCATCCCATGGCTTCAAATTAATGGTGCTCATTCCAAAAGAAGCGCCAATACCTTCGGTCATCATTGAATACCCCGACATACTTGAGATGGATTCTACTTCACTCAGTTCCTTTGCAATTTTATCAATTTCATTCATCACTTCTTCCGTACGCTCAAGTGTAGCACCCGGAGGAGTTGTCACGTTAACATACAACGTTCCCTGATCTTCTGTCGGAATAAATCCGGACGGCAAAACGCTACCAATAAAATAGATAAATACAATAAACCCTATCAACACCCCAAACGTTACAACTCTCCGGTTTACAATAGAAGTAATGGCACGAACATAGCGTCCTGATAATTTATCGTAACTTGAATTGAACCATCGGAAAAACCTTCGGAGCAGTTGATTGTTTGTTTCATGAGCATCCGATTCGCGCAGCATAAGCGCACANNTGAAAACTGCCGGTAAAAAACTCCAACCGGTCCGGATAAAAATGCAACCGGAACGAACACAGCAGACATCACAAGCGTAATAGCGAGAATCGCGCTACCTATATCCTGCATAGCTTCTTTTGTAGCTGCAATTGGTTTAAGATGTTTTTCATGCATTTTAGCATGCACGGCTTCTACAACAACAATGGCATTATCTACAACAATACCTATCGCCAAAACCAAGGCAAATAGTGTCAAAAGATTTAGAGAAAATCCAAAGAGCTGCATAAAAGCAAACGTTCCGATAAGAGAAACCGGAACAGCAAGAATTGAAATTATTGTAAGTTTTAAATTCTGAAGAAAAATAAACACCACAAGAGCAACAAGTATAAAAGCCTCTATCAGTGTTTTGATTACTTCATGTATAGAAGCATCAAGAAAGCGGGATACATCATAAGAGAGCGTATAAGACATCCCGGGGGGAAATTGCGTTTCCTTAAGAAAGATCAGCCTGTCTTTAATATTTGCAATTACTTCACTCGCGTTCGAACCGGGTCGTTGCTTCAACATTATTGCAGCAGAAGGTCTTCCATTCTCTTTAGAAAGCACGCTATACGTTTGTGCACCAAATTCTATATCGGCAATATCTTTTAAGCGAAGTAATTGTCCGTCGGCATCAACCCGCAACACAACATTTTCGTATTGCGACTGTTCGGTCATTTTACCAGTGTATTTTAACACATACTGCATGGATTGCGCAGTTTTTCCGGACCCCTCTCCGACTTTCCCGGGAGCAGCTTCGAGATTCATTTCACGTAGTCGTTCCACTACATCATCTGCAGAAATTGCATATGCCTCCATTCGTTCCGGATGCAACCAAACACGCATTGCATACTCTTTCGAACCAAGGATCTGAGCAAAACCTACACCATCAATACGCTTTAATTCCGGTAATACATTGATATCTGCAAAATTAAAAATGAAGCTTTCGTCCAAAGTTGTATCACTGCTAATCAAGTTAATGAAAAGGAGCATACTGTTTACCTCTTTTTCTGTAGAAACCCCTGCACGAATCACTTCTTCCGGTAGTTCATCCAATACGGTTGCAACCCTGTTCTGAACGTTCACCGCTGCAAAATCCGGATCTGTTCCAACTTCAAAAAATACAGTGATAATACTTGTACCGTCATTACCCGAGACAGAACTCATATAGGTCATTCCTGGAACTCCATTGATAGCGCGTTCCAAAGGTGTTACAACAGCCTTTGTACAAACTTCTGCATTTGCTCCTGTATAACGCGTTGTTACAGTTACAGCAGGAGGTGCAATATCCGGATACTGAGTAACAGGTAATCCTACGAGTGCCAGAAGCCCAAGCAGAACGAAAAAAATTGAAATTACCAGTGAAAGTACCGGGCGTTCGATGAATTTATTGTACATGGTATTCCAATTAATTTTTCGATAAATCCTTCAAGATATCACGCATGGAAACAAACTGCCCGTTGATTTTTGTATCCTCACGCAAAAGCTGCGCTCCTTCGTAAACGATTTTGTCTTTGGTATCCAGAACTTTTTCGATAATATAAAAATCAGGAATCTCCTTTTCAACAGTTATCACTCTTGATTTTACCAATCCTTCTTCGTTTAATACATATACATATTTTTTATCCTGAATTTCAAATACTGACTTCTGCGGAATCAGCATCACACCTGAGAAACTACTGAACAATTGAATTTTTCCGGTAGCCCCGTGACGCAGCAAGCGATCAGGATTTGGAAACCTTGCGCGAAATGTAATTGTTCCGGTTCCGGTTGAGACTTCACCAGCTGTGGTTTCAATAACCCCAGTATGCGGAAAGAGTTCGCCATTTGCCATCACAAAACGGACAGATTTGCTTGTATCGCTATTTGACTGAAGGTAATTGAGGTATTCACGCTCCGTGAAGCTGAAATAAACAAACACTTGATCAAGATTAGAAATAGTTGTAAGCATTGCACCTTCTTCTACAAGACTGCCTAATTTAAAAGGTATTCTGCTAATGATACCTGAAAATGGGGCTCGAATCTCTGTAAAAGAAAGGATCGTTCGTGCATGTGTTTCATTAGCTTGAGCTTCTTCAACTTTTGCCTGAGCAGATTCATAACGAATTTTGGAAAGCTCGAGTTCAGTTGGGGAAACAACANNGCTGTTTGGTGTTCTTATAGTCAATTTCAGCAGTTTTTGCTTCGAGAATACATGATTTCAATATCGCAGAAGCCTTGGCTAATTCCTCACGCTGAATGGAATTATCGATACTGAACAATAATTGACCTTGAGAAACCATCTTCCCTTCATCAATGTGATTGGCTGAAATATACCCGTTTACTCTCGACCTGATCTCTACATTCTGAATTGCAGTAACCTCTCCAACGTACGAGGTAGCCAATGAAGTATCTAATACTATTGGTGATGTTACAGAAAAAGTTTCCGTATCCTTCACTTCTTCCTGGTTTGAACAAGAAAAAAGAATTGCCGATAAAACGAAAAATTGTAATGCTTTCATGGTGTGATAAAAATGTAATTTATTCCCCCTGAAATACAGGGACCGGATTAAAATGCAGGATGCACTAATCAACAAAAATCAGGAGGAGAAAAAAGCGAGTCAGGATAACCTTTACCTTTTCTAAGCGATAAGATCGAATGGGTAGCCTGTGCCCCTTCCCTTTTTACAGAGATAAACGATTGACCATCCTTGAGAAATAATTTCAAATCAGATGCATCTTCACTTTCTGTAAAGCAATCTGCACATGGATCATTTCCGGAATTAGTCTCTTCAGTAGTAATTTCTTCTATGAATGCTTCGGCGTTATTAAAATCCGAAATAAATATAGAAGATAGGATATAGGCAAACTGCACAACAAACAATAATTGCCTGAGTGTTGAGAATATTTTATACCGATTTAGATTATTCAAACCGCTGCAAAAATAACAAAAGACTTAAACGTAAATGAAAAATGAGGTATATGTCTCTTTCAAAGCACAACCTTATACTTCTCAAAAAAGGCCTGCCAATCCCAAATAAAATAATTCATCACCTCATTCATACGCTTGAGGAAGATTGGATTAGGAGTATTGAGTGTGCGGAAATAATCTGCCTGGTAGTGGTTCAGATTGTATTTGTAAAAGACCCCACGGGCCATACTGTACAGAATATTCTTGGAAGGATGATTCACTCTGGAAAGGAAGTCGCTGTATTCCTTATAGATAGCAATAAATTCATTTCTATCCATGCCCATCGAATAGGCACACTTATCAAATATACTGTCCTTAAGTGTGTCCTCCATTTCCGGATCAAAACTCTCGGAAAGCAACCGAATATTCCCCACCAAAACGATCATCAGAAACTGTTCATCATCAGACAGTTCAATGCCCGGTGACTTTGGAAAGTCAGGATCCTCATTGATTAGCCCTGCAACATCGGGGAATGCCTTTTCAACAACCTCCAGAAGATTGGAGACAAAAGCCGTAGCGAGGGTATCCTCGGTGATCTTTCTGCGGGAAAAGCGTGTTAACAGTGAGATCATTAGCTTTTTGAAAGGTTTGACTAAATCCTATTCAACAAAAATAACCGGACTGAGCTCTGGGTTTTTTAACAGGACCTGGGCATTTTCAACAAAGTTATTAACCTACTGGAAACGCTGAATTTAACCCCGGCTCCTTTCATCCTATTCTTTAACCTCCCTTCAACTTATGCACAGCACTGTAAAAAGTCCTCCTACATTTGCTTCACCAAAACCCAAAAGATGAAAACCCGACATCTTGTCCTGGCCGGATTCCTGAGTATGCTGGCCTTCATGACCTGGACATTAATAAAGAACAAAGACATTTTTTCCCTTTCCGGAGAAAAACCAAAAGACGCAGGTACACGATACGTCGATGTTATTTCGAGCAAGGCAGACAGTACCGAAGTTCTTATNNTTGATGTATCATCCGAAGTTCAGGGATTGTTATTGCCCGGAAAAATATTAAAGCCCGGCACAACTGTTCGTCAGGGAGAACAATTGTTTCAGGTACGCGATCAGGATGCACGACTTGCATTACAGGCAAGAAAATCGAATTACATGAACATCCTTGCGAACGCATTACCGGATATCCGTCTTGATTTTTCGGATGTTTACCCGGATTGGAAAAACTTTTTTGATCAGCTTGATGCAGAAAAACCATTACCCGAATTGCCTCAACCAAAAACAGGAAGAGAAAAGTCGTTTCTGGCATCTAAAAACATATTCGGTGAATACTATACTATTCGCGCAGAAGAAGAGCGCATACGGAAATACAGCATCATCGCACCCTTCGATGGAACCATAACAGATGTTTTTGCCGAACCCGGATCTGTTGTAAATCCCGGGACACGATTATTATCCATTATAAAAGGAAGTGATCTTGAAATTGAATTACCAATTGATGTAAAAAATATTGGCTGGGTGAAAATGGGTGCAGAAGTTCAATTAAAGGCAACATCCGGTCCGGGAGAATTTAAAGGAACTGTGATCCGCATCGGAGAGTTTGTAAATGCGAATACTCAATCGGTACCGGTGTATATCCGTATCAACAAACAAAACGGCGATGCCCTTTACACCGGCATGTATCTTACAGGTTACATCCACGCAGGAAAAATCCCTGGAACAATCAGTATTCCCCGACGCGCTTTGTTTGAAGACAATCATTGCTTTGAAGTGAAGGATTCTGTATTGCTCAAACGTCAGCTACAGATTGCTTTTGTAACCCGGGAATCGGTAATAGTAAGTGGAATTCCAAACGGAACATTATTGGTGGCAGAACCGCTTACCAATGTTTCGGACAGTATGCGTGTAACTCCTATTGTTAAACAATGAGAAGGCTCATTTCATTTTTCATAACCAATCCGATATGGGGAAATGCATTTATTTTCCTGACCATCGTATTTGGTTTACTCGCATTGAGCAACATGCGGCGTTCCTTTTTTCCGGAGATGCCTCCGCGTGTCATCACTATCGACGTAGCCTATCCGGGTGCATCACCTGTGGAGATGGAAGATGGCGTTACCATTAAAATTGAACAGGCACTGGAAGGACTCAGCGGTATTAAGAAAATCACCTCATCGAGCGAAGAGAACCGTGCCAGTTTAAAAATTGAAGCCTTTGAAGATACAGACATGGACGATCTGCTTACGGATGTTGAGAACACTGTAAACAGTATTAACTCGTTTCCGGTAGGTGCAGAAAAACCAATCATTCGCAAACTAAAGGTAGGAAGCATGGGTGGAACCGCTGCCTTTTTATCCCTCACAGGTCCGGATGATTTGTGGAAACTGAAAGCGAAATCGGAACAAATCAAAAATGATTTTTTAGCTGAGAAATCAATTTCACAAATAAGAGTTGTTGGTTATCCTGAAGTTGAAATTTCCATTGAAGTAAAAGAAAGTAAATTACTGGAATACGGATTACGCTTTGATCAGCTCACTTCTGCTGTTCGTACAAACAATCTGGATCTCACGGGTGGTACAATCAAAACAGAAGAAGAAGAATACATCATACGTATGCGTGCCCGTGAGACATTGGCTGATGAAATCGGTAAAATTGTAATCCGCGCAACACCCGGTGGTGAGATTATTCGACTGAGTGATATTGCAACCGTTAACTATCAATTTGCTGATCGTCCCTACAAATCCTATATCGACGGAAAACGAAATATCAACGTAATCGTATCGAAACTTCCCGAAGAAGATCTGGGTGCAATTGCCAAATTCATTACCGATTATACCGATAAGTTCAACGAGGAAAATGAGGATTTTGAACTCCGCATCATTTTCCAGTTTGCAGATATGTTGCAGGAGCGAATTGATCTGCTTACCAATAATGGAATTATCGGTTTCTTTTTGGTAATGATTTGCCTTGGGTTTTTCCTGAGTTTGCGGCTTTCATTTTGGGTTGCAATTGGAATTCCCATTTCATTTCTGGGTTTGTTCATTGCAGGTTACCTATACGGAATGACCATCAACATGATCTCCCTATTTGGAATGATCATTGTAATCGGAATTCTTGTTGATGATGGAATTGTAATTGCAGAAAATATTTTTGCGCACTACGAACGTGGTAAATCACCCATGCTGGCTGCACTTGACGGAACTGCAGAAGTGTTTAAATCGGTAATTGCTTCTGTACTTACTACTGTTGTTGCATTCTCACTTTTAATGTATGTTGGCGGTCAGTTCGAAATGATGCGCGAGATGGCATTTGCTGTTGTGGCTTGTCTTTTATTTTCTCTTTTCGAAGCTATTCTTACACTCCCGCAACACCTTGGTCACGACAGCATGTTAAAACCAGTGAAGTGGGGTTTTTACCAGAAGATCCGAAGCAGAATTAACAAATGGATCGATGCATTGCGGGATGGGTATGCATGGTTGCTGGGAAGAATAATGAGTAAACACCGTGCTGCAATTTTTATTCCGGTCATTTTTATCTCAACTATTATTTTCCTCTTTAAATCAGAGATCATCAAGTTCACCTTTTTCCCCAACATTCAGTTTGATGACATTACTGTTTCAGTTGCCTTTAAACCCGGAGAACGGGAAGATCAGACGGAAGAATTCCTTGAATACTGTCAGGAAAAAGTTTATGAAGTCCGCGATTCGTTGGAAAAACACTACGGAGAACCGATCATTACTGCCACTACCCTATCCGTTGGTATGGCCGAATTCCTTGATGAAACCGGGGCACACGCAGGTAATCTTCGAATACAGATTGACATTGAAGGAAAAGACATTGAAAGTTTTACCATTGCAGAATTGATCCGCAAAAAGATTGGTCCGATTACCAGCCCTGAAAAATTCACCATTGGGGGCGAAGGCCGGTTTGGAAAACCTGTCGCGTTAATGTTGTCTTCCAAAAATCAGGATGAGCTGCTCAAAGCGAAAGAATTCGTTAAAGATAAATTCATCAAACTGGGTCCACTTAAAGATGTAAACGACAACAGTCCGCTCGGCTCTCAGGAAATTCATATCGATTTATTGCCGAAAGCGTATTTGCTTGGATTAAGTCGTTCTGAAATTGCACGACAAATTCGTCAGGGATTCTTTGGTGAAGAAGCGCAACGATTAATAATTGGAGAAGATGAAGTGCGTGTTTGGGTTCGTTATCCAAGAGAAGATCGTCAGTATCTCGGTCAGATCGAAGAAATGCGGATTAAAACACTTACCGGAGAAACCTACCCATTAAGGGAGCTTGTAAATTTCTCGATACAAAGGGGTGAAGTTGGTATTCGTCACTACAACGGTAAAAAAGAAATTACTGTTGAAGCCGATCTTGTAAATGCAAATGCACCGGTAGGTGATGCGATTGAACTCGTAACATCAAAAGTTATTCAACCACTCAATGCACAATTTCCCAATGTTGAAACAAACTTCCTGGGACAGGCTGAAAGAGCACGAGAAACGCAGGGACCATTAATGACAGTTTTGGTTTTAACCGTTTTGCTTGTAATTCTAATTCTCGCTCTGAATTTTGGTTCTGCTATGCAGGCTTTCTTAGTACTTACAGCAATACCTGCAGGAATTTTTTGTGCATTTCTTGGTCACGGTCTGGAAGGAAAACCTGTCTCTCTATTTAGTTTCTGGGGAATCATTGCACTGATTGGAATTCTGGTGAATGATGCGGTGGTGATGGTGGATACTTACAACCGTTATATCAAAAATGGAATGAGTGTGAAAGATGCCGCCTACGAAGCCGGAAGATCACGTTTCCGAGCAGTATTGCTTACATCGCTTACCACTGTTGTTGGCTTGTATCCGTTAATTCTGGAAGATAGTTTCCAGGCGCAATTTCTTATTCCGATGGCGATTTCTGTTGCACACGGATTGTTGTGGGGAACAATGCTTACCATTCTCTTCTTCCCCAGCGTGATTATATTCTGGAATGATGTCCGTCGTATTTTATATTGGTTCAAGGGAAATACCCCACTCGTTTTTGCAATGCTTTTCCTTATTATTACGCTCGCCCTGAATATTGCAATTGTATTCTCACCTCATCTTACAGGATCAGTAAAAATGTCGGCAGGAATAATAATGGGTGCCATAATAATTCAAACACTAATTCTGCTTCCCTTCTTTATTTGGAAGCCGGAAACTGCTCACCGCCTGCTGGCTATTCATGCTGCTATTATTTTAAATCTTGTGCTCATTGCACTGCCAACGGGTTATCATATTCTTTTCATTTTTCCGGTTGGTGCTTTCCTCTATCTGGGATATGAAAAAACCTTACGCTGGATTTTTAAATTTCATTCCGACACTTTCCCAAAAGCAGAAAGTGTTGAGCCTGTCCTGCGCAAAAACAAACTTGAAACTCAACTTGCAAATGATATCGTCAATGCAAAGGATATTTAAGCTGTCGTTTATTTTTCTGCCGCTATTCGCTACAGCGCAGCAGAAATTGTCGTTATCGGACGCGATCCGTATTGCCCTTGAAAAAAACTACAAGGTAGAAATTGCGCGCGACCAGATTTCCATTGCCAAAAACAACAATAACTGGGGAGAAGCCGGAAGGTGGCCATCGGTCGATCTGCAGATCACACAAAACAACAACATACTCGACCAAAGCAATAACCCTACTGCTTTTATCCGCGATAAGATCATTACCAATTCTGTGAACGGAACACTTTCTGCCAACTGGATGTTGTTTGGCGGGTTTCGGGTTCAGTTCACGAAAGAACGTTTGGAACAACTGCAGGCTCAAAGCGAAGGAAATGCCATTCTTGTAGTAGAAAACACCGTACAAAGTGTAATTCTCGGTTATTACAATGCTGTGCTGCAAAAAGAAAAGCTGGATGTGCTCAGAAAACTCATTAAACTTTCGCGCGAGAAGTACGAACACATGGAACGCAAAAAGGATTTGGGTGTAAGCGGAACTTTCGATCTGCTCCAAATTAAAAACGCATACCTCAGCGATTCCACTTCTTTTCTCCTTCAGGAACTGGCCTACCGTAATTCCATACGCAACCTCAACCTGTTGATGAACCAGGATGTAGAAACATTTTACGATCTCACCGACTTTCTGGAAGTAAGAACCGACCGTTACGATTTTGACACGCTCAAACGAAGAATGTTGCGTAACAACACCACTATTCTAAATCAGTACATCAATCTCGAATTGCAACGCACGCAAACCGATCTTGCAAGAAGCGCATTGTATCCGGTAGTCAGTTTACAAATGGGGACCGCTAATTCATTCAGCCATTTCCAAACATCGATGTTCGAATCGAATGGTTCAAATTTGAATTACTATGCCAATTTTGTTGTGAACTTCAATCTGTTCAACGGTGGAAAAACCCGTCGTGCCATCGAAAACTCCAGAATCCAGGAAAAAATTCAACAGACCTCACTCGACGAACAAGTTTTTACATTGACAAGTCAGCTAAGAAATGCCTACGAAACCTACGTGGCCCGACAGGTGATTATGAATCTGAGCACTGAGAGTTATCGCTCTGCTGAATTCAATTTACGACTTGCTCAGGAACGTTTTGATCAGGGTACCATTTCATCCTTCAATTACCGGGATGTACAGTTACAGTTTTTCAATGCTGCCATGCAAAGACTGGATGCCGCCAATACCCTATTGGGATCTCATACTGAGTTGTTACGCCTTACCGGAGGAATCATCGATCTGAATCCGAATTAAGTATTTCACTTCCCGCTGAATTCAATTGGTGTTTAAGGGATAATGTGTTACCTGCTTATTCCTGTTTGACGGGCAAAAACTGCTTTCTTTTCAGCAATTGGCCATTATTCAATTATCTTTGCGGTTCAAATTGAATCTATTATGTCAGACGACCGCAAAGTCATTTTTTCCATGGTAAAGGTCAACAAGACCACACCACAGGGTAAGCATATTCTAAAAGACATTTACCTCTCCTTTTTCTACGGAGCGAAAATTGGAATTATCGGAGCCAACGGTTCAGGTAAATCTACTGTGTTACGCATCATTGCCGGTTTGGATAAATCGTATCAGGGTGATGTTGTTTTTTCTCCCGGTTATACGGTTGGTCACCTTGCTCAGGAGCCTGAACTGGATGAAAACAAAACAGTAAAGGAAATTGTGCAGGAAGGTGTGCAAAGCACTATGGATCTCCTCAATGAATTTGAAGAAATCAACAACAAATTCGGCGAATCAGAATATCTGGATAATCCGGATAAAATGGAAAAATTGATGAACCGTCAGGCAGAAGTCCAGGAAAAACTGGATGCTGTTGATGCCTGGAACATCGATGTTAAACTGGCAAGAGCAATGGATGCATTGCAATGTCCGGACGGAGATACTTCGATCAAAGTATTATCAGGAGGAGAACGCCGACGAGTTGCATTGTGTCGCTTATTATTGCAGCAGCCGGACGTACTCTTACTTGATGAACCTACTAACCACCTCGATGCTGAATCGGTATTATGGTTGGAGCAGCATTTGCAACAATATCCCGGAACTGTTATTGCGATTACGCACGACCGTTACTTCCTCGACAATGTAGCAGGATGGATTCTTGAACTTGATCGTGGAGAAGGAATTCCCTGGAAAGGAAATTATTCAAGCTGGCTGGATCAAAAGCAAAAGCGTTTAGCACAAGAAGAAAAAACAGAATCGAAACGCCAGAAAGCATTGGAACGCGAGTTGGAGTGGGTGCGCATGAATCCAAAAGGCCGACAAGCAAAAGGTAAAGCACGCTTGAGCGCTTACGATAAATTGATGAGCCAGGAAACGCGCGATAAAGAAGAAAAACTTGAACTGTTTATTCCGCCCGGTCCGCGTTTGGGTAATAAGGTTATTGAAGCGCATGGCGTTTCAAAAGCATTTGGCGATAAATTGTTGTACGAGAATTTAACGTTCTCACTTCCTCCTGCGGGCATTGTTGGGATTATCGGGCCGAATGGTGCCGGTAAAACTACCTTGTTCAAAATGATTACCGGACAACTACAACCCGATGCCGGAAAGTTTGAAGTGGGTGAAACAGTAAAGACCGCATACGTAGATCAGGAACACGATGATTTGAAACCGGAAGACACGGTGTTTCAGGCTATTACCGGTGGCCAGGATTTGATTATGGTGGGTGGCAAAGAAATTAACTCGCGCGCCTATGTAAGCAAGTTTAATTTCAGCGGAACCGATCAACAGAAAAAAGTAAAAGAACTTTCGGGTGGGATGCGCAACCGTGCGCACTTGGCTATTGCACTAAAGCAAGGTGGTAACTTATTGTTGTTGGATGAACCTACCAACGATCTGGATGTAAATACACTACGCGCACTGGAAGAAGCACTGGAAAACTTTGGTGGTTGTGCAGTAATTATCTCGCACGACCGTTGGTTCCTCGATCGGGTGTGTACCCACATACTTGCATTTGAAGGTGATTCGCAAATGTTCTGGTTTGAAGGAACTTTTAGTGAGTACGAAGAAAATCGCAAGAAGCGCGTGGGCGATGATCAACCGCACAGGATCAGGTATAAGAAACTTGTTAAATAAATTGACAATTGACAAGTATCAATTGACAACTTGATTTCCGTTCTCAACTGTCCCGATGGCTATCGGGGTTGTCAATTGTAAACTGGTATATGAAAGCATTCTACACCATCCTCCTACTAGCACTCAGTAACACGTTCATGACCTTTGCGTGGTATGGTCATTTGAAGTTTAAGGATATGAGTTGGGGCAAGAACCTGGGCCTGGTGGCAATCATTTTGATTAGCTGGGGTATTGCCTTGTTTGAATACATCTTACAAGTACCCGCCAACCGCATTGGCTTTAAAGAAAATGGTGGCCCGTTTTCATTAATGGAGCTAAAAGTAATGCAGGAAGTAATTACGTTGGTCGTATTCGTACTCTTCTCTCTTGTATTTTTCAAAACCGAAACCTTTCGGTGGAATCATTTAATCGGATTTATCTTTTTGATCCTGGCTGTTTATTTTGTTTTCAAGAAATAATTTCGAATTCACAATTTAAAATTTTTAATTCGAAATCATCTAATCTCCTCCCCAGGCTTTGTCTTCCAGCGCTCGTGCATCCACACCCATTGTTCGGGATGTTCGCGTACTATTTGTTCGGTTACATTGGTAAAGTTCTGTGTGTTCACAACCAAATCAGTTTCTTCATCGCCAGTAATTACTAACGGTATTTCTGGCAATATGTGCATGTGTTGTTTGCCGTCTTCACCCAAATAAATATATGTTGGCACCACGGCACAACCGGTTCGCAATGCCAATACAGTTGCGCCTATGGGCGTTGCTGCTGGCATCCCAAAAAAATTAACAAAGCGACTTTTCACTTTCGTATCCTGATCGATCAGAATAGCAATCGATCCACCCGACTTTAGGATCTTAAATAATCGCACACTCTCTTTGCCGCGTTCAATGGCAATTGCGCCAAACGCATTGCGGTATTCAAACAAGAGTTCGTTTAATCGTTCATCTTTCAAAGCTGTCCCAATAATGTTGGGTTTCAGACCGCGCAATGCCATCTTGGTTACCTGTAGATCGAAAGCACCCAGATGCGATGTAAGAAACATAACCCCTTTGCCTTTTGCGTGTGCCCGTTCATAATTCTCAAGGCCTTCGGTAACTAAAAATTTTTCAAGATCAGCAAGGGATTTTACTTTTAACGATCGCAGAATATCCCCTGCATTTTNNTTTTACCTAACATAACAAACACCTGCTTGCTGAGATCAAGTATTTCATGCGTAGATTTTTTACCACTGTAAGCCAGGCCCAAGTGATAGATGGTGCGTTCGCGGGGCTTGGGAGAAAAAGAATAGGCAAGTTTACCTAGCCAACCACAGAAAGCAAGCCAGGCTTTGCGCGGTAGCAAGTTTGAAAAGAAAATCAAAAAGCGAATGAAGTAATAGAGTGCCGTGTACTTGATTCGTTTTTTAAGAGGTTTGTTTTTCACGAGCTATATTAACTATGAGAAAATTAGGTAAATAATAGACACAACCAAGGATATCAACAATATAAGTCCCCGAAGCCTTCTTCGTTTAATTGAAAACTCTTCTGGCAGAGTACCTCTTCGAGCAAATTCTTTTATCTCTTCTTGGGTATATTGAGAAACTAAAAAATAGGACTTTATATTTTGAATAATTTTAGTCATTTCAATTTTACATTTCTACTTTGGATACAAAGATACAAGTAGGTTTGATTAAACTTAAAGTAATAACACGTCTTGAAAATTTTATATCTTATTCGCCATGCAAAATCCAGTTGGGATAATCCTAAATTGGAAGACTTTGACCGCCCCTTAAACAAACGCGGACAAAAGGATGCTCCGCGCATGGCTAAACGCTTAAAGGAAAAGCGANNTATTATGTTGAGCAGTCCGGCTGAACGTACACTTGCAACCTGTATGGCAATTGCAAAAGTTTTAGATTTTGATCAATCTAAAATTAAAACTGAACGTAAGCTGTATCACGCCAGTGAAGATGAAATTCTGAATATTATTCGAAACCTGAAAGACTCCCCGCGCGATAGTGAAGAAGTAGTGTTGCTGTTTGGGCATAACCATGGGCTTACCGAATTTACCAACTCATTGTTGAGTCAAACTATCGATAATATTCCCACCTGCGGTGTTGTTGGCGCTGAACTTCCGGTTAAGCGTTGGCAAGATGTTTCGTTCGGTTGTGGCAACATGTTGTTTTTTGATTTTCCAAAAAGCAAAAATGACTAATTGGCAACTTGAGTTGGTTCTGCCATTGAAATATTCATAGGAATGCCCGTTCGGGCCATATCATAAGTCTCTTTTTGTGCCTTATCATTCAAATCAAGTTCGCGAAAAGCCTTTGCAGAAATACCCGCACGCTCTGCATAAATTTCATAATACGCAGCCTGAATTACATCCAGCACAGCAACAAACGCCTGTTGCGATGTTCCCCTATCGGTTTTCAAAGAAACGACAGCCTCCTCCGGATTTACAGAGAGTGATGGATCAACACCATTATTTAAAATAAATTTTTTGACTTCGGCTGTAACGCCCTCCAATGAATTTTTGGGTTCGCCTTCAATCAAAAATTCATCCGCTGAATTTATCTGAATAGCGAANNGGTTCATCACTCCACTGTGGCAACAACAACGTAAGTCCTTTTTCATTATTAATAACCGTAGTCATCAGAAAAAAGGTGAGCAAGAGAAAAAGCAATATCAGCCATGGAGCCCGTGCTGACTTCAGCACTGCCCGTTTTGCGAAGCAGACTCATACATTTTGGGTTTTGTAATTCTGTAACTCCGGGTGCCCGCATTCGTCACAAAAAAGTCTTAATTCAACCGGTTGGCCCTAATTTTCACTAAACATTAAAATTCAGAATCTCTTCAGAATTAGTTTTGACTTTTGTACAAAAGCAAACACTCATGCTTCGTATTTCACTTGCTGCANNAAACTAAAAGTTGAAGAAATAAACTTTGTATCAAGCTACTACAATCAAAAAGGAAACAACTCTGCTGTAACCGGAGGAGTTGGTAATGAAAAACTATCTGACTTTGCCACTACCATTGATGTGCGGATATCGCGCTACGATTTTCGCAAGCGCAAGCACACCCTTAATGCTGAATTAGGTGTAGACGTTTACAGTTCGGCTTCGTCCGATAAGATCGACCCAAACACAATTTCATCGGCTTCATCTGGCGATGTACGAGTATATCCTTCCGTTAACTATGCGGTGGCTAACGAAAAAACCGGCTCAACGTATAGCTTCACCGGCTCCGTTTCATCCGAATATGATTACTTTTCAAAGGGTGTTGCCCTTGGCTGGACAAAACTTTCGAAGAATAAGAATCGGGAATTTGGTGTTAAAGGCCAGATGTATCTGGATACCTGGTCTGTTATTTTACCTATTGAATTAAGAAATAGTAGCAGCCTGCGTGGCACAAAACCAAGAAACTCTTACAGCTTATCGTTTACATTAAGCCAGGTAATGACTCGAAAGCTTCAGGTCTTGTTAATGGCTGATGTTGCTTATCAAAGTGGACAACTCGCTACTTTGTATCATCGTACATATTTTACCAATGGTTCGCACAAAGTAGAGAACCTACCTGACTCCCGACTCAAACTTCCCTTTGGGGTCCGTTTGAATTATTTTGCTGGCGATCGCGTAATCATTCGAACCTATTACCGGTACTATCAGGATAACTGGGACTTAAAAGCGCATACTTTTGAAATTGAAACACCTATAAAAATTACGCCTTTCTTTTCTATAAGTCCGTTTTATCGTTTCTACAAACAAACTGGTGTAAAATATTTCGCGCCCTATCAGGCGCATGCATTAACGGAAAAGTACTATACCAGCGATTACGATTTGTCCTCGCTATCCAGCAACATGTTTGGTGCCGGTATCCGCTATGCGCAACCCGGTGGATTAATGGGAATATCTCGCTTTAATGCCATTGAATTACGGTATGGACACTATGAACGTTCCACCGCACTTACTTCCAACATCATAACGCTTCTCGCTAAACTCAAATAACCATGCGCCTATTTGCAATCTGTTTATTTCTGCTTGTGGCATCGCCTGAATGGCATACCAGCTTTGACACCGCCAAAGAAATCGCGACACGTGAACACAAACTAATTCTATTAAACTTTTCCGGGTCGGATTGGTGTGGTCCATGCATCAAAATGAAGAAGGAAGTATTTGAGAATCCTGACTTTATTTCTCTTGCTGAAAAGGAGTTGGTTTTACTGCGTGCTGATTTTCCACGCGCCAAAAAAAATGCCCTACCCGCTCAACTTGTAAAACACAATGAAGCTTTGGCCGAACGTTACAATCCGGAAGGAAAATTTCCTTTTACCGTCATGTTAAGTACTGATGGAAAGGTTATCAAAACGTGGGATGGCTACACCTTTGCAAGTCAGGACAAAGTGATAGCCGACTTTAACAAAACCGTTGCAAGCAAAAAGTAATGACCGCCACATTAAACACATATTCTAAAGGACTACGGTTAATGGGTAACCACTTTGAGTTTTCAGTTGTAGCTGAAGATGAAATTTGGGCTGAGGCCAAAATAGCCGAGGCTATTGCCGAAGTGCAACGAATTGAAGCATTGCTCACCACCTTTCAACCGAACAGCCAAACCAACCAAATCAATAATAATGCAGGCATTGCCCCCGTGCCTGTTGATAAAGAAGTGTTTGATCTGATTGAACGCTCCTTACGGATTTCAGCACTTACCCAGGGTNNTCATAACCTGGTGCGCCTTATCAATTTCAGAAATGTGCTGCTTGATAATGATAAACAGACTGTGTTTTTGAAAGAGGAAGGAATGCGCATAGGCTTTGGTGGAATTGGAAAAGGATATGCAGCCGACTGTGCCAAAATAATTATGCAAAAGCAAGGTGTAACGGATGGCGTGGTAAATGCAGCGGGGGATTTAACCGTGTGGGGCAAGCAACCCAATGGCAGTTCGTGGACCATTGGCATTGCCGATCCAAACCGGAAGCTGCCCTTTGCTTCTATGCGGTTAACCGATGTGTCGGTGGCTACCTCTGGTAACTATGAAAAGTATGTGGTGATTGATGGTAAAAAGTATTCACATACTATTGACCCACACACCGGATACCCGGTGCATGGTATTAAAAGCGTAACCATTATTTGCCGCCATGCCGAACTGGCCGATGCCATGGCTACTCCAGTAATGGTAATGGGCATTCGGGCGGGATTAGACTTGATTAACCAGATGAAAGATATTGCCTGCATTATAGTAGATGAGCAGGATAATATTCACAGTTCAACCAACATCAACCTTAAAAACTACGAATGAAAAAGAGAATAGTTGCTTTCATTGCGCTTGGCTTTTGTGCCAGTTGTGCCCCGGTGAAAGAATATCAGAAAATGCATCTCAACGNNCCTTGCTGCACGCAAAACCCAAAAATTTGAAACAAGCTTCCAACTTTATCGTGAAGGAGCTTCTGGTGCCAATGGTGGAAAGAATGGAGGCGGTTGTGGTTGTAACTGAAAATTCCGAATGACATCAGAGTTACATTTGATTTTCCAGGATAAAACTGTTACGCTGGCTTTACCGCACACAGCCATACCCAAAATGAAATTGATCAAGCTCTTTTGGGGCACATAATAAATGGTCCATTGGGTTTTTACTGATTTCAATAAAAATCAATCAATTTGAATATCAAGAAGATGCAAAGTTGATACGGTTCNNCTTCATACTTTTTAGTATTTTGAATCCTGAAATGTCTATGCAAGCCTCTTCCCTCACCACCTGGAATACCGACAGGATTATTGAGGATATTCAAACCCGCAGGGTAACACTCATCAAAGAGTTATTCGTTGACCAACGATTGGATTTATATCTGGCTGAGATGTATGAAGGACAAAAATTAAGTCAGGTGAAGTCTGAATTTTTAAAACGAGACTTAAAACAGCTCTCAGAATCTTCGCTCGATCTGGTGCATTATGCCACACTAATTCGCAAAGCAAAAGAATCAGAATCGTGGCCCAACCCACCGGTTATAGAGGAGTTTGTGCATGCTGAAATCCGGCAGGTTATTTTAAAGTATATAGTTTAAGAAAAAGAATTAGTTGTTGACACTGTTGGAGCCTATCCATTGGCCACGTGATCACTTTTTACTATACTTGCACCCTGATTTTTAGAGATCAAAAACTAAAATTTAATTTCGAGATGTAGCGCAGCCCGGTT
>DEHO01000045.1:26101-26249 GCA_002351955.1 Flavobacteriales bacterium UBA2798
CCATGTAATACTTATAATTAGCCGCCCCATCCATGGGGGTTGTCTTCAACATTAAGGCAATTAATTCTGCATTGATATTTTTTTGATCAATACCATTATCCATAGGTATGTTCAGTGCCAAAACTGCTTCTTTAAAAACTTCTTCGGT
>DEHO01000081.1:0-72315 GCA_002351955.1 Flavobacteriales bacterium UBA2798
TGGTACATGGAGTGGTGCCAATATTACTGCCGGAGGAGTTTTTACTCCCAACGGAACAGGCGCATTTACCGTTACCTATACTTTCACTTTAGGAACAGGTTGTACAGCCTCCGATGATCGCGTGGTGAATGTTATTGCACCACAACAAGCCAATGCCGGTCCCGATCAGGAAATTTGTCACAATGCCGCTGCCATTACCATTAACGGTTTACCAGCCGGTGGAACATGGAGCGGAAGTTTTGTAACAGCAGGAGGATTGTTTACTCCTTCCACTCCGGGTACATATAATCTCACCTATACATTCGGTGTTGGAAATTGCCAGACTACTGATGTGATGCAGATTATTGTGCATCCTCTTCCGGTTGTAAATGCCGGGGTAGATCAGAACATTTGCATTGATGCAGCAGTAACTATATTAACCGGAACACCTGTTGGCGGTTCATGGTCGGGAATTGGAATTACCAATGCAGCCCTCGGGACTTTTGATCCTTTTGTTGCCGGAGTTGGTGCCCATAACATCACGTATACATTTACGCATCCTGTTACAGGTTGTTTGAATTCGGATGTGATGGTAATGAATGTACAACCACTTCCGGTAATGGGCTTCAGTAATAATCCGATTGCCTGTGTTGGGATCGCCGAACCATTTACAAATACAACAACAGGTGCTATTTCCTATGCCTGGAATTTTGGTGACGGAAATACATCAACACAAACCAATCCGCAAAATGCTTATGCTGCTGTTGGAACATACACTATTTCGCTTACTGCAACGTCCTTGTTCGGTTGTGTGAACAGCATAACAGGAAGTATTGATGTATTCGAACCACCGGTTGCCAATTTCACCCTTGCGCCCGATTCGGCTTGCGGTCCATTGGTGGTGAACTTTAATAATATTTCTTCCGGACAATCGATTTCCTACAACTGGGATTTTGGAAACGGAACGACTTCTGCACTGGCTGCTCCGGGTGCGGTGACTTATCCTGCAGGGTATTTAGCAGATACTACTTANNATACGGAGCAAGTCATAGTAATGCCCGAACCCAAAGCGATTTTTGGAACGAATGTCAATGTGGGATGTTCACCTTTCACACCTGAAATCGCAAACAACAGTGTGGGATTACCCGATACCTATTTCTGGAATTTCGGTGATGGTACAACAGGGAATCAAGCGGATGCATTGTTTGGGCATACGTTTTTCACCGGACTAGAAGATACAACATTTACCGTCATGCTGGTTGTCACCAACGAGTGTGGTGTTGATACAGCCTATCATACCATCACTGTATTGCCCAATACTGTGAATGCATTTTTCAATTCGAGCGATACCAGCGGATGCGTTCCTCTTGCTGTGAATTTTACACAGTTCTCCACCNNACGGGAATGTGAGCACAGCACCCAATCCTTCACATACATTTACACAGGCAGGAACGTATTTGGTTCAGTTGTTCATCAATGATGGTTGTAGTTTTGATACCGCAACGATTAGTATTACTGTTCATCCGCAACCTCAAATCGATTTTACTACAACACCGGATTCCGTTTGTGCAAGTCAGCCTTTCCAGTTCAATAACCTGAGTTCGAATCTGGCATCTGTCAACTGGAATTTCGGAGATGGGAATACGAGTGTATTGACGAATCCGATTCACACTTATGGTTTATCGGGTACTTACATGGTAACACTCAGTGGAGTTTCTACGGTATTTGGTTGTTCAACATCCGTTACGCGTCCGGTAATTGTACGAACAACTCCTGTTGCATCATTTGTTCCTGATCCGCTTTTTGGTTGTGAGCCTTTGCCGGTAAGTTTCCAGAATACAAGTACGCAAGCGCAATTTTTCTCCTGGAATTTTGGTGATGGAAACAGCTCGGTGCAGGTGAATCCTTCGCATACCTATGCCACGTCAGGAACGTATACGATAACACTGATCGCAACCAACCTGAACGGATGTTCAGATACCGCAGTGCAAAGTGTATTGGTGAATCCGAATCCGATCGCAGCATTCAGTACGTCTTCGCCTTCATCCTGTTATTCTCCGGTTACTGTAAATATCACTAACCTTTCTTCGGGTGCAGTAGGTTATTCCTGGAATCTTGGTAACGGACAAACAAGCGCGCTGACCAATCCCAGCGTGACCTATACGCAACCCGGAAGTTATACGATCACTCTCATTGCAGAAACGCCATTCGGATGTCTGGATACGGCAACGTATGTGTATGTAGTGTACCCAACACCGGTAGCAAATTTCAGTATTCCTTCCGATACTTCCTGTGAATTGTATCCTGTTCCTTTTACGAATCTTTCGCAAAATGCAACATCGTACCAATGGAGTTTTGGTGATGGTTCAACATCCGCTCAGCAAAATCCGGTTCACAATTATGCCGATTCCGGATTGTATTCGGTTACGCTGATGGTATATGGTGCAGGAGGTTGTGGTGATACTATTACGCTTAACAATACGCTAACAATTTTTCCTTCTCCAACAGCAGGATTTACATGGATCAATGTTCAGAATGTTGATCCGCTCAGCGGAACGGTTGAGTTTACGAATACATCAACAGGAGCAATAGGATACGAATGGCATTTTGGTAATGGTCAAACCTCCATTGAGGTAAATCCTGTTCACCGGTACAATCGTTACGGCAATTGGTCGGCTTACCTCGTTGCAACAAATGAATATGGTTGTATGGATACAGCCTACCAGAATGTGGTGGTTGATTTCTTTAAAGGTTTATTTGCACCGAACGCAATGTATCCCGGGCATCCTGATTTTGGAGTTGCTCATTTTATTCCAACAGGAGTCGGATTAAAATCGTTCCGTGTTTCCATTTATGATGATTGGGGGAATTTGATTTGGGAGTGTTCAGATATTGTTGATACACGTCCTGCCTGTGCATGGGATGGAACCTTTAATGGCGCTCCCGTGCAGCAAGATGCTTATGTGTGGAAAATTGAAGCGTTTTTCCTCGATGAATCGCTTTGGGTGGGACAACTCTATCCCAACGGACTGTACCGTGCTGCAGGAACTGTAACTGTGATACGATGATGAAATTTTTCAAACTATTTTTCGCATTACTATTGATCCATGCCGATGTATTCGGTCAGGATCCGAATTTTTCGCAGTTTTTTCATAATCCCATTTATTACAATCCTGCGAATGTTGCATTGGATAATGGTTTACGTGTGCGCGGAAATGTTCGCAATCAGTGGGGACCTATTCCCGGTCGTTTCAATACGGGATGTTTTTCGATGGATGCAGCAGGAATCAATAAAACGGGTTTGGGCATTATTGCATTAAGCAATAACGAAGGTGAGGGTCGTTTACGCACCATGCAGGCAGGATTGATGTACAGTTATCGTCCGGTTGAAACAAAAAATTTCAGGTTACAGGCTGGATTTGGAGCTTCGTTTGTGCAGAAGCGAATTGACTGGAGTCGTTTTGTTTTTTCTGATCAGCTCGATGAAGTATTCGGAAATGTGAGCGCTACTTCATTTATTCCACCCGGCACCGACCGTGTTGTGTATCCTGATTTCAATGCAGGAGTCAGTGCGCGTTTTAACAGCGGAAAAGTGGAGGAAAAAGGAGGAAAGATGACTACAACAATTGGCGCTGGGTTTCATCATCTAACACGACCCAAAGACGCATTTGTTTCGGATGGAAACAGATTGCCTTTAAAAATGGTGATACACGGCCATTCGAATATTTTGTCGTACAACGGAGTAATTTATTCACCCGGATTTATTTACGAGCGTCAGTCGAATTTCACCACGTTTCAGGTAGGAATAAATATGTACAAGAATCCTGTATACGCAGGTTTTTGGTTTCGGAACAGAAATTTAAATATGCAGGGCAAGAATTATGATTCCTTTGTTTTCGTGTTGGGCTTGAATTCGTTTATGGCGCATCAACGCAGAGCAAAATTCTGTTACAGTTATGACTTTACCATTTCACGATTGAAAACTTCCAGTTTTGGTACACATGAATTCTCTGTGGTTTGGGAATTGAATGATATTGTAACCTTTAGCCGAATAGAAAAAAACAAACGCAAGCGGCAAAAGACCCGTTTTCTGGAGTGCGTGGATTTTTAAATTAGTTGATAGGAATTTCGATCAATGCTTTAAAATCGGAGGTAAGTTGTTCCTGAATATCCGCAAAAGGAACCGAAAACGCCCAGCTTCCCATGATGTATGGTCCTATTTCATAGTTGTTGTACAAAAAGGTAATGGATCGGTCGCTGATGTAGAAATTAGTGTTGATGATAAATCCTTCATCACCGAATTCGAATCCCTGTTCAGTGAGATCTGTTTCCGGACTAATTCCATTAAATGATCGAAAATGTTTCTCGCAGATTTTTACGAAGGCAACCGAATCTTTTACGATCTCGCTGATCGTGATTTTTTTTCCATTCGACTTATAAAACGATCCATAGGATGTAAAGCTGTTGGGGTGCGCACCTCCAGTGTAGGAGCTGCCGGAAACGTACAGTGAAATGAGTCCTTTGTTTTCAAAATTTATTCCTGCAATATTTTCAACCGACCATGGCATCATATCATCACCTATTGCATTCTTGTCGTTTTTAAACAAGGTGATCAGGTATTCTGCAAATTCTTTTTGACTTCTGACATTTCCTTTTTCATCCGGAGTGGTGATCTGATCCCGTATCCAGGTATTCAATGGTGTTCCGGCTGAATGTGTTTCTGCAAAAACAGGGTATTCAAAATTAACGGTGATGCAGGATTGATCCGGTTTATCACAAACACCTTCTTTTAGTTCAATTTTTTCCGTTGTAAAAGCAATCGAATCAACTGTGGAAATCAGTGAATCCATAGGATCAACTTCATTGGTCGATTCTCCTCCGCAGGAAATGAATGCAAAACAGATTAAACTTCCGTAAACAAAGGAGGATATTTTAGTTGTTGTCATCATCAAAATGAAATTTATGCATAAAACGATGTACCAATGGAGCAACAATAATTGCAAATACAGACAGCACAACAAAACCTCCGTACAAGGCAAAAACACTTGCAAAGATTTTGCCTTCATCGGGTAAAGGATCAACCGGACCCATGCCCGTAAGAATCATGGATGCATTGTAAAAAGCATCAATCCATCCCAGCGATCCGAAGTGTCGGTATCCCAGTGTGCCGGCCAGTAAGGAAAATGCAATTATTGCAAAGGCAAACGCAATGTTTTTCGCAACGCGGTTGTAGAATTTGCCTTTTGAAAGTAATGGCTTTTTCCGGCTTTCAAACATGTATTCAGAAACAGTATTTGTTGGCCTCTATCAGTTTTGCAGCAATACGTCGACGTGCTTCCTTGGTGTTTAGCGGTTCTGTTTTTGTGAATCGTTTCAATCCCATTAGCATCATACGTAGTTCATCACCTTCTGCATAGCTGTTGATTGCATCTTTACCGCTCTTGTTAATGCGATCGGCAATATCGTAAAGCAATACCTGTGCGATGTCGATATAAACGGCAGATTCAGCTTCTCCTTTCATGGAGATAATTTTCTCAACACGGAGTAGCGTGCTTTCTGCCAGATAAGTGTCGATTACCATGTCTGCAATATTGGTAAGTACTTCCTGTTCTTTAGCAAGGTCATTCATCAATTTTTGTGCAGCAGAACCTGCTACCATCAAAACTGCTTTTTTATAATTGCTGAGGTATTTCTTTTCTTTTGCAAAAAGTCCTTCTTTCCCGGCACCGAAATCCGGAATGGACATTAATTCCTGCGCAACTTTCATTGCTGGTCCCATCAGATCGAGTTCGCCTTTCATTGCTTTACGCATCAGCATATCCACAATAAGCATGCGGTTGATCTCATTGGTTCCTTCGAAGATCCTGTTGATGCGTGAATCACGGTAAGCCCTTTCCATTGGGGCTTCTGCTGAATATCCCATTCCGCCGTAAATCTGAACACCTTCGTCAACAACATAATCCAGTGCTTCAGATCCTGCTATTTTCAGGATTGCAGCTTCTGCAGCGAATTGTTCTACACCTTTCAGCAAGGCTTTTTCTTTATCCATTCCACCCGCCATCAAGGATGCAATGGCATCTTCTACATTCTGCGAACAACGATAAGTTGCACTTTCTACCGCAAAGGTGCGGATAGCCTGTTCTCCGAGTTTATGGCGGATCGCTCCGTATTTGGAAATTGGGCGACCGAATTGCTGACGTTCGTTGGCGTAAACAACCGATTTGGTAATTGCTTCTTTTGATCCACCCAGCGCTGCACCTGCGAGTTTGATGCGACCGATATTCAGAATGTTCAATGCGATCTTAAATCCATTCTGGCGTTCTGATAGAAGGTTTTCGGCAGGGACTTTCACATTATTGAAAAATACCTGACGAGTCGACGATCCTTTTATTCCCATTTTCTTTTCTTCGGGATTGAGGGAAACACCTTCCCATTTGCTTTCCACAATGAAAGCCGATAAATTTTCGTCGTTATCGATTTTTGCAAAAACGGTGAATACATCTGCAAAACCACCATTGGTGATCCACATTTTCTGACCATTCAACACATAGTGTTTTCCATCAGCACTCAATACTGCTATAGTCTTTCCCGAATTTGCATCCGATCCGCTTCCGGGTTCAGTTAGGCAATATGCAGCTTTCCATGAACCACTGGCAAGATTGGGAATGTATTGTTGTTTTTGTGCTTCATTTCCATAATAGAGAATCGGTAAAGTTCCGATGCCAACATGCGCTGCAAGAGCAACAGCAAACGAATGTCCTGCACCTGTAACTTCCGTTGTAAGCATACCGGTAACGAAATCTTTTCCAAATCCGCCATATTCTTCAGGGACAGTAATGCCCAGCATTCCTAATTCGGCAGCTTTGTCAAGAAGCGAAGGCATCAATCCTTCTTCCATAGCATCAATGCGATCGAGTTTGGGAAATACTTCCTGCTCGAGAAAATCACGACAGGTTTGCGCAATCATTCGTTGCTCTTCGTTCCATTCTTCTGGAATGAAAATATCTTTTGCTTCTGTTTCGCGGATGAGGAATTCTCCTCCTTTGATAGGTGTGCTCATGGGGGTGGAAGTTATTGGTTGTGAGTTATGAGTTATTGGTTATGAGTTATCAGTTATCAGTTATCAGTTATCAGTTATCAGTTATCAGTAATTGGTTATCAGTTATTGGTTATCGGTGAATGGTTTCCTGAAGCAGAAATCTCCTTGCAGTCGATTTCGCTAAAGGATTTAATTGGAAATTGGTCATTGGATAATTGGTTATAGCATTTCAAAAATTCCGGCGGCGCCTTGGCCGGTTCCTACGCACATGGTGACCATTCCGTATTTTTCATTTCTGCGTTTTAATTCGCTGAACAATTGAACACTGAGTTTCGCTCCGGAACAACCGAGTGGGTGTCCCATTGAAATCGCTCCTCCGTTCACATTTACTCTTGAAGGATCAATACCCAACTCACGAACAACTGCCAGCGATTGCGATGCAAATGCTTCGTTGAGTTCGAAGAGTCCGATATCGTTTTGTTTTAAGCCTGCAAGTTTTAGCGCTTTTGGAATTGCTGCTACAGGTCCTATTCCCATAATACGAGGCGGTACTCCTGCAGCGGCGTAATTCACGAGTCGTGCAATGGGTTTTAATCCAAGCTCTTTTACCATGCGCTCACTCATCACCATTACAAATGCAGCTCCGTCGCTTGTTTGTGATGAATTTCCTGCTGTAACTGATCCTGTTGCCGAAAACACAGGTTTAAGTTTTGCAAGCGCTTCAGGNNCTACTACATATTCCTTCACCTTTTTCTTCATGTTACCATCGAGGTAACTCTCTTTAACTTTTACTGGAACGATTTCTTCTTTAAATTTTCCTGCTGTTATAGCTGCAATTGCTTTTTGATGTGAATGCAAGGCAAATGCATCCTGATCTTCTCTCGAAATTTTGTATTCATTGGCAACAGCTTCTGCAGTTAAACCCATTCCCCAATACCAATCAGGATGTTCTGCAGATACTTCGGGGTGGGGAACTACACGCCATCCACCCATTGGAATAAGACTCATGCTTTCCGAACCACCGGCAATAATGCAGTCTGCCATTCCTGAACGGATTTTCGCAGTAGCAATTGCTATCGTTTCCAATCCGGATGCACAATAGCGATTAACTGTCATTCCGGGTACTTTTTCGGTGTCAAGANNTATTACATCATCAATGCGCTCTTTTTCTACCTGAGGATACTGCGCCATCATGTGTCGGATCACTTGTGCTGCAAGATCATCGGGACGCATGAAGCGGAATCCTCCGCGATTGGCTTTTCCAACTGCAGTTCGGTAGGCGGCTACGATATATGCTTCTGTCATGATTAAATGGTGTTTTGTTCGTTAATGATTTTCAATGTTCAGATCTCCCTTTCGAAATCTGCTGATTATATTTTTTTCCTTTTTCAGTTGTTCACGTTTGCTCTCCTCTAATAGTTAGGATAATTCCATGGGTAAAACAGGTAGATATCCCATTTCCTTAAGTACTGATGAAAAGTTGTCGGTGTTGGATTTGTTAAGGTCAAGCAAGAGGTCGATATCTGCTGTCATTCGCGGAACACCATACAAATTCATGGCCAGTCCACCGCAAATGAGGTAGCGTACATTTTTATATTGTAATCCCTTGAACAGATCCAGGTAATTCATCTTAGTTTCTCAGAATTTTTCCACCGGTTAAAATACTTTGCATGCGTTCAAGTGTTTTGCGTTCGCCGCATAGTTCGAGGAATGCTTTTCTTTCCAGGTCGAGAAGATATTGTTCATTCACCACAGTTGGTACCGACAAATCTCCACCTGCCAGAACATAACCAAGTTTCACCGATATTTTTTCATCATGTTCACTTATGTATTTTCCACTCAGCATCGAGTTTGCTCCAACATGAACCAATCCCATTGCCTGATTACCCATTACCCGGATATCATTTCGTGGTGATGGTTGTGTGTAGCCTTTATCTGCAAGTGCAACGCAAACTTCTTTTGCATAGGTGAGCAGGTGAGCTCTGCTTACGATCACTTCATCGATACCTGCACGCAAATATCCGAGCTCAAAAGCTTCCTGCGCTGAAGTTGAAACTTTGGCCTGACCGATCGTAAGGAATCGATTGCGGAATTGATTGAGCTCAACATCGCCGTCTTTTAATTCGTCGGAAAGACGAACTGCAAATTCTTTTGTTCCGCCGCCTCCGGGAATAACGCCTACTCCAAATTCAACCAATCCCATATAGGTTTCTGCATGCGCAACCACTTTGTCAGCATGGAGACACATTTCACATCCGCCGCCAAGCACCATATTGTGTGGGGCAACAACAACCGGAATAGAAGAATAACGAACCCGCATCATTGCATTTTGAAATGCGCGAATGGCAAAATCCAATTCATCGTANNCAGCGAACATAAATACCATTCCCAGATTTGCACCGGCAGAAAAATTGTCGCCTTCGTTGGAGATGACCAGTCCGCGGTAATTTTTTTCTGCGAGATCGATCGCTTTATTGATTCCCTCTATGACTTCACCTCCAATGGTGTTCATCTTGGTATGGAATTCCAAATTGATAATGCCATCACCAAGGTCGGTAATTGTTGTACCCGAGTTTTTCCAGATTGTTTTGCTGCTGCGTATATTGGATAGCACCAGCAATTGTTCTGTGCCGGGAATAGTCTTGTAACTTTTACTTGCGATGTCGTAGTATTTACGAACTCCGTTTTCAATTACATAGAACGATTTTATTCCTGCAGCGATCATGTCGTCGATCCATGCTGCGTATTTTACTCCGGCAGCTTTCATCGCTTTTGCAGCGTTGTCTACTCCAATGCAATCCCAAATCTCAAACGGACCTTGCGACCAGCCAAAACCTGCACGCATGGCATCGTCTACTTTGTAGATCTCATCACTGATCTCCGGAATACGGAAGGAGACATAGGAAAACAATCCTGCAAAACTTTTTCTGTAAAACTCTCCTGCATTGTCTTTTCCTGCAAACAAGAAAGGAATACGTTTGTTCAATTCCTCAATTTGCTTTGCACCTTCAAGCGTTGCAAATTTTACTTTTTTCTGGGGAATGTATTCCAGTGTTTTCAGATCAAGCGCAAGTATTTCACTGCTGCCGTCCTCTTTTTTGGTTTTTTTATAAAAACCTTGTCGCGTTTTATCTCCTAGCCATTTGTTCTCATTCATTTTTGCAACATAGGCCGGAAGCTTGAACAAGGCATTTGCTTCGTCCTTCGGGCAATTTTGTTGTAATCCGTTTGCCACATGCACCAATGTATCGAGTCCAACCACATCGCATGTCCGGAACGTTGCAGATTTTGGTCGTCCGAGAACGGGCCCGGTCAGCTTATCTACTTCTTCAACGCTCAGACCCATTTCTTCCACCAGGTGAAATAGTGCCATAATGCCATACACTCCGATTCGGTTTGCGATAAAGGCTGGAGTGTCTTTACAGAGTACTGTTGTTTTACCAAGATTCCTGCTGCCAAATTCCATTAGGAAGTCAATCACCTTCGGATCGGTTGATGGAGTAGGTATGATTTCGAGTAATTTGAGATAGCGCGGTGGGTTAAAAAAGTGCGTACCGCAAAAATGTTTTTTAAAATCTTCACTTCGTCCTTCCAACATCATGTGGATGGGAATACCGGAAGTGTTGGTCGAAATAATACTACCCGGTTTGCGGTATTGTTCCACATTGGAAAAAACGGCATGCTTGATATCGAGACGCTCAACAACAGCTTCTATGATCCAGTCGCAGTCCGCAATTTTTTTCATGTCATCATCGAAATTACCGGTGGTAATCCGGCTGATGAATTTCTTGCTGTAAATAGCAGAAGGGTTCGACTTAAGTGTGTTTTGCAAAGCAAGATTTACAATGCGGTTTCGAACAGCAGGATGTTCTGCGGTAAGTCCTTTTGCTTTCTCTTCTTCGGTGAGTTCCTTTGGTACGATATCAAGTAGTAAAACCTGACAACCAATGTTAGCGAAATGACAGGCAATACGTGATCCCATAATTCCTGAACCGAGTACTGCAACTTTACGAATGTGTGACATGTGATGATTGTTTACATTATTTTTTACCGAAAAGGTGATCCGGTGTTTCTTCTTCCAATACATGATTGATCTGATCGATCACTTCAAAAAATGTTTTCAGTTTACCTGCGGGAATTCTTTCCTGAAGGTATTCATTCAAACGGATAACAGCTTGCTTGGAGATTTCTCTCTTTTTCTTGCCCATTTCTGTAAGATGAATGCGAACCATTCTTCCGTCATTCTTATCGTTCTTTCGCATAATCAATCCTTCTTCTTCCATGGATTTCAGCGTGCGGGTTAGGCTTCTGGGTTCCATTCCCATTTTCGGACCTAATTTCGTGGATGGAGTTCCGCTGCGCTGATCGATGTTAAGCAGGACAGAGCCTGTGGATAAAGTGAGGTTGACTTTTTCAGCCTGACCATTGTACAAACGCGAGATCCCGTGCCAGGCCCAGCGGATGTGAAAATCGATCGTTTCTTCAGGTTTCATGATGGTCAAATATAACTAAATTTATTATGCATGCATACAGAAAATCAAAACTTGATAAAGATCATGATTTCCCCTTGTTGATCAGTTTAAATACCTTGTTATTCAGTGATTTGCCATTGATCAGTACGTGAAGTTTGTGTACGCCGGGGTAGTGCTTCCGGGTACTCATATCGGCCAGGGATTGTTTGGAGTTGAGTTTGACCGACTCTCCGGGACGAAGATTGATTTTTTTCCATTGAAACACTTTTTGCGAAGTCTTCCCATTGGATTTAACATAATCTATTCCGTATTCAACTCTGTATAAGTGCGGTTTTGAAGATGGGTTTTTCAGTTCACAGGAAAAGGAAATTTCCGTTCCAATGATCAGTTCATTTGCCGAGATACGCAATTGATGAATTTCCGCCGGAGCAGCGTGATGATGTCCTTGCAACTTTAATGCAGCAGGATCTCCCTTTTTGAGAAGGGTTCGCAATGCATGCTTAATAACCCATTGTGTTTCTTCAGGACCATCTTTCCATTCTTTGCAAATCCGCAGTGTAATTGCCGGATGATCCTTACTGATATCATTCAGATTATTCGCAACACTTCTATAAACATAGTCTTCTTTATCGCTTCTCAGGTTATAAAGAATAGGCAGGATGGGATACGGATCTTTTTTCAGAAAGGGAATTGCCATCGCCCAGGGTAATCGCGGACGGGAACCTTCACTGGCAAGACGGCGGACATGATGATTCTTTGATTTGCTCCATTTCATCATTGTTCGGATAGTGAGATCCGGTTCATTGAGAAGAAAAGGACGAATAGCGAATTCAGAAGATGAAAAGGGTGTGAGAAATTCGAGCAGTTCCAAGGATAATTCCGGATCATGTTTTCCATACACCTCCACGTAATCCGGAAAGCTCATACCGAAGAGTCCGGAAAACTGCGGTGCAATTTTTCGAAGTGCAACTGACTGTTTTGCGAAATCACCCTTCAGGTTTTGACCTAATTCCTCAGCAACCCTGCGCATTCGTTGTTTTAACTCGAGATGTTTCCAGTCGCGGTTGATCAGGTTAGCGATGAATTGGGATTCACTGAATTTCCCATCAGCCTGTCGGGCAATTTTTGCCAGTCGACGGATTTCCGCTTCGTTAAATATTTCTTTTAGGGGAGCTGCCATGGTCTAAAAATAAATGAAAAATGCAGGTTTTTGCAAACGATTTAAGATGCAACGGTTTAGCAATCGTAAAAAAGTTAGTTTTGTTGGTATCCATGATCATTGATGTAGTCATTCCGGCCTTTAACGAAGAGCAGAGCTTACCGCTTGTGCTGGGAGCGATTCCCCGTGATCTTATTCGGCAGGTGATTGTGGCGGATAACAATTCTACCGACAGAACCGCCGAAGTAGCAACCGCACATGGAGCCCATGTAGTGAAAGCAACAACACAAGGTTATGGAGCTGCCTGCCTGAGTGGTATTGCTTATTCGCGAGCATGTCAGCCCGCACCTGATATTCTGGTTTTTCTGGATGCCGATTATTCCGATCACCCTGAAGAACTTCCTTTGCTGACTGAACCAATTATCGCCAATGAATCTGACCTTGTAATCGGATCACGTGTAAAGGCGCTCCGCGAGAGAGGAGCAATGCTACCGCAGCAGGTATTCGGTAACAGACTTGCAACATTTTTAATCAGGGTTTTGTTCCGAAAGAAGTTTTATGATCTGGGACCATTCAGAGCCATCCGCTTTGAATCGCTTGAAAAACTGAAAATGCGCGATACAAATTACGGGTGGACAGTAGAAATGCAGATCAAGGCCATAAAACACAATCTACGTTGGAAGGAAATACCTGTTCACTATAGAAAACGCAAGGGCGTATCCAAAATTTCGGGAACGGTAAAAGGTACTTTTCTTGCAGGATATAAGATTATTACAACAATTATTAAATACCGCTGATGGAACTGATTCCTGTGGCTTTATATATCTTTTTTTTGAGTTTTATTTTGCTCTATAGCATTGCAGAACTTGGATTACTTTTTAATTTTTTGTTTCGACTCCGAAAATTCCGTTCGCTCAATCCCGAGCCTCCGATCAAAGAAGAAGATTTACCCAAAGTAACAATTCAATTACCTGTCTATAATGAAGTTTATGTTGTAGAACGCCTGATTGATGCGGTGGCGCAACTCGATTATCCTGTGCATTTATTGGAGATCCAGGTTTTGGATGATTCAACCGATGAATCTGCAGAACTGGCAGCGAAACGGATTTTGTATTGGAAGGAAAATGGAATATCGATTCATCATATTCGGAGAAATGAACGTACAGGATTTAAAGCGGGTGCACTGGATTATGGAATTAGATTAGCCTCCGGTGCATTCATTGCTATTTTTGATGCTGATTTCATTCCCCCGGCTTATTTTCTGCGTCGAACGATTCCTTTTTTCTCCAATGAAAAAGTGGGAGTGGTACAAACCCGGTGGGGACATCTAAATAAAAACTATTCCTTATTAACCCGTCTTCAGGCTTTCGGACTCGATGCTCATTTTAGTATTGAACAGGGAGGAAGAAACAGTGCAGGACATTTTATCAATTTTAACGGAACTGCCGGTGTATGGAGCAAATCCTGCATTGAAGATTCCGGAGGTTGGTCGGCGGATACGCTTACCGAAGATTTGGATCTCAGCTACCGGGCACAATTGCTGGGCTGGAAATTTATTTACCTCGAAGAAATTGTTTCACCGGCAGAATTGCCAGCAGAGATGAATGCCTTAAAAGCGCAACAATATCGATGGAGCAAGGGTGCTGCCGAATGTGCACGGAAAAACCTGGGGAATGTCCTGAAAAATCCTGTATTTGGAAATGCAACAAAAATCCAGGCATTTTTTCATTTGTTGAACAGCTTTTTGTTCATCTGTATTTTTAGTATCGGATTACTAACCTTTCCTGTTATAATGGTTGCCGAAAAATTCCCGGAATACGGCAATTTATATAGCATTTTTAGTGTGTTTTACCTTTCAATGATTTTTATTTCGATCTACTATTTTGCTTCCGAAATTCATCATGCAAAAAACAAAGTCAAAGGATTTTTTGCGTTTATTGTTTTGTATCCGGTGTTTTTATGTGTTTCGATGGGACTTAGTCTTTACAATACTATTGGTGTTCTCGAGGGGTATACAGGTCGAAAAAGTGCTTTTGTGCGTACACCGAAATTTAATATTACCGGTAAAAAAGGTACTTGGTCAAAAAGTAAGTATGCCATCCAGAAATTACGTCCCGTAGTGCTGCTTGAAGGTTTCTTTTTTCTTCTGTTTGGAATCGCCTGTTTTGAAGTGGCGAAGACCGGTTTTTCCTTAAGTCTGGTGTTTTATGGAATGCTTACCATCGGGTACGGATTTGTTTTTCTGGGTTCTATCATTCATTCGAAAACATAAAACTGTATTTTGGTCGTGAATTTTACTTTCAATATTATCATTTCGGTTAATGCTTGTAGTTTAAATTAGTTCGCAATGTTACTTGGCTTTGTCATTCTATATATGGTTTTTACGGTGGCAATGGGTTTTTTTGCCTCTCGTTTTATAAGCAGCAGTACCGATTTTGTTCAGGCGGGCAGACGATTACCTGCCTTTTTTAATGCAACAGCATTGTTCGCTTTGTGGTTTGGTTCTGAAACTGTATTTGGTGCATCATCCCGGTTTATGGAAGAAGGATTGATCGGTGTAGTGGAAGATCCATTTGGCGGTGTATTGTGTTTATTGCTGTTCGCTATATTTTTTGTTCGCAAGTTGTACCGGTTAAATATGCTTACCATCGGCGACCTTTTCGAACGCGCGTATGGGAAGCGGGTGGAAGTGGTTTCTTCGGTTTTTATGCTGATTACTTTTTTCGGATATATCGCAGCACAACTAATCGCCCTTGCGATAATTCTAAAATCGGTAACCGGACTCGAAACAGAATACGGAATCGTTCTTTGTGCTGTAATTGTTACCGGCTATACCTTCGTAGGTGGAATGTGGGCGGTATCCATTACCGATTTTGTGCAAAGTATTTTTATTGTGATTGGAATGATCATTATTGCGGTGTACATGGCTAATGCTGCAGGTGGAGTAGATGTGATTTTTAACAGTGCTCCGGAAGGGACATTCACCTTTTTACCCGAACGCGACCCTTTGGGTTGGTCGAACTGGATTGCATTATGGCTTACACTCGGATTAGGATCGTTGGCATCGCAGGATATTTTTCAGCGGGTTAATTCAGCGCGTTCTGAAAAAGCTGCTGTGCGTTCAACTTATATTGGCGCATTGATGTATTTGATCATTTCTATGTTTCCGCTTTTTATTGCGCTATCAGCAAAAGTGCTTTACCCCAATGAGAATTTTTCAGATACGCAGGAAGTCATACCGCGACTGGTACTTGCTCATGCGCCAATGGTTGTGCAGGTATTGTTTTTTGGTTCATTATTGAGTGCGGTTCTCTCCACTTGCAGCGGTGCATTGCTGGCTCCTGCCAGTATCCTTTCCGAAAACCTGATCAAACCGCTTTCAAAAAGAGAATATTCGGATCAACAGTTTTTATGGCTGGTAAGGATCAGTATTGTGATCATGGCAATAATTTCTACGGTAATTGCCTTGGGAGGATCAGATATTTTTGAATTGGTAAGTGTGAGTTCGGTTTTGGGAATTGTATCGCTGCTTGTCCCGATGGTTGCCGCATTGTATTGGAAAAAGGCCAATGCTGCAGGAGCAATGCTGTCGATGTTTTCCGGTATGGGAACCTGGTTGATTTTGGAGTATATGTTACATCCTAAACTCGAACCATTCCTGATCGCACTTCCGTTTTCAATTCTTGGATTAGTGTTGGGGACTTATTTATTTCCAGTTAAAATTGCTCAGGATTAAATATTCCTTTTCGTTTTATTTGGAAAGGACTTCAAATGTCTGCGTGATTTTTGCCCCTTCTTCATCAATGATGGTAAGCGTGTGCATTCCTCTGGAAGGTTTTAATTCCATCTGGTGAATGGAGCTCGTTGCACCCAGAAAATATTCGTCCAGGTGCCAATAAATAACGGCATTTTTATTGCGGTGTGTAGCCTCGAAAACTGTTTTTTCCGGTTCGCCGTCAATGCCAATGGGAATATAAATTTTGCTTGGCTTTTTTGGATAAATGATTTCCATCTGTTGCTCATCCGTTTTTGCAATGCAATCGCTGCGATAAGGTGGAATCGGTTTATAGGATGGGTTTCGTGATTTGTAATAATACTCCATAACCGGTGGCAGAACAAACCAGGCTTCATTTTTCATTTCAGAGGGATCAACACAATTTCCATCCACTCTGAATTTTCCTTCCTGATCGAGATGCAGCAATTGATGATACGGACAAGCTTGTGTTGCCAATGAACTTTGCGGAATATAAATGGTGTCGGTTGGAGAACACAAGGTTGAAGCACGGTGTCCGCTTAATCGGCAGATGGGGACTTTTGCCATATCGTCGAATGGTTTTTTGAACCAACCTGTTTTTGGTAATCGCGAAAAGACATCAAATAATATAGGAGCTGCTGCTTCTATTCCAACCAAGCCGGGACGACCTTCACCGTCTGCATTTCCGACCCATACAGCTACAACATAACCCGGACTAACTCCCACAGCCCAAGCATCTCTGAATCCAAAACTCGTTCCTGTTTTCCAGGCGATGCGTGAAGAGCCGGAATAGTATTGCCAATTGGCATCTTCATCCGGACGCGCAACTTCTACCATTGCCTGCATTGTAAAATAAATGCTTGCAGGATTTAGTACCGGTTCGATGCTTTCTGAAAATGGTTGTGCAGTGGTGTCTTCTAAAATTAAACGCGGACGTTTGTACAAATCGGAATTAAAATCCGGGTATTGATTCAGTACTCGCGCCATGGAAGCGTAGACATGTGCCAGATCCCACAGGCTAACTTCTGCACCACCGAGCACAAGTGATAATCCGTAGTGCGACGATGGAAACACCAATGAAGAAAACCCGATTCGCTTTAATAAATAATGAAATTTAGCAATTCCATATTGTTGAAGCATTCTTACAGCAGGAACATTGAGCGAACGTGACAACGCACGGTTAGCAGGAACGACACCATCGTAACGCTGGTAATAATTTTTTGGAGAATAACCCGAAATATGAGTGGGGACATCCGGAAACAACATTCCCGGAGTTATTAATCCGTCATTGAGCATTCCTGCATACAGCAGCGGTTTTAAAATCGATCCCGAGCTGCGTGGTGCGGTGATGATATCTACATCACTACCGTGTTCGGGATCTTCATTTTTTACATTTCCGGTGTAGGCAATTACATTTCCTTCGTTAACATCTACAACGATACAAGCCGCATTGAAAATTTGATTTTCCTGTAGTTTTTCGTGATGGCGCTGCAAAATTCGGTTGACATGATCCTGCAATTGATAATCAATGGGAGTATGAATGCCTTTTCCTTTGTGTCCATATCGTATCAGACGATCCATTAAATGCGGAGCCATTTGCGGCAAATCGGGTGGGGCAGAAGGCAAGGGCTCTGCAATAGCAGTGATGAGTGTTGTAGTGTCAAATTCATGTTGCTCGTACAATCCTTTCAAAACACGGTTTCTTTTTTCAAGTAGTCGCGACTGATTTTTCCCCGGAAAAATATGACTTGGTGCATTGGGCAGAACAGCCAAGGTTGCAGATTCTGCCCATGATAATTCATCGGGAGTGCGTCCATAATACCGCCATGCTGCAGCGTCAAGTCCAACTACATTCCCTCCCATTGGTGCATTGGATGCGTAGTAGGCCAGGATTTCGTTTTTGGTATATGCAAGTTCAATACGGGTAGCAAGCACTGCTTCAATTATTTTTTCGGAGATGCTTCGTCCTCTTCCCTTGCGCATGAGTCGTACAATCTGCATGGTGAGTGTACTTCCGCCGCTTACTACTTTTCCCTGACTGAAATTCTGTTTCAATGCTCGTCCGATCCCTCTTGCGCTAATTCCAATGTGCCGGTAAAACGTTTTGTCCTCAAAAAAGATCAATGCCTTGGCAAATTTCTCAGGTACATTTTCGTTATGCGGAAATCTCCACTGACCGTCTTCCGCAATGCGTGCACCCAGGATATCTCCTTTTTTGTCGTATAAGACAGTGCAGGTTGGATCGGTAAACAGTTGTTTGGGTAAAGCAAAATAATACCACACCAAAAACCAACTTCCGAAGGCAATGAAATACCATCTGAAGCGGGAGATGAATTGGCGTGTTCTTCGAAACATGAGGTAAATATAGGTGCTCCTGGGTAAAAGCGAAATGGCATTGAGTATTTGTGTGGCTTAAACCATTATCCGTTTCCAGGTAGGTAAATGTCAGGAGATCTGTATGCGAACAAGGACTTCTGTTCCTTCTGCAAGGTCAGTAATGGTAATCGGTTCCGCAGGTGTTTTTTCACCACTTTGTTTGCGTAACAGATCCAATCGTTCCTGTGTTACTATGAGCGCCATGGATTTATGGTGACTATCCTGCTGCATTCTGTTCTGTAAAGCCTTCTCTCTTCCAACTCCGTTATCGCGGACAATGCATTCGAGGGTATTGTTGACCATACGGAATACGATCTCGATTTTTCCTCTTCTGTCGAGTCCGTTGAATCCATGAATAATTGAATTCTCTACAAAAGGTTGAAGCAACATGGAAGGGATCATGATTTCGGAGCAATCTGGTTCGCCTTCGGTGCTGATGCTGAAATCGAAGGAGTGGTCTCTGGTAAATTGTTCGAGCGTAAGATAATCCTGCAAGGTTTCCATTTCCTTTTCAAGCGGTATGACTTGTTCCCTTGAATTTTCAAGAATGGCTCGCATCAACTTTGAGAATTTTGCAAGATAAAGTCGGGCCGTTTTTTCATCTTTTTTCACGATCAATCCCTGAATGGAATTAAGCGCATGAAAAATAAAATGAGGATTCATCTGAAGCCGCAACGCTTTTTGTTCGAGTTCGAGCAGCTTTTTCTCCACTTTGAGTTTTTCGCGCATGCTTTGTACTCTTTTTCGGGCTCTGCGTGTAACCAGTAAAATGATTCCTGCAATTATTGCCATACCAAGAATGATCATTGCAAACCGGAACCACCATTGCTGCCACCAGGGTGCTTTGATCCTGAAATGATAATTGAGCGGCGATGCTGTCATTATACCATCCTCATTCACCGCCCGCACTGTAAAAGTGTAATCTCCTGGTAAAAGGTTGCTGTAGGTTACATCATGTTTTAACGAAAGTGGCGACCATGAAGTGTCGGCTCCTTCCAGTTTCCATTGGTATTTTACGGAGGAAGGATTGCGATGGTCAATTCCTATGAATTCGAATCCAATGTGGTTTTCATCGTAATTCAATTCAAGCTGATCGCGGTATTTTCCCCAATTTTCTACATGGGCACTAAAACGTGTGTTTTGTAAAGGCTGATAGAATAGATTTACAGATGTGAATTGCAATCGTGGCGGAAGAAGATTTCTGTCGCTGTTGCGGGGATCATGTCGGGTTAATCCATCAATGGTTCCAAACCAAATGCTTCCATCGGGAGTTAAAGCCACAGAATTCTGACAGGTTTCAATCCCCATAAATCCTTCTGCTTTCCCATAATGTTTTATTTCTCTTACTTCTGAATTTTCGCTTAACAGAATCCGATCCACTCCATTTTCAGAACCTGCCCAAAGATTGTTCTGCTGATCAATTTCAAGCAGGTATAAATTATCCGAACTAAGACCATTATCTCTTGTAATACGATCAATGCTCATGTCTCTGTAAATATCAATCCGGCTAAGTCCGCCGCCTCCGGTTGCAACCCACAGAAATCCGTTTTGATCTTCGCGTAAACTCCTTACCAGATTACCGGATAATCCGTTGACTGTTGTGAAATTTTTTATCCCGTTTTCACTGATCATGCCAACGCCTCCTCCTTCTGATGCGTACCATATTCTTCCCTGATGATCTTCGAGTAAAGCATTGATCCTGTTGCGGGAAAGTCCGTTTTTTTCGCTGATCTTTTTTATGCGCAGAGGTTCTCTTTGTTGAATGACACTTATTCCTCCACCAGCAGTTGCTATCCAGATGTCTCCGCTTTTTGCAATTAGAATGTCTTTGATCCAGTTTCCGCTTAATCCGTTTTTCGTAGTGATCTTTTTGAAACCGGTGCTGTCATAAATCCACAATCCTTCGCCTTCTGTTCCAAGCCAAATGTTGCCTGATGAATCGGTATGAATCGTTTTTATTTTTTCTTCTACAAATCCTTGTTCCACACCGAATCGTTGGTGAATTCCTGAATTTAAATTCATGCGTACAACTCCCTTCGCAGATGTTCCCAGCCATAACAGCGAATCGCCTTGCGGACAAACACTATAAACATAGTTTCCGGGCAAACCATTGCGCTCGGTGTAGTGTTTAAATCGTTCTCCCGAAAAGCGGGATACCCCTCCTCCGGATGTTCCTGCCCAGATATTTCCCCAGCTGTCTTCGAATAAAACGCTTGCATGATCGTTTGCCAGTCCTTCGCTGAGTCCATAATGAACCAGTGATGAATCATTCGTACGAAGACGATAAATTCCCGCATCGTAAGTACTGAACCACCAGTCGCCTTTACTGTCGATGAGCAGATCGTGAATAATTCTGCTCTCCAGATTTTTATTGAATGCGAAAGGAACAGCCATTTTTCCGCGAAGCTGATGCAATCCTCCTCCGTATGTTCCAATGATCAGCGTTCCGTTTTTTTCTTCGCGGATGGTTCTTACCAATACATTCGTAAATCCTTCCTTTCTTCGGAATGGGGTAATGCGGATCTTGCCTTCTATACTGTCAATCCGGTTTAGACCAAAATCGTCGCCGTACCATACTTTTTGCTTGTTGTCGATGTAAATGCAGGAAATGATTTCTCGCGGATGATCGTGTTTGCAAACAAAACAGGTGATCTGATCATTTTTGAGCAGATACATTCCTTTTGTTGTTGCGATCCATATTTTTCCTTCCGCATCTTCTGCCAAGGCCTGAACGGGCAGACCAATTGAATCTCGCCCAACCTGGTAGTTGTTGAATGATTTTCCATCGTAAATAGAAATGCCAATATTCGTACCGATGCACAAATTTCCGTTGCGCAGTTTCAGAATGCAATTCACAAAATCATTAATGAGACCATCGCGTATGGTGTAGTTCTTAAACGTAAGTCCGTCAAACCGCGATAATCCTCCTCCCTTGGTTCCAAACCACAAATAACCGCCTGCATCTTCTGTAATGGCAAAAACCTGCGATTGGGCAAGTCCGTCTGCCACAGAATAATTTCTGAAGTTAACCTGTTGTGAATTTCCAACTATTGAAAAGCAAAACAACATCGCCGCAAAAAAGGCAAAACGAGGTAGTTCCAAACTATTTCTTTTGTTGGTTTTCAATGGGAGTTTATATTTTTTTGATCTTGAATGCGTAGTCGAGATGTTTGGCAGTTTTTGACATCGCCGGAACTTTGATCTTGAGCGTTCCTGTTGCATTTGTGCTGGTCACTTCGGCCGACAACATGCCTCCCTTTTTATCGGTGCTCCACCATTCGACACGGTAGTTTGTTTTGTTTCCAAAAAATCTTCCCGGACTTAAATCCGGAATTTCCAGAATGAGATCATTCAGGTCGATTACTTCATTATAACTGTCTTTAAAATCCTTTCCTCCATAATCGATATAAGCAGCGCAGGGAGGAGGACAGGCTAGTGCTGCTCCATCTTCCATTTTGCAGGGATTCGAAAGGTATTTCTTTGAACGAAGTTCGTTCATGCAATCGGTGTTTTCATTCCCCCAAAACGAAGTGGCGTTGTTGATCCAACCCAAAACATCCTCGCCTTTTTTATCACGTAAGTAAAAACATTCCCATTTGCGTTTGCTCCTTGCTGATGCAGAATTTCCGTTTTTGTCGGAAAGTTTTTTTGGCAACATCTCTTTTTTGGCCAAGTCTTCCTCCTGAAAAAAGATGACCATGGCCCGGTAGTCTTCGTAGTAACTCAGATCATGGATTCCACGATCCCACCACCAGTGCATTCCTGTTCCGAATCCTCCCATGAAGGCATTGCTCCAGATGTCGTGATGAAATTGTGCTTTGCTGCAGCAATAAATATTTGCATCACGCGGACCCATTTCTTCCATCATGCAGGGTTTGCGAAAACGTTGACGAATTTCTTCATGTAAGCGCGACCGCATCGCGAAATTTTCATCCTTCCGCTCTCCGTATTTGTGGATAAAGGTGAGATCGCACACACTGTAAATATGATCGTTGTTGTTGTTTGTTTTTGGATTGTTGGCAAAACTAACGGCAATGTGTTTGTCGCTAAAACCAAGATCATTTTGAATATAGGATTTAAGCTGAATAAAGAATTTCCGGAAAGTATCCCTCGTGGATCTGTTGTTGAAGTAGACATTTTTTCCTTCACTGTCCTTGCCAAAAATATTATCGAGTTCGGAAAATTCCCAAACAGCAAACTGAGGTGCATATCCGTAGCGGGAGAACATATACCTGAAACGTCGTTTGAAATATTTCCAAGCATCTTCTGAGGAGAATGTTTCTGTTACCGATTTCAGATTTAGTTGCTTGCAAAACGAGTTGTTTTTCCATTGGGTAGGACGGTCCTTCCAATGCGGATCGACTTCCGGTGCGTCGTATTCCACATGGTGATTGAACAGAATGAAATATAAATTCCGCTCCATACATAATTCAACAAGTTCATCCATTGCCCAGGCACGATCGAGACGGGAACTGTAATCGTTGATATCCATCCAGTCGATCAAAAAGTTTTGGGCACCATATTCTAATCGCACCCAATTTGCACCCTGATCTGCAAGTTGTCGGAGCCATTTTTTGTGGCGTTCATGACTGATAACATCCAGGTCGATGTAATTGGAATGGGTAATGTTTTCTCCAATGGCAAAAAATCCTTTCCCATCCGCTTCGGTTGTCAGGATGAATGGGTTGGGCGCGTTTTTTTCGGGTAGTAATAAACGTCCTTTCGATTCGGAAGCAACTACATTGAATGTGAATTCATCTAATTCCGATTCTTGTTTACCGCGTATTGAGATCACTGTTTTTACTTTCCATGTTCCCTTTTCGTATGGCGCAAAACGAACTCTGAAGGGATGAGTAGCGGATTCCCGAATCCATTTGTTTCGTGCGTAATCTGCTCTGTATTCCTGGTAATAGAAAGCTTCCATTTTTCGAGTACTTCCGCTTTCTGAAGTGAATGTGCTTACTATTTTGATGTCTTCTTCGGCAAACGGATTTAAACCTTCATTCTTGTTACGCAGAAACAACTGAATTTCTTCCATGATTGTTTTTTCAAGCTGTATCCCTATCTCTAATTTCTGCCATTGTCCAACCAGAGGATATTTACCTCCGGGATGCAGGATTTGCTGAGTGTTTTGTGCATGTAATGTGAAAACCTGAAGCAGCAGGATCAATAGGGTCAAAATTCTCATAGCACGAATTTATGGAAAAGGTACCTCTCTGATCATTGAATGTGGATTTCTTTGTTCAGGAAAAAAAAAGAGCCTCTCATGGAGGCTCTTTCGAAATATCTGTATAATGCAGCTTACTGACCGAGATAGGCTTTTAGCAATTTGCTTCTGGATGTATGTTTTAAACGACGAATCGCTTTTTCTTTGATCTGGCGCACACGTTCACGGGTAAGATCGAAACGCTCACCGATTTCCTCAAGGGTTAGCGGATGTTCACCATTCAATCCAAAATACAAGCGCACAACATCTGCTTCACGCGGAGTAAGTGTGGTAAGTGAACGTTCAATTTCTCTGCGTAAGGAATCTTTGATCAGTCCGCCTTCGGGAGAGGGACTGTCTTCTCCGATCAATACATCATACATGCTTGAAGAATCGTCATCACCTTCTTTGAGTGGTGCGTCCATCGACACATGTCTGCCGGAATAGCGGATGGACTGCTTTACTTCTTCAGGAGTGATCTCCAAAACTTCAGCAAGTTCATCGTCGGTTGGAATCCGCTCATAGGTCTGTTCAAGACGAGCAAATGCCTTGTTGATTTTATTGATCGATCCGATCTTGTTCAGTGGTAAACGAACAATACGCGATTGTTCAGCGAGTGCCTGAAGAATGGATTGTCTGATCCACCAAACAGCATACGAGATGAATTTGAATCCACGTGTTTCATCGAAACGTTGTGCAGCTTTGATCAGACCGAGATTTCCTTCATTTATAAGATCCGGAAGGGTTAATCCCTGATTTTGGTACTGTTTCGATACAGAAACCACAAAGCGAAGATTGGCCTTGGTTAGTTTTTCCAAAGCACGCTGATCACCTTCGCGAATACGACGTGCAAGCTGGACTTCCTCTTCTGCGGTAATCAGCTCTACGCGGCCGATTTCCTGTAAGTACTTGTCGAGCGATAATGTCTCGCGGTTGGTGACCTGTTTTGTTATTTTTAATTGCCTCATTGAGAATAGGTTTTAGGCTACAGTACTCAAACGAACCATTTTCTGATTGGTTACAGGAAAGACGCAGAAATGAGGTAAAGGGATGTCATGAACTTATTAACGCTGTGTTAATTAGGGGTGGAATCGCTTAAAATACGGTCAAAACCCACCTTTCTGATGATGAAATAGGTTTGTAGCTTAACAAGGACTTTTTTTTAACACCCTGAACGTATGCGGTTCACAAAGAGAAGGCTGCCGAATCCGGTAAGAACAGCAATAATACCAACGGTTCCAATTCCCTCAAGTCGTCCGTCGGCGGTGGTCCACATGAGGTATCCTGCGATAAGCGCGCCTAATCCGGCACCAAGTTGCTGCATGGCTGATACGAAACTCATAAAACTGCCTCTCAGGTTTGGAGGTACTGCCTCCGATACCAATGCCTGGGCAGGAGAGAAACGTCCTCCGCTGAATGCAAAAAAGAGCGTGGTGATACAAAGCATCAGGGGTACTCCTGCATTTGTGATTTGTGTGATGAGCAAAACGGGAACAGCTGCAAGAAGTACCATGATGGTGAACATTTTTTCTTTTCCGATTTGATCCGATAATTTTCCGACAAAAGGATTTGAGAAGAAGGATACGATACCTCCAAAGAGATACACAAGCGTAAGTTCATTTTCTGAAAAATTCAAATTGAATTGCAGATGGGTCGCCACATTGGGAACTACCATAAAATGCCCCAGCATTAAAACTATCATCATTAGCAATGCGTTGCGTTGGGACGAAACAGTAAAAGCACTTTTGTAGAGCGAAAACATGGCAGACCGATCAGCGGGTTTTACCAAATGAGATCGCATGGATGGTAAAATATATATGCTGGCAAAAAGGATCACTGTTCCTGTTATCGCTACTGCAATAAATGGTGCCTGCCAGGTAAAGTGCCGTGCAATATAAATTCCGATGGGTACTCCCAATGCTGCTCCTGCAGAGAAGGACGCCATTATCACTCCCATTGCTTTCCCCCTTTTTTCATAGGGATAAAAATCGGCTACTATCGCCATCACCTGTGCGCCGAGAATACCTCCGAATAGTCCGGTTAAGATGCGTGAACCAACCAATAATTCATACGAAGGTGCAAATGCGCAGAAAAAAGTTCCGATGATGAATCCGGTATAAGTAAACAACAAGGTCTTTTTCCGGTCGAAACGATCAAGAAACAAGGCAGCAACCATTCCGGATACCCAAGCTGCAAGGGTATAGGATGCTACCACAACACCAAATTGGGAAGGATCGATACGGAAGATGTGCATGATCTGCTTACCCAATGGCATCATGATCATGAAGTCGATGATATTGGTGAACTGAATAGCAGCAAGAGCAAGAAGAAGGAATCGGGGAGGTGTCATCGAAAGTTGGAAATTGCGGCTTTTCAGAGCGCGACAAATATACTTTTTTACCAATGCGTTTCCCGATGATTGATTACGAGATTCAATGACTTGCAGTCTTATTTTAGCAGGATAAATCCAGAGGTTGAGACGGGTCAGGCTATTATTCTTGTTGATCCATCCATTTTTTCCATTTGCCGGCTTTCCAGTCAATGACTTCTCCCGTTTTCTGTGTCAGTGTTCCTTCACCATTGATCCATCCTTCCCAATAGCGGTACAAGGGATCTTTGCCGGATGCAGGTACATCTGTTACCATCTGACCACGAATATACAGTTGCCCGCTCGGCTGCATCGTGATGGATGAAAACGTAGGAGATTTCATAACGGAATACAATCCATAGGTTTTATCCCACATCATTTTTCCTTTCGAATCAAACTTCAAGACACGCTGTGTTCCTCCTCTGTAGCGTTTGTGATCATAGCTCAATACAAAAGCATAGATGTTTCCCTTTTGATCTTCAATGATGCTTTGGGATTCTATTTCACTGAATTGTGGTTTGATAAAGTATTTCCATTGCTCTTTACCGCGCTTATCCACTTTTACCAATGTACCACCTTTTACGGATTCTGTTTCGTCATCTCCGAATTTTGCAGCGCCTCCATCTCGTGTTAGAATCAGGGGAGCAGCAAAATCTGATTTTCCAATGAACGATTCGTGATAGGAATACGACCCCAGTTTGTAAATTTTTAATGCACGCTTAGCGCTGTCGATGTTCCACTGCCCAAATGCATTGCCGGAAATCAGAAAAAAGAGAAAAAGAAGTCGGGACATAAATGTTGTTTGCTGAATGGAAAGGTATCAATAAATGGACCAAAGCTTACCGGTGGTTGAAATCTTTTTTAATGCAGGAATGCTTATTCAATTTTTCGCATCAATAACATATATGCAATCACACCAACAGAATATAAGGCAGCGGTAATGAGGAAAATATTCATGTAACTGACTTCCATTTCCCGCATGATTTCGAACAGATAGGCACTTATGAACCAACTTCCACTCCAAATGGAGGCCGTTAATGCACTCATCATTTCCTGGTTGCGTTTGCCAACGTATTTCATCGTGACTTCCGTTGTCATGGGTGTTGCCATATTCATCAGGGGTTGACGCAAGGCATAAAAACCCAATGCAGCAAATAGTCCTGCGCTGGTGCCTTTGTAGTTTTCTGTATAGGCCAGTGCAACAAGCGAAATGATGGCAAGACTTTGTGTAAGCGGAACTGCAATTCGGAATCCGAGTTTGTTTTTTATTTGAGGCACCATCAAGGCACTGAAAAAAACAAGGCTGAGTGCCAGTGATGCAATAAGTGAAAATGAGTGTGAATCGATTCCGTGAATATTGTAAAAGAAAAGAGAAATAAAAGGAATTGTTAAACCTGCACCGGTAGCAATGATGATAATGGGAATGGATGCAATTCCAATTTTATCCCAGTCGTGACCTTTTTCATCTATAGAATTGTCTTCCGGATCATTTAAATTTTCCCGGATGTCAATCAGTCGGATAAAAACCAGTCCGGCAAATCCTGCCAGTGCGAGCATTACCAAGAGGTTTCGTTCATTAAATGCAATCGGATCCATTCGGTGGAGACCGTAAATCATAATTCCCGACACAACTCCGGCAATGCTCCATGTGGCATGACTCAGGGAAATCCCTTCTGTCATTGTTCCCGGTGATGAATTACGCAGGATGAATGGAACAGCTGCGATTTGTAATCCGACAAAGCCCATTCCCCAAATAAATTGCGAAAGCATGATCAGGGTGTCGTAATGAACATGAACTGCGTATAAAAGAACAAGAGAGGAGAGCGGAACAACAATACAAGCAAAATAGAAAAGGGGTTTTATTTTTCTTCCCCTGATGTAGTAGCCAATAGGAATGGAAAAAAGCAATACACTTAGAAAACGAAATTTTGTAAAGTAAGCCGCTTCATAATCGGCATAACCTTCTTTCTGCATGTAAATCAGCAGGATCATCATAAATGCCGCATTGATCAGCTGCAGGCAACATTCTGCCAGAATAAGCAGAACGATGTGGCGATCCATGTTTTTAAAATTTCCCGGCAGCATTTCAATCGAAGAATGTGCTTGCGAAGGTAGAAGTTTTTTTGGGCACTGTATTTTTAAAGAGGATTGGTCTTCGGCTACGCTCAGACCTCGCGGCTGAAACAGAAGAGGCTGAGTGGCATGCAGCCTAGGTGAGTCGAAGCCCCGGGATTAAAATTACAATTCGAAATTGTTAGAATGAACTTGAACTAATTCCGTCCTCGCTCAGATATCGTTTCGCAAGAGTTATTTGGATAATTGGAGATTGCTTACTCAATTCCTAAATCAGGAACTACTCCCGGTTTTACCCAAATGATTTCTTCATCTCTCCTGAACCAGGTAAGTTGTCGCTTGGCGTAATTGCGGGTGTGTTGTTTGATAAGTTCAACGGCTTTTTCCAGGTCGATTTTTCCTTCCAAATGATCAAAGAGCTCAGTATAGCCAACCGTTTGCAATGCATTAAGGTGTTTGTAGGGAAATAATGTTTTTGCTTCTTCAAGTAATCCGTTTTGCATCATTTCATCTACCCTCCGGTTTATTCGCATGTAAAGTTCTTCCCGTGGAAGATCGATTCCTATTTTTCGAACTATCCAGGGTAGTGTTTTCTTTTTCCCTTTTCTTAATTCGGTATGGGTTTTTCCGCTTACCATAACCATTTCAATTGCACGCATTAATCGTTGTGGATTTTGAATTTCTGCGATTGCGAAAAAATCAGGATCACGTTTTTTTAATTCTTCCTGCAGGTATTCAATTCCTTTTTCACTGAGATCAGTTTCCAGTTGTTGACGAATAGTTTCGTCAGCCGGTGGTACCTCGTCAAATCCTTCCAGTAGTGCTTTGATGTATAATCCGGTTCCTCCGCATACAATGGCATTGTCATGCTTTTCAAAAATTGCATTCAGAATTTTCGTGGCATCCCTCTCGTAAAGTGCAGCATTGTAGTTATCGTGAATGGAAAGGTGCCCAAGTAAATGATGCTGCACACCATCCCATTCCTGTTCTGTAGGACGAGCTGTGCCAATGGTCATTTCGCGGAATACCTGACGTGAATCAGCCGAAACAATTTCAGTCTTGTACTTTCTTGCCAAGGCAATACTGAGTGCTGTCTTTCCGGAAGCAGTAGGACCTAAAACTACAATAAGTGTTTTTTTCACAGGAAGACAAAAATGAGCAATTTCAATTAGAATGCAACATACATATTGCAAAAACTTAAAGGAGAAATTTTGAAGTGCTATATACCGGTTTTAACCGCAAAGGATTAATTATTGATCTTGGATAGACCTTGTGTTTGGTTCGCCAGGAAATGCGTTGTATATCATTATCTTTTTAAGTGAAGTCCCCTTCGACTCCCCGACGCTGACGGTTGGGCTGGCGGCTGACCGTAAAAATACACCTTTGGTGTATCGCGAAGGTGAAAAAGTGAAAATTGGAATCGCAAATTAGATTGTTGGATGTAAGTGAAAATTAACCTTTGTGGAAAATTTAGATTCATTCAAAGTTTATTTACCACCCTTCGTATTCCGTCTTTCAGGAGNNATGTGGATATCATGAATTTCATTTACACTTTTCAGTTCAATGAGCAGTTTGCCATCAACAAGCAAATCAACTCTAAAGGCAGATGTCAATTTTATATCTTCGAAATAAACAGGAAGCATTTTTTCCCGTTCAACCTTGAGCCCTTCCTTTTCCAAGGACATTGCTAAACATTCTTTATACACCCCTTCCAACAAGCCAGGTCCCAATTCCTTATGTATTTTAATTGCTTTTCCAATTACAATATGTGATAATTGATTCTCATCCATAAATTACCATTATAGAATACAAATGAAATGATGACCCATGAAATATTCAAATCAATTTTAGCTCACATTTGTATTTCGGTAAACCCAGAATTATCAATGTGTTTCCATAAATTTTCATTAGGACACCTTCGCGTATGCCTATGGCATTCTTTGCTCCCCTTAAAAAGATTGTTATTCAGAGACAAACTTCGGGAAAAAAATAGTTAATGATCATTCAGAATTAAAACCTAATCCTTTGCGGTAAACCCCCTCTAGGTTAAATCCCCTGTTTACCTCGTAAACGTACACTTAAACAACGCCTCATTTCCCCTTTCATCCCTTACACGTACTTCCAATGAATGTGTGCCGGTTGTGACCTTCTCTTCTTCCATGTTCAATATCAGTTTACCGGTTTTCACTTTGTATCGAAGTAATTTCCACTCTCCGTCAATAAATGCCTCATAGGTTTTTACGCCGCTCAGATTATCACTGACTGTAAATTGCAGTTCTTTTTGTGCGCTTACGTTTTTCCCTTCTGAAATATTCACCGCTGTAATTACTGGTGCAATAGTATCAAGCATTACAGAATATCTTCCGAAACTTCTTGTCCGGAAGGTGACATGACCATTGGAATAAATTCCTCCTTCACTGCTTATTTTTCCTTTTGCATTGATGTAGATTCCAACGGCATAAGGACGAAGATGTTCCATTAATGTGTCGCAGGGAAGCGAGATCTCCATGTATTCCTGAACCGGAATATCACTGTTTCCAACACGGAAAGTGTATGCTATTGCGTCTTTTCTTCGTGTGTGTCGTTCAACAAGGATGCAGTGATTGTCGTAAATTCCAGTAGCCGGAATTAAAACTTCCATATCCATAAACCGGATGATGTTGGGATGATCCCAATGCACAGGGAACAATCCGTATTCCTCCATTGAGCTTTTCGGACAAGGATCTGATTTTGCCGGTGGAATTTTAGTGCTGTCACTTACAATGGTGAATTGAAGTTCAGATACATTCCCTTTGATATCTTTTACCAGGTATTTCATTTTTATTCGTTGTCCAGGTTGTACCGTTACCCATCCGTTATTCACTTTAACAGGATAAATATCCAGTGCATTATTTCCCTTGATATAACTTTTGTGGTAACTGTTTTTGTTATCGCGATGTTCCAGATAATCCATGTGCGTATTGATGTATCTGTTTGTGCGAAAATCGATGCATTGCATTTGTTGCTTCCACAGCAAACTGTCTTTCATATACAATTCTACTTCGTAAACTCCGCATAAATTCCCTGATCCGGTGGTCATATCGATGGTGTGTACTGCAAATCCTACTGTACCTCTTGCTTTGACTTCCTTTACCAGGGAATATTTTCCATTTGCGCCGGTGGCTTTGATCATTCGTTCTGAACTCTGACCATCAATTACGCTGGTATCTGTAAGCGGATAGATTTTTATATCATGAATGGTCGGTTTGATATCATCTTTTACATCGAATCCGAAAAGCATGGGATTAAGTGCTTTTTCAGTTGCTGTTTCCCGCACTTCAAAATGAAGATGGGGTCCGCCCGAACTTCCTGAGTTTCCTGACCATGCTATGACATCACCTTTTTTGAAAACAAATAATTCGGATGGCAGCGAATCGAGATCAACCTCTTCTTTGCGCAACTCGTATTGTTTTTCACGGATGTATTTTTCGATCGACGAATGAAAACGCGAGAGGTGAGCATAAACTGTTGTGTATCCGTTGGGGTGATTCATGTACAATACGAGTCCGTACCCGTAGTGCGATACCCGGATGCGGGAGATGTATCCTTCTGCTGTAGCATAGATCCGCTGACCTTCCACGCCTTGGGTTTTGATGTCGAGTCCGGTGTGAAAATGGTTTGCTCTCAGCTCCCCAAAGCTTCCGGAGAGGTAAAGTGGGATGTCCATTGGAGAGCGGAAATAGTTTTGTGGGTAGGTTTGAGCAATTGTATTAGGGCTAATTGCAAGCGACATTGCCAACAGTAAAAATCCGGATAGTGGATTCAAAAAACACCGTTTTATTTTCTTTGTGGCTTGTTTTTCAATCATTTAAAATCGTGTTTTGGGATTTGGTCAGGTAATTGAACCTTAAAGGTACATGCCATGAAAACCGTGCCGAAACGATTGCGTATTAGATTTCCACAGCGCTTACCTTAAAAATGCTTCGATTACGTACCGATTTCCTGTTGATATACCCTCTATTTTGTTAATTTTGCGTAGTTACTTCTATACCGTAACAAATTAACGAACAGGATGACAGCCTCACTCAAAGCAAAAGTTGAACGTTTGATTCACCATTGTGATGAAGTGAAAAGGTCTGAGGGTCAGTTGCAGGAACGTGTTAAGGTTCTTGAGGCTGAGAGGGTTCAATTGCAGCAATTCATTAGTCAGTTGCATGGCGAAATTGACCGCAGACAATCCGAAATCGCAACTTTGAACCGGAATATGGAAGTGCTGAAGAACGCTGGAGCATTGAACCAGTCGGACGAACGATCGGCCGATATGAAACGTAAGATCAATGAACTGATGCGGGAGATCGATAACTGCATAACGTTATTGAGCAAATAGGTCCCATGAGTGAAATCTCCATAAAGGTCAACATTGGAACTCGTTCCTATCCGCTTTCGGTTCAGCCGGGAGAGGAAGAATTGATCCGTGCAGCTGCCCACGATGTGAATGAAAACATTCGTTCGCTGCAAGAGAATTACGCTGTTAAGGATATCCAGGATCTGCTGGCTATGACTGCTCTTACTATGGCAACCCAACTTCGTCAAAAATCCACCGGAGGAATGTCCGATGCTGATGCTGCGAGTCTTGCCGATATTGAACGTATGCTCGACGCTTACTTATCGCGCGTTTGATCTTCCCCTTGGTTTGTTTCGGTCTGCGATTCCGGTAATGTGCCCGGCATTGTTAAACCACTATATACACATCCACAATGGAACCTATCAGTTTAATGATCGGCGCTGCAGCAGGACTTGTTCTCGGAGGGATCATCATTTATGTGATTCTGAACGGGGTCCTTCGCAAAAAGCGTGAAGAGGTCATTCGCGAAGCCGAAAAAGAAGGCGAGAACATCAAAAAGGACAAAATCCTTCAAGCGAAAGAAAAATTCCTTCAGCTAAAAGAGGAGCATGAAAAAGCAGTGATCGAACGTGATCGCAAAATTCAAAGTGCTGAAGATCGCATCAAGAGCAAGGAAAAAGAACTATCCCGCAAGATGGAAGATGTAACACGCACAGAGCGTGAAGCACAAAGTCAGCGCGATACTCTCAACGCACAGAGTGAAAAATTGCAAAAGCGTCAGGAAGAACTCGATAAGGCTCACCAGAAACAGGTTGCCGAACTCGAAAAGATTTCAGGATACAGCAAAGAAGATGCAAAAGCTCAATTGGTAGAAGCACTCAAAGCAGAAGCCCGTACAGATGCAATGGCGCATGTGAAGGAGATTATGGATGAAGCGAAGCTGACTGCAAACAAAGAAGCAAAACGCATCGTTATTCAAACCATTCAGCGTGTTGCAACAGAGCAGGCGGTTGAGAATGCCGTTTCCGTTTTCAATATCGAAAATGATGAACTCAAAGGACGCATCATTGGTCGTGAAGGAAGAAATATTCGCGCACTTGAAGCTGCAACAGGAGTAGAAATTGTTGTTGATGATACACCGGAAGCAATTATTCTTTCCTGCTTTGATCCCGTTCGCCGCGAAATTGCACGTCTTGCACTTCACCAACTGGTAAGCGACGGACGAATTCACCCTGCGCGTATTGAGGAAATCGTTTCAAAAACGAAACATAAACTCGAAGAAGAAATTGTTGAGATCGGAAAGCGTACTACCATCGACCTTGGTATTCACGGATTGCATCCTGAACTGATTCGTATGGTTGGAAGGATGAAATACCGTTCTTCTTACGGACAAAATCTGCTTCAGCACAGTAGGGAAGTAGCCAATCTTTGTGCGATAATGGCATCTGAACTTGGATTGAATCCGAAGATTGCAAAGCGTGCAGGATTGTTACACGATATTGGAAAAGTTCCCGACGAAGAACCCGAATTGCCACATGCTATTTTGGGAATGAAGCTTGCAGAAAAATTTGGCGAAAAGGCCGATATCTGCAATGCGATTGGAGCTCACCACGACGAAATTGAAATGACCACGCTCTATGCGCCTATCGTGCAGGTGTGTGATGCTATTTCAGGAGCACGTCCCGGTGCGCGTCGTGAGATTGTTGAATCGTACATCAAACGAATCAAGGAACTCGAAGAACTTGCGCAATCATATACCGGAGTTAGTCAGGCCTACGCTATTCAGGCAGGACGCGAACTGCGTGTGATGTGTGAAGCGGAGAAGGTGAGTGATGCTGATGTAGATAAACTTGCATTCGATATTTCGCAACGTATCCAAACAGAAATGACTTATCCTGGTCAGGTAAAAATTACCGTGATCCGCGAAAAGCGCGCTGTCAATTACGCGAAATAACATCCGGGCTTCAGCCCGGATGTTATCAATGTCATTACCATTTCGTATCCGGGGGCTTCAGCCCCCGGTTTTTAAAATCCCCAATCCAATCCCCAATCCCTAATTCAATTCCCAATCCCAATGCCCTCTCATCCGCAACATATTCTCATCACAGGAGCAGCGGGATTCATCGGCTCCAACTTATGCGAGCACTTTCTTGAGTTGGGATATTCAGTTACAGGGATGGATAATTTCCTCACCGGAAAACCTTCCAACATAGCAGGATTTTATTCGCACCCGAATTTTTGTTTTGTGGAGGGTGATATTCGTGATAAGTCAAAATGCGGTGAAGCGATGAAGGGGATATCCATCGTATTGCACCAGGCTGCATTAGGTTCAGTACCGCGTTCAGTGAAAGATCCGCTTACTACCAATTCGGTGAATGTTGACGGATTTCTGAATGTCATTCATGCAGCACATCAGGCAGGAGTAAAACGATTTGTTTATGCTACAAGTTCATCCGTCTATGGCGATCATTCCGGCTTGCCCAAAGTGGAGGATGCTATTGGTAAACCACTTTCACCTTATGCAGCTTCCAAATACATCAACGAGTTGTATGCAGGTGTATTTCATCGACTGCATGGAATGGAAGTAATAGGGTTACGTTATTTCAATGTATTCGGCAAACACCAGGATCCAGACGGTGCGTATGCTGCAGCTATTCCTAAATTCATCAAGCTATTTCTCGAAGGAAAATCGCCGGTCATTTACGGTGATGGCTCCAATTCCCGCGACTTCACCTATATAAAAAACGTTATTCAAGCCAATGAAAAGGCTGCCTTTACCACAAACGAAAAAGCGTTTGGAGAAGTGTTCAATATTGCCTTTGGTGAACGCACTACACTTTTGGAATTAATCACAGAAATAAAAAATGCACTCTCTGTTCATGCACCAAATGTGAAAACCATTTCGGTGACTCATGAGAATGAACGTCCGGGCGAAATTCCCCATTCACTGGCAAGCATTGAGAAAGCACGGAATGTTTTAGGGTATACACCCAGCCATAGCCTTAAAGCAGGATTACAAGAAGCTGTGACTTGGTATTTAGAAAATATATAGCATTTTCTATCTATAAGATAATAATGCATATTGATTTTTTTCGAAGAAAAATCTTTTTTATTCTTGTTTTCTAAACGTTAATCCACCAAACCAACTTCACTGCAAGCGCACGGTTTTTGATGGCAACGTTGTAGGGATTGTAATTCTCCGTGTAAACAATAAACAGATCCGACATCGGCCTGAATCGCCATTGGAGTCGGGAATTGATATTTACGTTTTCAATCTGCGTGTTGTATTGAATAAATGTAGTGAAGAACAAACTTTTTGTAAATGAAAGATCCACACGCGGACTAATCAGCAACAGGTCAACATCCTGAAATCCTTCCGGCATATCTATTCTGTCGTACCGTGCAGAAAGCGAGAAGATTCCCCAGGGTTGTTTGCGCCAGCTGACAGACGCATCTGCTGTCGTCTTTTTACCGGAGAAATAGGCGCCGTAATCGAGGTTAAGCGTATAGGTGATGAGTTTACGTTTATCAGAATTAAAAAAGCCGCGTACATGATTGTAAACATATCCTCCTGTATCCAAGGCATTGTTTCCTGAAAAGGTGATGTCCTGATCAAAATACAGGAGCACATAATTATTGATGAGCTCTATACCGGTTGATGCCGTGTTTTGAAAACGTACAGTATAGCTTGCACTCAAATAGCGTTCGTTTTCGAGATAGGTACCATCGAAATACTGACTCATATAAACCGATGGACCATGTTTGTTGATGAGTGTTGATTTCGGATAGAAATTCCATGCGGCATATGGTTCTAATCGGAGGTAGGATCGTTTTTCAATCTGTCCGTTATTGGGATTAAAAAAATCGATACGGGGAACAAAGCCAACATCGGCGGAGTAATTGTGACCAACATATTCGTGATTCCATTCGAGAACAAGTTTTGGAGTTTCGTAATGTATCCATGAGGCATGTGCCATTGCATTTTCCGTTTTGTGCGGAGAAAACGAATGATGCATGAAAATTTTCCCCATTAAACGATTGTCCATTGTTGCAATGTTCCAGTCGATACCCGCTATGCGATTGTAATCCGCGAAATTCATGTCTTGCTTAATGAATCCTTGTCTGTTCACCAGTATTCCCGAAATATTGGAGCGGCCTTTCATCTGGTACGTGACTGCAGCAACAGAATAGTTTTGTCCTTCAAGTCCACTTTGCGATCCGCCTTCGGTTTGCATGGTCATTGCACCAATTCTCCAGTCGCGATTGATTTTTCCACTCAAACGGGCACCAAAAAGAATGGGAACAGCTTCTCCGTTATTCAAACCGATGCGTCGTGAAAAAAAGGGACGAATCTGTCGGAATCCGAATCGCTCGAAGAGATCGCTGTTTTCAAGAAAGAAATTTCTTCTTTCGGGAAAAAATAAACTGAAACGTGAAAGGTTCGTTACCTGACGATCCACTTCTACCTGCGCGAAATCGGGATTGATGGTGAGATCCAGGTTCAACGATGAATTCACCGCGATTTTTGCATCCAAACCGGCATTGGGACGAAATTTTTCAGCAGTCTGGTTTTGGTAATTTCCGGTTGCTGTTCCAATGGCATATGGAATCAAGGAAACATTTGAACCTTCTTTGTGTGGTGCTTCTTCTAGTAGTAGTTTTCCGGTAAATGCAAGTGAAGAAGTGGAAAAATTACGAGGTACTCCTGACCATACCGAAATTTCATTGCGTTTAAAATCGTAGCGCGCAAAATTGATTCGCCATTCTTTGATGTTTTCAGGAAAACGCAATGTTTTATAAGGAATCGCCATCTCAACGATCCATTTTCCTTCGGAATGATATTGTTTCACTTCTGAGAACCATTTATTATCCCAAACTGTGGAGATGCCCATATTGCCACCATATTGAATGAGTCCTTCCATCTGGGCACCGTGCGGATTTACGCCAAATACAAATCCATTGGTCAGATCAGAAAAAGGATCGATGTAAACATAGAATCCATCACTCAGCAGAGGATCGTAATCCCGTTTGAGCGATTGTATAACATGCTCTCCGGGTAATTCATCATAGCAAATGGCAGCAATGTGGAGATGATCTTTATCAAACGCAACCATCACTTCCGTTTTCGATTTCGCCATGGAGGAATCAAATGGAAACCACTGACGAAAATCGGAAATGATCATGGCATTTTTCCAGGCATCATCCTCAAGAAGTCCATCTATCTTTATGATTTGTTCAGATTTTTTTGCTGAAACACTATGCAGTTCCTGCGCATGCAAAAGCGAATTGCAGAAAAAAAGTAGCACTGTCAGAAGTCCGGTCCTTGTCATTGGGACCGAAAATTACTAAAAAACAAATCCCCTGTGAGCCATTCCCACTAAGGATCTGTTTTTCTTCGACAATATTGCCTTAACACACGATAATTGCCATAACCGTGAAGATTCCCACCACGAAAAGAGCCATAACTGTTCCTTTGTCCATAATACACGTTTTGCTTATAAAACGCAGCTAATGTTGCAGGGTTTTGATGGTGGAATGCTGTTCCGGACCTTTGACCATTCCAAACGACCGTTCTTCCTTATCTTTGTTCCATTGCTTAAAAAAGACGACCTTTTACTCAATATGGATTCCAATTTACGTACGGTAACTACAGCTGATGGATCGGTAACCCTTTTTCTTCCCGACCGCGATGAAACCTATCATTCAGTGCATGGTGCAGAAACGGAATCCATGCATGTATTTATTAAAAATGGTCTTGAAGTTGCCGCTAATGATAAAGCAAAATTGAAAGTGTTGGAAATTGGTTTTGGTACCGGATTGAATGCTTTACTGGCCTTGTTGTTTGCGGAGAAAAATCAGATTGCAATCGAATTTGTAAGCACAGAAAAATATCCTCTTCAAAAAGAAATGGTTTTGCAGTTGAATTATGGCAAACGATTATTGGCCGATGAATTGTTTTTGCAATTGCACACCTGCAGTTGGAACGAGGTGCATCCGTTAAATGCGCATTTTAGTTTATTCAAACACGAAGGAGATTTTCGTGAAGCCAATCTTGAGGCCAACTCTTATGATGTCATTTTTTTCGATGCATTTGCTCCACGGGTACAACCGGAGTTGTGGACGATAGAAGTATTTCAACAGATGTATCGCTTATTGCATCCGGGTGGAATCCTTGTCACCTACTGTGCAAAAGGCGAAGTCAAACGCACTATGAAAGCAGCGGGATTCAGTGTAGAACGATTGCCGGGACCTCCGGGTAAACGTGAAATGACAAGAGCGCGTAAATCGGATTGATGCGTAGAAAAAAAACGGACTGTTCCATTGCGAAACAGTCCGTTCTCTTTTAGAATTTATCCTTAGCGGATTTCAATGTTGCGGCTTCCTTTATTAAGGGTTTGTTCTTTTTTGGGAAGAACCAATTGAAGGATGCCGTTATCATAGCTTCCATTGATTTTTTCCTGATCGATCAGTTTTTCAGGAAGGGTAAACGAACGGGTAAACGACGCATAATGGAATTCCTTGCGTGTGTATTGTCCTTTTTCGTCGTTGTTTTCCTGTTTGCTTTCCTTCTCACTTGAAATAGTAAGAATGTTGTTGCTGAGTTCGACTTTAAAATCTTCCTTACTCAATCCCGGTACTGCAACGTCAATTACAAATGCATCTTCTTTTTCGGCGATGTTCACTGCAGGGATGGATGCATTATGGTGCATGGTTCCGGGCCAGTTGGACATAGATTTTAGCATTTCATCATCGAACATGGATGGGAAAAAGGGAAAGCGGTTGTACTTTTTAACGAGTGTCATGGCTATTGTTTTTTAGGTTATACATGTTTTGGCATGATACCTCAAGACAAATGCCGATAGTGTTTTTCGGAAATTTTAGCAGGATTCTGCAAGTTCTGCCTGCAAATTTTTCAGGTTTTACGCTGTTTATCTGACTATTTTTCAGGATTGTTGATCCAATCATTGACCAATTCAAGCGCCAACGGCAAGGTTTCAATTCCATGCGCGATACCTGGAAGGATTTGCACCACCGGTTTTTTTGTGAAATGCTTTTCAGCCCTCTTTTTGCTTTTTTGCCAGGGAAATAAAGGATCATTTTCTCCCAGCAATAACAAACAAGGCTGCTGAATTCCTTTTAACAACTGATCCGGTTGTCGGGCGGGGTAATCGCCTTTGAAACGATGATGAAGAATGACATAATGCTGGTAGTCGGCAAGTTTTTGAAATGCCTCATTTTCGAGTTGGTGTTCGGGAGCGTGGAGGACGATGGATTGAATAAACGATTCAACATGACGTCTTTTTTTTGTGAGTAGCGGACGTAAATTCTGAAACATGTTTTTTGGTTTCATGGAGAAGGATGCCAATCCTGCAGGATTTAGCAAAGCAATACTTTGAACTTTTTTCGCTGAATGTACAGCCAGTTGCAAAGAGATCAATCCTCCAAATGATGCGCCTGCAATATGTGCCTGTTCAAGATGTAATGCATCCATTACCTGACTTGCCCATTCGCCCAATTCTCCTTTTTTCATATCCGGACAATTTCCATCGCTTAATGTCGGCTGACCGTTTACATCGATCAGGAATATTCGGTGATTCTTTATTTTTTCCATGGCATTGTCCAATTCCCAAACCAATCCGCTGGTACGTGCTCCGGGAAAAATGATCAGCGCCGGTAAATGTTCTTGCTCCGCATGAAGATGCAATACATGCGTTTTTCCCCATTTTGTAGGTACAAATTCCGATTTCCATGCTCTTCCGCATCGTTGTATAATGGAGTTGTTCCAGTTCGTAAGAAATTCCCTTGCTTGTAGCTCATTTAAAAAATAGGAAGTTTTCATTTTAAACAGTTGTTTAAATTATAACTAAAAAAAATTAGAAGTGAATAGCCAATATCCACTCCACGATTTGTGCTCGGCGGTTGCTGATCATTAAGGATGTAGATTCTTCATCGCTGCCTGTCATTCGCTTGATCATTTCTGAAGTACTGAAGGGAAATACAGTGAGCGCATATAGGTTCACCAGCACTTGCATAGGGTCCTTTTTTCCGTTTGGAGCAGGACGCATTTCCTTTTTGATTTGTTTGTAGAACACAGAATCCATAAACGAGGTGCTCTTCTGAATTTTACCCGCCGTACGACCGGGAGACTTCTGCAATTCATTCATCACAAAAGCTGAAAGTTCAGGTTGCTGTTCAAGCTGGTCGAAATAATAATTTACAAACGCAATTAGTTTTTCCCGGATTGAACTTTTGGGATCATGAATGATACTGCTCAATCCTAATCTGAATTTCTGAATATCCTTGCTCAGAATTTCATTGTACAACTTTTCCTTATCACCAAAATAATAGGAAACCAAGGCAATATTCGTCTTGCTCTTTTGTGCAATCTCCCGTATGGTAGTAGCCTTAAATCCTTTTTTCCGAAACAGGATTCCTGCAGCTTTTATGATTTGGTCTTTTGATGGAGAGGATACGCTCATGAATGCAAATTTAAACATTTGTTTAAATCAGGTCAAAAAAAAAGCACCACTAATGTGATGCTTTGATAATTAATGAATTAGGGTTGTACTACGATTTTGTATCGTTCAACCCGACCATCTTCAAATTCCACAAGTAATACCCCCAGGGAAAAGGCAAAATTACCGGTTTGAATTTCAACGGATGTAGCGATTGTTGCGTTCTTCCAGATCAGTCTTCCACTGATATCGAACAGTTGCAACTGTGCAATTGGTTTTGTGCTGATCAGTTTGATACTACCGCCGGATTGTTCAATAATTAGTGATGATGCATCTGCTTCATCAATACCTGTACCGGTTGCAGGATTGAGGGTGAAGCTCTGAGTTCCGGTGCATCCTGAATTATCTGTTACTGTTACTGTATATGTTCCGGCAGCAAGTCCGGATAAATCTTCAGAAGTGGAACCGTTCGACCATGAATATTGATACGGTGCAGTTCCTCCGCTTACATTTAAGTCGATGGTGCCGTCGTTTCCACTTTGTGGTGAATTGGCATTACCTGTTATTGATATCGCAGCTGGTTCGCTGATCGTAACCGGAAATGCAGATGTACAGCCATTGTTATCTGTTACTTCAATCGAATAATTTCCTGCGGGAGCACTTGCCGGATTTACGCCGTTGTAGTCGATGGTAAATGGTCCGCTTCCTGAAGGTGCCACAGTAAATGATCCTGTGCCGCCTGCGCAATTGGCAGGGGTAGTGGTAATGGTTGCTGTTGGACCACCGGAAGAGGATATGGATACATTGACAATAACAGAACATGAATTCCCGTCGGTAACCGTGCAGGTATAAGATCCTGCCGCAAGGCTGCTTGCTGTTGAAGTAGTTTGACCATTGCTCCAGAGGTACGAATATGGCGCTTGTCCGCCACTTGCAATTACGGATGCAGATCCGTTATTCATTCCACAACTGGCTTGGGAAATAATGCCGGGTTGTGCCTGTACAACTGTAATGCCACATAAATGATTGTCGATAATGCGTGTGGAATATTGCAGCGAATCGAGGAATTGCGACCAGGATGCACAATTGCTTTTTAAATGATAGTTGAGCCATAATCCGTAATGATCCTGACTAACATCCTGCTGTTGTGCTCTTGTAATAGAAATTCCGGTAGAGGAAGTGGATTCTCCAAAATCACAATTGAAATTGCTATTGGCAAAATAACAGTGTCCGCCGCCGGGGATGGATAGATAGGTTTTACACGATGAACCGATTGCATTAAAAATAGGAAGATGATGATCGACAGGTGGTGTCACACCATCTTGTGCTCCTGAAAAAACAAGCGCAGGTACAGTTATCCCGGGTGCAGCGCTTACCGCTGAAGGATTGGTTTCTGCTGGTGCTAGTGCTACTATTGTTTGAATAGCGGTATATCCGTTTGCTGCAAGTATGGTGGCTCCTCCTCCCATTGAATGTCCCATGATCGCACTTCTTCCGTTTTGTTTTTGATAGAACGGTGAGGTATTGTCGGCATTCAGCAGCGCCATTTTTTCGACACAAACACGAAGATCGAGTGCGAAGTTTTGGTGACTTGGACTAAATCCTCCTTCTGTTCGCGGAAATACCATGATGTAACCCTGGGGAACAAGATTCTGCCAGATGTTTTGGTAAGCATCCCAACTCATCACAAAGCCATGTCCAAAAACAATCACCGGAAATGTTCCACTTGCGAATGGTGTGTTAAGTCCGTTGCTTGTAGCAGGATAATAAATCTCCGACTGAATCTGACGGCCGGGACCACCTCCTGAACCAAATCCTCCTGTGCGCGAAGGATCGTTGAACGTAATAGTGCGTTGCCCGATCTGGTATTGCGCCTGGGCAAACAAAACGATGAGAAGAAGGGTGACAGAAAGAAAAACCTTTTTCATTTTTTAATTTTTTGGCAATATGGACCTTCCTTTCCCGGTGGGCAAGTGGTGGTGTAATCCAAATATCAGATGAACCGCTTGTTAAGTTCAGGACAAATTATTCATCCGATTGTTTAAAATTCCACGAAACCATTATTCGGGACATGAATTCCAAAATCCATTTACATGCTTACTATTCAGATGAGTAAGAAAATTTTCTTGTGAAGAATTGCAATACAATAACTGGCGTGGATTTTACCGCGTAATTTTCTGAAATCAGTTTGCATACGGAAATAAGAACTGATTTTTTCCTTTTCAGTGACAAGTGGCTTCTGCGCAACGTTGCCCATCAATTGCCGCCGACACAATTCCTCCGGCATATCCGCCACCTTCGCCACAGGGGATAAGACCTTTGATTTGAGGGTGATGAAGACTTGTTTTATTACGCGGAATTCGAACGGGTGATGAGGTGCGGCTTTCAGGAGCAACCAGCACTGCTTCATTGGTTCCGTAACCTTTCATTTTTTGCGCAAATGCCTTGAAACCAAATTTTAGTCGCGATGCCAGCGTTTCCGGCAATACTTCTTTCAAGGAAACACTTTTTATTCCCGGATGGTAGGAACAATCGGGTAGGGTGGAAGATGTTTTTCCCTCGATGAAATCTATCATGCGTTGTGCAGGTGCAGTTTGTGTTTTGCCTCCGGCAATCCAACAGGCACGTTCTATGGCTTCCTGAAATTTCAATGCGCTTAAGGGACCAAACTGACGAAAGTTTTTTAATTCTTCTTCGGTAACTGTGGTTACAATTCCGGAATTGGCAAATGGATTATTTCTGCGTGATGGCGACCAACCGTTGGTAACAATTTCTTCCTGCGAAGTGGCGCAAGGGGCAATGATTCCTCCCGGACACATACAAAACGAATAGACTCCGGTATCTTTTACCTGCTCTACCAGCGAATAGGATGCGGGTGGGAGATATGGTCCGCGAACGGTGCAATGGTATTGTGCCTGATCGATGATGCTTTGCGGATGTTCTGCACGCACACCGAGCGCGAATGTTTTTTCCTCGATGAGAATATTCTTTTTGTGCAAGAGGTAAAAAATATCACGCGCCGAATGTCCAGTTGCAAGTATCAGATTGTTGACCGGAATTTTTTGATCACCATTGATTGTAATGGAACGAATATTCCCGTTTTCGGTGCTGAGATCGGTGAGTTTGGATTCGAAGTGGACTTCACCACCACATTTGCGGATGCTGTCGCGAATGGCTTCAATGATGCCGGGTAATTTATTACTTCCGATATGAGGATGTGCATCAATCAGAATAGATTCATCTGCTCCGTGTGCAACCAATAGCGAGAGAATTTGTTTTACATCACCGCGTTTTGTAGAACGGGTATATAATTTTCCATCCGAATAGGTTCCTGCTCCGCCTTCTCCGAAACAGTAATTGGATTCAGGATTTACAATGTGGTTTTTTGTAAGGATGGCAAGATCTCTTCTCCTGTCGCGAACAGTTTTTCCGCGTTCAAAAATGACCGGTTTTTTACCTAACTCAATCACTCGCAAGGCCGCAAATAATCCTGCGGGACCGGCACCGATAATGTGGACTTCTTCTGCCTGACTTACATTTTTGGCTTCGAAAACATACGTTTCTCCCGGTATTTTTTCGTTGGGATCAAAAACGGTGATTTTCATTGTGAATTTTACCTGTCGTCCCCGTGCATCGATAGATCGGCGGTCGATGCGGTAGGGCCCCAGATCCGTTTCGCTAACACCAATGGATTTGGCAATGGCTTTGCGAAGTTGTGCATCGTTGATGGTGTCTTCGGGCAGGACCTGAATCTGAAACTCGCGGGCCACGATTTATCCTTCGAAGGTGAATGAAAACAACACCACTTTAGAACGTAAACGATCAATGGGTGAAGTGTACATGTTGTTGTCCTGAAGCAACAGATTTTTAAATCCGGAAGAAACTTTTAACTCCAGTCCAAACTTAAAATAAGGCAGGAAAAAATCCAGTCCACCACCAACCTGCCAGGCATGATCCGGTCGGCGTATGCGCACAATGGCTTCTCTGCCGAAGGTGTTGACGACATCTTTTTGCGATGCCATATCAATGCTGTATTGGTAACCGACCACCGCATAAGCTGCAAAATTGTTTACCCGGTCGGTACGGAGTTTGAGGTTGAATGGAAGATTGATATAGGTGGATTCTACGCGTCGTATTACTTCGTCGTTTTGCAATTCTCCGTTGGTAGTTCTGTAAAATCCGTAACGCAAACGACGGTCCTGAAACGAAATTGCAGGAATAAATCGCAAGGAAATATTTTTACTCAGATTGAGCGAGGCCAGCGGACCAAGATCAAAGCCAGGTTGTCTTTCTGCACCAATCCACATCAGCGAATCGGATGTAGGAAAAGCATTGTAGGTATCGAGGTAAAAATTGGATGTATTGTAAGCAAGAATGAATCCGAAGTGATACGGTTTCTTGTCGAAATTCTTCAGGTTACCCACACGCTCTTTCTGGGCAAGCAGAAATGGACTTCCCAGGAGAAACAATACAAGCGCAAGAATGGTGTGAATTCGATGTGACATTACCTCCAAAAATAATCATTAAAACGGCAGTAGTTCCGTTTTGTTGCCTTAACGGCTTTTGTGACCGGTATAAATCGTTGCAATTCCTCCGCTGACGGTTTTGGCTTTAACATCGGTATACCCCACTTTTTCGAGGATGCGGAGAAAATCCTTCCCTTCCGGAAAGGCCTCCACCGACTCAGGTAAATAGGTGTATGCTGCTTTATCTTTTGAGATGGTTCTACCAATGAAGGGAATCACTCGCCTCGAGTAGAAATTGAACGATTGCTTAACCGGAAATCGACGTGGTTTGCTGAATTCCAGAATGACAGCAGTTTTGCCGGGACGAAGAACACGAAGCATTTCTCCCAGCCCCTTTTCCAGATTTTCGAAGTTTCGAACTCCGAATCCAACGGTAATGGCATCGAAAGAAGCATCTGCAAAAGGAAGGTTTTCGGAATCGCCTTCCAGCATTTCAACACGATTATCGTAACCGCGCTTTTTCATTTTTTCGCGACCCTTTTCCAGCATTCCAACAGAAATATCGATGCCGGTAACTTTTTCAGGATGGAGCTTGAGTGCTGCAATTGCAAAATCGCCTGTCCCTGTGGCAATATCCAGAATATGTTTGGGGCTTTCCTTGCGCAAAATTCCAATGGCCTTTCTTCGCCAAATATGGTCGATACCCATACTCAGGAAATGATTCAGAAAATCATAACGGTGCGAAATGTTATTGAACATCTGTGCGACCTGCTGTTTTTTGCTGTCGTCCTGATTATAAGGCTTTACGGGTGTTCCCATGGGTGGAATTGAGGTGCAAAGGTAGTGTTTTTCGACTTAAGGAAATAACACGAATCGGACCCAATTGTTTCGAAACAGGCTAAATCAAACTTTGTGCGCTCTAATTATTCGTTTCCTATCTTCGTTGTGCCGAACGTTAGGCAGTATTTTTTGATGCTGCTGAAAATGAAATCCGATGGAGAAAAAACGTTGAGCTTACATGTAGATGGAAATAAAAACACGACTCAAAAATTTTTTTCACAAGCGACGGATCATTCGGTGGTCAGTATTTTTTGCAATTCTGCTATTGCTTTTTGTTTTCCGCTTTTCAATAATGCGTGGAATGGCAGGCGTACTCGTTTCGGTTGATGAGCCGCAGAAAGTGGAAGCCTGTTTTGTATTGGGGGGAAGCTCCTACGAACGCGGATTATTTGCTGTGAAGATGTTCGAAAAGGGATATGCCGATAAATTTATCTGTACCGGTGAGAATGTTCCATCCATTCTCGAAGCACTCGGACAAGCCATGACAGAGGCTGAAGTCACGGCGTTTTATATGCGCTCTGCAGGAATACCCGATTCTTCGCTGGCGGTGATCAACAAATCGACTTCCACCCGCGAAGAGGCAAAGGTGATTCGTGAATACTGTGAGTCGAACGGTTTGAAAAAAGTAATGTTGCTCTCCTCCAAATTTCACACCGCACGCATGCGGAAAGTTTTTCGCTCGGAATTCCGCTCCTCTTCGGTCGAATGGATCATTGTGGGAGCTCCCAGTACGAAATACAATGAATTCAAATGGTGGGAGTCTGAAGAAGGAATGATTGCGCTGAATAACGAATGGATGAAAACGATCTGGTATTGGTTTAAATGAGGTGTGTCATATTCGCATAACGATCAGCTGGTAAATTTGCAATCATAGAATGGATTTTTTCCTGAACATAAAGTGGATGTATTTTTTGGGTGGACTCGGACTTTTTTTGTTCGGTATCCGTCTGCTCGAAGATGCACTTGTTCAGTTAGTGGGACGTTCATTCAAACGTTTCCTGAAACGACACACGGGGACTCCTGTAAAAGCGGTTTTGGCAGGAACAATTACCACGGCGATTATTCGCAGCAGTTCAATGGTCACCCTCTTGGTGATGTCGTTTACCGGAGCTGGAATCATCGGATTAAAAAGCGGTTTGGGAATCATTTTAGGCGCTAATCTGGGTACAACGGTAACCGGATGGATCGTTTCTGCGGTTGGATTTAGTTTTGATCTAAAAGCGCTTACTCTTCCCTTTTTTGCATTGGGAGGATTGATGTCCATGTTCAGCAAGAGCCGGCTCCGAGAAGGTGGTCATTTTCTGATCGGATTCAGCCTGATGTTTCTTGGACTGGATTTTTTGAAAGATGCATTTGCGGAATTATCAGGCAAGTTTGATCTCAGTGGCTGGGAAGGTAGTCCCAAAATATTTTTCTTTTTAGCAGGGTTTGGACTTACCGCTATTATTCAGTCGAGCTCAGCATCTGTTGCGATCTATCTTTCGATGCTTGCCAGTGGTGTTGTATCACTCGAGCAGGCTATTTTTCTTGCTATCGGTTCCGATCTGGGAACTACGGTTACCGCTTTATTGGGAACCATCAATGCAAATGCAGTACGTAGAAAAACAGGATGGGGACAGTTCTTTATGAATGTATTTCAGGCCCTGCTTTCCATTGCATTGTTTCCGTTGTATGTCTGGTTTTTACAAGAAGTAATGGGATTACATAATCCCCTCTATTTGCTGGTTGCTTTTCAGTCGCTTGCAAATATTGTTTTGATAATTGTTATGATTCCGCTGCTGGGATGGTTTACGCGTTTCATTGATAAAAAGATCAAAACGGGTGAAGTACACCTAACCGGATTTTTGCATGAAGTACAGGCATCCGAACCTTTTTCTGCATGTGTCGCCCTGCAGAACGAAGCGTTAAAATTTGGAAAAGAAACCTTGCGTCTGAACGAAAGTATTGTTGCAGAAACGTTTCAGGGGAGTGTGCTTTTTGAAAAGTACGATCGATTAAAATCCTATGAGAACGAGATCAATCAATTTGTGGTGCTCATGCAGCAGTCGCAAATGCCGGAGCAGCGTTCAAAACAACTTACCGCGCTGAGTTCATCCATAAGAGATTTTGCTTTTTGTGCCAAGGAGATGAAAGATATCCGGCATAACCTCGAAGACCTTTTGAACAGTTCGGACGATGAGAAATTCAGAATGTTTCATTTGATTCGTTCCCTGCAAAACGACTATTACAAAGCGGTTCATGCCATACTAAAAGATCCGGGCACCTTTCAACATACAGTGAACGAATACCTCAGTGGGATGAACAGGGACATCACCTCAAAAATGCAGGAAGTGGCAATGAAGCTGATCAGTAATCCCAAAAAACATCCTTCTGTGAATTTTTCTTCCCTCATGAATATGATCCGGGAAATCGAAAGTTCCAATATTTCCATGCTGAAAGCAGTTGAAAACTACCTGGTTTCCGTTTCTCTTTCGAACAGTGAAAGCTGATTGGTTTTTTTTTCTGACATTGCTGCGAAATGGCACGTAAACTATCAGAAATCGACCTGCGAAAGGTTGGTGTTTACCTTGTTGGAAACCGCTCGGAGTATGAGCATATTTTCAAAGATTCGCTTTGGATTCTCCTGGGTATTGCATGTGCAGCATTCGGACTCGAAGGTTTTATTGTTCCCAATGGTCTGCTCGACGGCGGTGTAACAGGTGTGTCGCTGATCATGGCCAAGCTTACCCCGCTAAATGTTCCCTTTTACATCTTTGTACTCAATCTTCCTTTTATTTTCCTTGGCTTTCGGCAGGTATCCAAAATATTTGCGGTGAAAACCTTTGTGGCAATTATTGTGCTTTCTGCAGTGTTGCTCGTTCTGCAAACCATGCATGTTCCGCGGATTACCGACGATAAATTACTCATTGCAGTGTTCGGGGGATTTTTTCTCGGTGCAGGTATCGGCTTTGCAATGCGCGGCGGATGTGTTATTGATGGAACAGAAGTCCTTGCCTTGTACATGACCCGCAAACTGAGCATGCAGGTTGGGGAGATCATTCTTCTAATCAATGTTTTGATTTTCCTCATAGCAGCAAGTCTCTTCGGTATTGAAATGGCTTTGTATTCGATCCTGACTTACATGGCAGCTTCCAAAACGGTCGATTATATCACAAACGGGATAGAAGAATACACCGGTGTAATCATCATCTCTCCCGAACACGAAAAGATCCGCAAAGAAATTATTTCCCAATTGGGACGCGGAGTTACCATTTACAATGGAAAACGCGGATTGCGCGGAAAAAAAGCATTGGAAAGCGGATTAAACGACCGTGATATTCTCTTTACTGTCGTCACCAAACTGGAGCTGACCCGCCTTAGGAATATTGTTGATGAAATTGACGATTCCTGTTTCATGACAACGCATGCCATGACGGGGGTAAAAGGAGGAATGATCAAACAGCGGAAATTACATTAAGCCGGCTTACCTGAAATAAAAGGAGCTGATATAAACCAAGGTAAAAAAAATCAGCGCGAGTAAAACATAAACAATGATCCTGTTTTCCTCACGCGGAGGCAGAAATCCGAAAGTCTTCAGATCCCACCAGCGTTTGTCGTGCGGTTGTTCCATTGTTTATTTGCCTACAATGGTTTTCAGTTTTGCCATCCAGGGTTCAACTTCAATGTATCCTTTAATAATCTCCAGGCGCTTTTCGTTCTTGTCGAAAATCACGAAACTGGGATACGACATTTGTCCGTCGAGGAAATTCACAGCAAGCTCATGTGAGCGGTATTGCGAATTGTATTTATAAACCTGCTTGCGGTAGGTCACGTCTTCTTTTTGTTCTGCATCAAATTTTACACAGTAAAAATGCTCGCTCATGTATTTGGCAACTTCTTCTACTGCAAAGGTTTTATTGTCCATTACCTTACACCATCCGCACCAGGCTGTGTAAACATCAACAAAAATCATTTTTGGTTTTTTCTTGTTGGCCGCAACAGCTTCTGTCCAGGTCATCCATTTAATTTCTGTGGCATGCAGGCTAACCGTAAATGCAAATAGGGAGAAAAAGAGAACAATGCGTTTCATGGGTATGTTGTTTTGAGTGTAGACAATGATTTAACGTAAGAGTTGCTTGCAATTCCCGTGCCTCATTGTTAAAAAAAGTAAAATGCTCAATCTTTTTTGAGTTTGCCCACTAGCGATTCGGGTGGGGGACAAGGCTTATTCGTGTTTTTGTTGATGAAGACCAGCGTCGTTTCGCCTTCGTTTAATTTTTGACCACTCTCATTGTACATTTCGTACACAAAGCGAATGCGTGCTCCGGATATTTCGGCGATGGTCGTTTTTAGTTTCAACAGATCATCGTACAAAGCAGGTTTAAAGTATTTGATCTTGAATTCCAGAACGGGCAACATCACTCCGGATTCTTCCAACGATCGGTAGCTTAATCCCAGATCACGCAAGGCTTCAACCCTTCCAACTTCATAGTATTCAGCATAGTTGCCGTAATAACAATAGCCCATTTGATCGGTTTCTCCGTAGCGGACTCTCAGTTCTGTTTCGTGTGTGTGCATAGGTGAAAATAACCTTTTATTAAACGTAAAAACCCCGACGAGAACGTCGGGGTTTTAGCTCAGGACTTAAATCCGTTCTAAACATCATGGCAAAGGTTCAGTGGATCTCTAAGTGGTATGGTAGCAAGGCTGCCACACCCTTGCGCCTGAGAATTTCTTTAACGTTGTAAAGATACAACATCATTTCGGGGCTTAAGGCAAAATTTGCGTTAATTAATTCAACTTTTGCCTCATTTTTTAAACGGTTAACCAATTCCTCAATTGGGTCCTTAACTATCGGATATTCAGCGAGTATGTACTCTCCTTCTGTCAGGTTGGCACGCTTGGCAGCATCGGAAATTGCTGTTTCCAAACCGCCCAGCTCGTCCACCAGCCCAATCGCCAAAGCATCGGTCCCGGCCCAGACTCTTCCCTGGCCAATGGAGTCGACTTTTGCGGGTGTTAATCCTGCTGACTGGCGACCTTCGGCTACCTTATTAATAAAGTCAGCATAGATGTCATCAACCCCTTTTTGGATGATCTGGTACTCCATTTCGTCCATGGCTCTGCTCATCGATCCGATATCGGAGTAGCGATTGGTTTTAACCCTGTCGTAGGTTACGCCCAATTTTGATTTGAGCATGCGCTCCGTATTGGGCAATACCCCGAATACACCAATCGATCCGGTAATGGTATTGGGTTGTGCGAATATCTTATGGGCAGCACAGCTGATGTAATAACCACCGGATGCAGCAACGTCGCCCATGGAAACAACAAAGGGTTTTACTTTTCCTGCCAATACCACTTCTCTCCAGATCACATCTGAAGCCAGAGCAGATCCTCCGGGTGAGTTAACGCGTAGTACAATCGCCTTTACGGTTGTGTCCAAACGCGCAGCGCGAATGTCTTCCGACAAATTCACCGAACCAATCGAATTATCATCGCCTTTACCATCGATGATGTCTCCCACCGCATAAATCACTGCAACTTTCGCTTTGTTCTTTTCACTGTTTTTTTCTGAACGTGTTTTATTCAGGCGTTTGTCTTTTGCGTAAGTTCCCAATGAAACCAGATTCAGTTCATCTTTTTCTTCAATGCTCAAACGCTTGCGCAATTCTGCATAAATCTCATCACGGTATGAAATACGATCAATGAAACGCTCTTCCAATGCTGCGTCTGAAGTTTGCAATACAAGTGAATCGGCCAGCTGATTGAGTTTGCTCACTTCAATTTTCCGCTCTTGAGAAATACCTTCGAGCATGTGGTTCCAAAGTGAGAACAAATATTTTTCGGTCTGTTTTCGGTTGGCATCGCTCATCTTATCCAACATGTAGGGTTCTACTGCACTCTTAAATTGATTGTTCGATCCGCGAATGATGGTCAGGTCTAGTTCCAGTTTTTCAATCAGTCCTTTCATGAACATGATCTCTGCTGTTAATCCTGTATGTTGTACAATTCCCTGCGGATACAAATGAATTTCATCGGCAACACTCGCCAGGTAATAGGATTTGTGTGTGTAGATCTCCGAATAGGCCAGAATGAATTTTCCGGATTCCTTAAATTTTTTCAAACCGTTTCTGATTTCTTCCACTGTGGCCATACCGGCGGGAATCATCGATACATCAAGAAANNGAAAAACACCTTTTATTTTTTCATCCTTGGCTGCGCGTTCCAAACTGGTGAGTATGCGGTTGAGTCCCGTTTTGGAATCGGTGTTCAGTCCGCCCAGACCAAAATCAAAACTGGGGTTCGACTGCTGATCGGTGATGGCTTGGTCCAGTTTCAGGTGGAGAATGGAATTGTCTTCGATCACTTTCTTGTTGCTTTCTTCCTGATCTCCAAAAGCAGCAGTGAGGCGTCCAACTAGAAAAACGGCAAACATAAAGGCCAGGATCAATCCGGTAATCAGTTGTCCCAGAGCCGATGCGGCCATTATTTTAAAGAATTGTTTCATGGTAAAAGGGCTTTTTTGCAGTTCAAAAATAGATAGCAGATTATCCTGAAGCTCTTGGAATTACACCAGTGGTCAAAGTCCGTGTTAAAGGGAAAAGCTATTTTTGCGGACATGAAAGAGGCTGTGCTTTTACTGGGTGCCAATCTCGGCGATCCGCCTTCCGTATTCAGGCAGGTTGCCCGGGAGTTGGATGGGGCCACTATTCGTATTCTTTCTCTTTCTGCCGTGTATTGTAGTCCCGCCTGGGGATTTGAGGGTGATGATTTTCATAACCAGGCTATACTGATCAGCACTTCGCTCGACCCTTCTTCCTTACTCGAACAATTGCTGGCCATTGAGCAAAAATTTGGTCGCGTACGCAATGAAAGCGGAGTCTACAGTTCGCGTCCGATTGATATTGATATCCTTGTATTTGGCTCTGAAGTGGTAGTCAATGATCATTTGCAGATTCCTCATCCGCGGATGCATTTGCGTCGTTTTGCTTTATTGCCGCTCCATGAGGTAATGCCGGGATATGTTTTTCCGGATGGTCGATCGGTGGAGCAGCTCATTGCAGATTGTGCCGATAACGCGCAGGTGTTTCCTTTAAATCCGAATCCGGGTGAATAACCGTTTTGTTGCTATCGAAGGAAACATTGGTTCAGGCAAAACAACCCTGGCCAAAAAACTCAGCACCCACTGGAATGCCCGTCTTGTGCTGGAAGAATTTGAGGATAACCCTTTTTTACCCCGCTTTTATGAGGATCCCCGTCGCCATGCTTTTCCTTTGGAAATGTATTTTCTGGCCGAACGTTTCAGACAGCTTTCGGGTGAGAATATACAGCCCGACTTGTTCAGCCGAATGACCGTTAGTGATTATTACCTCGAAAAATCACTCATTTTTGCCCGGAATAATTTGGATGATACTGAATTCCAGTTGTTTCAACGCTTGTACGATATCATGTTCCGCTCTCTGGCCAAGCCTGATCTGATTGTTTTTCTGCATCTTCCGGTAGAACAATTGCTGCGAAATATTAAAAAAAGAGGCAGGAGTTATGAACAATCCATTACAGGCGAATACCTCAGTAATATCCAGCAAATCTATATGGAGCATCTGGCTACCCTGAGGGATTTCCGAATCCTTGTTTTGGATTACGGAAACCTTGATTTTGCAGGCTCTCAGGACGATTTTTTGTTGATTGAAAAGGTACTAAACACTGATTTTCCGGTAGGTATTACACGTAAATCCCTTTAAATCCAAGGGTTGCGAAATCAACAAGTTTATACCTATTTATTACCTCTCGGTTTTTTTTTTAATCAATTTACTGTTATTATTGCACCCGAATTCAAAAGCATCGTATGAAAAAGAACCAACTGATCAAAATGTCGCTTGCTGCTCTCGCAGGTGCGTTTTTCATTCAGGGTTGTACCCTTGTTAAAGACATCGAATACAAGGTAAACCCTAATCCCGTGGAAATGCACGGTGACACTGTTACATTGAACATTAACGGTAAGTTCGTGGAAAAAGGTCTTCACAAGAAGGCTGTTGTGGAAGTTACTCCAGTAATCATCGGATCTGATGGTCAGGAGAGAGCTTTCAAAACCGAAACGTTCCAGGGACCAAAAGCTGCCGGTAATGGTAAAGTGATCCCTAAAGAAGGTGGTTCATTCTCTTACACTGCAAAAGTTCCTTACACTCCAAACATGGAAGTGTCTGAGATCAAGGTTAAGATCCTTCCTAAAAAAGGAACAAAAGAAAAGGCGCTTATCACCACAGATAAGATCGCTGACGGAACTATTATCACTCCGTACCTCATGATGAGCGACGACAAAGTGATTTTCGGTAAAGACAAGTTCGTTCGTGTTACTTCGCACACTGCAGAAATGGTGATCAACTACGAAAAAGGTCGTCATGAAGTACGTGGTTCTGAGTTGAAAGACAAAGACTATGTAGATTTTATGAAGTGGGTTGCAGCTGCTCTTAAGAACGAGCGTATCGACATCAAAAACATCACTATTCCTGCATATGCATCACCCGAAGGTGAAATCGCAATCAACAGCACACTTGCTGATGACCGTGCACGTACAGCTGCTGAAGCTATTGCTAAGGAAGCGAAGAAAATGAAGTGGGAAAAAGCACAGGATGCTAAATCTTCATTCTATGTACTTCAAGGTAAAGGTGAAGACTGGGACGGTTTCAAAACCGAACTTGAGGCTACCAATATCGCTGATAAGGAACTTATCCTCCGTGTATTGAGCATGTACTCTGACGTTAACAAGCGTGAGCAGGAAATCCGCAACATGGCAAAAACGTTCCAGGAATTAGAGAAGAAAGTACTTCCTAAGCTTCGTCGTTCTGCTGTAACATTGAACTACGATCTTACAGGTAAGACCGACCAGGAACTTACTGAGTGGAGCAAGTCTAAGCCTGATTCACTTACTATCGAAGAACTTCTTTTCGCTGCTACATTGAGCAACGATCTTAACGAGAAGCTCCGTATCTACAACGAAGTATCACGTATCTATCCTAACGACTGGAGAGGTTTCAACAACGCAGGTGCTATCCTCTTTATGCAGGGTAAACTGAACGATGCCAACAGTCTGTTCGATAAGGCTGCAGGTCTTGCTTCAAGCGAAAGTATCATCAAGAACAACCTCGCTGCTTGTGCTCGTCAGAAAGGTGACCGTGCAAAAGCTGAGAAACTTCTTGGCGAAGCTTCCGGTGCAGGTGACGAAGTGTCTTACAATATGGGACTTCTGAACATCCAAAAAGGTAAGTACGGAGAAGCTGTTAGCCAGATGAGCAAGTTCAAGACCTTTAACCTGGCTCTTGCACAATTGCTGAACGGTAACGGTTCTGAAGCTACTTCAACCCTTGACGGTTCACAGGAAAAAGATGCTGCTCTTTCATTCTACTTGCGTGCGATCATTGCTGCTCGTGCTAACAAGATTGAAGAAGTGAAAAGCAACCTTACATCTGCTATTCAAAAGGACAGTGCTCTTAAGGCTAAGGCTGCTAAAGACCGCGAATTCCTCAAGTTTGCTTCTGATGCCTCTTTCCAGGCTATCGTGAAGTAAGCATAACGATGCTTTGAAATAAAAAAGCCCCGCACATGCGGGGCTTTTTTTATGCTTTAATATGAAGGAGGTATTTCTTCAGGATCCGTTTTTCAGTTTCGGATTATTGAAAAATATCATTGAAGGTGCCGAAGAATAAAGGTGCTGTTGATTTGATAATGGTGTCCGATTTAAACGTCTTTGCCGAATCAGCAGGATCCCAATTTTGGGTAATATCGGTGAAGTTGAGGTAATGATCGGCATCGAAACTGCAACATTCTTCAGAGCGGAAACCTTCATCCAGTCCCGGATTTTGAAAACCGATCTTGTAGTCCAACAGTTTTCCCTTTTGGTAGGTGATGAACAGGGGACCAAGTTTATCGGCTTTCAGCAGAACGATCAGCATCATAAAATCATCGTTTTCATGGATGCTTCCCCAGGCATAACCGCCGTTTTGAAACAGGATATCCGGAACCAGCTGAACAATGGCTGAGTCGCCCGCTACAATCTCTTTCAGGCTGCCTGCAGTATAAGTGCTGTCGGAACAGAAAAAGGTGTTTTCCGGCTGTGTTTCGGGGAACTGAGCTGCGAATTCCTCAAAGCTCATCGCTTTCTTTTGCGTTTCGTTGTTTGTGGTGGGACTACCGGAACAGGCATACAGCGCTAAAACGGCAATCACTGGTAGGATTCTTTTTTTCATACGGTGCTTTTCATGCAAGTTAATCCTAACTGCCCATTTCCCCTAATGATAGTGGCTGATTATGCCTTACCTTTGCCATGAAAAATTACTGCCATGTCCGCTACCGCAAACCCGGTGTTACCATTCGATCGTAAAACGTACAGCAACGATCAGCTGATTGAACTTTACAATGCAATTCTCTTACCGCGACTGATCGAAGAAAAAATGCTCATCCTGCTACGTCAGGGTCGTATTTCGAAATGGTTTTCAGGATATGGTCAGGAAGGAATTTCTGTTGGGACAGCAATGGCTATCGCCAAGGAAGAATACATTCTTCCCATGCACCGTAACCTTGGTGTTTTTACTTCGCGTGGTATTCCTCTTCATAAATTGTTCGCGCAGTTTCAAGGGAAAGAAATGGGATTCACCAAAGGACGAGACCGTTCGTTTCACTTTGGAACGAAAGAACACAAGGTGGTGGGAATGATCTCGCATCTTGGTCCGCAATTGGGTATTGCAGATGGAATTGCTCTTGCGCACAAATTGCGTAAGGAAGAACGTTGCACACTCGTTTATTCGGGCGACGGCGGTGCAAGCGAAGGCGATTTTCACGAGTCAATCAATGTCGCCGCTGTTTGGGATCTTCCGGTCATCTTTGTGATCGAAAACAATCAGTGGGGATTATCCACTCCTTCCAATGAACAATTCCGCTGCAAACAATTTATTGATAAAGCTATCGGTTACGGAATAGAAGGTATTCAGGTAGACGGAAACAATATTCTCGAAGTGTACGATACTACACGACGCATTGCAGAAGATATCCGCAAGAATCCTCGTCCCGTATTACTCGAGTGCATTACATTCCGTATGCGTGGTCACGAAGAAGCTTCCGGAACAAAATATTATCCTGAAGGATTGCAGGAGAAATGGTCGGTAAAAGATCCCGTAGATAATTTTGAAAGCTGGCTCATCAGCGAAAAAATAATTTCCGCGGCCGATGCAGAAAAATCACGCATGGAGATCAAGAAAAAGATCGCCGATGAGTTGGAAATTGCATTTGCAGAACCCAATGTGGAAGCAAATACGGCACGTGAACTGGCCGATGTTTATGCACCACACAATGGAGCTGCCATTGCACCTAAAAACGCATCCAAAACAGAAAAACGTTTTATCGATGCAGTGAGTGATGGTTTGCGTCAGGCTATGCAACATCATCCCAATCTGGTTTTGATGGGACAAGACATTGCCGAATACGGTGGTGTGTTTAAGGTGACTGAAAACTTTGTTGCTGAATTTGGAAAAGATCGTGTGCGCAATACACCCTTATGCGAATCTGCAATTATCGGAACAGCATTGGGACTTTCCATTAACGGACACAAAGCGATGAGTGAAATGCAGTTTGCCGATTTTGTGACTTGCGGTTTCAATCAGATCGTAAATAATCTTGCAAAGATCCATTACCGCTGGGGACAAAATGCCGATGTAGTTGTGCGTATGCCAACAGGAGCAGGAGTAGGTGCTGGTCCATTCCACTCGCAGAGCAATGAAGCCTGGTTTTTTCATACACCCGGATTAAAAGTAGTATATCCTGCATTTCCCAATGAAGCAAAAGGATTATTGCTTGCCGCATTTGCCGATCCCAACCCAGTAATTTTCTTTGAGCACAAAGCACTTTACCGCAGCGTGAGTGAAGAGGTGAACGACGATTATTTCACACTTGAAATAGGGAAAGCCGCAATGGTTGCAGAAGGAAATGATGTAAGTATTGTCACTTACGGAATGGGTGTGCATTGGGCATTGGAGGTAACAAAAGAATTAGGCATCAGTGCCGATATCGTTAATCTTCGCACGCTTCTTCCATTGGATACGCATACCATTTATGCATCTGTACGCAAAACAGGAAGAGTGTTGGTGCTGCATGAAGATTGCATGACCGGCGGAATTGGTGGAGAGCTTTCTGCATTGATCACCGAACATTGTTTCGAATCGCTCGATGCTCCTGTAGTGCGTGTTGCTTCATTGGATTCTCCGGTACCATTTGCAATTCCTTTAGAGAACGATTTCCTTCCGAAGGATCGCTTTAAAGAGAAATTGAAGTCGCTGTTGAACTATTGATTTTTTACTATGCAGTGTAAAAGGATTTTCATTTTTTTATTTTCTGCACTGGTATTGTTTTCGATCACATCCTGCCGTAAGCGTGTCCCTGCGCAGTCCGGACTCATTGGTACAATTGCGATCGGACCTTGTACGTTTCGTATTCCTGCAATGGCTTATGTTGCCAATAAGAATGCAGTTGCCAATCAGGGAAGAAACATCATTTGGGTATGTGGCGGAAAAAAATTACGTGAGAATGGCGGTTATTCCATTATATTTCTAGAACCCGGCGCCGAAATTGTATCGAAGGGTGGAGGCAATACGATCTACGCGAAATCAGGATCAAAAATAGATTCACGCGGCGGGGGAGATGTCATCTATTACGAATCAGGAACCAACATCGTCAATCTAAAAGGCGGCAGCGAACAATTGGTAGAATGCCCATCGCTTATCTTTGATTATTCTCTCGCTCCTGAAAACGGATGCAGGTAGGAGTATGAAGATGAAGACGAGGACGAAAAGGAAGACGAAGACGAGAATTCCAAAACAAACTCAACCCTGAAGCGAAACCGACGTAAGGAGGTTTCTCTTCAGGGTTTGATTTCCCGAATAATGTGCCCATTTCGATCGATCAGAAATCTTCCGCTGTTTTCGATGCGTATAACGGCGTTTCCATCGCTGAATGATTCGGCGCGGACAATGCGCATGTCGATAAGCAGATCCTTGTTCTTATTGATGTAGATCCAGTATGGACCATCCTTCACCGCTGCCATTCCTTCTGAAAAGGAAAGAATTTCGGAGTATTGAGGTGCGATTACCTGCTCACCGTTTGCATTGAGGAATCCCCATTTCCCGTTTTTTCTAAAGCCAATCATGTCCTCCGAAAGATCGTCGAGCTTTTCGTATTTAAAAGAAATGATCATTAATCCGGTGATGTCGATCATACCGTATTTTCCTGCTTTTTTGGCGACCACGCAATAACCGTTTTTAAAGGAGGATGCTTCTACAAACTGATAGGTAACAACCAGTTTACCGGTGGTATCAATAAAACCGAATTTTCCGTTTTTGCGGACAGCTGCGAGCCCTTCGCTGAATGATCGCGCGCTTTCGTAGTTGAATCCGCTGAGTAGTTCTCCTGTTTTATCGCAATAGGTAAAACTGCTTTTTCCGGAAAGAGTATCGGTAATGCCCAATACGATCCGTTCGTTGGCAGGTAAGCCCAAGGTGGTGTATTTCAAAGGGAGAATTGTTTTTCCCTGCCAGGAGATGAGTCCGTAATAAATTCCTTTTTTTACACGCACTCCCCATTCGGAAATCATATCGCATACCTCATATTCGGGAGCTACAATTTCGCGTCCGTTGCTGTCGATGATTCCGTAAGATGTGTTTTCGCGCACTTCGTAAAAACCGGTTTCCGATTTTTTGATATGATCGTATGGGCGTCCGATAAACTTGAACCATGGACTGAGCAACTGATCTTTTCCGTTGCGGCGTGCAATAACAATTTCTTCATTGAGGAATTGATTGGCATTGAGTCGCTCAAACTCTACCGGCAACAGAAACTTATCGTGCGAATTGATCACACCGTATTTTCCTGCTTTTTCAACCACATAATGATCGTAGCTGATCCATTGCATCGAAGTGAATTCACCCACAATAACCGGTTGCAGCAGCGTATCGATAAATGAATAATAATTTTTTGCACGAACAATATATCCGCCGCATTCATGGATCAGTGGACGTAACTCGGAATAATTGCGTTCCACAATCTTGCCACTTACATGAATAAAACTCCAGCTTCCCTGTTGTTTGTAGGCAGCGTATCCTCCTGCAAAAGTGAGAATGGCTTCGGTATTGTCGATCAGTTTTTTTCCTTTCGCATCGAATAGCATAAAATTCCTGCCGCGGTTGGCAATGAATGCATTTCCTGAATAGCGAAAATGATCGGCACCACCAGGTAAAATGTTAATGCCTTCTGCGTTGACGAGTGTCTGTCGGTTGATCAATTTTCCATGGGTGTCGGTTACATCATCCGAACGCACATGGCCCAGCGATTCTCCGTGTTGTGCATCAAATTCGTAGCCGTAGGTGACCAGCCATACATGCTCAAATTTTTTGATGATGCGTGCCTGTTCAAAGAGCACTACGAATTTTTTATCCTGACCATAATACCCCACAAGATTATCCAGTTCGATCAGTTCGACAACCGGTTTTTTCTGCTGGGCGATGGTATCATTTCTCAATGAAATAAGAGCAATCAGAAGAAGAATCAGATTTCGCATATACATCGTAATTAGTGCTAATCTATGAAAGGCTAAGTCGCAAAATGATGATGGAGGTCAGAAATTCCCCTGACAAACAACACCTTTCCGCATCTTCAGTTTTCTCCGAGAATCGGATTCGGTTTTGGGTGTTCAATGTCTTTCAGATCGTATTTGATTACCGAATGTTCCTCAATGAATTTTGCTGCTTCGCTCACCGAATCGGTAACGCAGTACAGTTTCATGTCCTCCTGACTGATCGTTCCGTGTTTGATCATCAGATCGATGTGTTCGAGGAGGTGTTTGTGGTATTCCACTCCCATAATTACGATCGGGAATGGTTTCAGTTTTTTTGTTTGTATCAGTGTGATCGCTTCAAAAAATTCATCCAGCGTTCCAAATCCGCCAGGCATTACAACAAAGGCATAGGAATACTTGGTAAGCAGCACTTTTCGCACAAAGAAATAACGCATCGTCACCCAACGATCGAGATAAGGATTATGGTGTTGTTCAAATGGAAGTTCAATATTGCAACCAATGCTTCTTCCACCTGCTTCTTTTGCACCTCGGTTAGCGGCTTCCATGATGCCCGGACCTCCACCGGTGAGGATGGTGAATCCGAGTTTGACCATTTCAGCAGAAATTTCACGGGTCATTTCGTACGAAGGGTGTCCTTCCTTGAAGCGTGCAGATCCGAAAACGGTAACACAAGGCCCTGAAAAGTGAAGGGATCTGAATCCCTTAATGAATTCCAGGAATACGCGTATTGCGAATCCGAGCTCCTTCCAGCGCGATCGGGGTCCGTCCAGAAAGTTGAGTTCTGCCTTGGGGTTTGCCATGTGTTTTCGTTTGCTGCCAAAGTTAACAGCTAAATCGGTAACGAAGACCCGAATCCGGCAGGTATTGGCCTTTTCGGGTCAACTACTCCGAAAATTGCCTACTTTTGCGGGGTAGCAGTATTTATTTCCTTCGTTTTTACATAGTAACCCGGAGCGATGTTTAGACTGGACGCTCTAATTTTTTAAATTTTTATAATGGCACAAGCAAAAGAAAACGACATCGTTCGCGTACATTATACGGGACGTTTGTCTGATGGTGTTGTCTTCGATTCGTCGGAAGGCAACGAACCCCTTGAATTCGTAATTGGAAGCGGTATGCTGATTCCCGGATTTGAGGACAGTGTGATCGGAATGGCACTCAACGAGAGCAAAACGATCAATATTCCGGCTGATGAAGCCTATGGTCCTGTAATGGATGAAATGATTCAGAAAGTTCCCCGCGAACACTTACCTGAAGATATGCAACCGGAAGTGGGAATGGAACTGGTTTCCGAAACGCCCGATGGTCATCAGCTGATTGTTGTAGTACGTGAAGTAGGATTGGAACACATCACCATCGATGCCAATCATCCTTTAGCCGGAAAAGACCTGAGCTTTGATATTCGCCTCGTAGAAATTCTCGAGCCGATCGCTTAATCAATACCCTATTTTTTTTCCGCAGCATTTCAGTTTCATCCGTGAAATTGTAAGTGCTGCGGTTTTTTTTTGGTGAACAGTGAAAGGTGAAAGGTGAACAGTGAAAGGTGAACAGTGAACAGTTACTGAAGCAGAAATCTCATAACGTCGATTTCGCTTCAGGATCGATTACGATTTAGGATGGGGATTAGTGCTGGGTAATTATGATCTACGCAAACAACAATTATTGACGACGGATTTACAATGGTACCCCTTTGCGTAGCGCCGAAGGCGCCTTCAAGGCATCGCGCAGCGAGGCATTGTTTTCCTTGAAAAAATTTAAAAGACATCTATAATCCTGATTGAAATTCTAAATCAAAATAAGGTAGTCTTCACGTAAAAAATCTTTGCGGTTCATTTGCTCCAAAGCAGAAATGTAATCTGTAAATGGTGGACGAACCCAATTGGAAATTGTATAATTGTAAATTGGTAATTAACTCAAAGTTTTTTCATCAAATAAGAATACAAACTTATCATCGCCGCAATATCTTTTTTATGCACTTTTTCGTGGGGGGTGTGCACGTTGTCTTCCGGGGCGCCAATGAAACACCAGTCGATGAGATTATCGCTTTTCTGAATGGCAGTTCCGTCGCTTCCTCCTGCGCTTTCTACTTCGAGTTGAAAGGGGATTTTACTTTTTTTGGCCAGATCGATAATGCGGCGCACATAGCTTTGTCGCGGAATACCTGAATCGCGCATGGAGATGGCTACTCCTTTTCCGTGTTTTACGCCGTGGGTTACCCAGGTAATATCCGAGATGAGCGATTGACGCACCTTGTATTTTTCAAGCAGAAAACGCGCTAGTGCACCAACCGTTCCGCCACTGTGTTCTTCGTAGGTTGAAAATACGATGGCTCCGTCTTTCAGTGTTTCTGCAACTTTTAATGCATTGTACACGCCCAAACGATTGTCCATATAGCAGCATTGGATATATTCTTTGCTCTCTCGCCAAATGGGTTTGAATGTAAGCGATGTTCCGCGTTCTATTTTTCGTTTGAACAGGTAATTCAATCCTCTTCCTCCGTCTTCGTGATCAATCACTACCAGTTCGCATTCTATTTTTCCCTTGGCATCTTTTCCTACCAAACGATCGCCTTCGCCGGGTTGTGGTCCTCCAATACGAAGCAGGTTGTTTTCGTAGCCCGCCGTATAACCGATGGAATCAATGTGGGCATAAATCGTTGTGCGTGGTTTGCCAAATACCAGGATGATGCAGTCCTGAAATTCGGGACCGGAATATACCGTGACTTTATGTTTCCAGTTTTTCGATTCTTTTTTGATGTACGATAACAGAAAATCAGTCATTGCGCTTTCATCTCCGCTTGGTGCGTGGATGCTGCACATTTTTTTTAGCAGTTCAAAATCGTTCATTGCTCTTCAATAAATTTAATTTCATGATAACGCTCACAGCGATCATGCAGTGTTTGTTCGTTTTTTAAAGGGATCTCCAGCTGAATTCGCGAAGGTTCTTCCAGTTGCTGTTGTATGATTTTCGAATGGGTTTCTCTTACGAATCGCATCACATCATTGTAACGCTCATAAGGGAATTCGAGCTCAATCGCTTTCATCACGTCGTGTTCTACTACCACACATTGCTTCAAGGCGTCTTCTGCGGCCGATTTATACGCGTGGATCAGTCCGCTTGCACCGAGTTTCGTTCCGCCGAAATAACGCACTACAACGAGCAGAATGTTGGTAAGACCAAATGACAACAACTGACCATGAATCGGTTTTCCTGCTGTGCCCGATGGTTCCTGATCGTCGTTGGCGCGGTAGTGGGTTCCGTCCGGTCCTAAGCGAAAGGCGTAACAATGGTGACGCGCATCGAAATGTTTTTTGCGGAGTTCGTTCAGATGTTGTTTGATCTCTTCTTCATTGGCAACAGGAAAGGCATAGGCATGGAATTTACTTCCTTTTTCCTTGTAAAGTCCTTCACAGGACGCAACGATGCTTTTGAAGCTGTACACCATTTCAATTATCCGAATGAGATCATTAAAATGGCGGCAATACTCAGCATCAATCCGACTTTATTCAACAACGAATACCGTTCTTTAAAAAGCAATAATCCTGCAAGTGCGGATGCCACCACAATACCGATGTTGTTCACGGGAATAACAGTGGAGGAATTCATGCCGCTTTCCGAAAGAGCGAGAAACAAAAAGTGGATGGAAAAATAATTGGGAATTCCCAATGCGATACCAGCCAGAATGTCTTTTGCAGGGACTTTAAACTTGTTACGGATCTGCTGAAGAATGAAATAAAACAGTCCCCAAATTCCTGCTGCAGAAAATAGAACCGCTGTAAAGTATTCGCGGCTTACACTTTGCAAATGGTAGGTCTCAGCGTATTTGATGAGCGTATCGGAAATGCCCGATCCGAAAAAGATCAATGCGGGAAACAACCAGCTTGCCAGCGCAATTCCTCCTCCGGATTGTTGGGATGGTATGGCTGTGAAAATAACTCCACACAAGGCCAGTACAATTCCTCCTGCTCCGAGTAAACTCAATTGTTCATTGTATAGAAACATCGCAGCAATGACAGGAATCACCAGCGACATTTTATTTGCGACAGAGGTAATTGCCATTCCGTTGCGTTGTGCGCTGAGGGCGACAATAAAAAACAGACTGATAAAAACAGATCCGATCAGCAACGCCCAGGGCGACCAGCTGCTTGCAAACATGCGGGCCGGATCAGGAATATTTCCGCTCATGAGAAAACCGGTGCTTGCAGCAGTGATGTAGTTGACCACAATTCCGGTTGTGTTATTGATTTTGTTCTTCTCAAAAAATTTGAAGATCACCAATAGCGATGTCGAAAAAAGAATACTTAGCAGCAGGTAGATCATGACTGCCTATCATTAAAAATCCATTCCAGCTGATCATTGCCAACAGCGCTGAATGTGCTTTCACGAACCTGAACAAGTGGAGCAGGAGTTCCTTCAGCAAAACGGAGGGGCGAATGAAAAATACGCATCTCGTCCCACAATCCTTCATTGATGAATCGCTGCAAGGTATCGCTTCCGCCTTCCACCAGGAGCGATTGGATCTGCATTGAATTTAATAGTTCCATCAGCGAGGCAAGAGCATTGCTCCAGTCGATAGTGTGGTACAATAGATTTCCTTCGTCGCCGGATTTTTTTGCATTCAGAATGAGTGTGCGTGCATCGGAATTGAATATTTTTTTTCCGGCAGGAAGTTCAAGGTGTTTGTCGAATACAATACGCAATGGTTGGGGACCTGAAAACAGTCGTGCTGTCAATTGCGGATCGTCGAAGAGGACCGTGTTTTTCCCAACGAGAATCGCTTGTTCTTCGGTTCTCCATTTGTGCACCAGCAATTTGCTTTCTTCCCCACTGATGCGGTTTTGCATCGCGATTGCTGAGTCTCTTTTTTTATCGATAAAACCATCGGTGGTTTGTGCCCACTTGAGGATGATGTACGGACGCTTTTTCTCGTGATAGCTGAAGAAACGTTTGTTCAGCCGACGCGCTTCTTTTTCGAGAACACCGGTGTCGACTTCGATCCCTGCTTCTCGCAATCGTTGAATGCCTTTTCCGTTTACCGCTGCATGAGGATCTGTTACCGCGACAACTACATGTGGAATTCCCTTTTCGATGATGAGATCGGAACAGGGAGGGGTTTTGCCGAAATGCGAACAAGGTTCGAGCGTGACGTAGAGTGTCGATCGAAGCAGGAGCTCCTGGTCGTTTACCGAAGCGATGGCATTCACTTCTGCATGCGGACCACCATAACGCTGATGAAAACCTTCACCAATGATTTTGTCTTCACAAACAATCACGCAGCCCACCATCGGATTGGGAGCAGTAAGTCCCGATCCCGAAGCAGCAAGCTCCAGTGCGCGTTGCATAAATTGCTTGTGTTTTTGCATGGCACGAATTTACATGATTTTTAGCAGCCCGCTTCATGTCAGTGTAAAGGAAGAAAAAGCCATTTTCCGAAGGCCAATTCGGTATCTCAATTCAGAATCTCTCTTGATAATAGCACCAAAATCAGGCAATTTCTATCTTTGAGCATGCAATTGCCATCCGACAACCGATTCAGCACAACCGTGGAGCGTTTCCACGAACTGCTGGATACGGAATGGGGCAGGGAAGAGGTGAAAGCCATCCTTTCCATTCTTGCTGCGGAATACCTGGGATGGAACAGAGCCGATATGGTGCTCAATAAAGAAAAGGCATTATCGGAATCGGAATTGCTGAAGTTTCATTTTGCACTGAAAGAATTGCTGCGCGCGCGACCGGTGCAGTACATTATCGGACATACACCCTTTTACGGATCTTCATTCCGTGTGGATGAAAATGTGCTGATACCCCGTCCCGAAACCGAAGAACTGGTGGATCTGATCTGCAAAACCTATCAGAATACTGCAGCAAAAATTCTTGATATCGGAACAGGCAGCGGATGTATTGCGGTTTCGCTTGCAAAACATCTACCGCTTGCAGAAGTGTCCGCTATTGATGTCTCTCCCGGAGCCTTGCAACTGGCACGTGCGAATGCGGAATCCAATCAGGTAAACATTCATTGGCACGAACTGGATATTTTGCAGGCCGATTCCAACTTTTTTCCTGCAAAACAATTGGATGTGATCGTGAGCAATCCGCCTTATGTGTTGAAGGATGAAGCATCCTCCATGAAACGGAATGTGCTGGAGCACGAACCACATCTGGCTTTGTTTGTTGAGGATAGCGACGCTTTGTTGTTTTACCGGCGTATTGTTGCCTTGGCGGAGCATTGGTTAAAGCAGGGGGGACGATTGTATTTCGAGATCAACGAACAGTTTGCGCAGGAGGGAATCTCACTTTTTTCGGAATTGCTGTGGAGAAACACACAAATTCACCACGATCTGCAGGGGAAAGACCGTATGCTGTCGGCTGAAAAAATCTGATCGGCATGTACGAATAGTGATTATATTGTAATCGCTTTTCACCAACAATTGCCGATGTTACGCAGAATCGTTTTTGTTTTGTTTGTTGCCTTGCAGAGTGTTTCCACTTATGCAGCTAATCTCGATTCTTTATTGCTTAATGTAGAGCGTGCTCCTTCGGATACTGCAAAAGGAAGAGCATTACTCGAATTGGGCAGGTGGTACATCGAAGTAAATCCTGATACCACGCTTATTCTAGTGGAGCAGGGAATTTCATTGTTGTCTGCATCTTCTTCCCGCGAATTGTTGTGCGATGCTTATCGGTTAAAAGGCGGTGTTTTACGTTTTCGCGGTGAATACAATGAAGCCATGTACTGGTTCAAAAAAGCACTTGCCGTACTCGAAGGCTCGAAGGATCTTCGTCGTTATGGAAGTTCCTACAACAATGTCGGACTGGTGTATTGGGATCTTGGCAATTATGTACTTGCTATTGAGAATTTACTCATCTCACTTAAGGCAACCGAAGCTTCCGGTAATTACGAATCGATGATTTCTACACTGATCAATATCGGATTGGTGTACGATTATCAGGATAAAGTGGAACTGGCTAAACACTATTACGCGAGGGCAGCCAGCATTGCCAAAAAAGTGAATGATCTTTCTTCGCTTTCTCTTACCTACAACAATCTTGGGTACATGTACATGCGCAGTAAAGATTTTGACAGCTCTGCCATGTATTTGCATGCTTCGCTTCGATTGGCTATTGATAATCGCTACATGCCCAATGCCGGATATGCCACCAACAATCTCGGTGCACTGCATGCGGAGATGAAACAAATGGACAGCGCCTATTTTTACATTGATTCCAGTTTGCGTATTCGAGAAAAATTGGGTGATCAGTTTGGTATCGGAATGTGTTACCTGAATTTCGGGAAGTGGGATCTGGAAGCCAAAAAATATTCCAGCTCAGAAAAATGGCTGCTCAAAACCAAAGAGCTCGCAGACATCACCGGATCAAAAGTGCTGATCATGGATGTTGCACAAGCGCTTGCTGCTTTGTACCAGGCCAGTGGCGATTACCGCAAGGCGTACACCAACATGGAAACGTATTATCAGCTGAAGGATTCATTGGGCAATGAGGAGAGTCGGAGAAAAACAGTGGAGATGCGTTCTGAATTTGAGATCGATAAAAAACAAAAGGAATTGGATCTTGTCCGCAAAGATGCTCAGATCGACAGTATCGCCAAGGAGAGTGAACTGAAACGTCAGCGACTGATGATCGGTTTTACACTTGCGCTGGTTGCATTGATGTTGTTCTTTTTGGTGTTTGTGTACCGGCAGTTCAAAGCGAAGAAAAAAGCAAACGAAGAAATTACGGTGCAAAAATCCATCATCGAAGAAAAGAACAAGGAGATTCTCGACAGTATTCACTATGCACGAAGAATTCAGCGGGCATTGCTGGCTTCCGATCATTTGCTCAAGAAACACCTTCACGAGTATTTCGTTTTGTATCAGCCAAAAGATATTGTAAGCGGCGATTTCTATTGGGCATCGGAGGCAACAGTGAAGGACGCAAAAAGCGCAGGACAAAAATCATTCACTACGGATGAAACCTCCGGACATAAATTTATTTTTTGTGTTGCCGATTGTACCGGACATGGTGTTCCCGGTGCGTTTATGTCATTGCTGAATATCACCAAACTCAACGAAGTGATCACCGAACGAGGTGAACGTATTCCTTCAGTAATTTTCGATAAGGTGCGCGAAGAACTCATCGCATCGCTCAATCCCGAAGGTGTGGAAGAAGAATCGAAAGACGGAATGGATGCTGTTCTGATTGCCTTCGATCGTTCTTCAGGGAATCTGCAACTGGCTTGTGCCAATAATCCGGTGTGGATCATTCGCTCGGGGGAGCTGATCGAACTCAAGCCCGATAAAATGCCGGTGGGTACTCACCACGGTACTTTAAAACCATTTACCCCTCACGATTTCAAGCTGCACAGTGGCGATATGATCTACCTCTTTACCGATGGCTATGCCGATCAGTTTGGCGGACCCAAAGGCAAGAAGTTCAAGTACGCGCAGTTTGCCGACTTGCTGAAAGAAATTTCTTCCTGGCCTGCCGAACAGCAAAAACTTCGTTTGCAGGAGGTAATCGCCCAATGGAAAGGTAATTTGGAACAAAACGACGATATTCTCATCGTGGGTATCCGTGTCTAATAGCCAATCCCGTATATTTACTTCGTGATCCGACTGCTGCGCTTTATTCCGGTACTGCTGATTGTCTTGCCTTTCCCACTGCGGGCAGAAAAGGATACTTCGTTTTTTCTGGGTCAACCACGCATTACGAAAGCCTTGCCTTCGCGTTACGAAACAGGTGTGCGCTTTGGTGTACGTTTCCTTGATGTGGAGCAGGGATTGCCTTCCTCGTACATCATGGGTGCTGCGCAGGATTCATTGGGAAGAATGTGGTTCTCTACCGATGGCGGTGGAATTTGTGTGTACGATGGAGATGTCTTTCAGTTGTACGGTACCGAAGAGGGAATTCCGCTGGCTTCCGGAAATGTTTTCTTTTTCGATTCGCGGGGTGATCTGTGGTACGGTAACAGCAACAAAGGAATCATTCGCATTCATGGCAATTCCGTTACGCATTTTCGTCACGACAGCCTGATCAATCATAACCTGGCTTTTATCCGCGAAGATCAGAAGGGGACGATCTTCATCGGTTCGGGAAATCAGGTGTATCGTCTCGAAAAGGATGTGCTCGTTCAGCAGGAAACCAATACGGTGCGTGCAGGTGCCGGATTGCGTGATCTGCGTTTTTTGAATAAACAGATTTACCTGGCTGCAGGTGATTCGTTGTATATTTTCGATAGTGATTGGAATTTTCTCGCCTTGCATGCTGTTCCGGTGCAAAAGATCATTCCCATTGAAAACGATCATGTGCAATTGGTCACCCGCGATGCGCTGATCGATTTCAATAAGGGAAAACAAAAAGTACTCATTGCAGATCTGCGTACGGGTATCGATATGATTTCGGACGGTGTGTATGATGCGCGCAGCAAAACAACCATGCTGGCTAGTTGGGGCAGAGGAGTGATTCTTCATTCGGAAAAGGGTGTGCTCTTTTTTGATCGTCGCTTCGGGATGCGGAGTGATAGGCTGTACACAATTTTTATTGATAACAAACAACGCATTTGGTATTGCACCGATGGCGGTGGTGTACAGGTGCTCACTGCGCCTTCCATCGAAAATTTTTCGGAGTCGGCAGGACTCAGTGTTCCTTACATCATGGAAATTGCAGAAGTGGATCAGGAATTGTGGGTGGGTACGCGTGGTGGTGGTATGTTTCGCAGGACAAATAATGCGGATGTTCCCTTCGAAAAGTTCAGCGAACAAAGCGGATTGAAAAGTGATTATGTGTACGCCATCCATCAAACGGCTTCGGGAGAAGTGTGGATCGGTACGCACCGCGATGGTTTGTTCATTCGCCGTAACGGAAAATTTATTCGCCACGATACGAAATCAGGTTTTTATTCCAATACCGTTTGGGGAATAGAAAGCGATGCATCCGGAAAAGTTTACCTCGCAACGTTTGCAGGATTGGTGATATGGGACGGTAATTCTTTCAACATGTACACTACCGATCACGGATTGCCCGGTAATCGTATTTACAGCATCGCCATTGATAAAAAAGGTGAAGTTTGGCTGGGAACCTCTGCAGGATTGGCCTGTTATCACAGCGACGGAAAAATTGATGCTTATACACGCAGCGATGGTTTGCCGGATGATATTGTGTGGGATATTGAACCCACAGCTGACGGATTATGGCTGGCAACGCACGGTGGTATCTGTCGTTTCGAGAATGGTGTGTTCACAGTTTGGAATGTGAGTCATGGTTTATCGACCAACATGGTTTGGGCGCTCAAATGGAGCGACGATCAATTGTGGGCGGGTACCGAAAAAGGGGTGCAGTGTTTTTCGCTGGTGCAATCGCAACTTCAACTCAGCAGGACACTCGGTTTTGCAGATGGATTTACCGGGAATGATGTAACACCTGCTTCCATTTATCTGCAGAAGAATGGAAAAATTCTTTTTGGTACTTCACGTCAATTGGTGGAATACGATCCGGCTTTCGATAAGGTAGGAAAAGAACCGGCATTGCAACCGCTCTTGCTCNNGTCGGACTCGAATTGTTTTACCGCACTTACGATTTTGCTGCATCCGGAGATTCCCTTCCTGTTTTCGGATCACTTCCCCACGGGATGGTGTTTGCGCATGATCAGAATACCATCACGCTTTCTTATTTGTCGGTTGATGTGCTTTCAAGCGGCGCACTATCGTACCGTATCGAATTGGAGCAGGACAATGAAAAGATCAGTGCACAGATCAGCAATCAGCAGAAAGTAACGTTTACCAATCTCGCTCCCGGAAAATACAAGATCAGTATATCCGCTTCTTCCGATGGAGTAGTGTGGTCGGAACCTGCGCAGTGGTCGTTTTCTATTCTGCCTCCTTTTTGGCAGACCTGGTGGTTCCGGATTTTATTTCTTCTTNNCTTCTTGTGGCTGGAGGAATGGTGTGGTTGTTCATTCTGTTCCGCACCCGCGCATTGCGGAAAAGTCAGAAACGTCTCGAAGGATTGGTAAAAGAACGCACAGCAGAGATCACACTGAAAAACGATATGCTGGAAGAGAAAAACAAGGAAATTCTTGACTCCATGACCTACGCTCGGAGAATTCAGAATGCATTGTTTGCCTCCGACGAATTGCTCTCACGATCGCTCAATGAGTTTTTTCTCTTCTATCGTCCCCGCGAAGCCGTAAGTGGCGATTTTTACTGGGC
>DEHO01000081.1:72368-72594 GCA_002351955.1 Flavobacteriales bacterium UBA2798
ATGCTGTATTGTTATCCTTCAGCAAAGATTTACGCAATGTTCGTTTTGCACTTGCCAATAATCCGCTTTGGATCATTCGTCGTGCTGAACTCATCGAAATAAAACCAGATAAAATGCCCGTTGGTCCGCACTTGGGTGTGATGAAAGATTTCACGCAACACGAAATGCAACTCGAATCCGGCGATCAGCTTTTTCTCTTCACCGATGGTTACGCCGATCAGTTTGG
>DEHO01000009.1:0-17954 GCA_002351955.1 Flavobacteriales bacterium UBA2798
ATCGCCAAGGCAAGCAGGAGAAAAAAAGGCAATCCGATCAGTAAAACGATCAGCGAAGAAATGATATCGAAGAAACGTTTCATGCCTTCAGTACTTCCTCCACCGAAGCAAACACTGCAGCAATTACGCGGTCGACATCCTCGTCGCTGAGATTGTAATACAATGGCAAGGAAATTTCTCTTGAATAGTTATCGTAGGCCACCGGATAATCGCTCATGACATATCCCTCCGACTTGTAAAAACTAAGCAAGGGCAGCGGAATAAAATGCACGTTCACCGAAATATCGCGGGCGAAAATGGCATCGATGATAGCATCGCGTTGTTCTTCATTGCATCCGCGAATACGAAGCGGGAACAAATGGTAACAGGAAATTTTATCGGCAGTTTCGAACACCGGTAATTCGAATCGGGGATCAACCGAAAGCGCCTTGATGTACCGTTCGGCAATCTGCTTTCGTCGCACCAGGTTGTCTTCGTCGTATCGTTCAAGCTCCACCAATCCAATTGCAGCCTGAATATCCATCATGTTGCACTTGTAACCGGGTTCAAGAATATCGTACCGCCATGCACCGCGTTGGGTTTTGGCAAGGGCATCTTTATTTTGACCATGCAAGGTTTTTATGCAGAGGTATTTGTACACCGCTTCATTATCAAAAGGCGCAGGCAGGTTAAGTGCCACAGCTCCTCCTTCGGCAGTGGTGAGGTTTTTTACAGCATGAAAAGAAAAAACAGCAACATCACACAGTGATCCTGTACGTTTTCCTTTGTATTGCGCTCCGATAGAGTGTGCAGCATCGCTGAGGATAAGAATACGTCCTAATTGCTGCTGAATTTCGTTTCCTGGCTTAAATAGTTTACGAATGTTTTCTTCATTCACGATGGCATTGAGCTCATCCATATCACAGGGCATGCCTGCAAAATCAACGGGCATGATGACCTTGGTACGTGGCGTAATGGCTTTGCGGACGGCTTCTACAGAGATATTGAAATCGTGGGGGTTGATATCAACCAGCACTGGCCTGGCACCAACGTGCATGCAGACATTGGCGGTGGCGGAATAGGTANNCACCTACTCCAAACCAACGGAGCATGATTTCGAGTCCGGCCGTTGCAGAATTGAGACACAGTGTGGCTTTGCTTCCGGTGTATTCGGTCAGTTTTTTCTCGAAGAGTTTGGTTTTTGGACCGGTGGTGATCCAGCCGGAAAGGAGGACTTCCTTTACTGCTTCGGTAATTTTTTCGTCCATACGCGGTGGACTGAAAGGGAGGAGACTCATGCTCCAAATGTAGGGAGTTTTACAGATGATTGATGGGTTTCACAGATGGAGGGATGGGGTTTACAGAAGTATGGATGGATGGAAGGGCTAGAAGAGGTGAATTTACGACCTTACATGGATCGGTTTTCGAGGCGTCGGATGCCGTTTTTAGGTGGACTTCGTTGAAATTGATGAGCAAACCGACCTTCTTTTTTGTGAGTTTGAGGTAGGTGAGTAGTTGAGCTTGGTGAATTCCGATAAGGACATCACAGCTTTTAACTCTACAACAATTTGATCTTCTATTAAAAGATCAAGCCTGAAATGAAGGTTGGTGCTTTCACCTTTGTAGTTAATGTAAACAGGGCGCTGCCTTACGTAGGTAAACCCTCTTTCTGTTAATTCCATACACAAACATTCTTCGTATATCGATTCCAACAAACCGGGTCCCATTTCGGTGTGAACAGTGTAAGCAGCATCCAATATTTCTTTCGACAGCGGATAAATTTGGCAGGTAAAGTATTCATGCTGCAAACATCCTGCGAACACTTTTCTTAGTCAAGCGAATTCAAACCAATAAACATATTCATTGAACAGTTCGATCAAGTTAACTCTTCTCTTGCCTTCCTTCACACTTGCACTGAGCCCGTCGAAGTGTCCCCTCCATCCGTAAACACCCCTACCATCACTGCAAAAAACACCACTCCTGCCTGCACTTCAAGCATCGATTCGAAAGCGATGTTCACTGCAAAAAGCATCAGAAAAATCAATTGAAGGGGATTCCTCTTCCACGCATAAAGGATGCCGGATATAAGTGCAAAAAGTAAAACCAGTAAGCCGGGATAACCAAGTGCAATAGTGGTCTGGATGTATTGCGAATGCGCATTCAATTGCCGCTCGAGTGCACCGGTCATTTGGCGTTCGGTGTACTTCTTCTCCAGAGAAGGATAGACATCACCTGTTCCCACTCCAAGGGGATGATCGGCAATGATCTCACCTGAAACGATCCAGATCATTCTGCGCACTGCATTGCTTTCGGTAGTTGAGGCATACGTGCGGAACAATTCCTCCTCCGACATCTGCGAAGAACCAATGGTAGCTGTAAAACGTTCGAAAGTGATTGGGGAAAACAAACGGATCGCAATAATGATAACCAAAAAACCACCTGCACCCCAACTGAGCCAGCGGTAATTTCCCGAGCGTACAACAGCATAGATCAAGGCAGCGAACAAAAGAATAGTCAAACCCAGTAAACCTGCCTTAGAAGCGAGCAAAACCACAAAAGCCATCAGCCAAACACCAAGTGATAAAAGCAGCAATCTCGTTTTGATTGATTTCCCGTATTGAAGAAGGCTGTAAATGACAACAGAAAGTGCGGTGAGCGCATAAAAAGCATTGTAGGTAGGATGCAATTGAAACGACAGTGCACTCGAATGCCAGCAATCGCGCGAACCGGAATCAAAATAGCAACTTGCCGCCTCCGAATAACTGAGCATACTGTTAAGAATTACTCCGGCCACCAGCAACCATTGCAGGAGGTTTCGTTTATGGACATCAAATGCAGGGAGAAAAATGAATAACAAAGGAAAGACAAGCAATGNNGCTCCATTGATATCCACCCGCGCTCGATGTTTTCGGTATAGAACAATCCGATTCCGTACAAAAGATAAAGCAAGATCCAGGGACCCAGCGAACGAAGTTTTTGTTGGTCTAAACGAAACTCCCTAAAACGAAACAAGGAACTGACCACCACCAGCATCGCAGCCCAGGGAACTGCCACCGGAAACAAAGGCAATACAAATACCAGCACCAACCAGGGAAGCAAAAAAGGATCGCGCAGGATGTTTATAAAACGTTCAGCCATTTTTAGCACTGTTTTCAATGAGAATGGAACTGAATTTTGCGGCAATTTTATCGAGATCAAAATATTCTTTCACATACTCCGCTCCTTGTTTACCCAATTGCTTGCGGAGTTCAGGATCGTGAGCAAGGCGTTGAATCGCATTGGCAAGTTCTTCATCGTTTTCCGGTTCGAAATACAATCCTCCCCTACCCTTTTCAATGAACAATTCGCGTGCTTCACCATCGACTCCTAAAACAAGTGGTTTTTCCAGCGCCAGATTTTCAAACAGTTTGGAAGGAATCGCCCCCAGAAATAAATCGAGTTTACGCAGAGGAATAACTGCAGCATCAATTGCAGAAACAATAGCAGGCATTTGTTTTTTCTCGACCGGCTCAAGGAATTTTACATTCTGTAAATGCAATGAAGCAGCGAGTTCAAGCAGTCGTTCTTTTTCCGGTCCGCTCCCCAGCAGGATGTATTTAATATTCGGATTCTCTTTTGTTCGTTTCGCTGCATTCAAAATCACATCCAAGCCCTGAGCATATCCGATAATACCGGCATACAAAAACAACACATCGTTATCAGTATATCCTTGTTCGCTTCTCCATTTCTTTGCTCCTTCACTATCGTTTTTAAACAATCGAACATTCACTCCATTGGGCAACCAAAATACTTTTTTCACCGGAAAACGATGTTGAATATCTTTAACGATACCCTGGGTCTGACCGGTAATGATCCACGAGCGACGGTACAAAAACGCCTCCAGCTTATAGGATATCCAGAGGAAAAACCGATTTTTTACGAGTCCGAGTTTTTCTGCACTCTCGGGCCAGAGGTCGCTCACATTAAATATCATTTTTGCACGCTTCAATCGCGAAAGCAGGAACGCTGTCTTCCCCAAAAACAAGGGAGGAGATTCCACCAGCAGCACATCCTGCCGACGGATACGAAACAATCCCACCCAGAAGGAAGAAAACACAAACGAAAAATAATTGAGCAATCGGAAAAAGATACTCTTGCGCTGACTCACAAAAATCCACGAACGATGAACAGTTAGTCCGGCTATTTCTTCACGCTTGTACCATTTTCTCCGGTAACCTTCATGCACCACCATCTTCGGATAATTGGGCATGGCGGTAAGAATCGTCACTTCATTCCCCTGTTCCTTCAAACGCACAGCCAACTCAAACAATCGGTTTTGCGGCGCTCCAACTTCGGGAGGAAAGTACTGGGTAAGAATCAGGATTTTCATTGGAAATCGACCACGTTACGGTAATGTCCAACCATATCTTCGATGATTGAATCCCAATTGTATTTTGAAGCTGCAAAAAATCTTCCGTTTGCTCCCATAGTCGAGCGCAATGCAACATTCTCCGCGAGTCGCTCTATGGCATCGGCCATTTGTACAATAGATCCTACAGAAACAAGATATCCGGTTTCATCATCCTCTACAACTTCCGGTAAACCGCCGGTCTCGGTCACAATTACAGGTTTTCCGCAGGAAGAAGCTTCCAGAACTGATACTCCAAAACTTTCGTACTGACTCACATTCATAAAAATATCAATCTCCTGGTGAATGAGCGGCACAGCATCGTAAGGGACTTTTCCAACGAACTTTACCGTTTCGGGAATACAATCGCGTGAGGCCTGGCGGATCAAATTATTTCGGAGTGATCCATCACCTGCAATCAACAATCGTAAGGGCAAATCCGGCCTTCGCTTCTGAACCATGGAAAATGCAGCGAGAAGGAAATCAATTGCGTAAATAGATTCAAGCGCTTTAACCGTTCCCACAACAACAGACGATGAAGGAAAATAATGATTGAACTTTTTCTCCTGAAATTTTTCTGTATCAACTCCAAAAGGCATCCGAACGGCGTCTACTCCCCAGTGGTGCTCGAGGATTTGTGTAAGCATATGACTGGTAGCAAATATTCTGTCGGCAGCATCCAGGTTTTTCCGCATGATCGATCTTCTTATCATACCGTTTGGAAAATGGGTGATATCACTTCCCCAAACTGAAATAAAAAATGGATGAAATCCCGTTTTACGTCCAATCATCCCATAACTGCTTGCATAATGCGCATGAACAACATGTGGACGAAAATCGTCGATAGCCTCCTGAGCTTTTTTCTCAGCGAAGAAGTACCTGAACTTTCCAAAAAATGAAGGTGAGTCTGGCGCATAAACTTTAATGCGGTGTTTGCTGTACCAATCATTGGCAGGGATATCGAATGACCAAACCGCAATTTGCAATCCCCGCTTTGCCAATCCGCTTGCCCAGCGTTGCACATGCGCTGAATTCACATCAGCAAGAATCAATATTCGTAAATCAGATGGATCGGTCATGGAGGAAAAGATAACGCAAATATTTTACAAAAGTAAATCTGTACGCTTTGGCACGGGCCAGTCCTGCAATCGGCAGCAGCAAATGAAACAACAAGACGCGACTTAAAATGTGACAAAAAACAACAAGATGCAAAACAAAAACATGCAGGAAGTTTCTGTGTTTGGAGGCAAATTTCAAACGGCTGATCAACTGGTTGCTGATCACACGATTCAAATTGCTTTTGGAACTTTGTCCACCAAGATGAGTTATCCTTGGCTCATGAAAATACCTTACTGCGTATCCTGCCTTTGAAACACGAAAGCAAAGGTCCACATCTTCCATCCAGAACAACTCCGGATCGAGTCCTCCCACCTTTGCATAAATCGCTCTATCGAATAACAAAGCAGCGCCTGACAGACATTCCGGGGAAAAATCGGAATTAAATGTTTCGGCAGGATAATTCCCGGTTGAAAACAAACGATGCAAAAAAAACAACTCCAGCAAGGAAGACAATAATCCGGGAATTCTCCAGGCGCTCACCTGCAAACTACCATCCGCATTCAGCAGTTTTGGTCCGGAAATTCCAGCCTTGGTAACACTGTGCAGATCCACCCAATGCTGCAAAGCACCAGGCTCTACAATCGTGTCAGGATTCAGCAAGAGAATCAAATCGCCCGTACAAGCATCCATTCCCACATTATTTGCAGGGGAAAAGCCCATATTGGAATTGGATGCGATCAATTGAAACTCCGGAAACTCTGCACGAACCATTTCAACACTGCCATCATGAGAAGCATTATCCACAATAAGCACTTCCATTCCCGAAACCGCATGCGAGCGTAAGGAAAGCAGACAGTCACGCAAGACATCCTTTACCCGGAAGTTTACAATAATAACACTGACTTTATGCCCAGACTGCATTCAACAAATATACTTACTCCGATGATGATATTACAGTAGCAAACAAAGAAGAGTGAACAGCGAAAAGTGAACAGTTTTCGGCGAATAATGACCGGATGATTGCAAAACCCTAAACGAGGTATTGGAAATCAAATATTACAGAGTACACAAGGATATTCGAAGTTCATTCCTTTACCAATAATCAAAGACAAGCCGAGCTGAAATGCTTTGAAAATTTTATTGGTGTTGACAAAATGCCTTGATCATTTTCTCCATTTCATCACCCCATCTCTCCCAGTTGTGCGTTTGTTCGTACACATCGCGCGAAGAGACCATCCACTTCCCGTGGTTTTCAATTTGTAAAAAGTGAGCTGCAAAAAAATCGGCATACGCCGCAGCAGTAGCTTCTGCAGGAAAGAGAATTCCACTTTTTCCTTCTACAAGAGCATCGGCAATACCACCCGTTTTTCGAGCCACAGAAGGGGTTCCGCAGGCAGCTGCCTCACAAAAAACAATTCCGTAACACTCTGCAACGGACGGTAAAAAAAGAAAATGACTTCTTAAAAGTGCATCGGTTATCCTCTTTTCCCCATCGGCATCGTTTTTATTTACGAAGGGAACAACTGTAATACCTTCATTGCTGATTCCGGGATCACAACCGATAATCTCCAGCTGAACCGGAATATTATGAGCCTGAAGTAAACGAAAGGTTTCCAAAACCAACGGACCACCTTTGCGTTGCCAATCGACACCTAAAAACAACAAACGCAAAACCGAATTATCACGAATGGTCAGCGCCTGTTTTCGTTCCGGTACATTTCTCAGATTAGCACCGAATGGAATGCGAAACACCTTTTCACTCTGAGCACCGTGATCGCGAATGGCAGAAGTGGCCGCCCACTGTCCCGGATAAGCACAGAATAATGCATTCTGAATGGCTTTATCTTCCGTCTCATGCGATTGAATCAATGATGAAGTGCTCAATGAGGTATAGGCCGGATAGTAATCGACCATGTTTGCAAACGTAGTGTCCGAAATCAACGCATAAGGAATGGAAAGTTCCAAGTGAGCAACAAGTGTTGATCCGGTAGGAGCGATAAGTACATCAATCTTTTTATCCCTTATCTTCTCGGCAACCAGTTTTGCATAATGTTTACTTAAGCGTTCAGAATGGGAATAGTCGAATGCTTTACCGGTAAACATGCGCGTAAGACGGTTACGGATTTTCCCCAGCTTTAGAGGTAAACCACCATCCAGCGGACCTAAAACTTCAACATGACAGAAACGCTTTTTCAATTCTTCCAGCATTACGGAATGAATTCCCGACCACGACCGTTTATCATGCGGATCAGTAGCTGTAAGAAAACCTATGCGTGGAAAATCATGCATGCGTCTTCGAATCGTCGTTCATCAATGCCGCATACTTATCGCGATGCTGAACGATATATGATGGCCATGTAGAATCAATTGGCACAAAACGGTACCTGAATCCACGACCAAAAATATCTTCGCCCGACGCAATGGCCTTTCGGATGCGTTCTGGATCCTTGTATTCGGGCTTGTTGTATTCGCTGTGTGCAAATGCCTCAAGTTTTGTTATGATGCGATCGACTCCACCCAAATAGGAAAAATGCCAGCCACCCTGCTCAACAAATCGCACGTTTAAGGCACTCATTTCGCTTCGTAATTTCATTCTCCAGTAAAACCGATGCAAAGGCTTCGGGTGGAAATAACTCAAAAGTTTCATTCCCAATTCACGAAAATCCTGAATTGATCCTTTAATATCCGATTTATTCACCATAATGGTTCCATTCCAGAAATAGGGATGCTTTCCGATTTCCGTTGCATTGATGCAATTGAGATAATAATAAAACATGCGCTGACGAAAAATGCGAACACCTGATGAATTCTTTTCGCGCACTATCACTTCCGGCCCCGGAATTTCATCGACATCGGAGATCAATACCACATCATCCGGCTTTGCATCCTTCAATCCGATTGCAATTGAATTCCGCTGATGTTTCTCCAGTACCCATGAATCTCCATTTGGATTTTCAGGATAGGTGTCAACCACAACATGAATGATCCGATCATGAAATGCACTGAAGCGCTCCTTATTGAGTTGGTAATGCAAAGGCTTATCCTTTCCCTGATGTGTTTGCGTGGCTTCCACCAAAACAAATTTGTCGACTACATCACTAAGTGTATTCAGCCGGATCTCAAGCAGATCTAGTTCATTGAAAAACGTAAAACAATCGTAGATCATCGCCTGACAATTTTAAACAAAATATAAGGTAAAATAAAAACCGGAATCCGCCATGCAAGGCCGGCAGTGAACAATCGCTTTCTATCCGGAAAAATTTCAATGGCTTCACCTTTGAACAAGCGATCAAAAAAACCATTGAGATAACGCATCCAGGCGGAAAAACGATTTCCGAATCCAATGCTGTAATGAACCAGGATCAACTGCAAAACAGGCAAATAAAATTTCTTCATTACCGGAATATCTTTACTCAGCCCCTTTGGATTAACACGGACGCCTGAGATACATTGTTGATCCTTCAAAAATTCGAACCGCAATCCTTCACAGGCCAATCGTAACCAAAACTCCCAATCTTCAACACTGATCAGCTCTTCTCTAAATAAATGAGTATTCAGACTATCCTTCCTAATGAGAAGCGTATTCATCCGGAAAACGTTTCGTTTCAACAAACGCCCAATTATAATATTCCCTGATCCGGAAAACTTTTCATCGTTCTGATATTCTCCTGTTGCCGAAAAATCAGCCTTGCCGGTAAAATGAAAAAAATCACTGTACACAATATCCAAATCCGAATGATTATCCAACCATTTCGATTGTCGTTCCAGTTTCATGGGCGCAAGAACATCATCCGCATCCAGAAACTGGATGTACTTTCCTTTACACTCTTTCAATCCCCTGTTACGCGCTGCCGAAACACCGGAATTCTGCTCCAAACATATATACCTGAATCTATTATCGCCTTCTACTAATTTCTCAACCACATGAACTGTATCATCAGTAGAACAATCGTCGATAATGATGCATTCCCAATCGCCCAGCGTTTGTGCCTTTACCGAATGAATAGCATCTCCGATAAATTCGGCGTAATTGAACGTTGGAATGATAATGGAGACCACTTACTTTCTAAGTTTTGAATACAACCTAAAAACCCAAAGCATTAACCCGGGAAAATAATTGTTCTGAACCAATTCTCGCTCCAAAGCAATTGCCCCAACTTTATCAGGAGAAGAACTCAATCCATTGGTATCAAATACGGATATCACCTTTTTCAGATGACAAACTTTAGCATTATGCTTAAGTATTACTTTGCAAAAAAAATCATAATCTGCCACAATCTTAAAGTGTTCGTCAAACCCGTTTACTTTGATCAACAATTCGCGTTTTATAAACGAAACCGGATGCCATAAGGTGTCTCTGTACAACTGAACATATCCGATTTTATCCGGCATCCGACCAGACCGAAGAATACCGTTTTCATCAATGAGCATATCCCCATATAAAATATCAGCATTCTTATCAGTTTGAAGAAAATCGGAAACTACCGTTTCAGAAACAAAATAATCACCCGAATTCAGGAACAACACATATTCCCCATTGGCCATTTTCCAACCTTTGTTCTGGGCGTTGTAAATTCCACCGTCCTTTTCAGAAACCCATTTTGAGATACGAAAATCATTCTCCATCAGGTATTCTTTTCCGCCATCGGACGATCCACCATCCACTACAATTAATTCAATGGAAGAAAAACAAGTTTGAGAAAAAACGGAAGAAAGCGTTTTTCGCAAGCCTTCAAGATCATTATAGTTTATCGTAACAACAGATAATTTTACCATGATTAAAACGCATTCATCGCATCAACAACCTGATGAATATCTTCTATCGTGTGAAAATAAGAAATAGGCAGACTTAGTGTTGTTGCATGGATTTCTTCAGAAACAGGACAAACCTGCTGATCGAGGATACCTTTCATTGCCATCTGTTTGTGAGGGGGACATGGGTAATGAATTTCTGTCTTGATATCCCGTTTCAACAAATGTTCGCGCAATTGATCTCTTTTTTCGTGACGAACAGAAAAAATATGAAACACATCATAAAAATCAGGATGGCGATCAGGCAGAATAAAATCTGATTTCAATCCCTTAAAATATACTTCTGCAAGTTTTCGTTTATGGTCTGTAATGGAATTCAGATGACCTAATTTCACCCGAAGAAATGCAGCCTGCAATTCATCCAGACGGGAATTGTACCCTACTCTATCGTTGTAATATTTTACAGCAGAACCATAATTCCGCAATGAGAGAAGCACTTCGTGATATTGCGCATTTGAGCATGTCACAGCACCGGCATCGCCTAAAGCACCGAGGTTTTTTGTGGGATAAAAACTAAACGCCGCAAGGTCACCCCAATTCCCTGCTAATTTACCTTTGTAAGCAGCACCGTGGGCCTGCGCAGCATCTTCGACTATGAACAGACCATGCTTCTTCGCAATAGGTAAAATCGCATCCATATCGCACAGTTTCCCGTAAAGGTGAACAACCAGAATGGCTTTGGTTTTCGGTGTGATTTTCGACTCAATCGCCGAGGGATTGATATTGTAGGTTTTAATGTCAGGTGCAACCAAAACAGGTTTTAATCCACAATGAACAATGGCAAGTATTGTTGCTATATAGGTATTTGAAGGCACAAGCACTTCAGTACCCGGTTCAAGATTTAATGTCTTTAACGAAAGGATCAAAGCATCCAAACCATTGGCAACACCTGCGCAATAGGTAGTTCCGCAATAAGAAGCAAATTCACTTTCAAAGGAACGGACCGAATTACCAAGAATATACCAACCAGTTTCAAGAAATTTTTGAAAAGAAGAATTGAATTCCTCAAGAAAAGGCTGATTCAGCTTTGCGAGATTTTCGTATTCAATCATTTCTGATAAGGTTCAAAAATATAATCGGACTCTTCGAAATTTTCTGACGCCAGGACCATTAAAATAGCATCGTTGGAAAACTCAAACATGGTATGCCAATCTTCAGGAAGCAAAATCAAACATTTATCGGGCCTGTCAAGCACGAACTCTTTCTCCTCCCTGCTATTATTGTTGTAAATCTTGCAAGATCCCTTCAGACAAATCGCTGCCTGAACTGTTTTATGGTGGCGATGTCCACCACGTTTCGAATCATCAACTCCATAGATGTAAAAAATCCGTTTGATCTCGAAAGGAATCACCTTTTCAATTACAGTAAGGTTCCCGCGCTTATCAGTAAAAGTTTTTAAATCAATTAAATGAGCCATGTATCAGTGCAACTGTAAATCAGAATATCAATAATAATAAAAATAATGGCGTGAAATTCGTTGTCGCAGGTAGGATAAGCCGACATTACGCAACGATTGCTTTAATCCCGAGAGATAAAAATACATTTTAAGTCTGACATCCAAGGGTCTCGAGGGGGAAACCCGGCTTCCGCCATTGGGATCAAAATGAAATCCTGAAGCGCGTACATTCTTAGCCTTTTCAGCCAACAGCTGAACATAGGGTTCATAAAAAAACTCAAACACCGGAGCTTTGATTTCATAATACCCGCCTGCATAATTCACGATATTGTTCTGATAAAATTTCAAACCATGAAAATGGAAAAATACCGGGACAAATTTCATGTTATCAGATCTATGTACTCCTACTAATTTATCATCCTCTTTCTCAAATTCATATTGTTGAAGATTCCAAGGCGCAATTCCTGCTCCGGGATGATTGCATTCATAAACACCGGAAAAACGACTTGAAAATTCATCCAGGTATTTCTGGTCACCAAATTTCCCGTCTTCAACACGGTCAAAACACCAATCGATACAACTATCTTTCCACCAGTTTAAAACCGCCATTCCATCTGCAGTATTTTTAAAGCAAACAAACTGAACGCAATAACGTCCACTTATTGAGGAATTATCGTATTCCGGGGAATAATTATGGGGCGTAATTAATACAGAATTATTTCCCATTTCACGAATCAACACTTCAGGATCAGAATAAAAATACATGTCTGCATCAATATAAGTGCAATGATCAAGCTTGTATTTCTCAATAAAAAAATGAATGCTCGAAGCTGAACATGTCCAGCAATACTCTGCTGCAGATCGCTCTGCCTTTGCCTTTAATAATGCTTCATTTTCAAAATCCTGTAATCTTACCGCTATGAGATTCTCTTTTTTAATCGATTGCAAATAGGAATAACAGTCATCATCAAATGCAAGTACAAACAAGTTAAAATCACTGCACACCCTCTCAAGCGAATCAAAAAGAACTAGACCGCGTGCCAAGTAGTTTTTATCGAAAAGTGTACAAAAGTTCAGTTTCATGATTTACGTTTAAGTAAAAACCCTTTTCTGTAAACCCTTTTGCCATTCAATTCTCCATCATCATCAAATGCCGAAGGAAAATCACTTATGACCTCATATTGTGAAGAAAATGCCTTCACGAACTTTCCTTCATTAAAGAACCAGGTAGGATAAGAAGCTTTGTACACAAACTCCGGAACAATCTGCATAGAAATCACATCACGGGGCGATTCGATAAATGCAGTACGGTCGATGATTATTACCGGGAAATTCAATGTGCAAACAAATGCAATAAATTGAAACGGATCCTCCAAATACTGAAGCACACTCGAAAGCAATAACACATGAGGATTTCTCCCTGGTTCTGAAAGCGCTCTTTGAATATCAGGGTAGAAAGAAAGATGATCATCAGAAAACTCCCTTGAACCGACCTCAACAAAGTGTTCCTGTTCAACAACACTCCACTTACAAGTACCAAATTCGAGTAGCCTTTTTTTATTTTGCATCCATGTACTTCCTAAAGCACCACCAAAATCTACCACAAATAAGTCCCCCTGTTTCTGCTCTGCCGCGTATTTAAACGCCTGCAACAAGGACTCAGAATAATGCTCTTCATAAAACAATACAGAATCGCGTTCAAAAAGTGCTTCACCGTTTTTTACTGCACGGGTTGATGCAACTACTTTTTCGAGTATCGCAGAATGATCATAACCGGAACATTGTTTTCGGGCTTCTTCCCAGGAAGAATAATCTCCAAACCAACCATATTTAGCGGTTGGACGTAGGATTCCCTTTATCCATTTTTTGATTGAAGCAGGAAGAATTTTTCGGACCATGGCTTTCATGATTGAAAAAGAGATTCGAATGAAACCCGTGGAAATACATCCAGCATTCCTCCAACAGTGGCATTGAAAATGTGAGTCCCGCCTTTATCAGCATGTTCCTTTAAAGAGGAATAATTGCCAAAAAGTGTTACCAGCGATCCTGCTTCATAGGAAACCGATATTCCCGAAACTTCGTTAACATTCTTATACAATATGCTGTTATCGTGCTTATAAAAATGAGTTGGCTGATGATCAAACATTCGCAACAACCAATCATGATCGAATCCAACCAGATAGATTTCAGAAAAACCCATATATAGCGCTATCTGTATGCTTAATGCACCAACACTCTGACTTGCAAAAATGGATTTGGTTAAATCTATTCCCTTCTTTGGTAATTCGGAAAATGAGTGTCCAACATGAAAGTAGTGCACATCGTTTTCAGTTAGAAAATCTTTTGAACGAATCAACGGATAATCTACAATATTGATAAAGGGTGTTGAGATTCCTTTAATTGTTTGCCCATAGGAAGGGTACCACGACAATTGCTTCTCCAATGGTACGTTGTGAATTCCAAACCCGGAAAACACCATATACGATGGACGTATTTTAGCGAAATCGGGATGAAGGTGAAACTCATTCATACCGATGGTTATCTCATTAGCCAATACAGTNNTCAGATCCATTTTTCCTACCGAAGAACCTGTCCCCAAAATAAAGCATCGTTTTCCGGTATGTTTGTTTTTGAATACTGAATTCCGCTCCAGCAATGCTTTCTCCTCTGTATTTAACCCATTTCCTTTCACCGCATTGATCAACGCTGAACGCACCTTAAAAATTACGGGAGGGATAAAATCGCGAAGACTCATTTCTTCTGCCAGTTTAATAATACACTGGTATAAGATCGGCGGTTATGTCCTCTTTCCGTAATGGAATCACTAATAGCGAAACGTAAAACATCACCGGGTGTCTCTACTGAAAAATCAGCAGCAAAACTGGAGGAAAATGAAAGATAAACAGTGTATTCTCCTACACTCAAGGTGTTTGCAGGAATAGTAAGAAGAAATGTGGTATTGCCTTCTGTAATTCCATCCAATGCATTAGGAGGAAGATCTTTGGTATCACTTTCAATGATTACTTCTTCATTGCTGTTCTTTACCACAACGTATCCGTACAAATTGGGAACAGGTTTATTGCAGGTAAGATTCAGTTTCAAACCAACCTGTTCAATAATCTCAAACGCATTCCTTTCTTCACCCTGTGCATCCACAACTGCAGCGGAACTTAACATTACATNNAATACAGGTTCCACTTCGTCCTGAACAATCAATTTTCCGTTCTGCAGCAGAATTGCCTTATTGCAAAGATTACGCACCGCCGACATATTGTGACTCACAAACAGAACAGTGCGTCCTGATTTACTTACGTCCTGCATTTTACCAATGCATTTTTTCTGAAACGCAGCATCTCCCACAGCCAGCACCTCATCCACAACCAAAATTTCAGGTTCAAGATGGGCTGCTACAGCGAAAGCGAGACGAACATACATACCGGAAGAATAACGCTTAACGGGAGTATCTAAAAAGCGTTCAACTTCTGAAAATGCAACAATCTCATCAAACTTACTTTTGATTTCTGCCTTGCTCATCCCCAGGATTGAACCATTCAAAAAGATATTTTCTCTTCCGGACAATTCAGGATGAAACCCCGTACCTACTTCAAGTAAACTTGCAACACGACCATCCAATATTATTCTTCCTTTGGTTGGTGATGTAATTCTGGATAGTATTTTTAACAAAGTAGATTTGCCAGCACCATTTCGTCCGACAATTGCAACGCGGTCACCTTGCTCTATTGTAAATGAAACATCATCCAGCGCTTTAAATTCTTCATAGGCAGAAGAAGTCAATTCACGCTTCCCCGAAAAAAGAGATTTCGCTTTATTGCTCACCACATCTCTGAGTGCCACATACCGCTCCCGTCCTTCATGACGAATCATGTAGCTCTTGCTCAAATTTTCTACTGTGATTATTGCAGCCATATCAAATTACATCGGCAAATGATTTCTCCATGCGCCTGAAATACCAAACTCCTGTGAATAAAAGCAAAACACTTATTCCGCATGAGGCTCCGAACTCCATCCAATGCAAGACCGTTCCATCACCAAGAATACTCCAGCGAAAACCATCAATTACACCTACCATAGGATTTAGTGCATATATCACTTTAAGGTATTGAGGTACACTTTCATTTCCAAAAATAAGTTCGCTGCTAAATCCAACCGGGGAGATATACAATCCAAACTGCACTATAAATGGAATGATGTATCTGAAATCGCGGTATTTAACATTAAGGGCAGCAATAAACAAACCTGCACCCATCGCAGTTACTATAGCCAGCATTAGAAATAAGGGCAAAAATACAATTCGCCAGTCGGGCACAAACTGATAATAAACACATAGTCCGCCAAGAATGACAAGGGAAATGAAAAAATCGATCAAACTTACAATTACCGTACTGGCCGGAACAATCAATCGGGGGAAATATACTTTTGTCAGGAGGTTTGAATTGGCTACCAATGAATTTGCAGCCTCACTGAATGCACCGGAAAAAAACTGCCATGGAAGCATTCCTGCACAAACCATAATCGCATAGGGAATACTTTCTCCGGCAGAGAAATTCCCAAGGTTATGGAAGACAAACGTGAAAACAACAATGGTCAATAAAGGACGCATCACACTCCATGCAACTCCAATCACTGTTTGTTTGTAACGTACCAATACATCGCGCCAAGCAAGAAAATAAAAGAGTCCCCGGTATTTCCTGATATCTCTCCAGTAATTATTATTCTCCCTTCCGGGTTCGATAATGATGCGATGCTGACTCATGCTGAATGTTGGTCCTTCTTCAAGGACTTATCAAAGATAGGTAAAAGTAAAGGACTGGTGTTTAGATGGAAGAGTGAACAAACTTCAGAACCTGTTTACGAATGCAGTCCAATTACTCAATAACGCATTGAAATCATTAATAATCCCCTTATAATTCATCCATTACAACACGTCTGCTTTTTGATCCATCGGCTATACTCCTGTACCAATACATCATCACCAGCATCATAATAACACCCGAAATGGTAGTCAGCCACAAGGCTAGTTCCAGGTCACCAAACCAACCCCCTACTGCCAATAATCCCAATCGCGAGCCATGTTCAATTATTGCCAGCAAAAAAGCCTGCTTTTGTTTTCCGGCAATCATTGCAATGCAGGAAACCGGCGACACCACAAAATTGGCGAACAACCACAGCGAAAGAATTCTCGACATTTCTCCTGCGCCTCTCCATTCTTCGCCAAACACAAAGGCAAAAAGTGCAGGTCCGAATGCAAGAAGTACCAAACAAATCGGCAAGCCCAACAAAAACATTTGTCCATAAATCTTACCAATGGAATGCTGGATATTTTTTCCGGCATTGAACTCTTTTGAGGCCTTTGAATAAAACACCTGGAATACTGCAGAACCAATAAATGTGAGTGGCATTTTTAATATTCTCCAGGACAGAAAAAACCAGCCCACTACTTTATCTTCAAAGTAAAAATCGAGAATCCAGATGGTGGCCGCGAGTTGAAGCGTATCCAATAGCGCATGCGGAGTGTTGATCCAGATAAAATCGCTGTATTTTTTCAGGAGTAAAATCGGACGCTCCCTTTGTTCCGGAATATCCGTTTCGCGTATGCGTTTCCGCATGGAGAAATACATAAATGCAACACCGGCAGTTTGTCCGATCAACAGACCAAGAATCAAACCAAGCGGACCCCATTGCAGGTAACCCAGAACCACCGAAACACCCGCAATCACAATATTGGTAAGTACCCGCGATGTTGCATTGAAACGAAAGCTGCCCCAGCGGGTCGACAAATAATTGTACACCTGCATCAGCACTGTGGTGAGCATAGTAATCGGGAGCAAAATGTAAAATCCGGGAATCGACTTTTCTGCATCATCCGAATAGATTAGCAGCAGAACCACCACCACAATGAGGCAAATGAGTGTCACCAGCAACGCAATTTTTATGGCCAGGCGGGAAAGACCAATCGCCTCCGATTCACTCGCAGGAAGAGGAATGGCAGTATCCAAACGCAAAGCTGCAGCAATGGCAATTACCAGCATCCAGNNAACGGGAAAGGACGGGCGAAATACCAACAGAAATCAATTGGGCAAGACCAGATCCTGCCGCAAGTGTAAATACATTGCGAATGAATGGTGAGTCCGTATAACGTTGTAAGGTATTTTTCACAAGGTGTTCCGTTCAATAACCTGCAAAACCTGAAATTCGTGCCGGGGTGCAAAAAAAAAGCCCCGACAATAAGCCGGGGCTGAAGGAATTGTTCGATTTACTCTTCCACCACCTCAAAAGTGATGGTCTCAGTAAGGTCTTTGT
>DEHO01000009.1:18008-24183 GCA_002351955.1 Flavobacteriales bacterium UBA2798
TGGGCACGCTGCTTAAGGTTTTCGCTAAGTACTTTCTTAGCCGACCCGGTTGCAACAATAGCAAGACCTTGTGGGATAAGGTAGTTACGTCCGTAACCGTCCTTTACCTTCACAACATCGTCTTTGTAGCCGAGCTTTTCTATGTCTTTCTTAAGAATAACTTCCATGACGCAATTCGTTAAATGGTTTATTTCAGCATATCAGCAACGTAGGGCATTAAAGCGAGGTGACGTGAACGCTTAACTGCCTGCGATACTTTGCGCTGGAATTTTAAAGATGTACCTGTTACACGACGCGGAAGAATTTTTCCCTGCTCGTTAACGAACTTCAATAAGAAGTTGGGGTCTTTGTAATCGATGTACTTGATGCCCNNTTCTTTTGTCGTTTCAATACTGATGGGGGTTAAGTACCGGATATCATTATCACTTGCCATAATCTTTGTTTAAATGAGGTTGGACATCAGGCTTCAGCCTTTTCTTTCTTTTTGGATTTGAATTCCCCGCCGCGCTTCTTCTCGTTGTAAGCGATCGAATGTTTGTCGAGCTTGATGGTCAGAAAGCGTAGCACACGTTCATCGCGACGGAATTCAACTTCCAGACGGGCTACTGCCTGACTGTCAGCTTCGTACTCGAAGAGCTGGTAAAAACCTGTGGACTTCTTCTGGATTGGATAAGCCAGTTTTTTCAGTCCCCAGAACTCTTCATGCACAACCTTGGCTTTGAGATCCTTAAGGATACCCTTGAACTTAGCAACTGCTTCCTTCGCCTGATCATCAGACAAAACGGGAGTTAAAATGAAAACAGTTTCGTACCGGTTAGACATAAATTATTGATTTTGAGATGGTTTACAAATCTTCCATTCGGAAATGGACGGCAAAGATAGCAAAAAGGATTATCGGAACAAGTGAAAAAGGAGGAAAATGAACACAGTCCTAAAGTTATACACAGTACAGGCATCAGGGCGATTTGGCAGCTTATATTTGCACAACGCATTCAGGCACATGGATAACTTCATTGTATCGGCACGAAAATACCGCCCGCAAACCTTTGATACGGTTGTAGGTCAGTCGGCCATTACCTCTACTTTGAAGAATGCCATTGCAAGCAAACATCTTGCCCAGGCATTTTTGTTTTGTGGTCCTCGCGGGGTTGGTAAAACCACCTGTGCACGAATTCTGGCAAAGACCATCAATTGCATGGATTTGCAACCCAACACGGAAGCTTGTGATAAATGCGAATCCTGCCAATCGTTTAATGATGGTCGTTCACTCAATATTTATGAACTGGATGCTGCGTCGAACAATGGTGTAGACGCTATCCGCTCGCTTATTGAGCAGGTCAGCTTTGCTCCTCAACTTGGTCAGTACAAAGTGTATATCATCGACGAGGTGCACATGCTGAGTACAGGAGCATTTAACGCGTTCCTCAAAACACTCGAAGAACCACCACGTCACGCTATTTTTATTCTTGCCACCACCGAGAAACACAAGATTATACCAACCATTCTTTCGCGTTGTCAAATCTTCGATTTCAACCGGATTCGTTTGCAGGATATTGCTGATCATCTCCAAAAAATTGCACTAAGCGAAGGAATAACCGCAGAACCTGAGGCTTTACATGTTATTGCTCAAAAAGCAGACGGCGGTTTGCGCGATGCCTTATCCATTTTCGACCAGGTTGTCAGCTTTTCAGGAAACAATCTCACCTACAATGCGGTAATCGACAACCTCAACATTCTCGATTACGATTATTATTTCAGGGTAACCGATGCCATTTTTGGCAAAGACATTAAAAACGTTTTGCTCATCTATGATGAGATTCTCAAGAAAGGATTTGATGGTCATATTTTCATCAACGGACTCGCTTCACATTTCCGTGACTTACTCGTTTGCAAAGATCCACAAACTTTGATTTTACTGGAGACCTCTGAAAACGTAAAATCAAAATATCAATCGCAGTCACAAGCCGCACCAGCTCCATTACTGATTCAGGCGCTGGAGTTGTACTCGAAATGCGATGTGCAATACAAGAGTTCAAAAAACCAGCGGTTACTGGTTGAACTCACACTCATGCAAGCGTGCTCCCTCGATCCTCAGGCTGAAAAAAAAAACCTGAACTGATCGTAATCCTTCCTCCGGAGGGCGGACATGTCAATCCCAATTACCTTCAGGCACAAACCCGACTCAGCCGCTCAGCCGCTCCTTCTGCAACTGCAATAAAACTTCCTTCTGCACCCGAAGCACCGGTCGAATCCGGCGGAAAAACCATGCCAGTTACGCGCGATCTTACCAAACTGAAAACAGTTTCGATCAGCGAATACCGTAAACCCAAAACCCTAACTGAAATTGAAACCCAGGAGGACGGTACTCCTATTCAGGGCCCAATGGATGATTTCAGTGCTGAACAGTTCGATCAGGCCTGGACAGAAATCGCCAATAAAATGAAAGCCCAGGGCAAGGATTCCATTGTTGTTTGCCTGACCAAACGCAAGCCGGAGCTCGCTTCCGACTTCAAAATCATGTTAACCATCGACAATAAAACGATGGAAAATCAGCTTGAAAGAGAAAAACAGGATATCCTTGATTTTATTCGGCAGCGGCTGAATAATTCAGCCATAATAATTGAAACCCGAATGGCTGAAGAAGGAAAAGAACAAGCCTTTTTGTACACCAACAAGGATAAATTCAAAAAACTAGCGGAAAAAAACCCGCATTTGATCCTCTTGCAAAAGCGACTCAACCTCGATATAGAGTTTTAAACGACCATTCCTTCATTTTATCCTACCAATCAAGGTCTTATTTCGCTTAATTGGTTTAGATTTGCTCAAAATTATCCAACATGTTCAAAAAACTTGTACTTACTATTGTTCCTGTTTTACTACTTAACCTTAATTCTTGGGCCCAACCGGATATGTCGGCATACGGCGTTATAAATCCAAGTTCAGGATTGGGATTATTAAGTAACGAATCAGTCGTATTGGAATATTACAATTATGGTTCTGATATTCAGTCAGGCGACAGCTTACTTTTTAGTTATTCCATCAATAACGGACCTTGGGTAAATGAGACCAAGATCCTATCGGCATTGTTTCCGAATTTTGGTTATGCCACTTATGTATTCACAACAGAAGCCGACTTAAGCGTACCCAACAATTACGAAGTAAAAGTTGTTGTGAGTCATTTAAGTGATACTTACCGTTATAACGATACAATTGTAAAGACTGTGATACATGCTGCGAGTCCGATGCTTGCATTTGTATCACCTTTCGAAGTAACACAGGATCAATCCAATTACCCGACCATTCATGGTATCGGAACAGATTTCGATACTTATGAACTTGTTTATTTTATCAGAGGAAATGACACCATCGTACCCACAAATATTGTTCCGCCGGATTTTCCTGATTTTCTGAGTATCACCCTCGAAATTCCCTGTTCCAAACCAAAAGGGTTTTACGATCTTCACTTAAAGACAACAACCGATGGTTGGATGTACTTGCCAAATGCGGTCAAGGTAGTTTCCTCCATTTATTCCTACTCCTATGTATATCCTCCTCAATGTCATAACGACGTAAACGGAAGCATCGATATCAGTGCAATGGGCGGTTCACAAATGCTCAGCTACTTATGGAGCACAGGAGCAACCACTTCCAGTGTCAACAACCTGCCTGCCGGATCGTACAATATTGTTGTAACTGATGACATCACAGGTTGTACCTATGAAGAATCTTTCATTTTGGACAATCCTCCTCCAATGACTGTTTCAGTGCATAAGGTTGACTCCGATTGCGGATTGGAAAACGGATATGCATGGGTCGTTGTAAATGGAGGGATTCCTCCTTATGATATTTACTGGCCAAACGAAGTGTCTGGTGATACCTTATTCAATATCATCGGAAATTCATCTTTTCATGTCGAAGTCAATGATGAAAACAACTGCTACTTCTTCTTACCGGTGAATGTTTATGATCAGCTCACACTGAATGTTACCACCACTCCTGTTTTATGCGGAAGTCTTGATGGTCAGGCAACAGTAAGCATCGCAAACGGAATTGCTCCCTACTCGATTTTATGGAGTAATGGAGACACCGGTTCTTCTGCAGACAGTCTAACTACCGGTCAGCATATTGTTCAAGTTACAGATGCCAATTCCTGCTATGGAAGCTTGTCTTTTCAGGTTGCCGGAAGTAATGGTCCGCAAGTTACCTACAGTGTAACACCCATCAGTTGCGAATCTCAACCCAACGGAGCAATTGATTTAACAGTTACCGGCGGACAAGCACCCTACACGTATTTATGGTCCAACGGAACAACAACTCAGGATATAGCAGGACTTAGCCCCGGAACGTATCAGGTAGTTGTAAGAGATGCCAGTGGATGCAGTTATGCAGAGTGTATTGAAGTAAGCAGTTCAAATGCTTTTGCTTTGTATTGGTATTCTACATCTACACCCACTTGTTTAATGAACGACGGATCGATCGAACTTTACCCTGAAGGGGGAGTGTTACCCTATAACGTTCAATGGAGTGCCAATGCCGGAATCCAGTCGGGTACAGTTGCAACCAATCTGGCTGCAGGTTTTTATTACGCTATTGTAACAGATGCTGCTGGTTGTACGGATTCATTGATGACATCACTTTCCAATTACGATGCTCCCTACTTCTATTGGGACAATTCTAATGAAGGAACCTGTGGCGCTAACGATGCATACATAGAAATTACACCAGCAGGTGGTGCAGGATTTGGATACAATACTATTTGGGACAACACCAACATGGTTGAAGATCTTTACAACACCAATCCGGGATCACACTATTTATCCATCTCTGATGCGTTTGGCTGTTATGGCAATTCTATCGTTGAGCTGGGAAGTGTTCAGCCTGCAATCCAGGAAATTTGTCTTGTTACAGTTGATAGCCTTACCGGAAAAAATCTTGTTGTCTGGGAAAAAGCAACACTTGGCAATATTTCTCATTACAACATCTACCGTGAAACTTGCGAGCCGAGTGGATATGCTTTCGTGGGAATGGTGCCTTATGACAGTCTGAGTCAGTTTTTGGATTTAGGTGCCGATCCTTTTGTTCAGTCATGGAAATACAAAATGACTGCAGTTTCCGACTGTGGTGTTGAATCACAATTTAGTGCAATGCATAAAACCATTCACCTGTATGCTGACAGAACATTGTCTACAACTGTTGATCTTTCCTGGGACAATTACATTGGATTCAGCTTTACCGAGCAGATCATTTGGAGACATCACCAAAGCACAGGATGGCAGATTATCGATACTGTTTCATCCACAGTATTTACCTATACAGATCTAACTCCTCCAAGTGTCGATTCTTCTGAATATTTCATTGAAGTTTATTCGCCGGTTGCCTGTGTATCTACCCGTGCGATCAATCACAATTCCACCCGCTCTAATCGTGGAACAGTTGCTGCGCCCAATGATAACAGCGTCAATGAAAACAATATCCTTGGAAACATGAGTGTATATCCTAATCCTTCTGCGGGATTATTCAACCTTGCTATGGATATTCACAATGAAAGAACAGTGACTGTTCGAGTATTCGATCTCTCAGGGAAATTGATCCTCAGCCGTGAAATTAATGTGGTAAATGGACTCAACAATTACATGATCGATATGGGTACTGCATCCAACGGACTATATCAGGTTGTGGTAAGTGGATCATCCAGTAAAATGGCAACCCGCATCATCAAACAATAACATCATTCACCATCAATAAAAAAAGACCCGGGAAATTCCGGGTCTTTTCTTTTTCAAACCTAACCAAACATCAATTTTGGGCAGAAAACAAGTATTTATTGGGTGAAACGAGATTGCATTTAACCGCATAAATCACAATTCCTGCGGTATTGTTGATACCCAGTTTTGCCATTATATTTTTTCGGTGCGTGTTAATGGTATGGCTCGACAAAAACAATTTTTCGGCGATTTGTTGATTGGTATATCCCTCCGCANNAATCCAATAATTTCCATTTCGCGATCACTCAATGACACCGGCGCACAACTCAATGGTTCAGCTCCGATCTGATCAAGGTCAATTCCTTCTTCACGCAGCATTTCGAGAATGGTACCACAGAAAAACTTTTTCCCTCTTGCCGTTTCTGTAACGGAATCAACAATCTCCATCATGTCGCAATCCTTTTTGATAT
>DEHO01000010.1:0-146 GCA_002351955.1 Flavobacteriales bacterium UBA2798
CCAATTGCCAAGGGGCCAATTTATACAAAAGCGAAATTAACTATACGGGGTGTAGGGGGGCACAATCGTTTGACATAGCTTCAGCGAAGGCGTATTAGCACATGATTCGACAGATCGGAGAATCATCCCGACCGACTGAAAGGAGC
>DEHO01000010.1:187-12525 GCA_002351955.1 Flavobacteriales bacterium UBA2798
TGGTGTAGGAACCCGGAATCACCACCGAACGTTCAGGCACTTCGCCTTTGTATTCGATCGGTGTTGCACCGGTAACGTCAATAATTTTGGTGGATTTGGTCAGCACTACATTTGCACCCAATACGGCTTGTTTTTTTACACGCACACCTTCTACCACAATGCAACGCGATCCGACAAAGCAACCGTCCTCCACAATCACTGGAGCAGCCTGCAAGGGTTCGAGTACACCGCCAATACCAACACCGCCCGAGAGGTGTACATCTTTTCCGATCTGCGCACAACTACCCACCGTAGCCCAGGTATCCACCATGGTTCCGCTATCTACATAGGCACCGATGTTTACGTATGATGGCATCATGATTACTCCCGGAGCAACGAATGCACCATAACGCGCAACAGCATGCGGAACAACACGTACGCCAAGTTCCTTGTAACCGGTTTTCAGTTTCATTTTATCGTGGAACTCGAATGGACCCACTTCAATCACTTCCATTTGCTGAATGGGAAAATACATCACTACGGCTTTCTTCACCCACTCGTTCACCACCCATTCGTTACCGGAAGGTTCTGCAACGCGCAGACGTCCCTTGTCGATCTCTTCGATCACCGCACGAATGGTGTCTTGTGTTTCTTTTTCTTTGAGCAGTTCCCTGTTCTCCCAGGCTTTTTCTATAACAGATTTCATACTATTGAAATAGTCAGTTTTTTCTGGATAAATATAATACATAATGCAATTGAATATGAATCTGTTTTGTTTTTGAAAGTTTCTGCTCAAAAAAAAGCCCCTTTGGTTTCCCAAAGAGGCTTTTCTGTGCATTAACAATTTTTGAATTATTTGATGATCTGAATACATCTGCTTTGCTCACCGAAAGAAAGACGAACTAGATACAAGCCTGACGGATACTGACTAAAATCCAGGGAGAATATATCTGATTCAGATATGAATGTAATTCTTTCCAGTTTCTTTCCGGTAATATCAAAGAGTTCAATCAATAAGTCTTTTGGGAGAATTTTATTGAACTTAATGGTGAGGAAATCATTAACTGGGTTGGGAAACACATCAATATCGTTCAGCCTAAACTCGGGAACTTCCGTACTGGTGCCGATATTAATATCGTCTAAATACAAATTGTTAGAATAGGGAGAACTGATAAATACAAATTTAAACCGAACATCAGGCTGCGCCAGGGATCCTGAGATATAGATTTCATCATATCCCCATTGAGAAGGTGATGTTGGCATAAAGCTGGCACCACTGCTACCAAAACCTGATGCGAGATCAGTACCTGTTATTGTTTTTCTTAGGAACCATGTATTACCGCAATCGACTGATGAATAGACCTGAAGTTTTTCGGTAATGTTTGATAGTTGTAAGGCATTTGTTGCGTAAGAATACCTAAAGTTAAAATTTGTTCCTAAAGATCCGCTTAAGTTAAATGAGGGGGTAATTAATTCATCGATGTCTTTATCTCCGTCAAAAAACGGAATAGGAAGAGGATTTTGGTAACCTAGCTTGATACAATAATTCCCCGTATATCCAACACCTTGATACAAGGAGAACGCATTTGAGTTTTCGCCTAGATTATTTACAATCCATTTTTCGTTGAAGGGTAAATACCATTCGAAACTTTCCCAATAGGGCATAGAATAATCTGGAATCCCCGCAGATATATATACGGATCTGTTTATCGTCTTGGTATCATTCCCTTCGCTATTAGATACGTTGAGTGAAACCTGCTTCCAGCCTGGTGAAGTAAAATTTACCAGGGGAGACTGCAAATTCGAAGTGGCAGGATTACCATCCTGAAAATTCCACATCCATGTTGTCGCTTCAGCGCGAGTGGAATTGTCGATGAACTGTACCGCATCACCAAGACAAACAATTTGCCGGTCCGGATAAAAATCAGCCTTTGGTGCACAAACCTGAAATGTTGAGGGATCAACTCCAGTTGCCAGAAGATTTTGGGCAGACCATAAATTATTTCTTCCAGCCTCGGTGGACTCAAGTGCTGCTTGCATTCGGAGAACCTGACCTTTTGTAAACATTAGCGAGCAATAGGAGTAGTCCATATAGTTCTGAACGTTTTCTACGATTCCAGGATTGCAAACATTTCCACCCAGGTTGCAGGTCGTCCAACCTTTTGTTATCGGTGTATCATTAACTTGATCGTCGCCACAGGCTACGCCTGGATCGTTATTATTTCCCCAGGGATGCTGTAAGTTCATCCAATGGCCGACTTCATGTGTAAGTGCACGTGAACGATAAGGATTACTTGTTCCAATTGAGCCAATATAATTGTGCAAAATGATTACGCCATCCACCATCGCCATTAATCCGGCATCTACAGCTGAAGGATAATAGGCATAACCGGCAACCCCATTTTCCATTTGAGAAACCACCCAAATGTTAAGGTATTTATTGCGGGGCCACTGATTGAGTTTTGATCCATCGTCTCCGACATACGTTTCCGGAGAATAGATTCGGTCGATTCCGTTTGTACAATTTCCTAGTGGATCAATTGTGGCAAGCCGGAATTCGATTTTTGCATCTTCAGCCAGTGTGTCAAATCCTGCTACAATCTGCGACGTGTCTGCATTCAATTTGCGGAAATCACGATTTAGAATTGCAACCGCATCATGTATTTGAGCATCTGAAATATTTTCCGGTCCTTTTTGATGAAGAATATGAAACACTAAAGGAATCGTGTACACCTGATTCGTTCGGTTAGATGATTCTTGGTTGACGAATTGTTGCGTAAATTGCTCGAGTAGATGTTCTTTTATTAAAATCGAAGAATCCTGAGCAATTCTGACACGTCGCATATGGTCTGATCCGCATGGAAAAGAGGATTGCGAATGGCTAATAAAAGGCCATACCAATGCCATTATGAGAAAAACTTTTTTCATGTACATTAATTTTGGAAATAAATTTTGAGTTTGTATATCCTTGAAGGATTTTGATTTTCAAAATTGAAACAATCCCCTTCAGTGTGATAAAGCATTGATGGGCGTAGTATTGTAGCCCAACAAAGAATTATCAGCAGGTCCCCGAAAAGGGCGGAGGATATTCTTTCTCTAAACAGAATCCGGGAAGAAGCCCATAGTCTTTTTCCGGAATTTTAAAGTATCGAATAACGGAAATGGGATCGGATGTAAATTCATTTCCGGTAAAAAAAAATTGAATGGAAACAAATCGTTTAAAATCGTGTTTTGCGTTCCAGGCATTTCTGGTCATTTCATCTAAATATTGAAACAACTGAGCTTCCTGTTTGTCATTGATACAAAAAGCCAGGTTACCTTTTCGATGGACAATGTCAAACATTTCATTACCCAAAATGAACTCGTTTGATTTTACCCAAGAAAAACCCGGATCCTTACTGATTTTATTTAAATCGAATTCAAACAATTCGGATTCAGGAACACCTTGCTTGATTCTTTTTTTTATTTCTTTTTGAATGGCTTTTTGATCCGCCAGAAATTTGTATTGAACTCCAAAAACAATCCAGCATACACACAAAATGAGTGAAATTGAAATCAACTTTCTTGTGAAAGAATTGCGATAGAGCATGAATTAAAATTAGAAAAAAATAATGTAAATCAATGAATGTTGAAAGGAGTTGCATAACAGAAACTGAAGGAACGGTAGAAAGCGGTGAAGGAACAGTAATTGCTTTTTCAATTGATCTATTTTCTCCGGAATTTCATTCGGATTACCTATTGCCTTGTTCGATTGCCTTCCGCACGTTGCCATATTGGTTCAGCAATGCCTTGGCTTCGTCGTACGGAATGTTTAAAGCCTCCATCACCATACGTGTGCCGCGGTCGATGAGTTTTACATTGCTCAGTTGCATATCCACCATGCGGTTTCCTTTTACGCGTCCCAAACGAATCATCACTGATGTGGAGATCATATTCAGCATCAGCTTCTGCGCTGTTCCCGATTTCATTCGGGTGATTCCTGTTACAAATTCGGGTCCCACTTCTGCCACCAATGGATGATCGCAGACTTCAGTAACCGGACTACCCGGATTGCAGGTGATGCATGCGGTGAGGATTCCTTTTTCCCTGCAGGTTTTCAATGCGCCAATAACGTAAGGCGTCGTTCCCGATGCAGCAANNTTCTCCTATGGCGTGTTCCAATAAATCCTTCCAACCTTGTTCCGTATTGTCTTCTGCAAATTCCACCGCTTTGCGAATGGCGGCATCTCCACCGGCAATCAGTCCGATCACCCATCCGTGCGGTACACCAAACGTAGGCGGACATTCAGATGCGTCCACAATGCCCAATCGTCCGCTGGTTCCCGCACCCATATAAAACAAGCGGCCGCCTTTTTGCATACGTGCAACAATTTCATCCACCAGCGCTGCAATTCCGGGAATGGTTTTTTCAACGGCCAGCGCAACTTTTTTGTCTTCGTTGTTGATGCCGGAAAGCAGGTCTGCTGTCGACATCTTTTCGAGATCACGGTAATGCGATTCGCTTTCGGTGGTTTTGCGGAACATGAACAAGGATTTACAAGCCGAATATAGAGAATAAAAAAAGAGCGCCGTTTGACGCTCTTCTATTCTTTGCAGATCGGATTAATTCCTGGTGAAGTATTCGATCTGGTTGGAGTCTTTATCGAACTTGATGGTGTATCGTCCGGATGCGAGATCGGAAACATCGATTTCTTTTCCGCTTCCTTTTTTCACCAGTTTTCCTTTGCTGTCGAAGATCTCGTAATTCTTGCTGATGCGCAGCTTGAGGGTTTTATCGACATTGGATGTAAGCACAATATTGGTGCTTTCCAATTGCTGACGTAAACCGGCGATCACCTGTTCGCAGATCACCTGCACCGGAGGAGGTGGATCGGCTTTCAGGATGCTGACCTGAAAAACCAAAGCGAGAAGCAGAATCCGTTTTATCATTTTTTTAAGCGATCATGTTGTTCTTGCAATATTCATGCCTGAAATTCCTGCTGAAAAAATCAGCGGTAAAGGGCAGGAAAGCTTGCAGGATCAGCATCATGCATGATGTGATAGGCCGTTTCGAAAATGTCCTCCACGCTTGGCTTGGAAAAATAATCACCGTCGGAACCGTAGGCAGGACGATGTTCTTTTGCAGCAAGTGTTACAGGTGCGGAATCGAGATGGAAATAGCCGTTTTGCTCAACCATCACCTTATCGAGTATGTAGGCAGAAGCACCACCGGGCACATCTTCGTCGACAACCAGTAAGCGATTGGTTTTTGCAAGACTATCGGCAATGATATGGTTCAGGTCGAAGGGAAGCAAGGTGCGCACATCAATGAGTTCAGCGCTGATTCCTTTTTCTGCGAGTTGCTGTGCAGCTTCAACGCAAAGGTTAAAGGTTGCTCCGTAGGATACGATGGTGAGGTCAGTTCCTTCCTGCACAACTTCGGGAATACCCAATGGTGTGCGGAATTCTCCGAGGTTATCAGGCATCACTTCTTTTTTGCGGTAACCGTTCAGAGGTTCAATGATCAATCCGCAATCGTCGGATGCCAGCAGTGTGTTGTAGAATCCTGCTGCTTGCGTCATGTTACGCGGTACGCATACATACACTCCGCGTACGGCATTGATGATGGCTCCAATTGGAGAACCGGAATGCCAGATACCTTCCAGACGATGACCGCGTGTGCGAATGATGACCGGTGCCTTTTGTCCGCCTTTGGTGCGGTATTGTACAGTGGCCAGATCATCGCTCATGATCTGTAAAGCGTAGAGGAGATAATCGAGGTATTGTATTTCTGCGATCGGACGTAATCCGCGCATGGATAATCCAATTCCCTGACCAAGTATCGTGGCTTCGCGAATACCGGTGTCGGTTACACGCAGATCAGAATATTTTGCCTGCATTCCTTCGAGTCCCTGGTTCACATCACCAATATTACCGGAATCTTCTCCGAAGATCAGTACCAGCGGATTGGTTCCGAGAATGTGATCGAAGTTTTCGCGCAATACCAAACGTGCATCAACCTGTTCGGAAGAGGCAGAATAACGCGGTGCAACTTCATTTATTTTCAGCGCACTTTCTGCAGATTCACTGTAGAGGTGCGAACTGTAGCGACCGTAATTATCGGAAATGGATTGACGGATCCAGGCAGATAGTTTGGTTACTGCATTGCTGTTTTCCCCTGCTGCGTAGTGAAGCGAACGACGTGCGGCGGTAAGAATATCGCGACGAATCGGATCGATGGCTGTGCGCAATGATTCTGCCTGTTTTTGGATGAATGCAGATTGTTTGGATTCCTGTGCAAGTTCATCCAGGAGCGCCAAAACCTGGTTCAATTCATTTTTGAGTGGTGCACAAAATTCTTCCCATGCTTTTTTCTGAGCGGCACGAACGTCCTTTTTTGCATTGTTTTGAATTTCGTCGAGTTCCGCTTCGGTGGCAATCACTTTTCCTGATTGCTGACTGTATTCGAGGATCCATTCACGGAATTTCTTTACGCAATCGAAATCGCGGGTCCAGTCGAGAATTTCTTTCGACTTGTACCGCTCATGCGAGCCGGAAGTTGAGTGTCCTTGTGGTTGCGTTACTTCTTCCACATGAACCAATACCGGAATATGTTCTTTTCTGCAGATGGCAGCAGCACGCGCATAGGTATCGCACAGCGCAGCATAATCCCAACCTTTTACATTAAAAATTTCATATCCTTTTTGTTTCTCGTTGCGCTGGAATCCTTTCAGTGCTTCGGAGATGCTTTCTTTGGTGGTCTGGAATTTTTTCGGAACAGAAATTCCGTATCCGTCGTCCCATACATTCATCAGCATAGGCACCTGCAACACACCCGCTGCATTCATGGTTTCCCAGAACAGACCTTCGGAAGTGGATGCATCACCAATGGTTCCGATGGCTATTTCGTTTCCTTTATTGGAGAATTGCGTGAACGAATGAAGATTTTCATTGTTACGGAACAGTTTGGAAGCCTGTGCCAATCCCAGCAGACGCGGCATTTGTCCTGCAGTAGGAGAAATATCTGCCGATGAATTTTTCTTTTCGGTCAGGTTTTTCCAGGTACCATCATTGTTCAGCGAACGGGTAGAGTAGTGACCGCCCATTTGCCGTCCGCCTGATGCGGGTTCGTGTTCGGTATCGGTGTGGGCGTACAATGCTGCGAAATACTGTTGCACGTTCAGCTCACCGATGGCCATCATAAAGGTTTGGTCGCGGTAATATCCGGAACGGAAATCTCCGTTTTGAAATTGTTTGGCCAGGGCGATCTGCGCTAATTCCTTACCATCGCCGAATATTCCGAATTTGGCTTTACCGGTAAGGACTTCCTTTCTTCCCAGCAAAGAAGCTTCGCGGCTAAGGTTGGCAAGTTTAAAGTCTTCAATGACCTGATCGCGGAACTGCTCAAAAGTCAGTTCGTTTTTCACACTCTCTTTTTCTTTCAGCATCTCGAATAGATTGTTGTTTTCGGGGTATAAAGATAAGGAAAAAAGCCCCCCGAAAAGGAGAATTTCAAGCTTGTTACTTTCGTCTATTTTGTTATATTTGAAGCAAATAAATCCAATTGTTGATGAAAAAACTTCTATTCTCCCTTGGTGTTCCGGCACTTTTTTCAACTGTTCAGGCACAAACCACGCATACTGTAACTGCAGTGGGATTCACCTATTCTCCGGATACCGTTGAATGTATTGTTGGTGATGATGTATTGTTTTCTCTTTCCAGCCTGCACAATGCTGTGGAAGTGAGTCAGGCTACATTTCTTGCCAACGGTTCTACCTCTAACGGAGGATTTACCGTTCCCTTTGGCGGCGGCAGCATTAACATGTCGGTTGCAGGAACCTATTATTTTGCCTGCGCAAACCATTCCTTATCCGGAATGAAAGGCGTGATCATTGTCTCCAATGCGACTTCTGTAAAAGAAGAAAATGCTGCTTTTTCTGTGAATGTGTTTCCAACGAAAATGGAGGATATCCTGAACATTCGTATGGAACTTCCGGTTGCGGGTATGCCTGTGATCAAAATTTTCAATATGCTGGGTGCTGAAGTGCTTTCTGCTNNAATGTTGCTTCACTAACTGCAGGAACTTATTTTGTGCGTATTGAATTTGCCGGTCTGGTAAAAACAATGAAGGTGATTCGCTGATACCATTTTTAATAAACCGAAAAGGGGGATGATCATCATCCCCCTTTTTTTGTTGCTGCTGCCTCTCTCTTGCTGCTGCCTCTCTTGTTATTTGCGGTGTAGATTTTTCTCTTTCATGGTCCAGTAAAAACCAACCATGTCTTCGTCCGACAAATCTTCTTCGTTTTGAATATCGTAAATGATCCTGTCGCTGCGTTGACTGAGATGGATGGTCTTACCATTGGGAATTTGGATGTTGACCTTTAGTTGCTGACCACGGATCAGATCGGCCCTCGGAGAACTGAACCAGGGGTTGAAAGTGACCAATGAATCTTGTACTGCAAATTGGTAGTCGATGTTTTTTGCTCTGCTGATGGCTTCGGTCTGATTGGAACCTCTTGCTTCGCGGTTGATGTTCACACGGAAATTGGAGTCGGGTGATTGTTCAACGTCTACCAGCGGGTATCCGTAAACAATTTCTTTTTCCTCAAATTTCAGCAATTCAAAAAACGTGTCGTCGTGATGCTTGAAATGATCGGAAAAATAAATATCGGAGGAACTGTCGAGGTAAAGCGTATCGCTATTCGTTTGAATAATGGTGGTAGTTACCTGCGAATTTTCTTTTGCAAAATCGGTTCCAGTTTGAATTCCGATTACCGTAAGCGTTATAAAACATGCCGAGGTGATGAGTCCCATAACCGCACCGATGGCTTTTGTTTTAAATGGAATACGGAACAATAAACGCACTGCTGCAAAGAGCAATCCCAAAATAGGCATTAGTATCAATCCGATTACTGCAAAATAGACAAGATTGGTGCGGGTGCTTGTTCCAAAGAAAGCATTACCGAATTCTTCGAAATTCACAGCGGTAATTCCCTGTTCGGATAAGCTGATCATAAAGCTGCTGGAAATCGTTGCCTTGATGAGCCAGATCAAAAAGAGGAGTCCGAGTATCAGCAACACACCGCCTAATGCGCGTCCGAAAATATCGTAGAAGTTTTTCGCCGATTCACTCATTGCATCTGCCATTCGTGAGGAGGCTCTTCTCATTTTGCGTTTTCCTTCGGGAGTACTGAGGTGTTCAACATCTTTTTTGAAGTCGTTGAAGCGTTGTTTAATGGTTTCCACATCCACTTTCTTTCCGCGCATACGCAGTTTTTCGCTGGTGGTTTTCGCTTCGGGAATGATGATCCACAAAATAACGTAGAGCAGTAATCCTGATCCGAATCCGATCATCAGTATAACAAACAGTATACGAAGGAAGAGAGGATCCCAACCGAAGTAAGCAGAGATTCCCGAACAAACACCGCCAATCATGGAATTATCCGAATCGCGGAAAAATTGTTTGTCGGTTTGTTCATCGCTCCAGGTAGTCGATGCCTGTTCATTTTCAGTACGCGATTCTTCCTGTGCAAATGCAGCGGGTTCTCCCATTATGGCGATTACCTCTGCAACATTTTGCTGACCGATAACTTCTTTGTGTTCCTTTTGCAGAAACTCGCGAAACAATTCAGCAATGCGGTGCTCGATATCCTGCATGATTTCGTCGACACATTCATCAGCTCCCAGAGAGCGACGAACAGCGGCGAGGTAGCGACTCAGACTTTCATAAGCCTGTTCTTCGATGTTGAAGACAAATCCTCCAACGTTGGCGGTGATAGTTTTATTCATGGTGGGTTCAGTTCAATTTTTTTACACTTACAGTTTTTACAGCACTTACAAGTTCCTGCCAGGCTCCAAGTAATTCCTGAAGAAATTCTTCGCCTTCGGGAGTGAGTTTGTAATATTTACGCGGCGGACCGGATGTCGATTCTTCCCAGCGGTAGGTGAGGATTCCGGCATTTTTTAATCGGGTGAGTAAAGGATACAATGTTCCTTCAACCAATATGATCTTAGATGCCTTCATTTCTTCAATGATATCTCCGGGGTACGACTCCTGTCTGTTGAGGATGGAGAGTATACAAAGCTCCAGGACCCCTTTTTTCATTTGCGCTTTTGCATTTTCTATATCCATAATTCCTGTGATGTTGTTTCTTGACATTGCAAAGATATGTACATAAAACAGTATTTTGCAATACATAGTACTGAAAAAATACTTAAATCGTTGAAATTCAATGAAATATTTTTTTAGAATTCTTCATTTATCCTGTGGTTAGGGCACTGAAGCGATTCTTTTTACATTGTAGGGTTACTGAATGCTATGAAAAAACTGATGATTGCCGGACTTTTGGCCGGATGTTTAAATGTGTCGCTGGAGGCACAACGAAATCTTCCCATTGGACTCACTCCTGAGGAAGAGCAACTCATGATGAGTGGAAGCTTTCAATTTGGATCAACCCAGCGCGGTGTTACTGCGGTTCCATCATTTCCGGTGCGCACAATGGCACAGTGGGAGGAAGTACAATCGCTGGTGTTAACCTGGACAAGCTATCCAGCCATTCTGGCTCAGATTGCAGATGCTGCTCAGGAAGAAGCGCAGGTTATTATTCATTGCAGCGATTCCAATGCGGTAAAAACCTACCTCACCAATGCCGGTGTTCCCTTGTATAACATTCGTTATATCGAAACTTCATTCAATTCCATCTGGATCCGCGATTACGGAGCACATACAATTTATAAGAATGAAGTGGATTCACTTTTATTGCTGGAATGGATCTATAACCGTCCGCGTCCTGCCGATGATGCAATGCCGAATGTATATGCTGCATTTAAGGGAATCGGAATTCATTCCACCACCCAATCGCCAAACGACCTCGTAAATACCGGAGGAAACTGGATGGTAGACGGATTCGGAACTGCATTTGCATCCAAACTTATTCTCGATGAAAATGAACCCGGAAATCCTTACGGTGTAAGCGCAAAAACGGAAGCAGAGATAGATACCATCATGAAACGTTACATGGGAATTTCGCGCTACATTAAAATGGAAACACTGCCATATGATGATATTCACCACATCGATATGCATATGAAATTACTCAATGAGGAAACCATTCTTGTTGGTCAATTTCCTGCAGGTATTTCTGATGGTCCGCAAATTGAAGCGAACTTGCTTTATGTGCTGAGTAACTTTAATTCCGTATTCGGAACACCGTATAAAGTGATTCGTGTTCCGATGGTTCCCTCTACCAGCGGAAACTGGCCGGGTGCTCCTTTTGGAAATGGTGCGTATCGCAATTACCCCAATTTTGTCTTCGTAAATAAAACAGCTATCGTTCCTGTGTACCGTACGCAATACGATACAACTGCGATTCGTATTCTAACAGAAGCCTTGCCCGGATACAATATCGTAACGATCGATGCTGATAATTCCGGCGCAAATCTGATCAGTGCAGGTGGTGTAATTCATTGTATCACCAACCTTATCGGAGCTGCCGATCCAATGCTGATCTCGCATCAGAATTTGCCTGATACTTACGATGATCAGAACCCTTATCTGGTGGATGCCTACATCACTCACAAATCAGGAATTGCTTCTGCTAATTTGTATTGGTCGCTTACTCCGGGTACAGGATACCAAGCTGTGGCGATGACGAATTCTGGTAATGGTCATTGGGTAGCGAATATTCCTGCGCAGGCTGTTGGTTCGCATGTTTATTATTATGTAGAAGGAACAGCTGTCAGCGGCAAAACACAGGTTCGTCCTATGCCGGCTCCTGCAGGATATTTCCATTTTCAGGTATTGGGCACGCCTTCCAATGTGGATGAAGTGATTGCAATGGAAATGGATAATATTTTCCCGAATCCTGCTTCATCGGTTACCTGTATTCCTGTGCAAACGAATCTCACATTTTCGGGATCACTCAAAATGTACGATATGCTAGGAAAAGAAGTCACAGAAATCTATTCGGGTTCATTCCCAATGGGTGAATCGCGCTACTTTATTCATGCTGAAAAATTCCCTGCCGGTGTTTATTCGGTGGTACTTGAAAGAAACGGTGGGGGACGCTTCGTTCAGCAGCTGATTATTCGTTGATTATTCTAAAAGCCTTGTCAGTACAGGGCTTTTATTTTTATAATGGGTTGAACCTTATTTAAAACAGGGTGTACAGAGCTAAAAATAACCTCTATGCGCCCTGTTTTTTTGTTTGCATGTTCGTTCTTCCTGAATGCCTCGGCTTTTGCTCAGTTCAATAATTCGTCGAATACAATTCAATTCAGCAATTTTTCAAACCCGATAGAACCAAGAGCACAGGTACAGCAGCGTTCAACACTCCATGTGTCGCAGACCAACACTTCCACCAACACCAATCGCTCCA
>DEHO01000061.1 GCA_002351955.1 Flavobacteriales bacterium UBA2798
TCGTTGAAGAGTTTCATGGCTTCGATGATACAGATCTTATCACCAGCTTTGATGGTGTCTCCTACATTCACAAAAACAGGTTTTTCAGGTCCCGGTGAGCGGTAGAAGGTTCCGATCATTGGTGATTTGATGGTTACATACTTCGAATCGTCACCACCGGCAGCAGGAGCAACAGGTGCCTCAGCCTGAGGTGCAGCGGTAACAGGCGCAGCAGCAATCATCTGCTGGGCAGGTGCGGCTACTTGTGTTACAACAGGCCCGGCAGCTTGTACAATTGCAGCTTTTGCACGGATCACGATCTTAAAATCCTTTTTTTCAATCTCAACTTCGGTAACTCCCGATTTAGAGACGAATTTGATCAGGTCCTGGATCTCATTCAGATTCATACGCTTGATTTTGGTTTTGCTTTCAGTTGGAATTATATGCCCATTTCAAATATAGCGCTCCCCAGGTAAATCCTCCTCCAAAAGCAGAAAGAATGAGGTTGTCGCCCTTGCGCAGTTTGCTTTCCCATTCCCAGAGCAAAAGGGGAATGGTTCCTGCGGTTGTATTTCCGAATTTTTGAATATTGATCATCACCTTGGCCTTATCCAGTCCCATACGTTCAGCAGTGGCGTCGATGATGCGCAAATTGGCCTGGTGCGGCACCAGCCAGGTAACATCATCGGCTGTAAGCTTATTCTTTTCCATGATCTCGGCAGAAACATCGGCCATGTTGGTCACGGCAAATTTGAAAACGGCCTTACCTTCCTGGTAAACGTAATGCTGTTTGTTATCCACGGTTTCGTGAGAAGCGGGTTTTAAAGAACCCCCTGCAGGCTGGCATAAATATTTTCTTCCGGATCCGTCGGCTCGCAATATGAAATCCTTTACTCCATAGCCTTCTGTATCGGGCTCAAGCAATACTGCTCCTCCTCCATCACCAAAAATTACGCAAGTGGTACGATCGGTATAATCGAGAATGGATGACATCATATCCGCTCCCACAACAACCACTTTTTTGTAACGACCGGTTTCAATGAATTGTGCGCCTGTAGCCAAGGCATAAATAAATCCTGAACAGGCAGCAGAGAGATCGTAACCCCAGGCATTTTTGGCGCCCAGTTTATCGCAAACCACATTACTGGTGGATGGGAAATTGTAGTCGCTGGTAACTGTTCCCACTATTAGCAAATCAATGTCTTCCGGACCAATTCCACGTTTACTGAGTAATTGCTTGACTGCTTCAACGCAAATATCAGACAATGCCTTTCCTTCGCCCTTGAGAATGCGTCGCTCGGAAATACCGGTTCTCGATTTGATCCATTCGTCGTTGGTATCCACCATTGTGGAAAGCTCCTCATTGGTGAGAACGTACTCGGGGACATATCCTCCTATTGCCGTAATTGCTGCTGTAATGCGACTCATTTTGCAAACACTCCTTTGATTTTTTCGGGTATGCCGGCTTTCACCACATCCCTGCTCAAAAGTATCATATTTTTAATCGCTGTAGCATTGGAAATGCCATGACCAATTATCACGTTGGAATTCACGCCCAATACGGGAGTTCCGCCATAATTCTCATAGTTGAAACGATCGAAATATTCGTCTCTGATCCCCCGTTTACGCATCAGCCAGTATAACCCTTCAGCTTCTTTCAAAACAACATTACCGGTAAAGCCATCGCAAACCACCACATCTGCCTTATCGCGAAACAGATCACGTCCTTCGATGTTGCCAACAAAATTAAAATCGGAAGATCCTTTCATGAGCTGATGGGCAGCCTGTGTAAGGAGATTGCCTTTTTCTTCTTCTTCACCGATATTAAGTAATCCAACGCGAGGATTTTTTACACCGTAAACATGTTCGATATAAAGCGATCCCAAAACAGCAAACTGATACAATACATCCGGTTTGCAGTCGGCATTGGAGCCTACATCAAGAATTATATTAAAACCGCCTTCCATTTTGGGAAGGATGGATGTGATACAAGGGCGAATTACTCCCGGACAATTATTTACACTGAAAATGGAGCCCACCAGCATTGCACCGGTATTTCCGGCAGAAGCAAAAGCGTCGATTTCGCCTGTTTTCAGGTGACGAAATCCAACAGAAATACTTGAATCGGGTTTTTGCGGAAGCGCGCGCGTGGGGTGATCGTTCATGTTGATCACTTCGGTGGTGTGCACAATATCGTATTGTGCCACGTCTTCACCCTCTCGCGTCAGGATGCTAAAAATCTGCTCGCGGTCGCCATACAGGACCAGCCTGACATCTGCGGGGAGTTCCTTTCTGGCGATGATTGCGCCGCACGTGGTTGCTTCTGGAGCGAAGTCACCACCCATTATGTCAATACCTATCCTCATTCCGGTGTGTTTGGAATCGGACAAATGTATAAAAGATTCGGAACGCCCGTAAGGGGATTCAACATCAGGCCGTAGCCGTGCTGTCGATCACCACTTTACCTTTGTAATACATCTTCCCCTCGTGCCAGTAAGCACGGTGAAAAAGGTGTGGTTCTCCTGTTGTGGGGCACATTGCGATATTTCCTGCAGTGGCCTTATAGTGCGTTCTTCTCTTGTCCCTGCGGGTCTTCGAGTGTTTGCGTTTGGGATTTGGCATGGCTCAAACGTGTTTTTTATTGTGACAACTAACCTAACTACTTTTTAATTGAGGCGGATGTTTTTTAGCATATCCCATCGCGGATCGGTTTCATCATCGCCCGGTTCGCGGGATCCGAATTCATCGAGCTTGCGAATCATTTCAGGATCACACTCGCCTTCAGGATGAACCCTGCGGGCGGGTAACGACAAGTGGATGAACTCATAGATATACTGCGCCAACTGAATCTGATGTTCTGCATGGGGCAGGACAACAATATCATCAGTATTCTCAAATTCTTCATCGCCAAACTTGGCAATGAGTTTCTCTTCTGCTTCAAGCGGCATATCAAACTCCTCCATACAGAGATCGCACAATACACGCACTTTACCGGCAAAGCGAAACTGAAATTCGAGCATGGCAGCAGATTTCTCGAGTGTGACTTTCACCTCCAGGTCTCCCTTGCTGATTTCGGATGCTTCAAAACAACCAAAGAACTCATCCTTTACCTCCAGCGTGAATTCGTGCCGACCGACACTCAGCCCGGAAAACGGGACTATGTATTGATCTAGCGTCTTCACCTTTTTAGGATTAAAAGGACGGCAAAGGTAACAAAAAAGAACACCCCAAAAACAAAAACCGTAAAAAACCGGCGAAAGGGCTGAGGCTTACTCCCGCTCAGAGCGTTCGGACCTCACCTGTGCCTGTAAAGGGTTGGCCGTTATCTCTTTATGAAACCTACGTTGAAGAAACACATCCTTGGCCAGATAAATAGCGTTACGGAAAGAAGTTTCATCCGCAGTTCCCTTTCCTGCCAGATCGTAGGCAGTGCCGTGGTCGGGAGAAGTACGCACAACCGGTAGACCAGCAGTAAAATTTACACCCTCATTAAACGATATGGACTTAAAAGGTGCCAATCCCTGATCGTGGTACATAGCTAAAACACCGTCGAAATTGCGGAAGTTCCCTGAACCGAAAAACCCATCGGCAGGGTAAGGACCAAACACCATGAGTTGCTCATTGCGCAAGGACTGGATAGCAGGAGTAATGATGTTTTTATCTTCCTCTCCCAGGAGACCATTCTCGCCAGCATGAGGATTAAGTCCCAAAACAGCAATGCGCGGACGACGAATCCCGAAGTCGCGGATCAAGCTCTGATTCATTCGCTTTACAACGGCCTGTAAGCGATCCTTTGTGATTTGTGAAGAGACCTGATTGAGTGGGATATGCCCGGTGAGCACTCCAACGCGCAAATCACCGGCCACCATCATCATTAATGCCTCATCAACACCTGCAATTGATGCAAGGTATTCGGTGTGGCCAGGGAAGCGAAACTGATCACTCTGCATCACTTCCTTATTGATAGGGGCAGTAACGAGTACATCGAGTTTTCCGCCGGCAAGGTCTTTAACTGCGGCTTCAAGCGAAATGAAGGCATACTTGCCCCCGGTGGAATTTGCTTCTCCGGGAGTAAATGTAACCTCATCGTTCCAACAGTTTACCAGATTCGCCTTATTGCGAACAGCATCAGACGCATTCTGAATACTATGAAAGTTAAACTCGGGCAGGTTAAGCGCCTTTTTGTAATACGATGCCAGTTTGGAATTGCCATAAACAACAGGCACAATATCCTGAAGTATACGGTTATCGGCGAGCGTGCGAATAATGATTTCCATTCCCACACCGTTGATGTCGCCTACTGAAATTCCAACCCGGACTTTATGATCGTTATGTGACTGACTCATTCGTGTTGATTTTGCACAAAGGTAAGAATCCCCCGTTAGTACAATCCCTGCAACCTGTACAACCTTTCAGCCGTCTGATTGTAATAATTTACGTACTTTGCTGTTCTTACTGTTCATTCTCCCGTTTTACCAATGAAGAGACTGCTTCTTTTACCGATTTTTCTCCTTTTGGCGCTGAGTGGTTATGCCACCCACAATCGCGCAGGGGAGATTACGTATCAGTGGCTGGGAGGACTCAAATACCGTTTTATCATTAAAATCTGCACCAACGAAGGAAGCAGTGTTGCTGATCGTCCGGAGCTGGAGATCTGGTATGGCGACGGTGACCGTGATACTGTACCAAGACTTAGTGAAACACCTGTTCCATCCATTGGAAGCTTTGTAGGGAGCGAGAATATTTATATTGCTGAGCACACGTACGATGGTCCCAGTACTTATTTTATTGAAGTCCTCGACCCAAACCGAAATCAGGGGATTTTAAATATTTCTCAGTCGGTAAACGTGACTTTTTGCATTCGCTCGGTTCTGGTCATCAGTCCGTTTTTATCAACGGGTAACAATTCCTGCGTACCTCAGGATTTTCCTTGTCCGGAAATTGGTTGTGTGGGTGGACGCTATTGTTTCAACAGCGCTGCCTACGATCCCGATGGAGATAGTCTTAGCTACGAGCTGATTCCCTGTTCAGGCGGAAACAGTAATGATAATGGTTGCTCTCCTCTGGCAGGAGGAGTGTATACCTATCCTCATTNNGACGGGCCTCAGTTACAAGGAGAGTACAACATTGCCATACGCATAAACGAATGGCGAAACGGCTTCTTTATGGGAAGCGTGGTGCGCGATATACAAATTACAATTCTGGGCATTTGCAACAATGACCCGCCCACACTTACACCCATAACCGACCGTTGTGTTGTTGCAGGAAGCAATATCAATTTTTCAATGACCGCTTCCGACCCCAACATCAATCAATCCATTGTAATTGAAAATTACGGTCAGCCCTTCAGTTTTACCAATTCACCGGCTACTTTCAGTACATCCGGGTCCAACCCAAAAACCGGAACATTCAACTGGAACACCAATTGTTCGCATATACGCAACTCAGCCTACCAGATTTATTTCATAGCACGCGACAACCATCCAACAGTACCGATGATTGACGTGCGATCCGGGACAATAAAAGTTGTTCCGCCGCCGGTGACGGGATTAGTTGCGGCACCGTTTGCAAATACAATGGTGCTTACATGGAATCCCAACTCCTGTGCTAACATCCAAGGCTATCGGATCTACCGTAAAAACGGTCATGGCACACCCAACACTTCAACCTGTTGCGATATGAATACCGCAACTCAGTTAGGTTACACACTGATTGGAACCACAACGGGAGTGAATGCAACTACTTTTACCGATGCAAATGGTCTTGTTCTCGGAAATGAATATTGTTATGTAATCGTTGCCTTCATGCTTGATGGCGCAGTGAGTTGTCCGAGCAACGAAGTCTGTGATCAGCTAAACATGGATGTTCCGGTGATCACACATGTTAGCGTTGGAAGCACCAATGCCATAACAGGAGTAGATACTGTGCGTTGGGTTCATCCCCTTGAACTGGATACGGTAAGTAATTTCCCCGGACCCTATTTTTATAAAGTTTACCAGAGTATCGGATTCGGTGCTGCAAATACACTAATTACCACCACACCACAATCTGCGCAATTACACCTCGCACAAAAACAGGTGTTGGTCAATAATCTTAACACGGTAAATAATGCCTATAGCTACAAGGTCGAGTTGTATCAGTTCAACACTTCCAACAGCACAGAGACCTTAATCGGCCCAACGAACAATGCTTCTTCAATTTTCCTCACAATAACCCCTGCAGATCAGCAATTGCAATTGCGCTGGCAATTGAACGTGCCCTGGGAAAATACTTTGTATGAAATACAACGGGAATCCTTTCCCGGCTCCGGTGTGTTTAACACAATTGCAACAACAGATACCACGCTGTTTACGGATACCGGTTTGGTAAACGGACTCACTTATTGCTATCGGATCCGATCCACAGGATCTTATTCCGATCCGCGAATACCTGCTCCGCTTATCAATTACTCGCAGGAAGTTTGTGCCTCGCCCGTAGATCTTACTCCGCCTTGTCCGCCTGTAATTGTACTCCACAACGATTGCGAAATTCCTCTGAATAGCCTCGTGTGGAACAATCCCAACAACAGTTGTGCAGATGATGTAATGAGTTACAATCTCTACTTTACTCCGGTTGAAGGTGAAGATTTTATTCTCCTGGCCACTTTCAGCAGCAATACAGATACTGTTTTTTCACACATACTCAGCAATGGTTCTGTTGCAGGATGTTATTATGTAACTGCAGTTGACAGTGTTCAATACGGTAATGAAAGTTTACCAAGCAATGTGGTTTGCGGGGATAACTGTCCGATCTATTTTCTTCCCAATGTGTTTTCACCGAATGGTGATGGCGACAATGATTTCTTCAAGGCCTTCCCGTACCGGTTTATCGAAAAGATCGATTTGAAAATTTTCAATCGCTGGGGACAACTACTTTTCCTTTCTGAAGATCCCGGTTTCCGCTGGGACGGAAAGAGTATGGAAAACGGGAAGGATGTCCCTGAAGGCGTCTATTTTTACACCTGCACCGTTTATACCATTCGTCTGAGTGGCATGGAGGAAATCAAGCTGAATGGCTTTATTCACCTCTACAGAGAAAACGGAGCCTCCAGTCAGTAAACCATGTTCACAGGAATTATCGAAGCGATGGGGACGATGCAATCCACCGAGACCGAAAACAGTAATGTTCATTTTCGCATCAAGGCGCCCTTTACCTCCGAATTGAAGATCGATCAGAGTGTTGCACACAATGGTGTTTGTCTTACTGTAGTAGCTATTGAAGGGGATGAATACCTTGTAACGGCCATTGAAGAAACGCTGCAAAAAACCAATCTTGGTTCTCTTGCCACAGGAAGTAAAATCAACCTTGAGCGCTGCATGAAGCTGGGAGATCGTTTAGACGGACATCTGGTACAGGGACATGTCGATCAAACTGCAATTTGTGATTTGATAAGCGATGAAAACGGCAGCTGGAAATTCGGATTCCGTTACGATGAAAAAGAGAATGTAACCGTAAGTAAAGGGTCCATCTGCATCAATGGCGTAAGTCTAACGGTAGTGGATTCCAGTCCGGGATATTTTTCGGTTGCCATTATTCCCTACACCTACGAGCATACCAATTTTAGTAGCCTTAAAAAAGGAGATACTGTCAATTTAGAATTTGACATTGTGGGTAAATACATTGCCCGCCTTATGCAGCGTTGATTATTGGTATTGGGAAATGATGGATGCCATTCGGATAGCGATAAATATTCCGAATACAATTGCAGCAATTACACCAATACCTACAATCATCCAATACATACGCATATTGGCCATTGCCGAACGAAAATCGTTCATGTCTCCGGTAAAGGATGCGGCACTCAAAGCAGAGGCCGAACGGTTCAGGCGCAGAAATGCGATAAAAAACACAATCATAAAAACCGGCAATACTATTGCTATAATAGAAATCATAGGCCAAAGAATCTCCAATACTGCACGTTGCTGTGAATCAAGTTCTCGCATAGCGGCCTGATAAATATTTGATCCGCCTGCAGCAAAAAACAAGAGTAATCCCAGAACTAACAAACCAAACGCAACAAACATTACGATGGTGTAGATCTTCATGTATTTTCCGGCTTCACGAAACGAATCGCGGTGCTCGGAAGAAATTTGTCCGGTGCTTCCGCCTGTGTCTAATGTTTCAAAATTTTCCATGTTCTAAAGATTATCTCATGTTAGCCATCAAAATATTCATAGCAATATTAATTGCAATCATCACCAGCGAAAGCATCCAATACATATGGGTTGATTTCATCGCCTGCAATAATGCTTCTCCGTCTGAATTTGCAGAAAAATTGCGAAAATGAGTGGATTTCTGAATCAGAATTACTGCGATATAAATTGCAAATCCCTGCATTAAAATTCCCAGTAAAGCGTTAGCTCCGGCGCCATTGGCCATCCCTGAAAAGTTCCCAAGAACCCCCAGGACACTTCCAATAATGGAAATTATTCCGACAAACTGCATCCAGCCTGCCATTGTACGTATTTCTTTCAGGATGTCCTCCGGAAAAGAATTTGAAGGTTGATCAAGATTTTCCATGGCCACAATTTATGCAAAATTTACTATCCAACAAGTGAAAAGAATAATCAGGAATTAAGTTTAATTTTTAATTCGTCCAACTGCGCCTGATCAATTGGCGAGGGAGCGTCAATCATTACGTCGCGACCGCTATTGTTCTTAGGGAATGCAATGAAATCACGGATCGACTCGCTACCGCCAAATAAGGAGCACAAACGGTCGAAACCAAAAGCAATCCCGCCATGCGGAGGTGCGCCGAACTCAAACGCATTCATGAGGAAACCGAACTGCTCCTGTGCCTGTTCAGGGCTGAATCCGAGCAGCTCAAACATACGGGCCTGCAAAGTCCTGTCGTGAATACGTATTGATCCTCCGCCTACTTCCACGCCATTAACAACCATATCATAGGCATTGGCTCTTACGCTGCCCGGATCGCTTTCCAACAAGGCAATATCTTCCGGTTTGGGGGAAGTAAAGGGGTGATGCATGGCAAACCAGCGATTGGCATCTTCATTGAATTCCAACAATGGAAAATCCACCACCCATAAACAAGAATAGGTGTCCTTATCGCGAAGCCCTAAACGCGTACCCATTTCCAAACGAAGTTCGTTAAGTGCCTTACGGGTTTTGTTCGCTTCACCTGCAAGAATCAATATGAGATCTCCCGGCTTGGCACCAAATGCTTCTGCCCATCGCTTTAACTCTTCCTCGCTGTAAAATTTATCGACCGATGATTTCAATGTGCCGTCAGTATTATACCTGCAATACACCAATCCCGTAGCACCAATCTGGGGACGCTTTACAAAATCTGTCAGTTCATCCAATTGTTTACGTGTGTATTCGGCGGCTCCGGCAGCGTTGATTCCCACTACAAGTCCGGCATCATCAAATACTTTAAAGCCTTTGTTTTTCACCAGATCGTTCAACTCAACAAACCTCATTTCAAAACGGGTATCGGGTTTATCGCAACCATAATACTTCATTGCGTCTGCGTAAGTCATTCTTGGCAGAGAAGCGATGTCTACGCCCTTAACTGCCTTGAACAAATGACGAACGAGTCCTTCAAACGTTGAAAGAATATCTTCCTGTTCTACGAAAGCCATTTCACAGTCGATCTGCGTAAATTCCGGCTGACGATCGGCGCGCAGATCTTCATCGCGGAAACATTTTACGATCTGGTAATAACGATCGTAACCGCTTACCATGAGCAATTGCTTGAATGTCTGCGGCGACTGAGGCAAAGCGTAAAACTGACCCTCATTCATCCTGCTGGGCACCACAAAATCGCGTGCACCTTCGGGAGTAGATTTAATGAGATAAGGCGTCTCCACCTCCATAAATCCCTGCGCATCGAGGTAATTCCGACTTACAATCGACATGCGATGACGCAATTCAAGGTTATTACGCACCGGATTACGGCGTAAATCAAGGTATCGGTATTTCATCCGGAGATCATCGCCCCCGTCGGTTTCATCTTCAATGGTAAATGGCGGAGTTTTTGAAACATTCAAAACGATCAGTTCATCTACCACGATCTCAATTTCGCCGGTTGGAATAGTATTGTTTTTGTTGGAGCGCTCAGCCACTTTCCCTTTTGCCTGTATCACAAACTCACGTCCGAGTTTACGTGCCTGTTCGCACAAAGCAGCATTGATTTCCATATTGAATACCAACTGTGTGATACCATAACGATCGCGCAAATCGAGGAAAGTCATGCCCCCAAGATCGCGAGAGCGTTGTACCCATCCTGCGAGGGTAACGGTTTGACCTTGATGGGAGAGGCGCAATTCGCCACAGGTGTGTGATCTGAACATACTCTTATTAATTAATGCGCAAAACTAAACAATCGGACGACAACCCACTAATAAGCATATTGGAATAGCAGAAATAGTGGGCAAGAAGAAAGAAAAACCGGTCATAACGTCTCCTTCGTCCTTTCAAATAAGCTGAAAGGCGGCTCATTTGAGCTTTCCCGTTTTGAATAAGGAATTTCATAAAACGTCGGTTTCAGTTCATGAACGGAATCGAAAAAAGTAAACTCTCCATTTATGAAATACGAACGACGGTTCATGAAATCCCAACAGGTTTAGTGGATTAGCCGGATGATCTTTGTGGAAATCATTTAAACCATGCAACTATTCATTGCCACCTTTTTTTTCCTCACGCTTGCACCTGCCGGCGTAGAAAACCAAAATCAAATTGCGCTGTCGCAGTTTAAAGATGGCGATTTGCAAGTAGGAAAAGTAACCGCAACGGAAAAGCGTCCGAACGACAAATTCATCGAACAGGCGGCGAAAACATGGCCGGTAAAATTTGTCAGGGATGGAAACCGTGTAACGGAAATCATTGTAAACAGAGCCGGAGTGGTAGAAGAAAAATTCACCCCTGATGTTCCCGGATTCCCGGCCTATTTTGTATACAACAGTACCCGTCTTACAATGACCGGTAACGTAATGTATTACTATAACTGGAAAAACGCTGCTCCTGAGATCAAATATGTTTTGGCATTAGATTATGATGCCATCAGAAAAAAAACACTGGATGAGCACCACAAAATATTACAGGAATATCTGACTGAAGCGTTCGCCAATCAAACAAACGCCAGAGGAGACATGGCAGCAGAACAGCAGGCAAAAGCTGAAAAAGAAAAGGCCGAAAATTCGATAAAAGGAAAAGACATCAAAAAAATTGAAGTGGTGTGGATTACACCCTCTTCGGAAGCCGGGATGCAATCGAAAATAAAATATGGAATCAAAGCCACTGCTGCAGATGGAAAAATATTCTCAACTCCCGGTCTCGGTGGAAAAACTCCGTTTGATGATTTTGAAATCACAACCGTTGGCGCTCAACCTGCTGATGAATTTTTGATGGTAGAAGTGGATGCATCCAAAATCAAAAACGATCAGATTTCGCTTACTGCAAAAAGCAAATTCCATTCAATATCAGGAAGTGCTTCTTTACCCCTTTCGTATTCAACACCAATCGTTCTTTCCTTCAGAGGCGAACCCGGATGTGGAACGGGCATGTATGCACATTCAGGCAGAGGTGGTGGACGAGGAAAAAGCATTGTGGTTAATGCAGGTTTATCCACTAACGGAAAATTGGTTTTAGTCGAAGTGAAAGACGCTACAAGCAGCGAAGTGCTAGCACGCTTAAAAGTACAACCCGGCGTAAGTATAACTATTGATATTTCCGGTGGCGACGGTTGTTCAGGAAGCAGCTCAGCAACCTCTCGAGGCGGCGATGGTGGAGCGGGTGGATCAGGAGGCAATGCCGTTGTGAATAAATCATCTTCTGTTAGCGGCTTATCCCTAAATATCATCAACAAAGGCGGAAGAGGTGGAAAGGGCGGTAAAGGATCGGCACCTATCAATAATGGCAGCGAAGGAAGCTCCGGAAGCAATGGAAACATCAGTGAAAACAATCAAACCATAACTCTGAATTTTTAACCCATAACAAAAATGAAAATGAAAAAGACAACACTTGCCGCGTTACTTGTATTGGCTGTAGCAGTCAACAGCGACGCACAAAAGCTGAATTCGCTTAAAGAGAAAGCAACCGGAAAAAAAGAAGCTTCAGGTGGATCCTCGAGTGAAGGGAAGCGTATTGCAAAACCATTTGCGAAAGATTTTACCGACAGCAAAAACATTTCAGGGGCTTATACAATTGCACCTGCAATGCTCATCGGAAAAGATAATCTGGGTCGCGACAGTTACCAGGATCTTGCAAAATGGGAATACGTTCATGAAGAAAGCGGAAAGATCATTGTACAGCTCAACATGTATTTCAACGCAGAAGGCTTGAAGGTGAGCATGAATCTGGTAGAGAAATACCAGGAAAATTTTAATACCCGGGTATTCAAAAACAAAGATGGAGAGCTATGGGAAATTGACACCGATGTGTACGTTTTGTACGACAACAACGACAAACGAACTACGCATGTTTTTGCAAAGGACAAATCGAAGCTGGAAGCATATGATCTCGAAACTGCCACTGCAAAATACGATGCTAAACGCAGCGAGATCAACAAAAAGGAATCCGAAAAAATGGCAGCCAAGTGGATGGGGAACGACACTTACAAAGCGATGGTTGGCAAGGTCGGTTTCATCAAGCACTACTCCAACGTAAGCTACAACCGTTTCGATATTCTTACTGAAAAAACCGATGTTTTCATTTCCACTCACGAAATCGGAAAACCATTGTACTACCGCGGCTATTTTAAAGCTCCAATCACTGCAGTTTGTGGGTCTGATTGTGAATACAATGTTACTTTCGAAATTGACGGACTGAAAACCTCACGTGTTGAACTTAGCAAGAAAAGTTCAAAATGGTCGAACAATTTTAAAAAGCGTGACGCCGATGAAAACTTCTTCTCGTATGCGTGGACACTTCAGGATGATAAAGTTTGGGATTACGCTTATGTGTATCTTCTGTATCAGATCAAGGATAAATTTTCCGATGGAAAAAGCTTTAAGATGAAAGTAACCATTTGGGCAAACCGCGATGGTGTTGACAAGGAAGCAATGGCTGAGGGAACAATCACCTTGGTTTACAAAAAAGAAAACAAGGACAAGATCGACCTTATGATGCAACAGTTCGATAATTTCATGAACGAATAATTTTTGGAAAGCTTTCGAAAAATCCCCCTGACGAACTCTGGGGGATTTTTTTATTTACCAAAAGTCCGGCTTTATTTTTCTTAATAACTAACAAACAAGCTCAAAATACAACTCGACTGTTTGTGTAACCACGCACTCCACTGGTTGCAGCGACGAGTCATAAAGCAAATCCGGCACGTTCAATTGAAAGAAAAATCCTACATGCGATAGAACACCCCTGGCTTCAGCCAGGGGTTAAAGGGGTTGAAGCGGTAGAAATCCTCGGACTGAAGCCCGGGATTTCTGAGTAAATTCGCGGCATGACTCTCTCCGTACACTCCGACGAACATTTCATGAAGCAGGCTCTTGCCGAAGCAAAAAAAGCATTTGAAGAAGATGAAGTCCCGGTAGGTGCTGTTATAGTCTGGAACAAACAGATTATTGCACGAGCGCACAACCTCACCGAGCGACTGAACGACTTCACCGCCCATGCAGAAATGCAGGCATTCACCTCCGCTACCAATCATATCGGTAACAAATACCTCAACGAATGCACATTATACGTCACGCTCGAACCCTGTGTGATGTGTGCCGGAGCATCGTTCTGGACTCAGATCGGAAAAATCGTTTATGGTGCCTCCGATGAAAAACGCGGGTACCTTAAAACGAATCCGGAAATCATTCACCCTAAAACAGAAATGGTTGGCGGAGTACTCGCCGAAGAATGCGGTGCTTTGCTCACAGAGTTTTTCAGAAAGAAGAGAGATAAATAATTCTGTAATCGATTTGGCACACTCATTTCATCTCCGAAATAATGCAGTTAGCCGACACCCCGTAACTCTTCGCCGTTTACCGTTTACCGATCACAAAAATTGTTTATCTTTTGGTAACCAAACTAAACCCCATGAAGACGATCTTTTCTCTGACATTGCTTTTTGTTGTGCATTGTGCAACAGCGCAGACTACTGTAAAATTCGCTGCTAATTCGGGCGATAGTGAGCTTGATCTGACCTTGAGTGATATGAATGTCACTGCAAGCGCAGATTTCTCTGTATTTAAAAATGAAATGAAGCTGACGTATAATGTCACCGACCAGAAAATTGAAGACCTGCGTGTTAAGGTAAAAATGGCGCCTGCAGATATTTATATGACACTTGAGTTAGCTCGCATTAGCGGTAAAAGTGTTGATCAGGTAGTAAAAGTTTACGAAACCAACCGTGATAAAGGCTGGGGTGTGATTGCCAAAGAACTGGGTATCAAACCCGGATCGAAAGAATTTCATGAACTAAAGGGCAATGCCAAAAACAAAAATGAAAAAGTGAAAGGCAAAGGTACCAATAATGGAAAAGGTCCTAAAGCCAAAACAGGAGCCTCCCCTGCACCTAATAACGGTGCTGCTCCAGGGAAAAAGAAATGAGCCCGGGCTTCGACTCCCCAACGCTCCCCGACGCTATCGGTCGNNTCCATGATGAACTTATTCGTTTCATTGATTGTTATTGATACAATGATGTTGCTACAATATTCCTAATTTTGCAGCAGCTAAATTTGTTTCACTTAAAAACATTTTCCATATGTATCCCCCCGAATTGGTTGCCCCAATGAAAAAAGAGCTTGTAGATGCAGGCTTCAAGGAACTCCTGAACGCAGGTGATGTCGACAACGAAATGAAAAACACAGGCACTACGTTGGTCGTGGTAAATTCCGTTTGCGGCTGTGCTGCAGGAGCTGCTCGTCCCGGTGTTCGTAAGGCTGTTCAGAATGCTAAAATTCCCGCTCACCTTACTACTGTTTTTGCCGGTGTTGATCGTGATGCTGTAGAACAGGCACGTCGTTATATGCTGCCTTATCCACCATCATCTCCTTGCATCGCATTGTTCAAGGATGGTAAACTGGTGCATTTTCTTGAGCGCCACCACATCGAAGGACGCAGTGCAGATATGATTGCAGAAAACCTGCAAGCCGCGTTTGATGAATTTTGTTGATTTTCCTATTCCTTCTTTTCAGGCTCCATGGTACCATGGGGCCTTTTTTGTCCACGAATAAAGGTCATTCATCCAAGTCCGACAACTTTGCCTGACAACTTGCGTAATTTTGACCGCACGCACACCTACACCGATTTTGCACATGCCTATTTCTACACGATTTGCAGCGAGGGATTTTATAAGGACATCGCTTGGGGGGAGACTTCTTTTTTTTCTATTTCTCTATTTTGAACTATCATCAACAAGAGCCGGAAACACCTGTGCCGGGGCAGATGCCATAATTCCGAATGGGACATGTTCAACTTTAAGGGTAGATGGGGGTGCCGGTACTCCTGCCTTGGCTACATGCACCGGAACAATTGCAAGAGAAGAATGGTTTTCATTTACCGCAACTGCCGGAGTTACGTATACTGCCAGTTATACCAATAGCACCAACAACACAAATCCGGGGATCTACGTGTACAGTGGTGCATGCGGAGGATTGACCCAGATTGCTTGTGTAAACGCAACCGGAATGGGAAACCCGGTGACTGAAACCCTCAACTTTACACCTGGTTCATCCGGAACTTTTTATATCCGAATGGTCAATTTCGGAACCACCAACAATATGGACGGAACCTTGTGTTTGACTTCTGCAGCTTTTCTATCAAACGACGAACCTACAGGAGCAACTGCCTTAAGCCCGGGAACCACATGTTCCTTCTCTACATATACCAACTACGGTGCAACAGCAAGTACTTGCGGAACCATTCCCGCTCCGGGATGTGCCGGATATATAGGTAGTGATGTGTGGTTTAGTATTGTAGTTCCTGCCACAGGTTCGCTTATTATTAATTCCCAGGCAGGAGTTATTACCGATGGCGGAATGGCGCTGTATACTGGAGCGCCCTGTGGGACTTTAACACTTGTAAGTTGCAACGATAACGGAACCGGAATGCCAACGATAACGGCAACCAATTTAACTCCAGCCTCTACAGTATATGTCCGTTTCTGGGAAGACGGAAACAATAACAACGGAACATTTGGAATCTGTGTAATTGAGCCTCCCTCAAACGATGAACCCACTACCGCCACAGCTTTAACCCCGGGCACCAGTTGTTCCTTTTCCACCTTCACGAATTTGAATGCAACAGCAAGTACATGTGGAACCATTCCGGCACCGGGTTGTGCAACTTATGCAGGTGGTGATGTTTGGTTCAGTATTGTAGTTCCTGCCACAGGATCACTGATAATATCATCGCAGGCAGGAGTTATTACCGATGGTGGTATGGCGCTTTATACAGGAACGCCATGTGGTACATTATCGCTCGTAAGCTGCAACGATAACGGAACCGGAATGCCAACGATAACAGCAACCAATTTAACTCCATCCTCAACGGTATATGTTCGCTTTTGGGAAGACGGGAACAATAACAACGGAACATTTGGAATTTGCGTAATTCAGCCCCCCGCAAATGATGAACCCTCGACTGCTATTTCACTAACTCCCGGGGCAACTTGTTCCTTTTCCACATTCACTAACCTGAACGCAACTACCAGCACCTGCGGCACCATTCCAGCGCCGGGATGTGGAGGATACAGTGGTGGAGATGTTTGGTTCAGTTTTGTTGTTCCTCCTTCAGGATATGTTACCATAAGCGCACAAGCAGGTGTAATTACAGATGGTGCAATGGCCATATATTCAGGCTCTCCTTGCGGTATATTGACGTTAATTAGCTGTAATGACAACGGAACAGCCATGCCGACCATTACCTCGAATACACTTACACCCGGAGCAACCATTTATATTCGCTTTTGGGAAGACGGAAATAACAACAACGGAACATTTGGAATTTGCGTTACCGATCCGTGTTCTTCATCCAGTCCGGTTAATAACGATTGCAGCACCGCAACTCCCTTAACCGTATATGCATCTTCCTGTGTTCCCTTACCCGGAACGGTACAATGTGCCTCTGCCTCTGCTGATGCAAACAGCTGTGGAGCAACTGCTGACGATGATGATGTTTGGTACTCATTTGTTGCCACATCAACCAGTGTAAATATTACAATAACCAGTGTAGCAGGTTCAGTTACCGACATGTATCATTCGCTATTTACCGGGACCTGTGGTTCATTGGGAAATGCGGTACTTTGCAGTGATCCCAACTCCAGCACACCAACCGGATTAACCATTGGACAAACCTATTATATCCGTGTTTACACGGTTAGCACAGCGCCCGGACAAACTACTACATTTCAAATTTGTGTTACCCAAATGAGTCCATGTGGAAATCCGATGAACAACGATTTTTGTTCCACTCCTGCAACTTTATCATTGAGTGCATCAAGTACTTTTTCCAGCACAACAGCAAGCAGCTATACTGCAGATAATCCGGCAAACATCAATACCGCATTTTCCTGCGGAACGATTCAAAATAATTCCTGGTATCAGTTTACTGCTACAGCAACATCACACACTATTAACATCAGTTCAATTGCCGGATGTACCGGAGGAATACAAGCGCAGGTTTATGCTGTTACCCGAAATGCAAATAACTGTTGTACCAATTTCAGTTCTGTTTCCAATTGTTATAGCCCCGGCAATACAAATCCAGGCACTCTTACCGCAAATGGACTTACTATTGGAAATACTTACGTGCTGATGATAGATGGTTGGTCAGGTGCAAACTGCAATTATACAATAGCAGGATGGTCTGCATCTGGAGTTCTTCCTATTGAACTTATTTCATTTGATGGAATGAATATTGGTAACGGAAATGAATTACGATGGAAAACTGCAACTGAAAGCAATAACGAACGATTCGATATTGAAAGATCGTATGATGGCAGTAATTTCATAGTTATCGGATCAGTGGCCGGGTCAGGGAACTCAACGGTTCCGCTGTCATATCAATTCTTCGATGGCAATACCGTACAAGGTCATACTTATTACCGCTTACGTCAATTCGATTTTAACGGGGAGAACAGCACATCGCAAACCATTGTTGTGTTTCCAAAAGAAAACAACGAAGCATTTATTTATCCTAACCCTGCAAGTGATAAACTGAACATTGATGTTTACAACGAATTCAATACCCGGATAACTGTTCGCATAATTGATCTTGCAGGACATGTTTTTGAAGAAACATTTTTCGCAGAAGAAGGAGTAAATCACTTTAACAGCAGTCATTTTTCTTCCCTTGAAAAAGGCGTTTATTTTGTACAAATAACAACTCCATCGGGAATGGTTATTAAAACTGAAAAAATCATTAAGCAATAATTTATGAGAGTCGTTCTGTTTTTTATATTACTATTTTCCTCAGCAGATTTATTTGCACAAAATCCACAAATAAACCCCTCTGCCGACACCAAGGATATGACTATTACTATTCATTGTCCGCGACTCCAAAACCAGACGCAGGCACAAAACATGAAAGTAATTCTGGAGAGTTTTAATTCAGACAAAATCACTTCTGTGAATTTTAATCTTGGTCAAAAAACTTTTTACCTAACGATTACAACTCAATTCAACAAAGTTGAAACACTTGGTTCATTTAGAGAACAGGGACTTGAATCGTTTTACATTGAAAACGGAATGCTAAAGCGGCTTAATCATGTTGGATCTGAGCTAATAGAAATCCCCTATACCAACGAACAATAAAAAATCCCCGAATCGATTCGGGGATTTTTGTTTTTGATAGTTTATTTTTAATCCATCAGCACCATTAGTGGGCGCACAATCTTAACGCCTTTGCGCTGGCGATAGGTTTTTAATCCCTGAATCAGCCAATCATTAAACCCTTGTATTTCTCCGTGCGTTTGAAAACTCGCTTTTCCATTTAGCATTTCTTCATTGGCATCCAACAACACATAAAGCGGCTGAGAACTTTCTCCGTAGCGTTTCACTTCCATATCGGCCCATTTCTGGCCAACGTTTCTGAATTGTTTGCTAGCCGGATCGGAAGGATCGAGTTTGGTGCGTTCATCGACATGCAGAGAAATCACAACCACAGAATCGCGGAGTAAGCGCAGATTTTTTTCGTCGGACCAAACCTTCTGTTCCATCTTACGGCAGTTTTCGCAACCGTAACCGGTAAAGTCAATCATTGCAGGTAATCCCTTTTCACGTGCATAATCCATACCGTGATGATAATCGTGAAACGTAATCAACTGGTGAGGTCCGTATGCAGCGTGCTCAGGCAATCCTCCGTCTTCACCACCTCCACCTTCGGGAGCACGATTTCCAACTCCGTAAGGTGATTCAGAATACTCCAGAGGAGGAGCAATTCCTGCCAGCAGATTAACCGGTGCGCCCCACAAACCGGGAATGATGTACACCATGAAGGAGAAAACAAAAACTGCCATTAATGCACGACCGGTTGAAATTTTTTCGGAAACAGAATCATGCGATAAACGAAATGCGCCGATGAGGTACAATCCCCACATGAACAATACCCCGGCAAAGAGAGCGAGGAACAATTCGCGTTCGAGTAGATGCGATTGATAAACAAGATCTGCCTTTGAAAGAAATTTCAATGACAATGCAAGTTCAATAAATCCTAAACTAACTTTTACCGTATTGAGCCAACCTCCCGAAGAAGGCATGTTGTTGAGGAATCCCGGAAAAATTGCAAAAAGTGTAAACGGAAGTGCAATGGCTAATGAGAATCCGAACATACCGAAAATCGGTCCCATAATTCCTTTGGAAACGGATTCTACCAAGAGCGAACCAACAATGGGTCCGGTACAGGAAAACGAAACCAACGCGAGCGTAAAGGCCATAAAAAAGATGCCGAGAAATCCGCCTTTATCAGCGTTTTTATCAGCAGCATTTACCCAGGAAGAAGGAAGCACTATTTCGAATGCACCAAGGAAGGAAATTGCAAACAAAACTAAAACCGCAAAGAAGATCAGGTTAAAGAAAAGAGAAGTCGACATCTCATTTAATGCCGTAGGACCAAAAATACTGGTGATGAGCAATCCGATAACGACATAAATAACAATAATGGATACACCATAAAGAATGGCATTGCTGATTGCCTTTTTGCGGTCTTTACTTGACTTTAAAAAGAAACTCACCGTCATAGGAATCATTGGAAACACACACGGCGTAAGCAGTGCTGCAAATCCGCTTAAAAACGCAATAAGAAAAATACCCAGGTAAGATTGGTCGGATTCTGCAGTAGAAATATTTTCTGCTTCACCGAGATTAACATCTGCAGTAAGCAATTCACTCAGCTTCGCTTTTTTATCATCTGAAACAGCAATGTAATCGATGGCAACCGGCACTTTCGCAAGAACGGCTTCATCGGTAGTAGTGACCTTTATTTTTTGCGTAAAAAAAGCATCGTTCTTTACCACCACAAACTCACCGAATTTTTTAGAGAGAAAACTCTCTGTTTCCGCTACCTGAAGTTCGCCATTCGCTTCAATTCCTGCAGGAAACGCAAACGTAATTTTTACTGTTCCGGAACGTTGATCGTTGATGACTTTCCATCCTTCATCACCTTGTGGTTTAATGATGATCTCGTATTCTGAATTATTGAATTTTTTGGAATAAATTTTCCAACCTACAGGAGAAATCACGCCGGAAGTATCTGCACTTACCTGAGTGGTTTCCTTTTCATTGCCTTCGTTTTCCGGATTTTCGTTGGTAACGGTTGTTGTTCCGCAATCTGCGCCTTTTATTTTAAAGGAAAAAGGAACATATGCAGGAGGCAGACATTTGCTTTCGTCGCACTGCATGAACTCGATCTCTCCGCTGATTTCGAAATCGGTTTTGGAAAGTACTTTTATCTTTTGTTTGAAAACCGCTTTCTTTTCAAAGATGTTGTAGGTATCGCCAAAGCCGTCCATGTATTTCGACTTGTACTTTCCCTCGCTCACTTTACCATCGCGCTTATAACCATTGCTTTCCTTAAAGGTGAATGAAGAAGGAATCGGACCGTTATCATTGGGTTGATTTTGGGAATAAATGTACCAACCGTCCGCAATGGTCGCAGTGAAAATAAGTTCAGCGTCGCAACCGTTTTGTTTCAGCTCCGTTGTCCAGGTCACATTATCGAACTTCTGTGCATCCGCGTTAAAGAGCGACTGCATGGCCAGTAATGCTGTAAAAAGCAATTGTTTCATGGGTACATTTTTTTCCGGTTTCAAACTTAGGGAATTCCCAGTGGCCGAAGCGTGACAGAAATTACTCTCTATCAACAGTGGTGCAACGGGTAACAACAGGAATTTCCACCAAATCATGCAGCTCAAAATCAGGCCCGAGGGCTTAAATCCTACAAATCTTATCATAACCTTAATTTGTAGCTACAACACAAATATAAAGCGAAAAATTGCCCCGGAGTCCCAAAAAATGGCCCCTATCCTTGGATTTCTAAACTTACGATTGAGATAGATTTGATAGCCTAAAACACGATTTCCTCTTCCGGATTCAGCTTAAACTTTTTACGGAACCACCATACCAGGAGATAGAAAAAGGGCGTGTCAAAAACGGCAATGATTACTTTAAAGATGAAACCGTTGATGAGCAGCGAACCGAAACGATCCCAGGGAATGGATTGCATCCAGCACAGCACAAAAAGCACAACAAACGTATCTACGAACTGAGAAGGAATGGTAGAAAAGTTATTTCTCAGCCACAAATGTCTGCCATGTGTGCGTTTTTTCCAGAAATGAAAAATGCGGATATCGATAAACTGAGCAATCAGGTAGGCTGCCATTGATGCTGCTACCGCCTGTGCGCTGCTGCCAAACACACTCTTAAACATGGAATCACTGACAGGCGACCAATCCGTTGCCGGAACTGCAGCTGCAATGCCAATAATCAACAAAACAAAAACAGAAGCGATCAGCCCGGCAAACACTACCATATCAGCCCGACGTCGTCCATAGATTTCAGAAATAATATCAGTGATGAGAAAAGTAACCGGGTAGGGAATAATTCCCACACTGATGTAAAAAGTGTAATGTGTAATGCTATGCCAGGCGCTTCCTTCTTCAGCTCCTTCACCTAGAAAGGAAAAGGGTGTCCAGTAAAAGAACTTCTGGAACATGAGATTGCATGCAACCAGTGAGGCAATAAATACTCCTCCTAACAGAAAATAATACTTCTCTGCTTTTTGTTTGAGTGCTGCTTCCAAGGCTTAGATAATCAGATGCCGGTTAACAGCTGAATAAAGGAGATGTTCATCCTGCGTAAATATTCACATCGTGAATACGGTGGATGGGGATTGTCATTCCGTGTTTCAGAACAATGTTCTTTTCGCCGGTAGCCCAAATGGTGGTCTCTACCACCTTCATCCCTTCATCGTCCGAAAACGTGATGCGGCATTTGTGGTGATCCATATTTCCAAGGGTGGTGGCCTGTGTAAGCTTTTCAAAAAGTGCTTTGCGTTCTTCAGCGCTCAACTGAACCTCCTGAGAAGGAAAACGAAGAGATGCGATTTGCTCTTTGGGAATGAGTACGGGAGTAGCGGTTGAACTCATGGCTTTACTGGTTTTGTAAAATGTTTTTACGAAGAATTTTCGAAATAGTTATAGTCCGGGATTAGATTTCTACCGAAATTTCCAGAACCTCAACCGTTTCAGGATGAGCCTTGTACCGCTCATCAATCCGGTGGCCGACCACCCACAAAAGCTGATCGCCCGAACAAAGCACCCAGGCCTGTTCCTTTTCTACCAGCGATAGTTTAAGGTCGATAAAGAAATCGGAAAGTTTCTTTCTTCCCTTCATCCCGAGAGGAATAAAACTATCACCCTTGTGCCAGCGACGCAATGCCAGCGGAAATTCAATTCGCGATGCATCGAGTACCACATGAAAAGGTGATGTTGGAATTTCGCCAGTGTATTTTTTTCGGCGTATGGTTAAACGAATCGGCTCCTGTAAATTATCGGCTCCCTCCACAATTTCATAGATCTGCAAATCTTCGGGAGTAATCCGCGTTACCACCACTACCCCCCTGCTCAGGACAGCACGGTGTGTGGATGAAAAAAACTTTTTTCCGCTGTTGTTCTGATGATGATCGAGCAACTGACGGATGACAGGATAACGAAATCCAAATCCGCGCATCAGTTCAAACAACATCAAACGGGGCACAGGACTTTTCATCACATCTTCCATTACAAATTCATAGCCGAATTCGTTTTTTTGGAGAATGCGTCGACGTTCGTCTTCCATGTGAAGTTTGTAATAAGCATTCACATCAGCCAGTCGATCCATAGCTTCACCAATCTGCTCAACAGCACCGGAACGGATATCTTCTGCAACAGGAATAAGTTCCATGCGTATGCGGTTGCGCAAATAATCGGAAGAAGTATTGGAACTATCTTCCACCCATTTGAGCCGGGTATCGTTTGCAAATCCTTCAATTTCCCGGCGATGAAAAGGCAGCAGCGGACGAAAAAGTGTGCCTTCAAGAATCCGCATTCCACTTAATCCTTCAATTCCTGATCCGCGCAGCAAATTGATAAAAAATGTTTCAGCCTGATCGTTGCGGTGGTGTGCTGTAACCAACTGCGAATAGCGTTGTGTACGCATCAACTCACGAAACCAGTCGTAACGCAATTCGCGCGCAGCCATCTGAATGGAAAGGTGATTCGTCCCCGCATAGGAAAGCGTATCAAACGAGCGCACCAAACACTCCACATCGTAACGCGAAGCCAATTGCTTCACAAACGATTCATCCCGCTCTGATTCTTCTCCGCGCAATTGGAAATTACAATGCACGATGGTAAAATTTAATCGCGACCGAAAGAACAAATCAGCCAGTACCACGCTATCTACACCACCGCTTACGGCAAGCAGAAAATGTTGCTCTTCCAGATGAGGAAGTGCTTCATCAATTACTTTGCGAAATGCTTTTTCGAGTGTATGCATAGTTCCTCCTCAGGACGATGCGTTCACGGCTTTGATCATCGCTTCGGCCTTGAGCAGACATTCGTCGTACTCCCTTTCCGGATCGGATGCTGCCGTGATGGCGCTGCCTACTGAAAAGGAAAGATAGCGTTTTTGCCGATCATAAAAAAGTGAACGGATCACCACATTGAGATCGCAATCGCCATTGGCTTTGCGGAAACCAACAGATCCCGAATACCATCCGCGACGCGATTGTTCATAACGGGCAATCAGCTCCATCGCTTTCACCTTGGGAGCGCCTGTCATGGAGCCCATCGGAAAAGCAGCCTTCAATATATCGTAAGTGTTAACTCCCTCGCGTAACTCACAGGAAATCGTGGAAATCATCTGATGCACAGTTGGGAAAGTGTACACCTCCATGAGTTCATCCACCCTAACACTCGACCGGATGGCAATACGCGAAAGATCATTGCGAACAAGATCAACGATCATTACATTTTCACTTCGCTCTTTCGAATCATTGCGCAATTGCTCACGCAGCACCTTATCTTCCTCCTGCGATTTCCCTCTGCGAATGGTGCCTTTAATGGGTTGCGACAGTAAGCGATCGCCCTTGCGTTGTACAAAACGCTCCGGACTCCCGCAGAGTAAAAATTGTTCCTCCCTGCGCAAAAAAGCAGAAAAAGGAGCGCGGGTAATTGAATGCAAATTGGCAAACACTACAAAAGGATCTACTTCCACTTCCTCCGCAAAAAACTCCATGCAAAAATTCACTTCGTAAATATCTCCCTTACGAATATGTTCCTGCAAACTCAAAACAGATTGCAGGTATTCTTCCTTGCTGATGCGACCGTGAAAATTTATTCTTTTCTGCTTTTCAATTGCAGGAACTAAAAAATCACCAAGCGGTGGTAAAGCAATCGTTGTTGCAGGATGCATCCACATAATCGAAGGAACATCCATTCCCTTATCTGACCCGCACTGAATATTTTCAAAAGCCGTATTCAGTTCGTAAGCAAGTGCAAGTACAATATCACCTTCCGGAATTTTTTCCACCGGACCACTCTCCCATTTTTTTCCGCTGTAAAAAACCGGTTGTGCATCAGGACCACAATTCAGTAGTAAAAAATTTTCTTCACTAAGGGAAAGTTGTGCATACCATTCGGAAAAAGAGGAAACAGACTCCATCATGATTGCATCGCCAGATCACGCAGGCATTCTACCCAGGTGGGATGATCGTTCAGACTATTTACCAATTGCAAATGTTCGCCGCCATGTTCTTCAAACATTTCCTTGTAGGCTTCACCGATCTCAACGGTGGTTTCGAGACAATCCGCCACAAATGCCGGAGAGAAAACAAGCAAACGCTTCACTCCATTTTTTGCGAGTTGCTCAATGGTTTTATCGGCATACGGCTCCAACCAGGGGTCCCGTCCGAGCCGCGATTGGAAGACTACGGTGTATTCGGAAATATTCAATTCGGCAGCAATGCGTTTGGCCGTATTGTAACAGGTTGCTTTGTAGCAAAATTTATTTTCGTCGGTGATGCCTTCTTCGCAATGGTGATCCTTGCACGGACGATTATCGAAATACACTTTATCGACATGTCGCTCGGGAACTCCGTGAAAAGAAAATACGACATGATCGTACGATTTCAAATCATGTTCACGTCCCCGCTCCACAAAAGCCTGAATGTATTTGGGGTGATCGTAATACTGACTAATCATTTTAATTTCCGGAATCACCCACCATTTGCTGATGATCTGCATCGCTTTTTCGAGCGAAGATCCCGTTGTGGAAGAAGCATTCTGCGGATACAGTGGGAGAATAATAATGCGATCGTAATTGGCGCGACTCATTTTCTCCAGCACACTTTGCATGGATGGATTCTGATACCGCATCGCAAACTCAACCGAATAATTTTCCGGAAGAATTTTTTGCAGATCCTCCTTCACCTTTAAGCCGTGCAACAACAAAGGCGATCCCTGAGGCGTCCATAGTTTTCTATATTCCTTCGCCGACTTCGGCGCACGAAAAGGTGCTATGATCAGGTTCACCAACATCCATCGTCCAACAGGATTGATGTCGATGACGCGCCCGTCCATGAGAAACTCTCTCAGGTACTTGCGTACATCAGAAGTTTTGGTGGAATCGGGGGTGCCGAGGTTGAGGAGGAGGATCGCTGTTTTCATTTTTTCACCACTAAGGCACTAAGATCACTTAGGTACACTAAGTTATTTTGGGAGTTCGTTGAAGAGTTCATTTACCATAGGAACAAGTCCGGACTTGGTAATGTTCTCAGAAAAGAAATTTATTAATAATCCTTTGGGTTTTCCTGCCAGTTTCATGTAAGATAACAACTGCGCCTTATGCACCGGAAGAATCGATTCAACTGCTTTTAGCTCGATAATTATCAGATCTTCCACCAAAACATCGAGTTTCAAAGCAGCTCCTGCATCCTCGCCTTTGTATAAAACCGGAACTGTTACCTGACGTTTTACTTCAAATCCTTTGGATTGCAGTTCTTTTACCAGGCAGTTTTCATACACCGATTCCAACAAACCGGGGCCTAGTTCACGATGAACCTCAATGGCACAGCCCACAATCGCATAAGCCGTGTCATTGACATATTGCTGCGTAATCCTTAGTGATTCTTTGTGCACTGAGTGTCTTAGTGGTTAAAGAAATCAAATATGAAGTGCCCTTTTCCCTGTAGCATCTAAGGCCGCTTCCTTAAGCGCTTCGGTGAAGGTGGGGTGCGCGTGGCAGATGCGTGCGATGTCTTCGGCGGAGGCGCGGTATTCCATGGCTACAACGGCTTCCATGATCATATCGGCAGCGCGTGGACCGATCATGTGTACGCCGAGTACTTCGTCAGTTTCTTCATCGGCAATCACTTTTACCAATCCGTCGAGATCCATGCTTGCACGGGCGCGACCGCTGGCTTTGAAGGGGAATTGTCCGATCTTGATTTTTCTTCCTGCTTTTTTGAGTTCTTCCTCAGTCTGACCAACAGCTGCAACTTCGGGCCAGGTGTAAACAACTCCGGGAATCAAGTTGTAATTCATGTGCGGTTTTTGTCCTGCCATGTATTCGGCAACGAACACACCTTCTTCTTCGGCCTTGTGAGCAAGCATTGCACCGCGTACCACATCCCCAATAGCGTAAATGTTGGGCACGTTGGTTTGCAAATGATCATCCACATGCACGCGACCGCGTTCATCGAGTTTAACACCTGCATTTTCGAGTCCGAGATTATCGGTATACGGACGGCGTCCTACTGAAACGAGACAGTAATCGCCTTTGAATTCGACTTTTTGTCCTTTGGCATCTTCTGCTGTAACGGTAGCTTCTTTGGCGCTGCCTTTAACGCTAAGAACTTTATGCTGGAAATAAAATTCGAATCCGAGTTTTTTCAGTGACTTCTGCAGTTCTTTACCCATAGTGCCATCCATGGTGCTGATGATGGAAGGAGCGTATTCAATCACAGAAACCTTTGCACCGAGACGCGCATACACCGAACCAAGTTCAAGTCCGATCACACCGCCACCGATAACGATGAGGTGCTTGGGAACTTCATTCAGATTCAGGGCTTCGGTAGAAGTGATCACACGCTTCTTGTCGATTTCCATTCCGGGAAATGCGGAAGGTTTGGAACCGGTTGCGATCACGATCTTTTTTCCTTCGATAGTGGTTACTTTACCATCATCGCTTTTGATATCCACTTTGGTGTTAGACTGGAAGGAGCCATGTCCGTTGTAAACATCAATTTTATTTTTCTTCATCAGGAAGCGGATACCGTCTACCGTTTGTGAAACCACACCGTTCTTGCGTTCGATCATTTGCTTGAGGTTCACCTTGAGGTCTTTTACATCAATACCGTGCTCCTTGAAGGTGTGACTCGCATTATGATAATGTTCCGACGAATCGAGGAGTGCTTTGGAAGGAATACAACCCACATTGAGGCAGGTGCCTCCGAGGGAATTGTAGCGTTCAACCAATGCGGTTTTCATTCCGAGTTGCGCGCAGCGAATAGCACAAACATATCCGCCGGGACCGGAACCAATAATGACAACGTCGTAATTGCTCATGATGAAAGGTTTTTATGGAACGAAAGTACGCAATAGGCAGCAATGCCGGAAGAAGTTCCGGTAAACGATTGAAAATAAGTGGTTTTTCATGGGGGCACAGGATAGTACAAGTGGCTTGAAAAAGCGGCTCGGTAAGATCCATGCTCTTTGCGCCTATTGCTTCACCCAACGTGCAAAATATACTTTTCCCTCTTGATCGTGTAGCTTAATGAGGTAATGGCCGTTGGATAAATAGCCAAGCTCCAGATGCGTTTGGCTTCCCGAAGTTGAAGTTGACTTTACTAATCTTCCTGAAACATCCAAAATCTGAATTTCTCCCATGAGGTGATCATGAACAATCGTTAACCTGCCATCAGAAGGATTGGGAAATAGATGTAGACCAACTGCAATTTCTTGATTTTCGGTGGATAAAAAAGATTCTGCTTCGGGATTCATTTCTGCCTGTTGATTTCCGCTTACGTCCGCGGCCCGAGGATTCAAACAGCCATTTGGTGTGCCATCCAGCAACGTGATGAAACCGGTATAATCATGAACCACATTATTACAATCGATTAAATTGAGGATATAAAAATAGGTGCCATCACTTAAACAAGGAGATCCTGGATTACACGCCGGCCATCCCTGATTGCATATTCCGTCCCAAATTTTAAAATCAAAGGAATTGACTATATCCGTTGCAAAATAAACACGCTGGTTAATGTCGCGCACTTCAACTTCATAGCGTTTAACTCCGGTTGCCTGAACTCTCCAGGAATCATTAACTCCATCAGAATTTGGAGTTATTACGTTAGGGAGAACAACCAGGGAAAAGGTCGGATCATTGTTCCAAAGAAAACTCTGCGTTGCCAAATTTGCATCGCATTTGTTGTTTACCTGAACAGATACCTGATAATCTTTGCAAGGATCAATGAGCAGACGCGTTGCATCACTGAAATCAAAATTGGAGAAGGAAAAACTGCAACAATCAAAATCTGAGTCCGCATAAAAGCATTCTGTTGCGATGACTTGTCCTGTTGACACATCGGTGAGTGATATACAAACCTTCTCTGTAGATGGGCCTACCTGAGCATCCATAGAGAATACCATATGCGATTGCTGAATATTACTCAATGAAAGGACCGGGTTCGGATCAGGATTGTCATTGTAGTAAATGGACACCGGATAATTCAATTGTTGCTCAAATGAAAATGGAGGATTAAATAAATAACCACATACCGAAGTTACTGTTAGCGTATAATTCATTGTACCTACGCCGGAAGGGGCTGTGAACGTTGGATTTGGAGAATTGGGGTTGTCCAGATAGGTGGCAGGGCTCCAGGAAAATAGCAAACCAACATCAGGAGGACTTGTTGGTCCAAGAACAACAGTGGTATTTCCGCACAATTCTAAGGACTGCGGAATAAAAGGCGGGGCAGGACAAGGATTGTTTTCGCAAGGGCCAATTACTGCCTCAAAATAGCAACCGGGTTCGGTAGAAAAACCGGGTTCGAGCACTACCTGATTGCCGGCGCGGTAGATGATGTTGGAATTGTATTTTACAACGACAGGACCATCAATTGTATGTTGGTTAACAGTTAAACCAGCATACAAATCAATGTTTGCTTGATAGATGTTGGTCTCATTCCAATAAATAGTATTTTCCACTGCCCTAATATCTGCGCATGGATCCTCTTCAAATAGTTGAACATCATCTATAAGTAATTTTGTATATACAGCACCTCCTGAATCATCACACAACCGCAATATTAAATTACTAAGATTACTAAAATTATCTCCCATCGGAGCAATAAATGTTCTGACTTCCTCAACCCATTCAAAAGTAGACGTTGTCCAAACTAAATTTGCGTTAATTGCCTCCCACTTTTGATTATTATTTGAATTTGAATTCCAGTGCTCACCCCATTTGGTAAAAAAAAATCTTAGGCAACCAGACCCACTTTCTAATTTATACTTATACTTTACTACATACCGCCTACCCCCGATTAGACTATAAGGAATTCCATTTTTAACTAATCCGATCCTCAGATTCTCTATTTCTGTGGCCATATGAACAAATCTCGTTGAATTGCCTGGAAATACATACTCATTACAAGAAGGGTCAATCCAATCAGGAGTACCATTGTCGCCCAAAAAACCAGGGTTTAATTGTGCTACTTTCCACCCATAAAGATCATTGTTAAAATTATTCATTCCTTGAACATGAATTGAACCACCAGGGCTGTAATGATTACTACACCCTGGAACGGCTCCATTATTTCCAAATTCAAATCCGGGGTTTGGAACAAGATTTGGAGCATTTGGATCTGTCTGGCAAACACCGAGCTGTCCAATTATGATGAACAATACTGAAATTACAAGATAAATTATTTTCATTTTTTATAGTTAAGGTTTTTTCCTATTGAAACACCTCCGTATGGATAGTAATTATTTACAAAATCAGAAAAAACATAAAAGCTAAATCCAGTAAAAATTCCGCTTGAAAAAGAATATTTATACCCCAAAGATCCATATAAATAAAAATATGGTAATTTACTACACTGCCCGTTATAATTAGCTGAACAAGAATAATTATCTAATTTAAAAATTGCTCGTATATCAGGCAACAATAAAAATCCCAATCCCACAAAAAAACTTGATTTCTTCCTTTCTAAAAAAGAGCGATTAGCTTCGGTAATTAAAATGATTTCTGATCCTGGGTCTGAAGAATTTATTAAATAATCGTAGTAATAAGAAATGCCGAATCGGTACCGGTTAAATTGTTTTTTACCAAAACTAGCCGCAAAATTTAACGAATACAAATAGCCTGGCCCAAATCCTTCTGCAAAAATTTCCCTTTGCTTAGTATCATTTATTAAAAGTGAATCAATCATTTCTGGGTTACTATTGATTTTGTTCAGTCCAAAGCGATTTAATAAAAAACTGAATCCCAAACGGGAAGTTAAAAAAATCTTCTTACCAACTCTTTTCCTATACCACCCGCCGACGGAATAATAAATAGATGGGCCGCCAATCTCCAAATAAACCCCAAAAGTGTTGTCCTCCGGATTAACCATTTTTATTAAATCTGTTGAATCTCGAATGCAGTTTCCAAATTTATATTCATGTTCACTATTAAAAAGATATGGGTTAAACCCAATGCACTCTTTGTTAATAGAGCCATTAAAAGGAATATAATCAAACCGAAAACCAGTTTGTTTGGATGCCGATGAAACGCAAATACTCAAAACAGAAAACAACATTACTAAAAAAACAAACAGCACATTTTTCATATAGCAAATCATTTATCAATCAAATTGAAAAATTATCACGAAAGATAAATCTTTGTTCATCTTTCATATTAATTCTATTTCCAAAATTAACAAGGAAAAATTACTCCCTCCCCTCCAACTCTCTCACCCTTTTCTCCAACTCCAACAGTAATTGAAGTAAGGTTTCATTTTCCTTCTTTAGCTCAATAATGTAAAGGGTGTTCTCTTCAACGGTTTGTAACAATGCTTTATCCATTTCGGCTACATCGTAATGGCCGGATTGAATGATTTCCATTGCAGAACGGAAATTGGGTAAATGACCGTATTGTTTGATGTAACGCTCCAGTTCACTGATTGGACGAAGTTGATAGTTCTGCTCAAATACAAAATCACACCAGCTGCTGGTCTCCACCAAAACACGGCATGCGCGTATAGTGCCTCCTACATCCAATTTGTAAGAGGGAGTTAAAACTCCAATTCCTACAAATCCAGTATTATTGCCATTGATAACTGTATTGTAGGCATTATTAGCATCCGATTGCACAAACAAGGTATTCGTGGCATAAATGGTATTGTTGGTTCCGGTGTTCTGATCTGCTCCTCCAAGAAAAATAGAGCTGGTTCCTATTTTGAGAGTACCCGTTACAATTGCTGAACCTTCCACATGCAATGCCTGAGCCGGTGAAGTGGTATTGATCCCAACCCGAATGTTGTTCTCACAAGGAATCCCTCCTGCATATAGAATGTTCGGACTGTTTTTCCAGGTGGGAATACTATTGCCATTATTGTCGGTTAAACAAGGCAGCGTATAAAACGCAGGGGCCATCATTTCAAAACTTCTGTTCTCCAAATTCCCTTGAGCATCTACACCAATTAATCCCCCTGATCCCGCCAACTGAGGCAAGCGTACCACACCATCAAAACTGGTATTCCCCACCACATGCAGTTTGTACTGCGGGGCGTT
>DEHO01000057.1:0-11140 GCA_002351955.1 Flavobacteriales bacterium UBA2798
AATGTTTCGCACTCTCAACCCGATTATCCGCTACGATGCTGTAACCGGCGATCCGGCTGTGGAATTTCAGCTAGGTGATAAATCGTCGCCGCAACTTACACTGACAGAAATCTTCCGCTTTTTGGAATCGCTCAAAATCCGGATGGTCATCGCCTTCGATGAGTTTCAGCAGATCGCTTTCTTTCCTGAAAAAAACACACAATCGCTTCTGCGGGCCGAAATTCAGAAATGCAAATACCTTTCGTTTATTTTTTCGGGTAGTCGCCAGCATTTACTCGGTGCCATGTTTGCGCAACACAACAAACCCTTTTACCAGAGTGCGGAAATCATGCAGCTTGAAAAAATCAGCGAGGAGGCTTATTCCGCCTTTATCCTGAATCATTTCAAAAAAAATAAATTCTCCATTTCTGTTCCTGCTATTCATCTGGGACTCCAAAAAACCAAACGGCACACCTGGTACGTACAGTATCTTTTTCATAAGCTGTATGCCAACGGAAAAAAACAGATCACCGAAAAAGAAGTGGAACACGCCTTTAAGACGATCCTCAAAGAACAAGAAGCCATTTACACCGGTTACCGCAATCTGCTGACCAAAAACCAATGGAATTTACTAATCGGCCTTGCCAAAGAAGGAGAAGTAGGAAAACCCTTATCCAAAGAATTCATCCGGAAATACGAACTGGGTACAAGCTCATCGGTGCAGGTATCACTCAAGCGACTTAATGAACAGGAAATGATCTATTTTGATGAAAACACCTGGAAAATCTACGATCTCTACTTTTCCGAATGGCTCAGTTCATGGATACAACCCAGCGTTTAAAAAATTACGTAATTTACATAACGTAATTTACATAATTTAATTAAACATTTCAAAATCAGGTAATTCGGGTAAAAACTTTGGTTTCCCTGAAGAATCAATGCGAGCCTGAATCTGTTGGAGTCCGTTGCTGAGAACGAGCATCGGAACATTTAGCACCCGGTTATAGTTCCATACCTGATCGAACTCCTGTTGACTGAGAGGAACGCTGGTAGCCTTGCATTCGATGATGCAGAGTGCTTGTCCGGAAACATCATAAACAACAGCGTCGCACCGGCGTTGCATCCCGTTCAGGGTAATGGAGGTTTCAACGGCGATGAGTCCGGGTGGAACCTTTTTCTGTGTTTTCAAGTAAACAAGCACATGCTGGCGCACCCATTCCTCAGGTGTAAGAGCCACCCATTTCCGACGGAATTCATCGAAAATTTGGGGCTTGCCCGCTTCCTTCTTAATTTTGAAAGGATAGGATGGATAGAGGAGTCCGGATTCCATTATGAGGCTAAAAATACATATCCCATGAAAACCAAACCCGAAATCGTTGAAAACTGGTTACCAAGGTACACCGGAGTTCCTATAGAGCAATTTGGAAAATACATCCTGCTCACCAATTTCAGCAACTACGTTCACCTTTTTGCCAAGAGAACAGGAGCCGAAATCGACGGTATCGACAAAGCCATGCCCAGCGCAACCTCCGGCGATATTACCATCATTAACTTCGGGATGGGAAGCGCCAATGCAGCTACAATTATGGATCTGCTTACAGCTGTTCAACCGAAAGCGGTGCTTTTCCTGGGGAAATGTGGGGGACTCAAAAAGAAAAACAACATCGGCGATCTCATTCTGCCTATTGCCGCCATTCGTGGTGAGGGTACTTCCAATGACTATTTCCCGCCGGAAGTCCCTGCCCTACCCGCCTTCCAGTTGCAGCGCGCCATTTCCACCACCATCCGCGAACACGACCGCGATTACTGGACCGGGACGGTATACACCACCAACCGAAGGGTTTGGGAGCATGACGAAGATTTCAAAGAATACCTCCGAAAAATCCGCGCAATGGCCATAGATATGGAAACGGCCACCTTGTTTTCAACAGGATTTGCCAATAAAATACCCACCGGAGCACTCCTGCTCGTTTCCGATCAGCCAATGGTACCCGAGGGAGTAAAAACAGAAGCCAGCGACAAGATTGTGACCACGCATTTCGTGGATAAACATCTGGAGATTGGTATCGATTCTCTCTATGAGTTGATTAATTTCGGGCGTTCCATCAAACACCTCCGCTTCGAATGAGCAAAAAGTCAGCCGTTGATCAGTTTGAAGAGATCATGCGCGATCTCAAAAACAAGATCTATCATCCGGTTTATTTCTTTTGCGGTGAAGAGCCGTTCTACATTGATCTGCTTTCGGATTACATGCAGGAAAACATCCTGGATGAAATGGAACGCGAATTCAACCAGACTGTGGTGTACGGACAAGACATCAGCGAAGGCGATCTGATTGCTACCTGTAAACGCTATCCGATGATGGCCGAATACCAGGTGGTGATTGTGAAGGAAGCGCAAAACATGAAAAAAATTGAGGAGCTAAAAAGTTATGTGGAAAATCCCGTGAGCTCCACCATTCTTGTCCTCTGCCACAAATACAAAACTGTAGACCGCCGCAAGGAGTTTGGTAAAATGCTGGATAAAAAAACAGTGTATTACGTCTCCGAGAAAGTGCGCGACTACAAACTGGCCGAATGGATCGAGAAGTTTGTGAAGACAAAAAAAATGAAAATCTCGCCACGGTCAGCNNACTAAAAATCCTCTTTCCCGAAGGAACAGAGATCAGCGATGAGATCATTCAGCAAAACATCGGGATCTCCAAGGACTACAACATTTTCGAATTGCAGAATTCGCTTGGGGAAAAGGATATTTTAAAATCCAATCGCATCGTTCAGTATTTTGCTGCGAACAAAAAATCGCATCCCATACAAATGACCATTCCCTCATTGTACGGATTCTTTTCCAAGATTTTGAAATACCATGTTGTATCCCGTTTACCTGCGCGCGAGATTGCTGCAGAACTTGGGGTGAATGAATTTTTTGTTCGCGATTATGCACGTTATGCAAAATCGTTTACTCCCGGCAAATTGCTGAAGGTAATGGAATACCTGCTGGAAGCAGATCTAAAAAGCAAAGGAGTAAATACAACTGAAAGCAATGATGAAGAAATCATGAAAGAGTTGGTATATAAAATCCTGCATTGATTAAAAACCATTTTACATTACCATAACACATTGACACCACCAATGAAAAACATCCTTTTTCTAATTATCTTTTGTACTACCGCAATTACAGCCAGTGCCCAAAAAACACCTTGTCTGCAGGATCTTGGAAACGGAAACTGTCTGGTAAAGGAAGGTGAACACTTTGGAGTGATGAAAAAAGCAAAATTCATTGTACCTGCCTTTTTTGATTCAATTGTTCCCGTTGGCAAAGATTACTTTATCGTGAAACAAAATGGACTTTTCGGTTTATTCAGCAAATCAGGAAAGATGGAAGTTCCGGTTTCCTATCAAAAGATCGTTGTTGTGGACTCAAAAGCAGAAATGTTTGAACTGATCGGAAACGGAAACAGAAGTCTATATATCAGCTCCCCTCTCAGCAAGCNNAGAGATTATCAACCTGTAAACGCCGGACTATTTACATCCCGCTTTGAAATTTCGGTGATGGATTACCTTACCATGGTTCAGTGGCAGATGGATGAATCTCCGCTTCCGGAAATCGATTGGAAATCACTTTTACCTGATACCAATCGAATGGAACCAAAAACCAAACGTTGTATCAGTCATTTCTACCATCAGAACGATAATGGAATGGCCTTCACACAAACATTCTCATGGGCCGGTGCTTCCGGAAAAATCTACGTGTATTTTTCACCCTCCATGAAAAATGATCTCAACACGCAAAAAGCCCTTAACTACCCTGTAACCGGAATCTCGCACGAACAGGCCACCATTTTTTGTCAATTGCTTTCAATGTACTTCACCAACGAAATAAATCCCTTTTCCAATCATTCCCTTGCACTTCGTTTTCGCTTGCCTTCTGTAGGTGAATGGGAAGAGTTTGCTTCAGTAGGATTACCCAATGAAACGATGAAAAAAAACGGAAGACTGGATAGTCTTAACGACAAAGGTTGTCAGCTGTTCCACTACAATTTCAGTTTTAGCTGCGCCAGTGTAGAAAGTTTTCTCAAAGAAAGGGGTGAAGGAATGGCCTATGTTTCGGATTATTTTCCCAATCATTTGGGTTTGAACAATGTATTTGGAAACGCAGCCGAAATGATGCGCGAAAAAGGCATTGCAAAAGGAGGAAGCATTGCACACTATGCAATAAAAGCATCTGTCGACCAATACCTGGAATACCAACAAGCTCAGCCATGGCTAGGATTTCGTCCTGTAGCTGAAATTTATTTAATTGAATAATTATGGAGAAAGCAAACTTTCAGCTCGACGATAAATTCTTCGAAGCGGATTTACTGATCAAGGAAAACAGAATTGCAGATGCCAAGCAAATGCTGCTTGAGATCATTGCAGAAGCACCGGATCATGGAATGTCACACAATCATTTGGGTTGGATCTACGAAACCAAATACAATGATTATGTGCGTGCCGAAAACCATTACAAGGCAGCATTGGAAATGACCCCAGGATATGTTGCGGTTTATTACAATTATGCGATTCTGTTATCAACGCTTGGCAAATACGAAGAGATGGAAAAACTGCTTGAAAGAGCACTTACCACTCCCGGAATTAATAAAGCAACCATTTACAACGAATATGGAATTATGCGCGAAGCACAAGGCAGGTATGCAGAAGCCATTTCTTCGTACCAAAATTATATTCGCCACCTATACGATAACAAACTGATCGAAACGGCACAGGCTTCTATACAGCGCTGCAAAACGAAAATGGAAATTCTTGGTCACCAGCCATGAAAAAACCGGAGAAGGTTGATTTCATCACCACCACACTGAACAAGCTGTATCCCAATCCGCCTATACCGCTTGATCATAAGGATGCCTATACTTTGCTGATTGCTGTTTTGCTTTCTGCGCAGTGTACGGATGTGAGGGTAAATCAAATTACTCCATTGCTTTTTAAAAAAGCCGATACGCCCAAAAAAATGGTGAAGCTGACAGTCGATGAAATCCGTGAGATCATCAAACCGTGTGGATTGTCGCCTGCAAAATCAAAAGCCATTCACCGACTTTCAGAAATTCTTCTCGAAAAACACAATGGCATTGTTCCCGATAATTTTGAAGACCTCGAACATTTACCGGGTGTTGGTCATAAAACGGCATCAGTGGTCATGTGTCAGGCTTTTGACGTTCCCGCTTTTCCCGTTGATACACATATTCACCGGCTCATTTGGAGATGGGGTTTGAGCAACGGAAAAAACGTTGAGCAAACAGAAAAAGATTGCAAACGACTTTTCCCGGAAAAGAGCTGGAACAAATTGCATTTACAAATCATCTTCTTCGGAAGAAAATATTGTCCGGCACGCGGACATCAGGCTGAAACCTGTCCTATCTGTTCAAAGATCGGACGCAAAGAATTATTTTCATGAGTATAGATAATGTATTACTGATTAGCGTACCTACAGTATTGCTGTTGCTTTTATTCTGGTATGTTGTAAAAAGCGAAAAACCACATGAAGAAGTGGAATCGGATGAAGAAGATCAAATGCTATACGACCCTCTTACCGGAAAAAAAATAACGCTCGAAGAAGCCGAAGCAGGAATGAGTATCAGCGAAGAGGAAGAAGAAGAATTATTGAAACAAGTCGATTTTGAAGATGTAGAACTGGAATCGGACAAAGAAAATTCCGAGAAAAAAACGACCACCCCTCCTGAATCTGAAGTATAAACTCTTCAACTTCCTTACTTATGAAAACACTATTAATTGCCGCACTCTTTAGCTTTAACAGTCTGCCTGAAAAGGATTGTATTCATGCAGAATTGCAGAAGAAGAATTTTACAACCTGTGTATCGGCAGAAGAAAATAAACTGTACAACCTCATTACCGAATACCGGAAATCAAAAAAACTACCGGTAATTCCTTTATCAAAAGGATTAACCTTTGTTGCGCGCACACATGCCAATGATTTACAAACCAACAGGCCCGACAAAAACCAATGCAATATGCACAGTTGGTCAAACAAAGGATCATGGTCGTCCTGCTGTTATACCGAAGACCACAAGCAAGCCAATTGCATGTGGAACAAACCTAAAGAGCTAAGTAATTATCCGGGTTATGGTTATGAAATCTCTGCAAATTCGGGTGGAACAATGACAGCAAAAACTGCATTGGACGTTTGGAAAAAAAGTTCATCGCACAATAGTGTCATCATCAATTCCGGTCAGTGGAAAAAGAAATGGAATGCAATTGGAATCGGAATTTCTAAAAACTATGCTGTTGTATGGTTCGGAAATGAAACCGATCCTGATGGTGTTCCCGGTAATTGTCAATAAAAAAAAATGCCTCCGATTGGAGGCATTTTTTAACTGTTAACTGTTGCGAATGTTCCAACGGTTTCACTTGAATGCACTTCAAGCGAACGTGAAAAGCGCAAAATACGATCAACTACATCTTTTGGAGCCTTGTATGGCTGTTCTATCCGATTTTGGCAATAGCACGTATTGCAATTTTTCGAATCGGAAGAGGAAATGAAAGAAGTAGGAATTTCTGGAGTAAAGCTTTGCTTCATAGGCGTTACGGCGTTTAAAGAATAAACGCAATCACCGGAAGCATATTGCCCGCTTCGGAAAAAAATCAGCTTTCCAGAACCATATGTTTGTCTTCCACCATTTTACGGAGGTTTATTAACGCGTAACGCATTCTTCCGAGAGCAGTATTGATACTGACATTGGTAGCTTCCGCAATTTCCTTGAAACTCATATCCGAATAATGGCGCATCATCACCACCTCCTTCTGTTCATCGGGCAAGTAATCAATAAGCATACGTACGTCTTTTAGGATCTGGTCATTGATCATGAGATCCTGAATATTTTGGTCGTACACCCGAAGATTGGCAAAAATATCATGATCCTCATCACGAGGTTCAACCGTAGGCATTTTTGCATTTTTTCGGAAGGTATCGATGATCAGGTTATGGGAAATCCGCATCACCCAAGGCAGAAATTTACCCTCCTCGTTGTACTTTCCTGATTTTAAGGTATGTACTACCTTAACAAAAGCATCCTGGAAGATATCCTCTGCAAGCTGACTGTCCTTAACCATATACCGGATATAGGAATAAACCCGATCGGAATGGCGTGACATTAATGTTTCGAAGGCTTTTTCATTGCCATTTTGGTACTCACGTACCAATTGCGTGTCGCAAAGTGCGTTGCTCATAAATTCTACCTTTAACAGTTCGACTGACGAAATTGATAAGCGTAGAATTTAGGCGATAGGCAATGGTTTTGGTTTGGTTTGGTAGTAAGACGCTAAAGCAGGAATTAGGTTGCTTTAGGCTGTTTCAAATATAGAACAAATCTTCAAACCTCCAAACCACCGGTTTGACGAACAGGCCAAAGGTAATGATGAATGAGGGAACGGCCCTGAAGCAGAATTTGGCCTGACGGCCAAATTCGCTTCAGGGGGTATTATTGAACGGGCTGGGGATTGGAGATGATCATTTCTATGAACTGATCATAATTAAGACTGTCGATGGTGTTCATCCGGACTTTGGAATCGCGGACGAAATTGGTGTCCTTAACAGTCTTAATGACCTCGTTGTACCAGGTCTTTGCTTCTTCGCGGTTATTGAGTTCGGCATCCAGTGTAAAAGCAAGCAGGTATTTCACAGCATCCAGACGATTAAAATCAGGATAATTCTCAATGATACGCTTGTAACAATCTTCTTTGATGCGGGGTTTGTTTACAGCGGTTGCAACATCTGCTGCCTTTAAGAGGTAATCCGGGGCTTCTTTCGCTTTGGGGAATTCATTGGCGAAGTCCATGTAAAGCGCAATCATCTTTTCTGCTGCTTCCTTATTAAATGCTGCCGTCGAGCCGAATAGGCTATCCTCCATTGCCTTAATTTCCTGACGCAGTTTTTCTTCAGTACGGGCTTCGGGTTCGTTACCAGAACCACATGCAATAAATAATGCCGATAATGCTACAAACAGAATTCTTTTCATGATTTACTTTTTTGGAAAACGCATTTTATAATTGACATCAACATCACCAATTGTAATTTCCTCGAGACGACGCTTTAACAACCGACGACGGAGCGGTGAAATTTTATCGGTGAAAAGGACTCCTTCGATATGGTCGTATTCGTGCTGAATAACACGTGCTGCAAAACCATCATATTCCTCTTCAAAAAAATTGAAGTTTTCATCGTAATAGGAAATCTTGATCTTTTCCTCACGAAAAACCTCTTCTCGAATACCGGGAATACTCAGACAACCTTCATTGAAGCCCCATTCCTCCCCTGTTTCATCTTCGATAATGGGATTGATAAATACCTTTTTAAAATCCTTGAGGTGCTCGTTTTCACCATCTTCATCATCCTCTGCGAAAGGAGATGCATCAACAATGAACAAACGGATACTTTTCCCAATTTGGGGAGCCGCAAGACCAACGCCATTGGCATTGTACATGGTTTCAAACATATCCGCAATAAGCTGCTGCAGACCGGGATAATCCTTATCGATCTCTTCAGCCACCTTTTTCAGGACAGGATCACCGTATGCAACAATGGGTAGGATCATAAATTTTCTTTGGTGCACAAAAGTAGCAGTTATTTGCAATTTTCACCGTCCCTTTTGCTCAGCGTGAACAACCTATGACTGATTTTTATTTTTTGCTCCCTCTTGAAAATCACAAATCCAATTTGGAACGAATTTCTTCTGAATAAATGCGGGGAACAGTTATTTTTACAAAAACATCTGTCACTATGAACATCCGCGCCAACGATCCAAACCGCCGCTCATGGGTGGAAGTACCAAAGGGATCTGATTTCCCAATACAAAACCTCCCTTTTGGTGTATTCAAAACCCAAGGAGAAAAACCACGTGTTGGTGTTGCCATTGGAAATAAAATTCTCGATCTCAAGGCGCTGCATGTTTTGGGACACCTTCCAAACCAGCCATTTAACATCAATGCCTTTGATACCGATTCGCTCAATACCATGATGAGCTACGGAAAAAAAATCGTCCGCGAATTCAGGAACAGGATTTCAGACCTACTCGAGGAAAACAATCCCGAATTACGCGACAACCACAATCATGTTGCCCAGGTGTTGGTTGAACAAGCTGAAGCTGAAATGTTATTACCGGTTCAAATTGGTGATTATACCGATTTCTATTCCAGCATCGACCATGCCACTAACGTCGGGAAAATGTTTCGCGATCCGGAAAACGCACTTCTTCCTAACTGGAAACATTTACCTGTAGGTTACCATGGGCGATCTTCCTCTATCGTAAGTTCCGGCACTGCAATTCATCGTCCTAAAGGGCAATCCAAGGCACCTGATCAGGAACTGCCTTCTTTTGGTCCGTGTAAGCTTCTGGACTTCGAACTTGAAACAGGATTTTTCACTTTTCCGGGAAAGCCTTTGGGACATTCTATTTCAACAGAGGAAGCCGATGAGTATATTTTCGGCATGGTGCTGTTGAACGACTGGTCGGCACGCGATATTCAAACATGGGAGTATGTCCCCCTCGGACCCTTCCTCGCAAAGAATTTTGCCAGCTCTATTTCTTCCTGGGTAGTAACACTGGATGCTTTAGAGCCTTTCCGAACTAAAGGTGCAACACAGGTTCCTGCAGTATTACCTTATTTGAGTTATCAGGGTGAAAAAAATATTGATATTCATCTGGAGGTAATAATTCAGACGCCGGACGGAAATGATAATACGATTTCGAACTCGAACAACAAATACATGTATTGGACCATCGAACAACAATTGGCCCATCATACGGTAAACGGTTGCAATATTCGTTGCGGCGATTTTCTGGGCTCAGGAACGATTTCCGGTCCCACCCGCGATACTTTCGGGTCGATGCTTGAACTCACCTGGAAGGGAACCCAACCTCTGAAAATGAAAGACGGCAGCGAACGAAAATTCATAAACGACAATGACACTGTAGTTATGCGGGGATATTGCGAAAAGGATGGTTTGCGAATCGGTTTTGGAGAAGTGAAAACGAAAGTATTACCTGCAATCTGAAGATGAAACCAGTAATTGATCCGGAAAAAGAGCGGCAGGAAATTCTAAATGCCTATCGTGGATTACTCCGCAGTTGCAGAGCGTCCCGCGATAGAGAAGATACCGATATCATCCGCAAAGCATTCAATCTCGCAGTAGAGAAACACAAAAACATGCGGCGCAAATCGGGCGAACCGTATATTTTTCATCCTATCGCTGTTGCCCGTATCTGTTCAGAAGAAATCGGACTTGGAGCGACTTCCATTGTTGCCGCATTGCTGCACGATACCGTTGAAGACACAGATCTTACGCTTGAGGACGTGGAAGACATGTTCGGGAAGAAGGTGGCGAAGATTATTGATGGCCTCACAAAAATCACCGGATTTGTAGACAATACAGAATCCATTCAGGCAGAAAATTTCAGAAAAGTACTGCTCACCATGGCAGAAGATGTCAGGGTGATTCTTATAAAACTTGCAGATCGCTTGCACAACATGCGTACCCTTGGCTCAATGAGCAAGGAGAAACAGTTGAAAATTGCATCAGAAACGGAATACCTCTATGCCCCACTCGCTCATCGTTTGGGATTAAATGCAATAAAAACAGAACTCGAAGACCTCTCCCTAAAATTTCGTGAGCCTGCTGCCTACAATGATATTCAATCCAAACTTCAAAAAACACAAGCTGTACGTAATCGTTTTATTGCACAGTTTGTATTACCAATCAAGCGGCAACTTGACAAAGAAGGATTTAATTATGTAATCAAAAGCCGGACAAAATCGGTGTTTTCCATTTGGAAAAAGATTCACCAAAAGAATGTTCCTTTTGATGAGATATACGATCTGTTTGCAATTCGCGTCATACTCAACAGCGAAAACGAACGCGAAAAATCCGATTGCTGGCGTGTTTATTCCATCGTAACGGATTATTATCAACCCAATCCCGACCGTTTGCGCGACTGGATCAGCACACCGAAAGGAAACGGTTATGAATCGCTTCATACAACGGTAATGAGTCCAACCGGAAAATGGGTGGAAGTTCAGATTCGCACTAAACGGATGGATGAAATTGCAGAAAGAGGTTATGCGGCACACTGGAAATACAAAGAAAACAACAGTGC
>DEHO01000057.1:11155-13874 GCA_002351955.1 Flavobacteriales bacterium UBA2798
AAAGTTGGTGAAAGCTGTATCGGAGCAAAAGTCAATACCAAACTGGTTCCATTGAGTCACCCACTCAACAGCGGAGATCAGATTGAAGTAATTACTTCCAAGAAACAGAAACCAAAAGAAGATTGGTTAAAGTTTGTTACAACGGCAAAAGCGCGTCAGAAAATCAAGGATGCGCTAAAGGAAGAAAAAAAGATCATTGCACGCGAAGGAAAGGAAATGCTCATCAAACGTTTAGAGCAATATGGCATCCTTTTCAGTGAGAAAAACATACGAAAACTGGAAGATCATTTTAATTCCTCCAGCAGTACCGATTTTTATTACCGCATTGCCAAAGGAAGCATAGAACTTGGTTTTTTGCGTGATCTGGAAATTAAAAACGGAGAATTATTTTTCCCTGCAACAGGTGAAAAAGTTACCGTAGAAGATCTGATCAAACAAAGCGGCGCAAAAGATACAGGGAATGACCTCCTTGTATTGGGAGATGATCTCAAACAAATCGATTACAAACTGTCGCCTTGCTGCAACCCGATTCCGGGTGATGATGTTTTCGGCTTTGTAACAGTAAGCGATGGAATAAAGATTCACCGTGTTACCTGTCCGAATGCAGTGGAATTGATGTCGAATTACGGTTACCGAATCGTAAAGGCACGATGGAAAAGTCAGGAAGCCATCGAATTTCTTGCCGGGGTTCACTTTAAAGGGATCGACGATGTGGGATTGGTTAACAAAATCACCAGCGTTATCTCTAAGGAATTGAACATCAATATGCGTTCAATCTTCTTTGAAAGTCACGATGGGGTGTTTGAGGGAAAAGTTTTACTCTATGTGCACGACACCCATCATTTAGACCGTTTGATGCAAAATCTCCTGAAAATAGAGGGCGTACACACGGTTACACGTATCGACAACCAATAAGACATTTGCCTCATTTCTGTTGAAAAGTTGCCCTTCTGTGGGGTGCTATTTTTCTTACTTTTACCCCTCATTTTCACCTATGTCCGCCACGCAGACCAAAGAGACCGTTCGTCAGATTTTCCAGGGATACCTGGAGCAACATGGTCACCGGAAAACCCCGGAGCGGTTTGCCATACTCAATGAAATTTATGATTACGAAGGTCATTTTGACATCGAGTCCTTGTATGTGAAAATGAAAAACAAAAAGTACAGGGTGAGCCGTGCAACCTTGTACAACACCATTGAACTCCTACTGGCTTGTGATCTGGTGAAAAAACATCAGTTCGGTAAGAGCCAGGCGCAGTTCGAAAAATCATATTCGAAAAAGCAGCACGATCACGTGATCTGTACAGATACCGGTGAAGTCCTCGAATTTTGTGATCCGCGTATTCAGCAGATCAAGGAAACAATTGAAGAAATATTTGGTGTAGAGGTATTGCATCACTCCCTCTATTTTTACGCAAACAGAAAAGACGCCGGAAAAAAAACAACGGTCAAAAAGAAATAAGCCATGGAATTCAGCTACAAACTTTCCGAGCAAAAACCGGTTGTAACCGCAACACTGAGTGGACGTCTAATGGACAAACAAAGTGCACAGCCTTTGCTTGATTCACTTGACNNACAAATACATTAAGGCAGGTAGTAATCGTATTATTCTTGACATGAGTGGAATGGATTATATGAATTCATCCGGACTCAATGTTTTGGTGAATATCCTCACTAAGGCAAGGAATCAGCATGGTGAAGTAGTTATCTGCAACCTTTCGAAAAAAATTCAGGAGTTGTTTCTTATTACCAAACTCAATACGCTTTTTCAGGTAACAACGGATGTTACAGAGGCAGTTGAAAGTTTCAAACTTTGATCAATTATTAATTCGATATACAGACAAACAATGAAAGTGGACGTATTACTCGGGCTCCAGTGGGGCGATGAAGGAAANNCGATTTCAGGGTGGGCCAAATGCCGGTCATACACTGGAGTTTAACGGAATCAAACATGTATTACACACCATACCATCCGGAATTTTTCATGATAATGTGATCAATCTTGTTGGTAATGGAGTTGTTGTCGATCCGGTTGTTTTAAAACGGGAAATTGACGCACTAAAAAAACTCGGGGTTGATGTAAAAAAACGTCTGTTGCTTTCACGTAAAGCGCACCTTATTTTACCAACACACCGCTTAATAGATCAGGCCTCCGAAGCTTCGAAAGGGAAAGAAAAAATCGGTTCTACACTTAAGGGAATTGGTCCGACCTATATGGATAAAACCGGTAGAAACGGATTACGTATTGGAGACATTCTTTTACCGGACTTCAAGGAGAAATACCAAAAGCTGGTAGAAAAACACATCAAAATTCTTTCATTCCATCAGTTCGAGTACGATCTGGCTGCACTTGAACCTGCATTTTTCGAAGGAATTGAATCGTTGAAAGAACTCACATTTGTAGATTCAGAACATTACATTAACCAGGCGCTTCGTGAGGGTAAAAATGTTTTGGCCGAAGGAGCACAAGGCACATTACTCGACATCGATTTTGGTTCATATCCATTCGTAACCTCATCCAACACAACAACTGCTGGTGCTTGTACGGGATTAGGAATAGCGCCAAACAGAATTGGAGAAGTCATTGGTATTTTCAAGGCTTATTGCACCCGTGTTGGTAGTGGTCCCTTCCCTACTGAACTGGAAGATGAAGATGGTGACCGTCTGCGTAAAATCGGTAACGAATTCGGATCAACCACCGGTCGCCCGCGCCGTTGCG
>DEHO01000068.1 GCA_002351955.1 Flavobacteriales bacterium UBA2798
ATCCGACGAAGGAGGATAATCCCTGGATAATTGATCGGTCTTAAAAAATGTGCAAAGGAATTTAGCTAATAAATTTTTCCTTGTAAATGAATCGGATAATCTTAAAAAAGAAAGATTGAAAAAACCGGAATTCCCTTACTTCACATCTACAACCTCAATGCTGAAAACAAGATCCGCATTTGCAGGTACAACTTCAGGAATTCCCTTTTCCGCATATGCAAGGGCAGCGGGACTGAATAATATCGCCTTTTCTCCTTTNNCTCCTTTACGCATTGTTTTCAGTGCTTCATCCCAACAAGGCAGCGTGCGCTCAAGTCCGATTACCAGGTCATGCGTTTTGCCGTATTGGTGAGATGAATCAAACAGCTTACCGGTAGAATAGATCCATCCGTAAAAATGAATCGACACGGCCTGGGCATCTTTTATCAAAGCACCGGACCGTTCAACAGTACGGTATACAACTAATCCGGAAGGACGTTTGTCACCTTTCATTTTGTCGACGATTTCCATTTCGAAAACGAGATCGGTATTTGGAGGAATCAGTTTTCCATATCCTTTTTTCCCATAACCCAATTTCGCCGGAACTTTCATTCTGACTTTATCTCCAGTTTGCAACAAGGGCAGAGCATCATCCCAACCTTTAACCGACATATTTACACCTACAAAATAAGGCAGAGGCATTCCGATAGGATCACTTGAATCGAACACCGTTCCATCCGGCAATTTCCCTTTGTATTTGATGCGAACTACATCACCTTTCCCAATGGAAGTCCCTTGTTCTGTGCGCTCGAGAATTTCAATACTTACTCCACCCGGCGAACGCAATTCCTTAACACTTTTCTGATCGAACACCGTAGTATCCATTACATCCTTTTGCAACATAGAATCGATATCAGGCAAAGTGGCATTGACACTGGTATCCTGATGTTTTGCTCCGAGTGAATCTGCTTTTTCTTCCTCACCTTCTACTCCACTAAATCCTCCCGAGCAGGAAGCAAATAATGCGATGACAATAAATGGAATCAGATTTTTCATTCAGCTTTTTTTATGTCCATTACTTCAAGATCGTAAACCAAAGGAGCTTGCGGAGGAATCTTATCCATATCACCAATAAGTCCGTATGCACGGTTGTAAGGCATGATCACTTTTGCTTTATCACCTTTACGCAAATAAGTCACCACTTCGTGCATTCCGTTTTCAACATGGTCCATTGCCACCATAAATGATTCGGGCTCTCCTTCTGATGAATAGCAAAGCGTATCACCTTCCAGCAGACGGATTTCATAATTGACAAATACAATATCACCTTCTTTAGCAAGAGGAGAAAGTGTGTCGCCCTTTTTGTAAACCATGTAGCGAATCCCTGTTCCTGAGGTTGTCATTTTCCAATTGCGGCGGCGAATATAATTCCGAATAATCTGTTCTTCCTCTTCTGTCCAGCCACGATTCATTTCAATCATATTTTCCTTGATGTCTTCGTATTTCACTTCAATAACATCAGGCGCCTTCTCCTTGCAGGAAAACATCAATACGGTAACAAAAAAAAGGATTGTGAATTTATGCATGTGTTGCCATGAATGCGGGGTAAATACTCTTCCATTTTTCAATCAGCGAATCCATATCCGATTCCCAAATACCACCGGCAGCATTGGTATGACCGCCACCGGAAAAATATTCTTTTGCAATAAGGTTTACGGGAACTGAATCTTTTGAACGCAATGAAATTTTCACTTTATCCTCATGTTCCACAAAAATCGCTGCTGCACGTATTCCTTCAATGGCTAATCCGTAATTCACCAATCCTTCTGTATCGCCTTTCTGATGATTGAATCGTTTCAACTCTGCTTTGCTTAATACGAACCATGCAGTCTGATTGGCCTTATCAACTACCATCTTTTCAGATATNNTAATGCATAGCCTAATAATTTCAATCGTCCTTCAGATTGTGTATCGAAGAGTTGATTATGAATTTTTGCATTTTCAATTCCAGTTCCAATTAATTCTGCAGCGATCTGATGAGTTCGTGGCGAAGTGCAGGAATAGCGGAATGAACCGGTATCTGTAACCAAACCACTGTATAAACATTGTGCTGCATCGCGTGTGATGTGCTGCTTCATGTCCATTGCCAACAGTAATTCTGTTACCATTTCGCAGGTAGAACTGTGGGCTGTATCTGAAAACCTTACGGCAAATTCATCAGATGGAAAGGGATGGTGATCGATCAATACCCNNAGGTTTCCGGTTCTGTCGAGGGAATTATAATCGAGGCAAAAAATGAGGTCGCTTTGTGAAATCAGTTCCGCACAACGATCCGGTTCCTTATCGTGCAACAAAATTTTTCCTGCTCCTGGCATCCAGGCAATAAATTGTGCAAAGCCATCGGGTAAGATCACGTTACAATCCTTTCCCGCATGAGTAAGTGCATGAAATAATCCCAGGGTAGACCCCACTGCATCTCCGTCAGGACTCTTATGAGCAGTAATAACGATGTGTTCTGCTTTTGCTATCAACTCTGCTATTTTCCCTGCTGGTATCATATTGGACTGAATAAAAAAACCCGTTCTAATACAGAACGGGTTGAAATGATTTTGTTACACAATTATTTCCACCCACCGGCTTGTGGTCCCATTTGTTGCTCGATGAGCAGACCAACACAGGCAAAACCTTGTGGTGAAAGTGAATTCTTTGGTTTATCCCCTACTGAAGGCAATACAACACGAATGATTAAGGTACGATCCTGGTCGGTTGTAAATTCTACCCATTGCTTATTGGAGTCTTCTGCGTTATTGTAGCGGGTCACCGGTTTTTTACCGTAAACACGACGCGTTTTTTCAACTGTACGAGTTTCCATGATGGGGTTACCGTCCTGATCAACCAAAATATTTCCGTCTTTATCGGTCTTGGGAACTTCTTCAGTAACCATGTACTTTTCGGTTTGAGCCTGTGTTTTGCGCTCAACGATCTGGAACATGATCTTTCCCTGGATCTGAGGATCGAGTGAACATAAAGAAATACGATAGTTCACGTTTTTGAATACTGTAAATGAAACTTCGGTGGTATCACCGTAAGCAAAGTTACCGTAGCGCGACTGACCGGTTACTGTCCATGCAGGTTCGCCTTTCGTGCCTTTCTTTTTTCCTTCTTCCTTACGGACGTTGGTGCATTCGAATTGAACGCCTTTGCACTTTTGTGCCTGGACCACCACCGGTGAAAGGAGGGCAGTAAGAAGAATAATAGCTGAAAATCTCATATCTAACTCTTTACGGTATTTATTAGTTCTTTGCTTCTACATATTTTGTACGCAGTTCCTTAACCTTGTTGGTAAGGTCTTCGTATGTTTCCTTGCTGAACTTGAATTCAGCATTTCCTGAGAAGTTCAGTTTATCACCGGTATTCTCAGTAGTAATTTCCTTTTCTACAACTTCAAGCGTTTCGTAGATCATCTGGATCTCTTCGAGCTGAGCAATTGTCATGCCAACGGCAGGATCATCGTTGTACTTACGCATGAATTCGATAACGTTGGTAAGGGTATGTCCCTGTTGTGCCATACGCTCGATAAGCGGGTTTTTGTCTTTATAAGGACCTGCAAGGTTAGATACCACATAGATACTTTCCACCCATCCACCGGCAACTACCAGTGCGAGAATGTTACCACGGTCGTTTTCTTCCAGGTAGTTATAGGCATCAAAATAGGTCTCATTGGAAATGCTTACCAGCGAATCACCTTCAGTTAGGTTTTGCTCGATGCGCTTGAAAACCGATTCATCAAATGCAGATGAAATATCAAGTTCATTCCCCATTTTCTCAACGGCCTTGAAATACTCAAGTGCAGACTGACCAATTTCATAGCAGGATGCGTAGGCAAGGTCGGCAGAATAAATACCAAAATTGAGCGCCTTGAAACGGGTTTCGGTATACTTTTCAGTGTTCGCAACAGGGTTCATCAGTTCAGGACGACTCTTTCCTCCGATTTCCTTAATTACAGAGAAAAATTCGTTAGGTGTTGGAATCTGGTAAAATACCTTGGGTTCTGTAGGCTCAACTACTTGATTGGTATCAACAACAGTGGTGACAGATGAAGTTTCTTCTCCGCCTCCGCAACCAGCGATTGTAGCCGACATCAGTGCAGCTGCAAGAACGATCCGGGATCCTTTGTTCATGGGTTTGTCTGGGTTAAATGAGGTAACAAAAATAGTAATATTTCCATTCCTGCAACGGTCGGGCCAAAGGTTGTTGAGGATTGTCCGGAGCCGGTATTTTTATACCTTTGCGCCCTGATTTGAAAATTTAAGCAAAGCTATGGCTACCAACAGAACATTTACTATGATCAAACCCGATGGTGTTGAGAACAAAAACATCGGAAAAATCCTTGACCTCATTACCAATTCCGGATTCCGTATTATTGCAATGCGTTATACCCGTTTAACAACCGAACAAGCTTCAAAATTCTACGAAGTTCACAAAGAACGCCCCTTTTACGGTGAACTGGTTGAATACATGACCTCCGGTCCTATCGTANNATTGAAAAAGACAACGCAGTAGCCGAATTCCGTAAGCTCATCGGAGCTACCGATCCTACTCAGGCTGAGCCCGGTACAATCCGCAAACTGTATGCTGAATCAAAAGCAAAAAATGCAGTACACGGTTCCGACAGTGATGAGAATGCTGAGATTGAAGGGAACTTCTTCTTCAGCGGTTTCGAAAGATTCTGAATCTAATATCCCTGAAGCGGGTGATTGACACTCGCTTCGGGGCTATTTAAACACAATATCTTCAACCACTGCCTTTCCTGCGTGCTCGTTCAGTAGTTGAATAATACGGGTTTTTCCCATCATTAATTCTTCGCGTAGCACAGAAGAATCGAGGAGCACAAACAATGTTTTATCCTTAAAATACAAATCCTTTGTACGACGTGCAATAGGAGTTCCCATTACACTTTCCCAGGATGATTTCACGTCCATCTGATCCATCTTACTATCCAGCTTAAAGGCTTCGAGATAACGTTCAATGGCGGCTTTTAAGGTTGTTTGATTGCTTTTCCGCTTCATGCCAATGCCCCCTGTTCGATAATAAATTCTTTGTGCTCAACTTTGAGCTGATCGAGTAATCGCGGTAGTTTTTCCCGGTCGGTATCCGTTACAAACACCTGACCAAATCCCGGGGCTGTAACCATTTCCATCATCCGTGATACACGGTGCTCATCCAGTTTGTCGAAAATATCATCCAGCAATAAAATCGGCGCTTTCCCTTTTACCTCTAATAAGTGATAATACTGGGCAATTTTTAGCGCAATCAAAAAACTCTTCTGCTGACCCTGTGAACCAAAGCGCTTAATGGGGTGACCACCCATTTTAAAAATCAGATCATCCTTGTGAATTCCCACCTGTGTATATTCCGTTGCTCTATCACGGGGAAGTGAACGTTTGAGGACAGAAAAAAAATCATCCTCGCTGAGATCGGATTTGTAATCGATGGTTACCTCTTCCTTACCACCGGAAATGATTCGGAAAAAACGGGTAAACAGAACAGAAAATCCTGACAAAAACTGATGACGGTTGGCATGTATAGTTCTTGCCAGCTCAACTAAACGAATATCCCAAACCTCAAGCAATTCCTGACTGTATGAACCTGTTTCGCCAAAGCGTTTCAGCAAGGCATTGCGCTGGGCAAGTACTTTGTTGTAATCGATTAACTGCTCGAGGTAATGACGGTCATACTGACTGATGATGGTATCAATGAATTTTCTTCGCACTTCGCTCCCCTCGTTGATCAGGTCGGCATCAGCGGGAGAAATCATTACAAGGGGAATTTGTCCAATATGATCGCTCAGCCGGTCGTACTCCTTTTTATTTCGCTTGAAACTCTTTTTCTGACCCTTTTTCTGGGAACAGGAAACCTCTACTGACTCCCCCTTTTCTTCGTACAGCCCCTGGACCATAAAAAAAGATTCCCCATGTTTAATGTTCTGAATATCAGATAAATTAAAGTAGCTTTTACAAAATGAGAGGTAATGAATTGCGTCCAGAATATTGGTTTTCCCCTCCCCGTTATCACCCAAAAGACAATTCACACCCGGGCAAAACTCCAGGCTGAGATCGCTGATATTTTTAAAGCTAAAAAGGGAAAGTCGGGCAAGTTGCATGTGCTGCAAAAGTAGCTATTTAGCCCCCATTCGCTCAAGAGATTGACAAAGGACTTCGTTTGGGTTGAAAAAAAGTTATTTTTGCACTCCAATTCATTGTCCATGTCAGAACAGAACACATCCGAAAACAATTCCTTTTTCAAAAAGGCAGAGCGCTATGTACGTGAAAATCAGAGAAGTCTGATCATTATCGGCGGAGTTGCGCTTACCCTTGTGCTGGGTTTCTTTGCGTACCTGAAGTTTTATAAAGGTCCAAAAGAAGTAGAAGCGCAGGATGCAATGTGGAAGGCACAATACTATTTCGAGATTGATTCTTTCAATCTGGCGATTAATGGAACGATCGATCCTAAAACCGGTGAAAGTTATGCAGGATTTCTGCAAATCGCCGATGAGTACAGCGGAACACAAGCCGGAAATTTGGCCAACTATTACCTTGGTATTTGTTATTTGAACCTGGGCCAGTACCAGGCTGCGATTGATGCTTTGGAACAAGTTGATTTGAGTGATCAGATCATTCAACCAATGGCCATCGGTGCATTAGGAGATGCGTATATGGAGTTGGGCGATATTGAAAATGCCATTTCCAATTACGAATCCGCTGCAAAAGCATCTTCGAATCAATTCACTTCACCCCTTTATCTGAAGAAAGCTGCTTTGGCGCTTGAAGAAACCGGTGATTATAAAAAAGCACTCGACCATTACGAAAAGATCCTTAAGGATTACGAAGGTTCAGACGAAGGCCGCGATATTGAAAAATATATTGCCCGTGCTAAAGGTCGTGCCGGTATTACAGAATAATGGCTACCTCGGGTAAAGATCTTTCTTCCTACAACCCGAATGATGTCCCCAACGGGACTGCGTTCAGCATTGCGATAGTGCGTGCAGAGTGGAATCATGATATTACTTCCGCACTCTATAAAGGCGCATTCGATACATTAATGGACAATGGCGTAAAGGAATCGAACATTACTTCCATTCACGTACCCGGTGCATTTGAATTGCCGGTAGCTGCCAAATGGATAATTGAACAGAAAAAGCCAGATGCGGTTATTGTTATTGGTTGTGTAATTCAGGGTGAAACAAAGCATTTTGATTTTGTTTGCAATGGTGTTACGCAAGGAGTAATGGATCTCAATCTTTCCACCGGAATTCCCGTAATTTTTTGTGTGTTGACCGACAATACCCATCAGCAAAGTGTGGATCGTTCAGGCGGAAAACATGGCAATAAAGGCATTGAATGCGCAGTTGCCGCTCTGAAAATGGCAGCCATTCGAAAGGAAATTTAAACCGTTCGTCAAATTTCCAAGTACCGAAATCCGACTTAAATACCTCATAATTAAGGAGGCGGGAACATGCATTCGTCTATTTATGGTTAGTGGTTAAACAGAATATGTCTATCTTTCGGCATGGATTTGATTCGCATTGAAGCCACTGAAGCCTCACCTTTCATTTTACTGGACCCTGCAGGGAAAGTAGAAGTAAAAGGGCGTTCCATTCCTGAAGACGCATCTGCCTTCTTTTTTCCGATACACGATTGGTTGGAGCAATACACCAAACATCCTGCAGCAAAAACTACTTTTCTATTTTATCTCGAATACATCAATTCCATTTCTCAGAAAATGCTTATCGACATTTTCCTTCGTGCAAAGGAATTGAAGGACGCAGGTAAAGACCTGGAGATCTTTTGGTATTACGATGAAGAGGATGAAGAAATGTACGAAGAAGGTAACATCTTCCGTCAGAAATTAGGGCTTCCCATTCAGCTGCTGATTAAGCAGTAAACGATTAGCTTCTTAGTACCAGCAAAGGAAATTCTGCCATGCGGAGCAAAGTGGATGTTTTTGAACGATCATTCACCTGGAATTTATCCTTGTGTACAACCATTAGATCGATGTTTTTCTCTACCGAAAGTTGAATCATCACTGCTGCAACATCATCAGCAATAACGCGGGTGATGGTCACATCGTTACCGAAAAGGGATCGAACGTCATTGGAAAATATCTCGAATACACCTTTTGAAACCGGATTCTCATCGCGGCTAACGTGGATAATTTCTACTGTTGCATTAAAGATTTTTGCAAACAAGAGCAGGCTTTCGATATCTGCTTTGGACGTCTTTTCGTAATCGGTTGCAAAGAGAATGGAATTGAATGTGCCAACCTTGGCTCCGGCAGGAATTGCGAGCACCGGAACATTGGTTTTGCTGGCAACATTTTCGGTATGCGTTCCGGCAGAAAGCTCTGTAAGATTGCTTATTCCGTCGGTAGCCATAACCACCAGACCAATATCTTTTTTATGATTCAGTGCATTGATCGAATCAGAAAGTCCCTCAGGAGAAACAACAAATTGTGGTTCTTTCATTTGAGCAGAGCCAACATGAAAACCGAGACGTTCCATCCCCGTAAACACACGTTCCCTCGCTTCATCCGATTCGGAACCTGCTGAATGCAGAAATAAAAGTTGTGCATCACTTTTTTGGGCAATGATTGCTGCAATCCGTGCAGCCTGAAAAGAAGGTTCGCGAAAATCGACAGGGCAAACAATTGTACTCATTGGGAGAATTTTCATATTTTGGTACGAACATACCACAATTCAGGCGAAAGGGAAAATTGGGATTGCCTTTTAAGCCGGGAATTGATGAGTATCAGTTTATCCCGCTGGAATCATGACCCTGGTCATAAGCTGCGGAAAAACAGAGTTTCACCTTTGTAAAAAATTGAATTATGGAAAAAGATATTATCAAAAACCTGATGTACATGGCAGTGGGATACGCTTCCATGAACCGCGAACGCATTGAAGAATTTGCAAAAGAGCTTACCGCAAAGGGCAAAATGACCGAAGAGGAAGGCAAAAAAATGATTCAGGAACTTATTGATCGTTCCAAGCAGGTGAAAGAGGACATTGAAAACAAAATTGAAAATGTCAGCAAGGAGATTTACAACAGTCTTCACATTGCTACAAAAGACGAAATGGAAGAAATTCGCAAGCGACTTTCTGCTATTGAAGAGAAATTGAAGTAATTTTCCCGAATGATCGGATTTTTCTTCAGGCAGCTCAGGCATGCGCGTCGCTACAACAAAATTTTATCTGTGCTTATCAAGTACGGATTCGACGACTATGTAGCCTACCTCGAAGAAAACCATCGTTTCCCTCTCATCCGAAAAATCATTTCCCGTCAGCGCTTTAAACAGGCTGTTAATTATTCCAAATGGGAAAAAATGCGAAAGGTCTGTGAAGAACTCGGTCCGACCTTCGTGAAATTCGGGCAGATCATCTCCAACCGTCCTGATCTATTACCGGATGATCTGATCAATGAATTGAAAAAGTTACAGGATTCTGTTCCACCCTTCCCTTACAAACAAGTGGAGGAGATTCTGCATAAGGAATTCGGCAAACCCGTAGAAAAACTTTACGCCAGCTTCGACCCCACTCCTATAGCCTCGGCTTCGATGGCGCAGGTGCATAAAGCGGTTTTGCACGATGGTACCATAGTCGCTGTTAAAGTGCAGCGACCCGGTATTAAGGTGATGATCTCTCAGGATATTCTCATTATGCGCGACATTGCCAAGATGCTTGCACGGCGTATTCCTTCGCTCAAACAATTTGATGCCGAAGGTTTAGTTGAAGCATTTGCCGACAGTATTCAAAAGGAATTGGATTTCATTCACGAATCGTGGAATCTGCAGCGTTTCCGTCATCAATTCAGGGAAGATCCGGAGGTTTATGTTCCCAATTATTACAAGGAACTGAGTTCAGGAAAAGTGATCACGCAGGATTTCATTTTCGGTGTAAAAATCAGCGACCTTGAAAAAATAAAAGCACAGAATCTTGATCCGAAAATTCTGGCAAAACGAACGTTGTCGAGTTTTTACCGTCAGCTTTTTGATTACGGTTTTTTCCACGCCGATCCGCATGCAGGCAATATCATTGCGCAGGAAAACAATATTGTTGCCTACCTCGATTTCGGGATGATGGGTTCCATCATGAAACGCGATATGGAAAACCTCGGCAATCTGATTCTTGCCATTGAGGAAAAAAATGTAAAACGGATCATCCGCTACATTCACTTTTTGGGCGATATCTCCATCATCAACGATTCGCGTCAACTCGAATTCGATGTTCATGAGTTTGTAGGCAAATACAGCGCTGCCCAAAGCGAAAAATACCAGGATAATATTTCGGATATCCTCCTGGAACTAAAAGACATTATCATCAAACACAACCTGAAAGTTCCGGCGCACTTTTTCCTTCTCACACGGGCAATGGTATCAGCAGAAGGAATTGTTCGTCAGCTCGATCCAGAACTTTCGCTCACAGATGAAATTCGTCCCTACATCATCAGCATGATCAAGAAAGATCACGGCCTGGTTTCATTTGGACGCAAATTCTACAATTTTGCCAATGAGTTCAGCAGCTACATGGAAGATTTCCCCAACGATCTTCGTCAGGTTATGCGCATGGCAAAAAACGGTCAGTTCAAGGTCGACCTGCAGCACAAAGGCGTGGATCCTATGATTTACACCATGGAAAAAGTATCCCGGCAGATGGTTCTTACTATTCTCATTGCTTCCT
>DEHO01000043.1:0-90992 GCA_002351955.1 Flavobacteriales bacterium UBA2798
GAATGCAATTGAACCATTAGATGAATTAAACCAAAACAATTTTATTTTGTTTATTCGTGACAGACTTCAAAAATGTATTACATGAAAGGATTAATCGCATTAATTATGTTTGTAGGTTGTCAGAATCATGCGCAGCCATCTCAAGAAAATTCTAATTTTACAAATATGGAAACCAACATAGCTACAGACACAGCTTTATTTGGCACAGGATGTTTTTGGTGTACAGAAGCTGTTTTTGAAACAATTGATGGCGTCATCTCAGCAACATCAGGCTATTCCGGTGGTACAGTTGCTAACCCAAGTTATCAGCAGGTTTGTACGGGAAACACCGGACATGCAGAGTGTATTCAGATAGTATTTGATCCAAGCAAAATAACCTATGATGAATTGCTGGAAGTGTTTTGGGAAAGTCATGACCCAACTACATTGAACAGGCAAGGTGCTGATGTAGGTACTCAATACCGTTCTGTTATCTTTTTTTATAATGACATGCAGAAGCAAACTGCAGAGAACTACAAGAAAAAACTGAATGAGGAAAATGCATTCGGGAAACCGATAGTAACTGAAATTACTGCAGCGCAACAATTTTACCCTGCAGAAAATTACCATCAGGAGTATTTTAAACTGAATGGACATGAACCATACTGTCAGTTTGTAATACAGCCTAAGGTAGAAAAGATAAGGAAAATTTTCAGTTCAAAAATCAAGCAATAAATGAAGCTATTTCTTTTTTAATAGAGCTTTGCGCAGTTGTGCACTTGTTTTTCTGTTGCCATCATGACTCCATCCCGGAGGGCCGAAGATGTACATGAATTTTGCCTTGAATGTTGGTGCATTTCTAACATCATCAGCGATGCTTTTGAATTCATGAAAAATTACTGTTCGCGGATCGTGTGATTCGATGTTTTTCGTAATACCGTAAACCACCTGTTCTGTTTCTTTCTCGTAGGTGCCGAATAGCTTGTCCCAGATATTGAGAAACATCCCCATATTCTTATCAAGGTAACGCACATTGCTTCCATGATGCACACGGTGTTGTGAAGGGGAAATAAAAAGATAATCGAGAGGTCCGAAATTCTTTACGTACTGTGTATGCAGAAAAACACCGTAAAGCTGAGTTACCGAATAGGCGAAAAAAATATCCTCCACTCGAAAACCACCAAGCACCATCGGGATAAAATAAAGAAAACGATAAAGGGGCTCAAACAAGGAAGAGCGTAATCCAACCGTTAAATTGTATTCCTGCGAATTGTGATGCGTTACATGAACCGCCCAGAATAAACGGACATAATGATCGACATAGTGAATGGTCCAAAAAGTCAGATCCTCGAATACAAAGAGCAAAATCCAGTAGATAACCGAATACTCCCATTCAAAAAAACGCACAGTAAGCAGCTCCGTAAAAAAGTAAAGCGCGACAATCCTCATCCCCAGATCAATTCCGGTATTGATGATCATGAGATACATGTTCTCCCAAAACCCAAGCGAAGAATAGCGGTGATTGCGCTGCGCATTCGAGACAATGATCTCCAATCCGATAAATATCACAAACAGCGGAGTGGTGATCAGAAATAGAACGGTCTCGTTAAAATTCTGCATAGCACAAATGTACAAAAGGTAAACAAATCAAAGGCAATATGAATTCAGCATGAATGCAGAAAAGCCTTAGCTTAGCAGAAAAATTCTACCCTGGAAGCTCTTCTGATAGGATTAGGCACCGGAATGGTGATGAGCATTATGCTTGGGACAGTTTTTTTTGCCCTCATCCAAAATTCCATCGATTACGGCTTTCGAACCGGAATCTATATTGCCAGCGGAGTCATTGCATCCGACATCATCCTCATTATCATTTCACTATTCGGCGCTAGTTTAATTCCTGAAGGGGGTAAAGTAGAATTTGTAATACGTGCAATTGGAGCTGTGTTTTTAATGACATACGGACTGCTAAATCTTCGCAAGAAAAAAGAAGTGCAATTTCCGGAAACCACCGAACAACACAAATTTCAATATTTCGCTTTAGGTTTTGTATTGAATATCATCAATCCTGCTAATTTATTCTGGTGGATAGCAGTAAGCGCAAACCTGAAAGCCGTTGCCGCTTATTCCACCGTTGAAACTGGTTTGTACTATACCGGAGCACTAAGCGGAATATTTGGCGTAGAAGTGCTGATTGCATATTTAGCCACCACACTCAAAAAATTCATCACAAAACGCTTTCTGCGCAATGTCGATATTGTGGTAGGGATCCTGTTTATTGGTTTCTCGATTGCGCTTTTCTGGCCGGTAGTAAATGCCTGGCTTGAATTATACAGGTAAAGACTGTACAGTTATTTTCATTGAGGAAATACCACTAAACTTCTAGTGAATTGATAAAAAGAAAACGTTCTTCAATGTGCCGAATTGCGTTCTCCGTCAGCAATAGAATTTCATCAGTAATTCAAAAACATCTTTCTGAATTTTTTTAGTTCTTCCAGTTCTATATTATCCGGATTTAAAAAATCGTCGGCCTTTTTGAATTTTAATGATTCAATTGCTCCGCCGCTTTTTTCGGCCTGCATATACCATAATTGCGGAATCACCTGCAACACTCTTGTTTCATTCCCTCTTTTTCCGATTTTCATTTTCACTACAAGTGGTAAATGGCACCACTTGAAAATATCATATGCAACGAAATCACCCATTGAATAAATGATCGTGCTTTGTTTTTCAATGCCCGTAAAGGGATCGATAAATAAAAAATACTCCAATGGTTGCGGATTATGCGGGTGTCCGCCCAGAACGACATCTATTCCGGTTTGGCGGCAAATCTCCCGCATATTGGTTACCGTATGCATTGAAGGATAAGGTTGATACGCACAACCCATATGAAGATGCGCAACAAGAAGATCTGCACCTTTCGCTCTCGCATTTTTTGCCTGAAGCACCAAACGTGAAATATCAGGATTGGATTTGTTCAATGGCAAATGATCCACTCTCCACTCTTCACCATGCAACAATTGTTCTGCGTTGAGTGAAAAGGTAGCTGCAAGAAACGCAACTTTAATTCCGTTTCGATCCAGTATCGGAACAGCATGCAAATCATCGGGCAGATGACGCGCTCCGCAATAGGCAATGTTCTTTTCACGTAACATCCGTAGCGTTGCTTCCAATCCCTGTGTTCCCTGATCAAGTGAATGATTGTTGGCAACAGAAAGCACATCGTAACCCTTGTGTTTTTTGTTTCCGGAAAACACCTCCATCATTTCTTCACTTGCATTAAAATACATGTGGTTCAGCATGACTTCAGGTACAAGTCCCGGTTTTTTATTGAGTACAACAGGGGTTTCCAGATTCGCAGTGACGATATCCGCAGAAAAGAACTCCTCCCCAACCTCATCCCAAAGCCCTTTACAAACCCCGGCATTGATAGAAGCATAAGGCATCAGATCGCCACCGGAATGAATTGTAATCACCTTTTCCGGAATAAATTCTGCATCATTACATAGCGATCCGGCATGCGAACGAAAATGTGTTTCCAATCCAGATCCGGGATCGGCTTTGATAATGGCTCTGTAATAGTATTTGTGACTAAAATAAATCAACTCCCTGCGCTTCATATGCAGCGGGTCTTCATGATGCTCGGGCCAAACAGCATCCCAGTCGCGCCCGCCTAATAAGCGTCGCAAGGTAAACGCCATCCGTAAAACCGTCAATTTGAGTTTACCCCAAAACGACCAGGCTTCAACGGGACGGTATTTTTTTCTGTTGAACAAATCCCTTACATTTAATTCACTCAAAAATAGGATTAATCCCTCCTCCATCCAATGAAAAAATTGACTCCTTTTTCTGTACTACTTCAACACTTTGAAAAAGCACAACGGCAATTTGGCAACGATGCCAATAGGCAAACGCTAAGTGCTTTGGAAGAGTTACAATCGTGCAAACTCGATAATCCCAAACTTTTTCAACGGTATGCTGATGCTTTGCTTTTTACAGTTGCCTATCCGGGAAGCGAGGATATCGCATTTGCAGCTGAAGGAGAGATGGGTCGTCTTTTTCGTGCCTGCGAAAAATGGAGTGGTAAAAAAGGAGCAGAAGCATTATACAACTCAGCATTACCGGGAACAGAAGTATGCGCTACTTATTCGTTAACCCACAACGAATGGTTGTTGAATCGTTATGGAAAAAATGTTTCGCTCTACGAAGAAGACCTCAACACCGAAGAAATTATCAAACACCTCCAACATGCACTCGATCCGGTTGAACTGGAAGTTTACAACGAAGGCCTCGATGATTGGGACACCTGGAAAAATGAGATTGCCGGATTTAAAGAAGATGCCCATCGCACGCTGGATTTTTTAGTAGGACAAACAGCATTGCTGAAAGGAACTCTTGGCTGGAAAGAATCGCTCTTTTCTTCTTTCCATACTTTTACGAATTGGCAAACAAAAAAAGATGATCCTCTTTTTTACGGAGCGCGTATTCACTTTTCTCCTTCGTTTATTCACCGAAGCGGCATACTGAAAAAAATGACCATTGGCGAAGCGCTGGAACAAGGTCAGCCAAAAGCAATAAAACTTAATCCCGAAGACCGAAACAAACTGGTTGATATTGGAAAAGCAGTTCTGGGATCTCTGATGCGGGAAACCGATCCGATAACATACGCGCAAGTGCAGGAAACAGAATATTTCGACATGGGCAGAGGCGTTGGAATCGCATTGTATTACATGGTTCCTGAAATGAAAATGACCTTGCAATCTTACGTGGGTTATCTCCTGTTCAAAAACGGAGCTCCCTGCGCATACGGCGGAGGATGGTTGTTCAATAACGAATCAGGATTTGGAGTAAATATTTTTCCGCCTTACCGCGGAGGTGAATCGGCAAATATTGTTTGTCAGCTGCTGCGTTTGTATGCACTTCATTTTAATGCGAACACTTTTACCGTTGACCCCTATCAAATCGGTCTTGGTAATCCTGAAGGAATTCAGTCGGGCAGTTTTTGGTTTTATTACCGACTTGGTTTTCGTCCGGAACAATCCGAATTACGCAAACTTGCGGAAAGCGAATTCAAAAAAATTGCTGCAAAAACCGATTACCGCAGCAATGAAAAAACACTTTTAAGGCTTGCTCATTCCACCATGCGTTGGACACATCCCGATCGTAAGGAAAAGAACTTCCTCTCAGCTGAAAAAATTGCCGAAAAAACACGAACCCACATCAACAAAAAACATCAGGGCGATCGTGGAAAAGCAACAGTTAGCGCATTAATAAAAATCAGGGAAAATACCGGTAGAGATCATTTCAATCCGCTTGCTGCGAAAATTGCAACTACACTTGATGCGGCAGGTTTACTGGATAAAACAGATCCTGAAATCCTGAATGAATTTCTGGAAGCGTACAGACTCAAATCGCAATACGAACGCGAATACATACTCGCATCGCAAGAATTTCCTGAAATTTTTGAACCGTTGAAACGTTAGTCGCTTACTCTACAAATTCAATATTGAAATCGACAAGCTCAACGAAACTTTGAATGCGCGCATCGATTTCTGATTCTTTAAGATCGAGAATACGTTCTGTACCGAATTTCTCCACTGTAAAGGAAGCAAGCGATGAGCCTATGATAATTGCACGCTTCATATTCTCGAAAGAGATATCCTTGGTGTGTGCAATAAAGCCAATGAATCCACCAGCAAATGTATCGCCCGCTCCGGTGGGATCCATTACTTCTTCCAACGGAAGTGCTGGCGCAAAGAACATGTGCTCCTTATCAAACAACAGGGCTCCGTGTTCTCCTTTTTTAATCACAACGTATTTTGGTCCCATGGTAAGGATCTTACGTGCTGCTTTCACCAGCGAATATTCTCCGGATAGCTGACGCGCTTCTTCATCGTTAATGGTGATAACGTCTACTTTCTTCATCACTTCCTTAAGACTGTCCAATGCAATATCCATCCAGAAATTCATGGTGTCGAGCACAACCAGCTTCGGACGATTAGGCAATTGCTCGATGACACGCATCTGAACTTTGGGATCAAGGTTTCCAAGCATCAGGAATTCACAATCTTTATAAGATTCCGGAACCTGCGGATCGAATGTTGCAAGTACATTTAACTGCGTATCCAGCGTATCGCGTGAGTTAAGATCATAATGGTACTTACCAGCCCAGAAAAATGACTTCTCTCCTTTTTTGATCTGGAGTCCGGTAAGATCAATTCCTTTTCCTTTCAGCTTCTCGAGCATATCCATATCGTAATCGTCGCCGATAACACTGATCAGTTTGTTTTTCTTATTAAAATAAGAAGCGGCCAAAGCAATATAAGTTGCTGCTCCACCAACAATTTTATCGGTTTTTCCAAAAGGGGTTTCAATAGCATCGAACGCAACGGTTCCAACAATAAGAAGACTCATAAAAAGTAATTTTTGCAAAGATAAGAGAATGATCGGAATTCAAGCCTGCCCTATCTGGCTGATTATAACTGACTTTCCGGAACATGGGGGTGTTTGGTTTTTCGCTATTTTTAAAGAAGTATGTCAACCGAAGAAAAAATTAAGATTCCGGAACTCGATTTTATTACAGGCATTTTAGAAAATGTACCTGCACAGATCGCAGTTATTGACCACGATCTTAATGTAGTTTATATAAACCGGACAAAAGTATATGAACGAGAACAACTCATCGGTACTTCCATTTTCAATATCCTTTCTGTAGAAGATCAATCGCATGTGAGGGATTCCTTTCTCTCTGTATTTGAAGGGAGGGGAGAAACAACAATAAATACCTGGACGCGTCCAATGGGCCAGAACGCCCTGTTTCGCGCACGGATATCCCCATTCCATTATAAGGATAACATCCTCTATGCTATTGCGCATTTTGAAAATATCACCGAAGAATATTATAAAGACATTGAACTCAAGGAAAAACAAGCAGAGTTATCTGCAATTTTTAATAACACCAATGATATTATTCTTTCGATAGATCCCCATTTCAATATTCTGGAATTTAATGTTGCGTTGGCAGAAAAAGTCCGGCAGGGATTTAAGCGGGAATTAAAAAAAGGTGATTCAGTATTTTCTACCTTTTACGACGCTGATGTCATAAAACTGACCGCAATTTATAACCGTGTTCTTAAAGGAGAACATATTACAGTGGTTGAGCAATTCCCGGTGAGCAATAACAGGACCTGGTATTTTGAAACCTCCTACCACCCTATATTCAGCGACAATAACGTAACCGGAATTTCCATTTTTTCAAGAAATATTTCGGAATTAAAAGAGAATGAAGAGGCCTTACGCAAAACACTCGCAGAAAAAGAACTTTTGCTTTCCGAAATCCATCACCGTGTAAAAAATAATCTTGCCGGCATATCAAGTATCATCCAGCTACACGCACTTAATTCTGAAAACCCGGAAGCTCTTCAGGTGTTTCAGTCGGCAGAAAGCAGGCTTAAAACTACCGCATTGGTTCATGAACTGCTCTATGAAAATGAATCGTTGGCGCATATCGATTTCAACAATTACCTGCAACGGCTTGCTAACGAAATCACCGGTTCATTTAAAAAACCGAAACAGAATATTGATCTCGAAATTTATTGTCCATCCATACAACTTACCATTGAGCAATCGATTCCCTGCGGATTATTGATCAATGAGTTTTTAACCAATGCATTTAAACATGGATTGCGTAATCGTCCGGAAGGAAAAATTTGCATAAACGTTGAATACTCCGGCGATAAAACCATTTCCATTTCAGTAAGCAACAACGGCGATCCACTTCCCGATACATTCACGCCGGAGGAGCTAAATACTACAGGTATGTTCATCATCACAACATTGGTTATGCAGCTTGGAGGCGAACTGAAATTCAGCACGGGGAAAGAAACCTGTTTTACAGTACTTTTTAAACACGATTAACAGAATGAAAATACTAATCGTTGAGGATGAACTATTAATTGCACGGGTGTATGCCATTCACCTCAAAAGTGCCGGTCATACTGTTTTGGGAAGCGTTACACATCCGGATCCGGCGCGGGAACTGATCAGTAAAGAATTACCGGATGCCTTGGTTTTAGACATCAACCTAAAAGGAGGAGCCGACGGCATTGCCTTTGCACGTGAGCTTAGGGAAACTTATTCCTTTCCAATTCTTTTTACTACAGGAAACAGCAAAATAAGAACACTTGAAGAGATAAGTGACATCAGTAATTGTGATGTGATGTCGAAACCCATTGAAGCAACAGCCTTAATCAAACGTCTTAAGGAAATGACCTCAAATCTACCATGAAGTATCGCATTCTGATTTTTTGTCTTTACTTTTCTTCGCTTAGCAATGCGCAACAATTACCTGTGCAAACACTTTGGTGGAACACTCAATCCATTTACAATCCCGCCTATTCAGGCCTTCATAATAAGCAAGCCGCCGGAATTTCGGGAAGGTACCAATGGACAGGAATAGAGCATCCCTACGAATCCGCTCTGGCGTTTTACGATCAGCAGCTTTTTAGCGAAAAAATGGGGATAGGAGGAAACTACTCTTACAATCACGTGGGAAATACCCAAACATCCAACCGATTTCACGTCAATCTCAACTACGCTTTCCGGTTTAAGCATTCTTCTTTACGTATTGGAATCGCCCCAGGAATTCAGCGCCTCAGAATGGATTACCCGGCCTGGATCACAACTTCTCCGCAACCCGACCCGGCCTTGCCTCAGAGTGGAGCACAAACGAAATTCAGCTTCAATTCTGGGGTAGCCTGGACCAATGACAAACTGAGTCTCAATTTTGGTGTTTGCCAGCTGACCAAGCCCTATTTCGATAAGGTAAAATTTCATTCGGCACCTGAATACTTTCTTGGACTAACTTACTCAACAGCGCTTCCCAACGGGAGCACCTTAAATCCATCCTTTCATATGGAAAAAAATGGTCCATCATCACAAATCCAAACTGCACTTTTCTTCCACCATCAAAAAGGTCCACAACTAGGGGGTTTTTGGAGGCGACAGGATTCTTCTGGTGTTATTATCGGATTTCAAAAGAAAAACCCCTTTCTTTTCCAATATGTATTCGAAATAGCAACAGGTTCATCTGCACAATTCCGAAAATATTCTCACGAATTACATATTGTTTATCTACTCAAGAAAGAGATATAGTGATTATTGTTGCCTTCTATTTCCACTCTTTCCAAACACAAACATTGCGGAAGCCAACCCAGGCTTGTACGGTTTTCACCTCGATGAGATCACCGTTCTTTAGGTCTTCATGCAAATGAATCCAGGATAAACCGAAACAAACTCCTGATGCTGATGTCCATTCGGCAACATTACCTCTAAGCNNTTTTTCTTTCCCTTAGCAATAACCGTAACAGGCGCAACGGGATCTTTTATACGTACTCCACGCTGCGTATCGCATGGATTAACATCGAGAATAGGTTGTTCCTTGTATTTCCCTTTCAATTTCGCATTATGTTCCAATGCCTGTTTAAAATCGCTTTCGGAAGGAAGTTTGTACTCCGGATAATACTTGATACGAGGATCTGGTTTTAAATCCAGATACTTTCCGTTGAAATACTTTTCGATCGTAAAATAGTTGTCTTTGTCCTGCGCCTGACGAAGAATGATTTTAAATTTAATCAGATATCCTTCCATTACGCGATCCGATCTCCATTTGGAAAATTCCTCGGCTTGTTTCTGTGTAACTCCAACAACAGGAAAATCGCGGTAAGCGGGGTGACGCGAATACACCTTTCCGAAATCAGCAAGACAACGATTGTATTTGGACCAAACTAAAGTATCGGATTGTGCAGAGCGGTATTCCTTAGAGTCTTCTCCGAAAATGCTCTTTAACCACATTCTGTATTCCAACCATGCTGCATTGGAGATTTCAGTGCGGTCAATAAAAAGATCCGGACCAAACTGAATTGTACCCGGTGCAGGTGCCTTCTGGTAACTGTTGAAACTTTGAGCGTTGATCAGTTGGGAAAAACCGAAAACAAATAAAAAAGTAGATAAATAGATTCTCATGTGTTGAATTTAAATAAAAAGGATGAAAATAACAAGGCGAACCAAACCAACGGCAGTTTAATGCGGGAATAAAATTTTTTCATTGGAAAACCACTTAAGCTTTCTTACGCGCAAGATCTTTGTGTGCCTTTGCGTAATGCCCTGCCGAAAGTGCAGCTGAAATACTGAGCTCTCCTCCCAAAACAACTGCAGCAATAATTTCCGCGAACTTACGTGCTTTACCTGAACCCAGACAATCCACCATTTCGAGACATTCACGCTGAGTTGGTAAATGTGTTCCTCCCCCAACTGTTCCAACAATAAGATTTGGCAAGGTAACGGTTCCGTAAATATCACCAGAAGAAGTTCGTTCAATACGCGTTAATCCAACACTCGCTTCAGAAACACAAGCCACATCCTGACCGGTAGCAACAAAAATTGCCGCCAGTCCGTTAGCAATATGTCCCTGCGCCCCAATAGCTCCGCTTTGAATAACGCCCAGTGTAGATGTTCTCCAGTATTCTTCAAGTTTCGCAGGTGTAGTTTTCAAAATATCATTCACCACTTTTGCCGGCAGCAATACCTCGGCAGAAACTTTTTTACCACGTACACCAACAAATGAATTAACAGTTGCTTTTTTCTCTCCTGAAAAATTTCCTTCCACAAACCATTCGGTAGGAGTAATAGGCGATTTGTCGGCAATATATCTGCAAATAGCATCCACACAAAAAGTAATCGTGTTTTGACCTGCAGCATCACCCGTATTGAATTCGAAAGTCAAAATCACGTGGTTGCCTTCAACGTGTGCCTTCATCTCAGAAAGTTCTGCGAATCGACTTTCTTCAGCGCTTAGTTTTCTGAAAATGACTTCTTGTTGCAATGCCCAGGCAAGAAACTGCATGACCTCGCTCAAATCGTTGAATTTAAATACCGGACAACGCTGCACGCCTTCTGAAATGCAAACCGAAGTGATTCCGCCTGCAAGCCGACACGCTTTTGCACCACGGTTGTACGCAGCAATAAGTGAACCCTGAGTGGTACTCATCGGTACAAAATAATCGCCACCTGCATCGCCGCCAACAACAGCAACAGGACCAATTACGCCTGTTGGAATCATCGACATACCGATGAAGTTTTCGATGTTACCATGCAGGTGGGCCAAATCCTTTATTCCACCGTTGCTTCGCAAATAAGCATAATCTCTTCCGGTGTGATCGGAAATTATTTCCATGCGCTTAAGCTGACCCTTTTGCGAAACCTTCTCATCGCTGGTCAGTGAATCATCGCGTGTAAGTGTTTGGCGATTCTTAACTTCGTCTGATAGTTTACCTATTTTGTTGTTTCGAAGTAGCTTTTCAATATTCTTTTTGGCCTTTTCCAGTGATGCGCTCATTTCAGCATATTTTTCGTAAAAATAAGCGAAATGAACAATGCAGGAAGAGTTTTTTACGAGCCTTTACGAATGGTCTCAATTGCCTCAAGCACATGCTGCTCAAACCGCAACAAGGAATCAAAGCGGTGAACAATTCTTCCCCCGGAATCGATGATAAAGGTTACACGACCGGGTAATAGTCCGAATAAACCGCCCTTTACACCATACAACTGATGGACTTTCTTTCCCGGGTCGGATAAAAGTGTGTAGGGCAAGAGATGGTTAGCTGCAAAAGAACGGTGTGAATCTTCTGAATCACCGGAGATTCCAACCACCAATGCTCCAAGATCCTGAAAATCCTGAAATCTGTCACGAAATGCGCAGGCCTCGCGTGTACAACCACCCGTTTCGTTTTTGGGATAAAAAAACAATACGATAAAGCCCTTCTCCAGATGATCAGAGAGGCGGAAAGAGATTCCATTTAGGTCGTTCAGGGTAAAATCGGGAGCTGCTTGTGTGTTCATTGAGGGAAAAATAGATAAATATCTGCTCGTGCTGACGAAATTGATAACAAGCTATAAACGGGTTTGTTTTCGCTTGCTTCATTTGGATGACTAAGTCAGAATCTTTATCTTGGTCCTTCAGTCAAATACCCCCATCCATGCAGGACAATTTCACCTGTTTACGTTTTGCTATTACGCTTATGCTTTCAGCGATGCTGATGGAGGTATGCGCACAAACCCAGGATGCTCAGCTTTGGAGTGGAATAGAAATCGAACAAAAATTCAACAAGGAGCATGCCGCTCAATTAAAAACCCAATTTCGTCTTGGCGACAATTTCTCGCGCGCTGATTATTCCTATGTCGATCTTGGTTACCAGTACTCTCCCAACAAAGTTATCGACGCTTCCGCAGGCTACTCACTTAACATGAGAAATCATTATATCAGAGGTTGGGGATCGCGTCATCAGTGGTACACTTACGTTACAATTACTAAAAAAATTGGTGATCTAAAAATTGCGAACAGAAATCAATTTCAAAGTGATATTGAAGATGCATCCCAAAATGAAGGGTCCTTCTTTTACCGAAACAGAATTCAGTTGAGGTACAAAGTAAATGAAACACTTACACCCTTCGCCTCAGCAGAGGGTTATCTGCGGCTCGGTCAACGTCCTCCAAATGAAAATTTCTTTTATCGGACAAGATACATTGCTGGACTACATTTCAACATTTCGAAACGACAACGAATTGAATTATCCTACTTACTGCAACGTCAAATCCGCAGAGATGTGCCGGATTACATTCATGCTTATTGCATCAACTATTCCATTACACTTAAGTAATCAGAATACGTATTGTTGTCGGTGTTTACGGTGGATCAGCCACATTATTGCATCAAATCCAAACAAAAAACCTCCCTGTAAAACAATACTGTTTCCATAGCCTTTAACAAGATCGGGATTGCCTGATGTTCTCGCTTTTTGATTCATGTAAAGACCTGTTCCCATATAAACAATATCAAGGCCGGTATTGATCAGAAACAGGCGTTCTGTTTTGCGCTGTTCTTTACGAAATTCTTCTGCTGTGGGAACCCACTTCCCCTCTTTGATTTTGCGTAGTTGTTTTACTGAAGAAACCCTTCCCGGAACCGCCAAAGCAAGGTTAACAGTATTCCAAAAAAGATTCATTTCATGAAAACGTTTGTCGACTCCACTGCTCGTATTCATTCCAATTGCTCCTATACCGATATTTCCAATTGCCCAGCTCCCCAATACCAACATTCCTTTTTTATTGGTGTTGTACAATTGCTGCATGCCCAATGAAGAGCTATCGTTTTGTGCGCTTGCAAACAATGGAACTGCAAAGAAAATCAACAGTAACTTCTTCATTGTAAAGCCTTCTTGAACACTGCTAAAACACGGTCTCTGGCGAATGTATGCTCAACAATCGGGGGTGGATAGTTTTTGGTTTCGTATTCAGGAATCCACTTACGAATATAGCGTAAATCCGGATCAAATTTTTCCTGCTGGGAGGTGGGATTAAATACCCTGAAATAGGGCGCTGCATCATTTCCTGATCCTGTTGCCCATTGCCAACCACCAACATTAGATGCGCATTCGTAATCCAGCAGTTTCTCCTTAAAATAGGCTTCGCCCCATCGCCAGTCGATGAGTAAATGTTTCACCAAAAAACTTGCAACAACCATTCGTGTTCGGTTATGCATCCATCCTGTTGCATTCAGTTCTCTCATTCCAGCATCTACCATTGGATAACCCGTTTTTCCCTCGCACCACTTTTCAAATTGTTCTTCATCATTCACCCACTCAATGCGATCGTATGCCGGTTTAAATGCTTTTTCTATCGTATGTGGAAAATGAAAAAGTATCATCTGATAAAATTCGCGCCAGATCAATTCGTTCAGGTATTTTTCATTGGTCTCCAGAGCAATTTTTGTCAGCTTTCGGGTGCTGATTGTTCCAAAACGTAAATGCACACTTAATTGTGAAGTGCCGTTCACTGATGGAATATCCCTTGTTTCGTGATAATTATTCAGGATCTTTTGATCTACAATTAATCCCGGAAACGCTTTTTTGCTTTGCTCGAAACCGATTTCCCGTAACGAAGGAATTTGCTGTTCAGGAAAATCCTTTTTGAAATTCTCTCGGTATTGTTCCACCGGAAAAGCACGTAGCATTTCCATTGTCAACAGCGATTTCCATTTTTTGGAATAAGGTGTAAAAACAGTATAGGGCAATCCGTCGTCTTTCACAACTTCAGCTTTCTCAAAAACAACATGATCCTTAAAACCAAAAAAAGTAATTCCTTTTTCCTTCAATCCGTCGTAAACCAATCTATCCCTATGCAACGCGTAAGGTTCATAATCGCGGTTACAATAAACAGCCTGCACCTTGAATTCTTCGCACAAGGATTCCCAGATTTGAATCGGTTCACCCACTTTTACCAACAACTCTACCCCTAGCTTTTTGTATTTCACTTTTAAGGCTGTGAGATAGTGGTGAATAAAACTCACACGCTGATCGTCTTTTGCCCTTAGTCGGGATAAGATGTTTGTATCAAAAATGAACACCGGAACGACATTATCCGACTCCGAAAGAGCTCTGAAAAGCCCATGATTATCTTCAATTCGGAGGTCCCGCCTGTGCCAGAAAAATGTAATCGACTGCTTCATACCCCAATAACAATCAACGAAGAAAATAGTTCTCCATTGCAGAAATCTACGATTTTGTTTAAATTGGGAATGCTATTATTGTTGCTTATGAAAAGGAGACGACTACTGTTCCTGATCGCATTGTGTTATGGCTTGCTGACTGAGCCCGCATTGTGTCAAATGGGTTCCAAATCCCTTAACCCAAGGGGAGAACAAACTGTTCCTCTGCGGATTCAGAAAAAGAACTGGGACGAAATTGTATCAGAACGCACACTGCATTCCTCTTCGTTCCGAAAACCAGATGGAACATGGGTTGGGTATTTCAGCAAGGAGTTGGTCAATTATTATAACACATCGGGTGAATTGGTACCCGTGTCTACCGAACTTTGTAAAACCAAAAACGGATGGAACGTTCCCTCGCAACCGCATGCATTTTCACTTACGCGCACAGGTGAAATAGGTGTAATGCTTCCCGGCGGAGAAAGCATCATTCTCAGCAGCTCGGCCGAAATCAACAACCACAAACTTTCAAACGGCACCGCATTCATTCACGGCGATACTGCACAATTTTTCGGACAAGCACCGGGTATCGATAAATTCATTCATTTTCGCTTGAACGGAAGTAAGTACAGTTACATCATTAACAATGCTTCCATTCTCTCTTCCGGCGATATGATTGTAAAAGAAAAACTGTTTCTTCCGGATGGAATCGATTTTCTTGCAGATCCTCAAATGAGTGAAAGTCGAAACGATCGCATTGCCGGACATCTCCTTGCATTGGATAAAAAAGGAAATGAATTACTTAGAATTGCATCTGCCTTTTGTTATGATGCTTCCGGCTCATGGACATTAGCAGAATATAAATTCACGAGAAAAGGGAACGAAATTCTACTCGAGACAATAGTACCCGACAGTTGGCTGCATGATCCAGCCCGTCAATTTCCATTGGTGATTGATCCGCTTGTTACCGGACCAACTTCAACCTATCCTTTTCAGTTTATGCCTTCCTGTTTTTTTCCGAATTATAATGTAGATAGCATCCTCGTTACTGTACCTCCTGCTATTACGGTAAACAATTTAAGCGTAACCGGAAGTTATTATGCAGATCCCTGGACAACCACAACTATGGCCGACGGAAGGATGTACTATAGTACTACTTGTGCCTCATCGCAGGTATTTACAATAGCACCACCCGGAGGAAATACTGCAGGAACAGCCTACCTCGATGATTTCAATATGAGAAGTCCGTTAATGTGTTGTCGTCCGCAACAGTGCAATGGCTATACTTTTTATTTACGCATGCATATTTCACGAACCATTAATGGCGCCGGATGCAATACCACTTTCCTGTATTACAATCCGAGTACAGCATGGCCATTTTCTGCTTTTATCGAAGGAAATACTCCGGAAAGCTATTCTTCCCAGATGGTTTTGTTTCCTTCCACCTTATGCGCCAATGATTGTGAAACAAGTGCATCGCTCTATGCGCGGTATGGCGTTCCTCCCTATACATTTTCACATCCCTGGGCGACAAGCTCTGTCACACAGGGAGCACCATCGGGTTGCTCGTCGGGATCACAAGTGGGTAACCTAACCTTGAATATTCCAAATTGTCCGGATTATTGCGATCCCTCCACCTCACTTCCTGTGCCAGCTGCTATCATCACTGATGCATGCGGAAATACCGTTACAGGTTTGCCTGCGCTTTCGCTAACTATTTCCCCAATCGCACAGGCCAGTGCCAATCCTTCTTCTGCGATCATTTGTTCAGGTGAAGATGTTAACATGAATCTCAGCGCCTGTCTACCCGGGGCTACCATCAACTGGTTTGGGAATGGATTGTCCGGAACCGGTAATATCACAGATACAACTTTTACCAATACAGGATCCTCAACCATCTCTGCTGATTATTCCGCTTTTATAACTATGAACGGATGTACATCTGATACGATCACCATAAATGTAGCTGTTGAACCACAACCGAACGCCGATTTCAGCACCACTCCATCTCCTGTTTTCATAACACAGTCAACTACATTTAATGATATCGTTACAAGTCCGGGCACAATTGTAAATTACTATTGGGATTTTGGAGATGGAACAACAACATCCGTTCAAAATCCTGCACATCTCTACACAGCTCCCGGTGAATATGTTGTTTGTTTTTCTATACTCACTTCCACGGGTTGCATCGACACCATTTGTAAAACCATCAGTGTACTTCCTCTGGAGATCATTCCTCCCAACGTTTTTAGTCCGAATGGCGACGGTCAAAATGATGCGCTCGTTTTTCCCTACCTGGAGTTTTACGCCGGCAACACATTATCTATTTTTAACCGTTGGGGACAAACCATTTTTGAAAAATCGAATTATCAAAATGACTGGAAAGCGGAAGGTTATCCGGATGGGGTTTACTTTTTTGTATTAACGGCAGGCGATCAAAAATACAACGGAACCGTGCATGTAATCCGACACTGATTATTTTACCTCCGTTAACACGATTCCTGTTTGTTCTGAAATCGCATCAAATAATTGGCCTGCGTTTTCAATGACAAGAAGATCGGGACTTAAATGCTGAATAGCGTAATAGGATTTTTTTCCCTGAGTATAGTATAATAAGGCAACTATCTTCCTGATTTCAATCTGTGAGTGCTGATTTTTACCCCGAATAATTTCAATAGTTTCTTCGTGGATCCGTACTTCAGTGATCAAACCAAAGCGCGTCCGTATCAACCACGCAAGCAGGGCAAAAACAACCAGCGCAACAATGGAGATCAACATGGCTGCTGATGATTCCCTTTCGTTTACTATGTTGCCTATAACGACATAAACAGCAAACAAACCACAAATGATGAAGAGGAAAATGATCAGACGATCTCTTCTCATCTGAAGCTCAGCATTGGCAGGAAACTGAAATACTTTTTTCATTCTTCGAACATTCCGGTGTCCTTCAATTTTTCATATTCCTCATCAACAAGCAAAACAGGAAGATCGGCAGCAGCGACAGCCATCTGATCACAGCGTTCGTTTTCCTTGTGACCTGCATGGCCTTTGATCCATTGAAATTTTACTTTATGTCGTTTGTATGCTGGAATAAATCGTCGCCACAAATCAGCATTCTTTGTCTTCTCAAATCCTTTACGTTGCCAGTTCCACAACCATCCTTGTTCCACTGAATCTACCACATATCGTGAATCAGAAAACACGGTAACCTCATCCTGACTTCCCTTCAGCATTTCTAGCGCTACAATAACAGCAAGCAACTCCATCCGGTTATTTGTGGTGAGGCGATATCCGCGTGCTACTTCCTTGTGGTGTCCGCGCTCCGATCGCAAAACGATTCCGAAACCACCGGGCCCCGGATTTCCTTTTGCTGCGCCGTCGGTAAAAATATGAACCTTCATCAGACAAACAATTCTTTGATGTTGGAACTAAAAAGTTTTACAGCAAGCGCAAGACAGATGATTCCGAAAACCTTTCGCAATACAATTAATCCACCCGGACCCAATAATCGTTCAATACGATTGGTAAGACGAAGCACCATGTAAACAAACAAACTATTGATAACAATAGCGATGATGATATTGATTGCTTCAAACTCGGCACGCAGAGATAAAATAGTGGTCATGGTGCCCGCACCTGCAATAATGGGAAATGCGAGAGGAACGATAGAAGCTGCTTTTGCATTTCCTTCTTCTTCTCGAAATAATCGTACACCTAATATCATTTCAATTCCCATTAAAAACAAAACGAAGGATCCTGCTACTGCAAATGCGTTTACGTTAATGCCAATAATTTTTAGGATAGATTCGCCAAGGAAAAGAAAAGCAACCATGATCAGCAATGAAACCATTGTTGCTTTCATTGGAAAAATCTCTCCTGCCTTTTTTCGAATCTCAATGATCAACGGAACTGATCCCAGAATATCAATTACCGCGAATAAAACCATAGTTGCGGTAGCCACCTGTGCAAAATCGAAACCTAAACTCATATGCCTTTGATATAGCGTTCAACTTCTTCAGGAAAAAAACGGTGTTCCAGTTCATGCACTTTAGCGCGCACATCGGCAACAGTATCATTTTCATGCAGCATACATTTGCCCTGAAAAAGAATTCGTCCTTTATCGTATTCCTCATTCACAAGATGAATAGTAATTCCAGTTTCTTTTTCGTGTGCAGCGAGAACCGCTTGGTGAACATTATCTCCGAACATGCCCTTTCCGCCAAACTTAGGAAGGAGTGCGGGGTGAATATTGATAATACGATCAGAAAATGAGTGAATGAGTGAAACAGGAATTTTTCGCAAAAACCCTGCAAGTACAATCAGATCAATATTTCGGTGCTTTAATTCATCAACAAGGGAAGCACCGTCTCCGGAAAAAATACTATTGTCCTGCAATAGAACTTCCACCCCGTTGCGTCTGGCAATCTCCAACACTCCGGCAGAAGGATTGTTACAAACCACCAATTTAACAACAGCATATCCGGAGTCGCGGAAATAGGACATCAGACGCTCGGCATTTGAGCCAGTTCCGGAAGCAAATATGGCAAGGTTTTTCATTAGAGGGACAAAGGTAGAGAATAAGGCAATATTGATAACAGATTGAGGGAAAAACTATTACTCAATCATGAAAATAAGAAATTCCACCGGCAATCTTGCTGCCACAAGTTCAAAATGTTTAGGTATTTGAAAACCCATTACCATTGCTTTTTGTAACTTTAAGTTTTACCTCTTATCCAAATTTCAATGGTCAAAAGTTTTCTCAGCAAACAATCTATTCCTGCGGGTGAAGAGATAAAAGGAACCGCCATTCGTGATTCTGTATTTGCGTTCATTGAGCGACATTACGAAGGGTTTGGGCAAGAAGATTATCTCTCGCTGGATGAGTTAAATAAGATTAGACGAGATTTTCTTTCTGAATTGATTGAACAGGAAAAAGGCGAATTGGTCATAATTGACAAGGAAGTTTTAAGTGCGATAAAAAACAATTCAATACTTAGTGAAAACATTCTTGAAGAGACGGAAAAGGAAATAACCCGGGGGGAGCGAATTGCCGATAAGGTAGCCAGTTTCGGTGGGAGTTGGACCTTCATTATAATATTCTTTTCGTTCCTTATAATATGGATGGCAATCAATGTTTGGATACTGAGCGAAAAAGTATTCGACCCCTATCCTTTCATTTTGCTAAACCTCATTTTATCATGTTTAGCAGCTATACAGGCACCTATTATTATGATGAGCCAAAATCGTCAGGAACAAAAAGACCGTCTCCGTGCTGAGCACGATTATAAAATCAACTTAAAAGCCGAATTGGAAATAAAACTGATCAATGAAAAAATCGACCACCTGCTTATTCATCAAAATCAAAAATTGTTGGAGATACAGGCCATTCAGGCAGATTACCTCGACGATCTGATCAAAGAAATAAAAAAGCATAAATGAAAATCATACTTTTTATTTTCAAACATTAGATCATTACATTTATTTTCCAAAAACCTGCTTCTTGTTATTCTTTGAATTCTCTGACAATACTATAAGTGATCTCTTATTAACTAAGAGCTTCGCTTTCTCAAAATAAATATTTGATTTTTTTATCTGAAACAGCTTCTTATTTATGGAATTCCCCTTTATCCCCTATAGCCGCCCGATCCTCGCGGAGAAAGAACTCATTCGACGCTCGGAAGAATTCTTCGAACAAATGGACCAACGTAGAAGCGTACGACATTTTTCGGCTGCTCCCGTTCCGAGAGCAGTCATCGAGAATCTGATTCTTACCGCTTCTTCCGCTCCAAGCGGTGCGCATAAACAGCCCTGGACATTTGTTGCTATTTCCAATACAGAACTGAAACATGCTATCCGAGAGTTGGCAGAAAAAGAAGAAAAGGAAAGTTATGATGGTCGTATGAGCGAAGAGTGGTTAAAAGACCTTGCTCCTCTTGGAACAGATTGGCAAAAGGAATTCATCGATATAGCGCCTTGGATCATTGTTGTGTTTAAACGTCCCTACGAAATAGTAAACGGAGAAAAGAAAAACAATTATTACGTAACCGAATCTGTTGGAATTGCAAGTGGATTTTTGCTGGCAGCTATACATATGGCCGGACTAGTCTCTCTTACGCACACCCCTTCTCCAATGAACTTTCTTGTCAAAGCACTTGAACGTCCCGAAAATGAACGTCCCTTTTTATTAATTCCGGTTGGATATCCCGCTGATGATGCAATGGTTCCCGACATCCATCGCAGAAAACTGGAAGAGGTAGCTGTGTTTGTTAAGTAATTCTGAATGACCTAATTTCTAATGTAGAAAAGTAAATTATCGCGATATTTTCTTTTCAAATCCATTTAGTATAATAAATAAAATTTGATTCTAAATGTTAAAATGTTTAACTATAGTTTTCGGACTTATGATTCCTCTGTTGTCAACCGCTAAAGGAGGGAAGGGATTTTATTGCGTTAGTGGGGTTGCCCGAAGTACAGAAAACGGTATTATCAAAAACAGCTCATTTAAAATCACCCATGGAGCAAAGGAATCAAATGGTGTTACCGATTCCAATGGCAAATTCCGTATTCTTGTTGAGTGGCAAACCGCTTGTCCTTCCGGCATCTCACGAGATGCATGGAACAATGAAAATGCAAGATTAAACCCTGAGTATATCTACATCACCTTTCAGGGAATCACACTCCGCATCGAAAATGAGTGGGAGAAATATGCAGGCCGAGGCCGATCCCCTAAAAAGGTTACCCGAAAACTGAATCTTGAATTCTAATCCGAGATTCTTTATCCCGCCTCTTTAATTATCATCAGACAGGTTATTGTATTACAACTACGTTTCAATAATTCAGTAGTCTCTTATATCTTTTCAAAAGGCTATTTCTATCCCACCACTCCTAAAACCAATTAGGTCGAAAACCCCTTGTTTTTCAATGCTTTTCAAACGTGGTATGCGCGCATACTATTGACAATTTTCTTCCAAAGAATATTCTGTTGAAAACACAGGGTTGCAGAATAATGTTCTGCATGCATACGATTATCCGAAACAAATGCGACAATGTGACGAAAGTGAGGGAACGGCCTGACAACCCTGGGCAACGGTAGTGCGTTTTAAGAACAAGAAGCAAGTTCTTTAAATCATTCACCATAAAAAAGAAAGGAACGGTGCGTTATGAAAACAATTCTCCTCCATTTCATTTCGCGATTCTTTGTAATAATGAGCCTGGTGCTCATCAGCAAAGACGCCTACTCAACTCACGCACAAAGTGCCGACATCACCTATACCTGTGTCGGCGGGAACACCTACAATGTGCGATTAGCCTTCTACCGCGACTGCGCGGGCGTGGCAGCTCCTAACACGGTAAGCATTAACGTTGCATCGGTATCGTGCGGACAAAACTTCAATGTGAACATGAACCGCATTCCAAACACTGGAATTGATGTTACACCAATTTGTCCGACCATGACCTCTCAGTGCGCCGGCGGAAATTATCCGGGCGTGCAGGAATGGGTTTATCAGGGAAATATTACTTTACCAGCGCAGTGCATTGATTGGGTGCTCAGCTTTAATCTCTGTTGCAGAAACAATGCCATTTCTACCATTAATAACCCGGGGGGTGATAATATTTATGTAGAGGCTCGCATCAACAACCTGATGTTTACCTGTAACAACTCACCGCAATTCTCGAATCGTCCGGTACCATTTATCTGTGTGTCGCAAAACTATTGCTTCAATCATGGTGCAATCGATTCAGACGGCGACTCTCTGGTATACCAGTTGATTCCTCCAATGACAGGGCCTAACACATCAGTAAATTATTTCCCCGGATATTCTGCAGCACAACCTTTAATGAGCGTTCCTGCAACAACTATTAATTCAGCAACCGGAGATATCTGTATGACACCAACCATGCTTGAAGTTGGAGTAATGGCCGTAAGAGTTTCCGAATACCGCAACGGTGAGTTTGTTGGAAGTGTGATCCGTGATATTCAGGTGCGCGTTATTCCCTGCACGAATTCAAATCCATCCATCACAGGAATTAACGGCGGAAATAATTTCAGTGCAAGCGTATGTGCAGGACAAACACTCAACTTCAATATTCTTTCCAGTGATCCCGATGCAGCACAAAACCTCAGCCTCAGCTGGAACAACGCTATAGCAGGCGCATCCTTTACAACGAATATTGCGCAACACCCAACGGGCACATTCAGCTGGACACCAAACTCTACCATGATCTCATCAATTCCTTATTGCTTCACAGTAACAGTGACCGATGATAATTGTCCGCTCCTGGGTTCACAAACTTATTCGTTCTGTATAACAGTTACAGGATTCAATATTACAGCAAGCAGTACACCAGCAAACTGTGGTGCCGCAAACGGTACAGCATCAGTCACCGTAAACGGTGGTAATGCGCCCTACAGTTACAGTTGGTCGAGTGGAAATAATACCGCAAGTGTAAACGGATTACAGGCAGGAAACTATACTGTAAATGTAAGCGACGCAACAGGTTGTATTATGTCGGCCAATACACTTGTTGCACAAGGCGCTGCTCCCGGCAATATTCAGCTATCTGCACAAAACGTTTCCTGCTTCGGTGGTAACGATGGTGCTGCTACTGTAAATGCGAATGGTGGTCAGCAACCTTACACGTATCAATGGTCGAATGGCGGAACAAGCGCTACAATAACAGGATTAACTACAGGCTTGTACAGTGTGAGCGTAACCACTGCAAATGGTTGTANNGTACCACCAACGGAACTATCAATGTTCCCCAACCTTCTGCACCTCTCTCTTTAAACATTACAAGTACAAGTGTGCTTTGTAACGGGCAAAACAATGGTTCTGCAACCGTAAATGTAAATGGAGGAACGGGGCCGTACAACTATGCATGGAACACTAATCCTCAGCAAAGCACTGCAACTGCAAACGGATTAATTGCAGGTCAATACACCATCAACATTATGGATGCGGAAGGTTGTACACAAAGCGGAATTGCAATTGTAGCACAACCGGCAGCAATCAGTATACAAACCACCTCTACCACTCCTGTATCATGCAATGGTGGCGCAAACGGATCTGCAACTGTGCTTGCTTNNGCTAACGGAGGAAACGGAACAATCTCTTACCAATGGAACAACGGCACAACAGGAACAACGATCAATAGCGTTGCCGCTGGAAATTATACTGTAACCGCAAGCGATATGAGTGGTTGTCAGCAAACCCATTCTGTAACCATTAATCAGCCACTTCCACTAAGCGCAACCATTGTTTCACAAAACGACATTACCTGTTTTGGTGCAAACAATGGATCCATTCAAACAACAGTAAATGGTGGAACAGCTCCCTACAATTACCAATGGAACATTAACCCGCCACAAAACAGTGCAAGCATAAATAATCTCGCTCCCGGAAACTACTTCATGATNNCTCCACTTACGCTCACAGTTAGTCCGGGAGACACCATTTGTCCAGGCACTATTACTACTATCAGTGCCACGGCAAACGGAGGTTCGGGTGGATATGTTTATCATTGGAACAATAATCTTTCCAACGCAACATCACACAACATATCTCCAGCAGCCAGCACGACATATTCTGTATATGCAAGTGATGCAAATGCATGTACAACAACTGCACAAACGATTTTTGTCCATGTTAACGATATCAATCTGCTGCAATTGGGTGTAACAGCAACTCCGGATCTTTGTATTGGTCAAACAGGATTGGTATTTACCGAAATGGGAACCGCGACAGGAATCTATATCATTACCTGGAACAACAATCTGCCCAATGGTCCCGGACCATTCTCGATAACACCTACAACAAGCGGATATTACACCGCAACAATTACTGATGGATGTGGCAATCAACGCGTGGAGTCCACCTGGGTAGAAGTACATCCCAATCCCGACGTACAACTCAGCCCGCAACTGACCAATGCCTGCGGCTCCGCTCCCCTAACATTCTTCAACGATATGCCCAATGAAAACGGATCATCGTTCGCATGGAATTTCGGAGATGGAAATACATCCACTCTTGAGGTTGTTACCCATCCGTACACAGTGAGCGGAGTATATAACGTATCGCTTATTGTTACATCACCATGGGGATGTGTAGGAACAGACCAGACACAAGTGGGAGTTACCGTTCGACTGCAATCGGAAGCCGACTTTGAAATCAGCGATCTTGATCTCTCCATTTTTCATCCGGAAGCACGATTCACAAACACCAGCACCAATGCAACATTTGCAAGCTGGATGTTTGGCGACGGAAACGGCTCGACAGTATACTCACCCATGCACACGTATGCTAACACGGGCACTTATGAGGTGACATTGATATCCAATAACAATCAGAATTGTCCGGATACCATCACCAAATTCATCCAGGTTAGTCCGGAATTTACCTTCTACATTCCCAATGCATTCACTCCGGATGGAGATGGCAAGAATGATGTCTTCTATGGAAAAGGTGAAAATATTGCAGAATACGATCTGATGATCTTTAACCGCTGGGGTGAGATGGTGTTTAACACGCAAAACATCAACACTGCATGGGACGGAACATATCGCGGATCAGAAGAGCCAAAAGCCGATGTGTATGTTTACAAAGTAAAGATCAAAGACAGCGTCAGAGGAGAATACCACTTCTATGACGGACACGTGGCGATTGTGAAGTGAATTTAGAACACCAATAAACAAAGCTCCCTAAGGCCCACTGAGATTTTTCTTGGTGGGCCTTGGTGTTGTTAGTGGCTTAGTGGTTATATTTGAACATGACACGAATCTTACTCCTCTTATTTGTTGCGATGCCATTTACTGCAGGCGCGCAACGTAAATCCACTATAGAAAATTCCTATACGCTTGCAAGAGAACGCATGAGCGCATGGGAAAAACATAAAAGCAAAAGCGATCAATCACTGCTGAAAGGAATTGAATTCAGATCAGTTGGTCCGAGTGTAATGAGCGGACGAGTGGTAGATATTGAAGTCGACCCCAACGATGAAACCCATTTTTTTGTTGCTTATGCCACAGGAGGATTATGGGAAACAAGAAACAATGGAACAACATTTACCCCTCTTTTCGACAAGGAATGGATTTTTGGAATCGGTGATATTGCCATCGACTGGAAAAGCGATGTGATCTATGTAGGAACAGGAGAAAACAACTCCAGTCGTTCTTCCTACGCAGGTATCGGATTATTTCGTAGCAGCGATCATGGAAAAAGCTGGCAACATCTTGGACTCGAAGAAACGCATCATATCGGTCGGGTAATACTTCACCCTACAGATGCAAATACCATTTGGGTGAGCAGTATCGGTCATCTTTTCACTCCCAACAAAGAACGTGGATTGTATAAATCAAGCGACGGTGGAAAAACCTGGAAACAAACCTTGTTCGTGAATGAAAATACCGGGGTAATTGATCTTATTGTAGATGAGAAAAATCCATCTGTGCTTTACGCCGCATCGTGGCATCGCGAGCGCCGTGCCTGGAATTTTATTGAAAGCGGAAACGGTTCAGGAATATACAAAAGCACAAATGGCGGTGACAGCTGGCAAAAGATTTCCACTCCCGAGAGCGGATTTCCACAGAGAGACGGCGTGGGAAGAATCGGAATTGCGCTTTGTAAAAACAAACCCGAAATTATATATGCTTTTCTCGATAATCAGGCATTACGCAAAGACTTTAAAAAGGAAAGTGATCCGGAGGCATTAAGTAAAGATCAACTGAAAAAAATGAGCAAAGAAGAATTTCTGTCGCTCGACGAAAAAAAGATAAATCGCTTTTTACAAGAAAACAATTTTCCTAAAAAAATAACTGTTGAGCTCGTTCGTACTAAAATTCTTGACAACAGTATCAGTCCCAAAACGCTTGCAGAATACCTTGAAGATGCCAATGCACTTTTGTTCGACACCCCTGTAACCGGGGCAGAATTTTACCGATCAAATGACGGAGGGAAGACCTGGAAGAAAACACATGATACCTATGTGGAAGATCTTGTTTTCACCTATGGATATTATTTTGGTCAGATCAGCATAGATGAAAACGATCCTGAAAAAATATATGCATCCGCTTTTGTTGTAATTAAATCTGAAGACGGAGGAAAAACATTTGAAAGCATCAACGGCGACAATGTGCATGTCGATCATCACGCTTTGTACGTAAATCCAAAACGAAAAGGTCATTTGATAAACGGTAACGATGGGGGAGTAAATATCAGCTACGACAATGGTACAAGCTGGATTCGTTGCAATACTCCTGCAGTTGGACAATTCTATACCATAAATGTTGACATGGCATCTCCCTACAACATTTACGGAGGGTTACAGGACAATGGGGTATGGTATGGATCATCGCAACACCTGGAGAGTTTGTCCTGGCAAATGGAAGGTGAATATCCCTGGAAAACAATTCTTGGTGGTGACGGCATGCAAGTGATGATAGATCCACGCGACAACAGTACAGTGTATACCGGGTATCAATTTGGACATTATTACCGCATCAATAAAAACACAGGCGAAAGTTTTTATATAACACCCAAGCATGAACTGGGTGAGCGTCCATTGCGCTGGAACTGGCAAACACCCATATGGCTATCTACACACAGTGCGGATGTAATTTATATGGGAGCAAACAAAGTTTTCCGTTCGCTTAAAAAAGGAGAAGAATTTGTTGCCATTTCAGGAGACCTCACCAAAGGCGGCAAACCCGGTGATGTAGCATTCGGTACAATTACTGCGCTGCACGAATCGCCTTTAAAATTTGGACTGTTGTATGCCGGAACAGACGATGGATTTGTATGGCTAACAAAGGATGGAGGAAACAGCTGGAACAACATTACAGGAACGCTTCCTGCCGATTTCACTGTTCGCAGAGTACAGGCTTCACGTTTTGTTGAGGGAAGAGTATATGTTTGTCTGAACGGTCATACCCGTGATGATTTTTCAACCATGGTGTTTTCTTCCGAAGATTATGGAAAAACCTGGTCACGAATTGCCACTGATATTTCCGGGGAAGCAGTGAACGTTATACGTGAAGATCCTGCCAATGAAAATTTAATTTATGTTGGAACAGACCATGGTGTATATGCATCACTCGACAAAGGAAAATCTTTTCAACTACTAAACACCAATTTTCCCAACGTTCCTGTTCACGATTTGGTAATTCATCCCCGCGACAAGGAGTTGGTTGTAGGAACACACGGCCGCTCTGTATACGTTGCAAATATTGCACCCTTGCAAGAACTCACAACAGTAGTGCAATCACAGTCGCTCTATCTGTATACACCCAAAGAAATTACCCATTCACGGATGTGGGGAAAAAGCTGGAGCAAATGGGAAAAAGGATATGAACCTGAAATAGCAATTTATTTCTGGACAACTGCAGCCGGAAGTGCAAACATTGAACTTCGCGAGGCAAGCGGTAAACTGGTTTATGCCGACAAAACACAACACCAAAAAGGACTGACTCGTTTTATGTACAATCTGAAAAACAATCAGGAAAAAACCGAAAACGGAAAGAATGAATTTCTCAAGCCTGGTGATTATAAACTAAGCGTAAGCAGCGGAGCGTCTACCAGTACCACAACATTAAAAATTACAGAGAATCGGTGAATAGTAAAAGGTGAACGGCAAAATGAAAATTTAGATCTCTTTCCCAGTCTCGTTCTCTAAACGCGCACTCCGATCACACAGACATCATCAATCTGTTCCATGTCGCCTTTCCAGGTGTGAAAAGCGGTATGCAGAACATCTCGCTGCTCTTGCATTGATAGATGTCCGTTTTGAAAAATAAGTTTTTTGAATTGAGACTGCTTATATTTTTTTCCGTTGGGACCACCAAACTGATCTGCAAAACCATCAGTAAGAATATACAAGCTTTCGCCCTTTTGCAGCTTCAGTTTGTGTTTCGTAAATGGCTCTGAATAATGCTCTAAAAAGTTTCCAACCGGTTGTCGATCGGGTTTAATTTCGAATACGGCAAAAGAACTTTCGGGATCTTCTATTGCAAGATGTTTTTCAGGCAATGAGCCTTTTGCAGCAAAAAGGAACATTGAATTGTTTGCGCCGGCATATTGCAATTCTACGCTTCCATCCGGCAGGCGTCTTATGGAACAAAGCGCAATGTCCATTCCATCTTTTACCGAGCTGACATCCCTGCGCTGACGCAATGTTTCGTTTACCAATAAATTCAACTTATCTAAAATAGCTGCCGGTTCCCGTAAACCAAATTCCTTTACACACCGGTTCAGATTATTATTGGCAACAATACTCACAAAAGCGCCCGGAACTCCGTGCCCTGTACAATCTACTGCTGCAAAAAGTGATAAGTCACCAAATTGTTCAGCCCAATAAAAATCACCGCTTACAATATCTTTTGGTAAATAATAAATAAAGTATTCAGGCAAAAATCCATCCATAAATTCTTTTGCCGGAAGAATTGCTTCCTGGATATGTTGTGCATACCGAATAGAGTCCAGAATCTCTTTGTTCTTTTCTTCAACCAATTCTTTCTGTTCGGAAATGATTCTGTTCGCCCGCTTACGCGCCTGAAGTCCTCGCCACACAACAAGCAGAATTAGCATACACAACGCCAATCCTATTCCCATATAAATTTTCTGCAGGCGCTGACGTTTATTACTTTCTTCATGAACGATGTCGCGACGTTGTTGCTCCAGCATCATTTCACGCTCCCGCTGATCGAAACCATAACGCATTTCTTCCTCAACAAGCTTGGCAGTATTTTCAGAGTTGTACAAACTATCTTTTATAGTGACAAACTCGCGATAGTACTTCAACGCACTATCAGCATTTCGTTGTCCTTCGAAAACATTAAACAACGTAAAGGCAGAATTTTTTATCCCTTCAGGAGAACCTACTGTAGCGGAAAGATCATAACTCCTTCTTGCAAACTCAAGCGCTTTCTTAAAATCCTTTTGTTTAACATAAACCTGTGCAATCGAGTTGTACGTATCAATCTGACCCTGCACATCCTGCGCACGATTACGAATTGGAAGTGAATAAAAGAAATGATACAGCGCCTTGTCATAATCGCCTTTATCAGCATATGCACCGCCCATGTTGTTACGCACAGTGGCGACCATAAATTCATCATTCATTCGTTGAGCACCTTCCAATGCCTGCTCATAAATCTCAATTGATTTATCAAATTGTTCGGTCTTCAAATAAACTTCAGCCATATTGGCCAGAGCAGTATTAATACCTTTTTGATTGCCAAGTTCCTTTTGTATAGCTAAAACTTTATCATACAACGCAAGTGCTTTATCATATTCCTGTCGCTTGGTATGAATAAGCCCAATGTTGTTGTAAGCAATCGACATTCCTTGTTTGTCACTGAGTCGTTCAAAACAACTGAGTGCTTTGTAATAATATTCTATAGAACGGGCGTGCTGTCCGATTCTGGAAAATACAATTCCGTAACCGTTATAGGTACTCGCCAACCCATCCAGATCACCTGCGCCCAAACAATTTTGTTCGGATTGCTGATAAGCGTCCAATGCACTATTGTATTCGCCTTTCATGATAAAGGCTACTGCTTTGTTGCGGAGAATTTGTCCGAGCCCTTTACTCGCTCCTTTCGGGGCAAATTCCCCAATGGAAAAATTGCAGAGTGAAATTGCAGAATCAGGAACAGAAAAAACAAGCGGCCATGATAGTTCATCCATTGCCTTTAAACGTACACTATCTGGTTCCGCACGATTGTTATACACGCTCCACAGAGAATCCGCATTGCTATATACGTTCCCGGAATGAAGACAAATCATTACTATGAATAGAAAGAGAGCTCTAGACATAGTATCAAAATAGGCTAATTTTCTTTAGCCCATCGCGGTTGGATTGGCCTATTTCGCCGAATAGCTCTTTTCTGCCACAAACACTAAAAAATAACTGATAAAGATTTACCCGAGATCCGCTAAAACGTGGTTAAACCCGTTCTATTTCTTCCGTTCAACGGTATACAGGACTAATCCCTCCAGTGCGCGGCGATACTCTGATTCGGGAAACGTATGAAGAATAGTTAATGCTTTATCCTTGAATTCATGCATACGTTTTGTAGCATATTGCACTCCTCCGCTTTTCAAAACAAAATCGACTACTTCCTGCACCTTTTTAGGGTCCTCATTGTGGTTTTTTACATAGTTGATTATTTTGCGACGTACGCCTTTCTCTGCATTATTTAAAGCGTAAATCAGTGGCAATGTCATTTTCTTTTCCTTGATATCAATCCCTGTTGGTTTTCCGATATCCTCTCCGGAACCAAAATCGAAAATGTCGTCTTTGATCTGAAAGGCCATTCCAACGTGCTCGCCAAATTGGTACATTTTATCAATAGCAGCTTCATCACATTTGGTAGAGGCCGCCCCGCAAGCACAACAAGCAGCAACTAAAGACGCTGTTTTCTGGCGGATAATTTCATAATAAATCTCCTCTGTAATATTAAGCTTTCTTGCTTTTTCAATCTGAAGCAATTCTCCTTCGCTCATTTCACGAACCGCATTGCTTACTATTTGCAGGAGTCGAAATTCTCCTTTATCGATTGAAAGCAATAATCCCTTCGAGAGGAGATAATCACCTACCAATACAGCTATTTTATTTTTCCATAAAGCATTCAGTGAAAAGAATCCCCGCCGCTCATTCGAATCGTCAACCACATCATCGTGCACCAATGTTGCAGTGTGCAATAATTCAATAAGTCCGGCCCCGGTATATGCGCTATCACTGATTTCCCCACATGTCTTTGCGCTAAGGAATACAAACATCGGACGCATCTGTTTTCCCTTTCGCTTCACGATGTAATGCGTGATCTTATCAAGCAAAACCGTACGACTTTTCATCGCTTCACGAAAACGGATTTCAAACTCGGCTATTTCCGAGTGAATGGGTGCTTGTACTTCCTTTATGCTAAGCATATGTTGCGAAGATAAGGGGGAATTTTTAATGAAAGATAAATTTTTAGGGCAAGCCAATCGCTCCGAATCGGTAGCGGCTTCCTTTCTGACTGTAGAGTATCAGGCGATCAGCAGAGTACTGATAACAGAGCTTGGGACGAAGAATTAATCCCGACTCCTTTTGAGCAAACAAGGCATTGTAAACAAACTTCCCTTCTCTATCGATGGTAACCATCATGGCCTGACTCTTGGAGGGTTTTGTCATTGCATAAGGCTCAGCTGTTCCCTTACGGAATTCCGCAGAGTTTCTGGGATTATCGTTAAACAAAACATATACCATGCGTTCATTGCTCGCCAAGGTGTAAGATGAATAATACCCACCGTCATTGGAAGACATTTGTCGTTTTGGAATTTTTTTTGTCCAATCAATATTTCCTTCGGGATCAATACTTACCACAATGATGTCGTTGTAATGGTACTGATAATTGTAATTGCTGCGGTAATAAGGGGAATATCCGCCATAGGGATATCCCCATCCGTACATGCCATTCATGTATGGATCGTTATACGTGTAAACCACTTGCATGTAATATTGTTCCGCGATCAGCATTGCGCTACCGTCTTCACGCACAACGAGGTGATCAAAATAAAAATCAGAAAGTTCAATACCCTTTTTCACTTTACGTTCGGGTAAAAATTCGAGCAGAAAATTTTTATCAAACGCTTTCATGTTCGATTGCACTACACTTCGCGTTTCAGGATCGATCCGCAAATAGAATGTTCCGCTGATGGAATAATTCGCTGCATTACTGTAAAAACCAGCAAGCACTAACTGTCCATCAGGAGCCATATCAAATGTTAAGGCCGAGATCCATTTTTCTCCCAATGAAATCTCAAATTCCTTTACCAGATTTTGTTCGTGATAATAAGAAATCAAATGGTACTTGTTATTGGATACTGCATTATCGCGCTGGTCACCTTTTTCCCGTTCCTGATGCACAGCGCTGACTAAATGTACATTTCCTTTATGATCCAGTAAATGATGCGTTACCTTGAACATGCGATCACGAAAAGGCATTTCGATTTCCTTTTTCCAAAGCAAATTCATATTGTTATTGTAAACTTTGTAATAAAATTTTTCGCTGTTGTATTTAATATCGAATGGATCATTATGCATCACCAGAATGGTTTTTCCGTTCCATGATTCTTCAATACGGAAATCGGCAGATGCAACAGGGTTTGCAAACGAATCTATTAGAATAGCCTCACCAATTTTTGCCTGATCCATATCGACCGGGGCTACATACAATCTACCGTTTCTCCCCCGTTTGTTTGTGCCTTGTAAGAAAAGCCAGAGCTTCCCATCAACAGAAAGCAAATCATGAAAAACCACACCGGGAGAATGTGGTGCTACGGGAAAACGAATTTCCATCTGACGACGGATGGCCATGCTTGATGCATCGAACTGCTCAAGAAAATAGGGGGCAGGGTTTCCTTTACCGGAAGTATTTCGTTTTAACACATAAAAGAAATTCGGATCACTCATCATTCCCGCTATACTTACCCTTCGATCGAACTTAAACTCTTCACTCCATTGCACAACAAGCTGAGTCAACCCGCTATTGCTGCACAACACTAAAAAAAGTAGGAAAAAAACGATTGGTCTCATTTGTGTACTCCGCAGTGCTTAAAGATACGAATCAGGTGTATTGACGGTTTCAATAAATCAAAATTATATCCTGCTTGTGCTTTCAATTACCTCCAGCTCAAACAGTATTTTCGAAAATCAATCCTCTTTGTAGGCTGCTTTATTCTTATTTGCCAGCTGACCACATGCAGCATCAATATCCTTACCGCGGCTTCTGCGGATGTTTACAACAATGTTGCGCGATTCGAGATAGCGGGCAAAGGCATCCACTTTTTCGGAATCTGCCTGACGGTATTCTCCGTCATCGATTGGATTGTATTCAATAATATTCACCTTGCAGGGAACATGCTTGCAAAACTCTGCGAGCTCACGGGCATCCTGTAAAGAGTCATTAAACTCTTTGAAAATGATATACTCATAAGTGACACGCGTACCCGTTTTGTCGTAAAAATAACGCAGGGCCTCGGCAAGCGCATCCAGCGTATTTTGCTCATTGATCGGCATGATCTTGTTCCGCTTCTCATCATTGGCAGCATGCAGGGAAAGAGCAAGATTAAACTTTACACCATCATCACCCAACTTCATAATCATCTTCGCAATACCAGCTGTAGAAACCGTTATCCGCTGAGGAGACATTCCCAAACCTTCCGGAGAAGTGATTTTGCTGACCGACTCAAGTGTGCTACGGTAGTTCAACAAAGGCTCTCCCATTCCCATATAAACAATATTGCTAAGCGGAATGCCATATGTATTCTCCGCCTCGTTCTTAAGTGTTACAACCTGATCATATATTTCACTGGCTTCAAGGTTACGCATTCGTTTCAACTTACCTGTTGCACAAAACGCGCAGGTAAGCGAGCAACCAACCTGCGATGAAATACAAGCGGTCATTCTGGAATTAGTGGGGATGAGCACTCCTTCTACTACTTTTCCATCGTGCAAGGAGAATGCACACTTAATGGTTCGATCTGCTGAAACCTGACGATCGGATAATGTGATATTATAAATAACAAACCGTTCCTTCAACTTGTTCCTTAGCTCCAGCGACAAGTTGGTCATTCCATCGAAATCATGAATCGACTTTTTCCACAGCCACTCATAAACTTGCTTGGCACGAAAAGTTTTCTCTCCCATTTCTTCAAAACGCGATTTCAACTCTTCAAATGAGAGGGATCGAATATCTGTTTTGACCGTTTCCATAGGACAAAGATAAGGTGATTAAACGACAATGCCCGAATTTATGAATCCGGGCATTGTCATTAATAGGTTTTAAGCAGTTTCCATTTCGTCCGCTTGTACAGCCTCACCTTTAATCGGTGTATCAACAGGAATACAATTGGTGTAATTACCAGTGTTAAAAAGGTTGCGAATGTTAATCCGAAAATTACAGTCCAGCTCAACGGACCAAAAAACATTACGTTATCCCCACCAATAAAGAACTGTGCATCATATTCGGAATACAAGGTTATAAAGTTAACGTTGATACCAACCGCAAGTGGAATGAGTCCTAACAAGGTAGTAATTGCCGTAAGCATTACGGGACGAAGTCGGGTACCACCGGCTTTGGCGATACAATCTACAATTTCATCCATTGGCAGGTTTTCATCTTCACCAATTCCCAGTTCTTCGCGTCGACGATTAATGAGCAGAATGGTATAGTCGATTAAAACGATAGCGTTGTTCACCACGACTCCTGCCAGTGAAATAATACCGATCATGGTCATGATAATCACAAAATCCATTTGGAAAATGATAAGTCCAAGCAGAACACCAATCAAACTCAGAATTACGGATGTCATGATAATTGCCGGTGAACTAATAGAATTAAACTGAGCCACAATAATGAGGAAAACCATAAATACAGCGATCATCAAAGCACCGGAAAGAAATTTCATTTCCTTTTCCATGTCTTCCTGCTGACCGGTAAATTTCCAGCTCACGTTATTTCCAACATTGTAGGATGTTAACTTCTCCTTCAATTGATTAACAATCTCCGTTGGATTTTCTCCTTCTTTTACGTTTGAAAAAATGGTAACAACCCTATCGGTGTTTTTATGCTTAACTGCCGAATAGGAAGATTTGTTTTTGGGTGGAAGAATAACTGTTCGGATAGGAACCTGTACCAGTTTTCCGCTCAACATATCACGAAAAGTGATTTTCTGATCGAGCNNGCAAGGCCTGGAGGTCATGACGATAATCTTCTTTGTATCGAACATTAATATCATAGTCCTCATCGCCGATTTTGTAAGTGGAAACATCTTTACCAAACAATGCTGTACGAATGGTCATTGCAACCTGGGCTGTAGAAACATCCAATCGGCGCGCAACTTCACGATCAACTTCTATGGGTAATTCAGGTTTTCCGATTTCAACATCCAGCTTCAATTCGTCCACACCTGGAACATTCTGCAGATCAAGAAATGTCCGCATATTCTCAGCCTCTACTATGAGCGAATCGTAATCATCACCATAAAGTTCAATATTGATTGGCGGCTGTTGTGGTGGACCTGCTGCGTCTTTGGCAACTACAATTTTTACGTCTGCGGGAAAACGCCCTTCGAGCGCTTGCTCAATCTCACGTTTGATATCTGAAGTACGATGTCCCTGACGATAGGGGGCTTCTGCAAATGAAATGGTGATACGCGCCTTATTGGGTGTATTACCCATTGAAGGGCCTTCCATCGGATCTGATGTGCCTTCTCCAACCTGAGCGATCATCGAAGAAACCAACCGGAACGAATCCACCACCACAGTATCTCCCAGCGGCTTTTCTGCAAGCATAATCACATCATCGTATTTCGCCAATGTTGAATCGATGATAAGCTCTGCACTTTTGGTAATCTCGTTGGTAAGACGAATATCCGTTCCCACAGGAAGTTCCACAAATACATTTACATATGCAGGTTCGTTTTCCGGAAAAAACAAAACTTTAGGCTGGAAAACCCCCACAAGCATAAACGAAAGGAACAACATTGCAATCGTGCTCAGGAAAATAGTGAGCGGTCGCTTTACTAATGCATACTCCAAAAACGCACGGTAACGACGTTCCAATGTAGGCAAGAGCTTGTTCTGCATAAAGTTTGTTGCAGCATCCAGAAAGTAATAATTGATCAATACCAATGCGCCGAAAGTAAGAGCAAGGTTACCAAGCGTGAACTTTCCTAAAAGCAGTAACAATAAACCTAATCCGAACCCAATCATTGCATTGCGAATGACCTTTGCCAATGCAGGGCGCTCTTCTACAGTTTTCATCAAGAGAATTGCTAGAGCAGGATTAATAACCAATGCCACAAACAACGAAGAACTCAATACGATCATGAGTGTGAGTGGCAGATATTGCATGAACTCACCCATAAGACCGGGCCAAAGGGCAAGAGGGATAAACGCGGCAACGGTTGTTGCAGTTGAGGAGATAATTGGTAGCGCAATTTCCCCTACCCCATACTTTACCGCATCAAACAGGGAGTAGCCTTCGTTGGTTAATCGGTAAACATTTTCAATAACCACTATTCCGTTATCCACCAGCATTCCCAGGGCGAGTACCAATGAGAACAATACCATAATGTTCAAGGTTACTCCCATCACATTTAGGATAATGAAAGAAAGGAACATCGACATAGGAATTGCAACACCAACAAATAATGCGCTTCGTAATCCCAAAAACAATTGTAAGATCAGAACAACAAGAATAACTCCGGAAATAATATTGTTCTCCAGACTCGAAACCTGATCGCGTGTTTTAAACGACATATCGTTGGTGTAAGTCAGCTCAAGATCTGAAGGTATTCTGCCTTTTGCTTTTGCCTCATTTACCACATCAAAAATCTTGTCCGACGCCTCAAGCAAATTGGTGCCGGAACGTTTGATTACATCAAGCATCACAACAGGCTTCATGTTTTGTCGTGCAAATGATGTAGTATCCTCATCGCCAAAAGTTACTTCAGCAACATCACGCAGACGAACGATGTTGTAATAATCGCGTTTCACAATAATATTTCGGATCTCCTCCAGGCTGGCGAATTCACCTTCAACGCGAACATCACGGGCAATACCCGACATTTTCACTTCACCGCCCGACATGGTCATGTTTTCAGAAGTAATGGCATTTTCAATATCACCAAAACTCACCATGCGCGATTCTGCTTCGAACTTATTGATGGAAATACTAACCTGCTTTTTCTGCACACCGCGAATTTCCACCTTGGAGATTTCTTCAATCTTTTCAATTTCGTCTTCCAGAAACTCTCCAAACTCTGTCAATTCATCAACCGAATAATTTCCGGAAAGATTGATATTCATAATTGGGAATTCCGAAAAATTCATCTCAAAAACATTCGGCTCTGCTGGAAGGTCGCGAGGGAAATCTTTATCACCACGGGCTTTGTCTACCGCATCTTTTACCTTCCGTAATCCCTGCTCGGGAGTAACATCGAAATTGAATTCAACGATAATAGTTGAATAACCGAAAATGCTGGTTGATTTGATTTTGTCCACTCCACGAATGGTATTCACTTCCTTCTCGATCTTACGTGTGATCTTGTCTTCAATCACTTTCGGACCGGCTCCGGGATAAGGAACGCCAATGTAGATAGTTGGAATGTTCAATTCCGGGAATGCCTCTTTTGGCATTGATTTATAAGTGCTGATACCTGCAAAAACAATCATGAACGTAATCAGCAATACTGTTTTTACATTGCTGATGGCCCAATTCGTCAGGAAAAAATCCTTGAGCAATAATCGTTTATCGGAATCCTTTTTTGGGGTCGACATAAAACTGAATTTTTTTAATGATTAATTCTTCACTTTTACCTGCATACCCTGCTTCACGCCACGGGCTCCTTCTACAACAATTCGATCGCCTGCACGTAGCTGTGAGCGCGCTCCATTCAAGGGATAAACAACAGTGCGGGTATCATCTGAAGCGCCTGGCTCCACGTCAATTTTCCTGACAAGTTCTTTTCCGTTTTCTTCATAGACTACAAACAAATAATTTACTCCTGCAGAACTCTGTAACAATGCTTCGTTGGGTACCGCCAACACACTATCCATCACTTCATCCTTTATTCGCAGTATAGCAATCATATTGGGTAAAAGACGTTCATCTGTATTATTGATGTCCACCTGAACAACAAATGTGCGGTTTGCGGGATTGATATATTTTCCTGTGCGAACGATAGGCACGTTGTAAATCATGGTATCCATGGAGTTGATCCGTACATCAACCATTTTGCTTTTGGTTACACTGCGTAAATAACTTTCCATCACCTCCGCTTCAATATGCACTTTGCGCAAATTAATCAAACGAATTACCGGAACCCCCGGAGCTGCCATCTCACCAATTTTTGGAAAAATGTCATCGATCACTCCATCAAAAGGAGCTGAAATTACCGTCATGCTCAATTGAGATTCCAGCGTTTTTAAAGTTTGCTCCAATCGCTCCTTATTGTTCTTTGCTTGTTGGTATTGTAATTCCGATCCCACATTCTGCTCATGCAGATTCTTTTGCTTCTCATATACAAAATCTGCTAGCTCAAGACTCTTCTTCACCTCTTCTATGTTCTTGCGTAATACATCACTATCGAGCGTAACAAGCGTTTGTCCGGCATTCACACGTTGACCTTTCTCAACATGAATTACACGAATCAATCCGCCCATCTCCGCCGTCAGGGTTGCGATCTTGTCGGCTTGAATGGTTCCTTGTACCTCAACATAATGTTGAAATTGGGAATAGTCGATTTTTTTAGTGGTTACAATTGGCAAAACCTGTACAGGCTCGGTTACGGTTGTTTCTTCGGCGACTTCAACACTGCAGGATTGCAAAACAACAAGCAAAGCAGCGATAGTAAAGTGAAATGGTTTCATGATGATATCTGGTTTCGGTAGGTTCATTTATTTAGTGATGGCTCCGGCCGATTTTGAGTTGATTCGGTCGAGTTGTGCTTTTGCACTTAAAAGATTGAACAATGAAGTGATATAATTGGTCTGTTGATTTAAATACTGATTCTGCGCCTGCGAAAGTTCGAGGCTCGATGCTAATCCCTGCTTGTACTTCAGTAGGGTTTTCGATTGAATACTCTCGGCCAGTGCCAGCGATTCCTTTTGATAATTGTACGCATCCAACGCCGTTAAGAATTCTGTTTGCGCCATGTACGACTGAATACGCAAAGCCTGGTCGACTTGCTGAAGATTGATTTGTGACTTCTCCATTTCAATGCGCGTTTGTGCAACTTTCGCATTGCGCATACCTGAACTGAAAATCGGAACCTGCATTTGTACTCCCCAAATTGTTGCAGGATACCAGGGTTTGTTTTCAAAAAAATCGAAATCATTTCTGAATGCCTGATACTGTTGGGTGAAAAATGCATTCAGCGAAGGATAGTATTTCATTTTCTCATTGCGCATGTTTAACTCATTGAGTGTAACCTGAGTTTGCATCATCTGATAATCAACGTTAGTAGTAGGATCAAACGTATCCTTCCCAAATTGCTCCAGCGCAACGGAAGAAACAATGTTTTGTGGAGTATCGCTAAGTTTTAACTCCTGTTCCACACTCATTCCCATCTGCATTTTTAAGGTCATATAGGCTGCATCACGCATTAACTTAGCACGCGATAATCCGTTCTTCAGGTTCATTACAGTAAGTTGAATCTGATCTACGTCCTGCGACTCTGTTAACCCATTATCAAAAATCAGTTTTGTCTCATTGTAAAGCTTCTCCAGAACAGTAACCATATTCTCAATGGTCTTTACATTCTCATCCGCTACAACTGCGGTATAATAAGCTTTTTCAATTTCTGCAGTTGCTTCAACCTTTGAACGCTCAACAGCGAGTCTCGAAAAATTTGCAAGATTTCGCGATGCCTGCAATCCTACAAGATAGGAGCCGTCAAACAAAAGTTGCGATGCCTGAATGGAGCCGGTAACATTAAAATCCGTTCCGAATTTTACACCTACCAATTCATCCGCTGGAGCAAATGGATTAAAAGCATTAGCAGGAATTACCGTAGTGGGAAGCGTAATAAAATGCTGAAACTGACCATTGGCATTTACCTGTGGTAAACCGTAGGCAAGAACTTCCCGCACTTTTTTCTCCGACTTCTCCATATCGGCCTGACTCATGCGCACGGAATAACTGTTCTTAACACCAAAATCTATCGCCTCTTTGAGCGACATACTTTGTTGCGCGTGCAATGAATGAACAAAAACAACCAGCAATAAAAGCTGTGTACTGATAAATCTCATGGATTAAATTTTAATATGGTTTTCTGTATTCTTTAATGCTTCGTTTAAATATGCTATGCCTTTTTCGGAAGCAATACCGTGAATATGATAGGTCATCATTTCAACAAATACCTGTCCGAAATCAAACAAGGAAGGGGGAAAAAGTTCTCCGTCAAAAACAAGATCGATTCTCGAAATATGTATACGGGTTAAAATTTCAGCATTAAGGTCCTGACGATACAATCCTTCTTTCATACCGCGTTTCATGTTATTCAAAACATCCATATATACGCGACCTCTTTTGTGACGATGAAAAACTTCCCATGCCTCAGGATAATATTTTTCCAAATCGAAATGAATAGAAGGATGGATCTCCTTAATCTTTTTACCCATGTGCGAAGTAATTGAAAGCAGCTCGTCAATCGCATTAATTGCTTTTTTGGACTCTTCATCCATAATCAAACAATCCTCTTCGCATTCAAACTCCATTACCCTCATCACCAGATCGGGTTTGTCGGTAACATATTTATACAAAGTCTTCTTCGATACTTTTAATTCACGCGCGATATCATCCATGGTAACACTCTTAATACCGTATCGCATAAAGATCTTTCGCACCTGATCCAATAATTCTTTGTCCATTGGTTCCATATCATCCGGTTTTTTAATTCTGCGACAAATGTATAAACAAAGAAACATTGGAAACAAATTTTAACACAAAACGTTTCCCTTGTATCGATTGTTTCTTATAAGCCATTGTTTTACAGTGCTTTGTGAATTTGATGGATTTGCAACATACGGAAACAGACGGTTTAGACGGTCCGATATTGTATCCAGGTCCATAAAAAAGGGCTGCTTGAAAATTTCTTTCCTTTGCAGGACAAAAAAACAAAACAGCCGTGAAACGCATAAAGATTCGCCAGGTACTCCAAACACAACCACAGGAACAAATCATTACCATTAAAGGTTGGGTTCGAACATTTCGTAATAATCAGTTTTTGTCGGTTAACGACGGATCCACATTGAATAATTTACAAGCAGTAATTGATTTCGAAAACACACCTGAATCAGAACTCAAGCGTTTAACAACCGGAGCTGCTGTTTCCATTACAGGTAAACTTGTTGCCTCACAAGGAAAAGGACAGTCGGTTGAACTCATTGCGCAATCTTTTGAAATTCTAGGCGACAGTGATGCAGAAAAATTTCCCCTGCAACCCAAAAAACACTCACTGGAATTTCTGCGCGAGATTGCGCATTTACGTTTCCGCACCAATACGTTTAGTGCAGTATTCCGTGTGCGTCATGCTTTGGCTTTTTCTATTCATCAATTTTTTCATGAAAGAGGTTTTGTGTATCTGCATACACCCATTATTACCGCATCCGATGCAGAAGGAGCCGGAGAGATGTTTCGTATATCAACGCTCGATCCAAAAAATCCACCATTAAATGATGCAGGAGAAATAGATTACTCGCAAGACTTTTTCGGAAGACAAGCCAACCTTACCGTATCGGGCCAGCTCGAAGCAGAATTAGGAGCGATGGCACTGAGTGAAGTGTATACATTCGGTCCAACCTTCCGTGCCGAAAACTCGAACACTACGCGTCACCTTGCAGAATTCTGGATGATCGAACCGGAAGTTGCATTTAATGATCTTAACGATAACATGGATCTTGCAGAAGATCTTTTAAAATATGTGATCCGTTTTGCCCTCGACAACTGTGCAGAGGATATTGAATTCCTTCGCACACGACTACTGGAAGAAGAAAAACAAAAACCGCAGAATGAACGATCTGAAATGGATCTCGTTCAGAAATTGCAGTTTTGTCTTGACAACAGTTTCGAGCGCCTCACCTATACAGAAGCGATTACCATTCTGATGGAATCACCGCAAAATAAAAAGAAAAAATTCCAGTATCCGGTTACAGGATGGGGAACGGATCTACAGAGCGAACACGAACGTTATCTCGTAGAAAAACATTTCAAAAAACCCGTCATTCTCACTGATTACCCCAAACATATCAAGGCCTTTTACATGCGCATGAACGAAGACAACAACACGGTTCGTGCAATGGATATTCTTTTCCCGGGCATTGGAGAGATTGTGGGCGGATCGCAGCGTGAAGAACGCCTCGATATCCTGGAAGCACGCATGAAAGAAATGCATATTCCAACCGAAGAAATGTACTGGTACCTCGACACCCGTCGTTTTGGAACTGCACCGCATGCGGGATTCGGTCTTGGTTTTGAACGGCTGGTTTTGTTCGTTACCGGAATGACCAATATCCGCGACGTCATCGCCTTTCCAAGGTCGCCAAAGAATTGTGAGTTCTAAACGAAACCAACTGAAGGCGAACGAATAATACACAGATCCCTTTACTCTGTTGAGCCAATTATTTTCCGTATTTTCGCCTTACCATGCTTAAGCAATCGCTACACCAAAAATTACTTCAAAAACTGTCTCCTCAACAGATTCAGCTGATGAAGCTATTGCAGGTGCCTACTGCTGAGTTGGAACAACGTATTAAAGAAGAAATAGAAGTAAATCCAGCGTTGGAAGAAGGTCAGTCGGAAGATGAACGTGAACGCGATGAAGAGTTTGGCGACGATGAATACGGTCAGGACGAAAATTCGGATGAACGTAATGATTTCGACATTAATGACTATCTCGACGATGATATGCCTGCGTACAAAACACAGGTCAACAACCGGGGCGCGGATGATGAAGATCGTTCGATGCCTATTTCATCAGGAGATTCCTTTCAGGAAAATCTTCTTGCGCAGATCAGTTTGCGAATCATCAACGAACGTCAGAAACAGATTGCCATCTACATCATCGGTAATCTCGACGATTCCGGATACCTGAGAAGAGAAACGGAAAACATTGTCGACGATCTTGCCTTTTCCATGAATCTTTCTGTAACGCAGGAAGAGATTGAAAAAGTGTTGGGCATTATACAGGACCTTGATCCCCCCGGGATTGGAGCGCGTACACTGCAGGAATGTCTGCTTATTCAACTACGAAGAAAAGAAAACGACAGTATCGGCATTGAAAACGCCATTGATATCATCGAACACCAGTTTGATGAGTTCACCCGAAAACACTACGATAAGATTCAGAAAAAATTATCGCTTAGTGACGAAAACCTAAAATTCGCCATCGAAGAAATTATCCATCTTAATCCCAAACCCGGTAATTCGGCTAAAGATGGTTCAAGAGTAGGAATGCAGCACATTATTCCTGATTTCCTATTGAGCGAAGAAAACGGAAAGTTGGAACTCAGTCTCAATTCACGTAACGCACCTCAGCTGCGCATTTCGAAAGATTACGAAGAGATGTTGCGTGCCTATGCCGAAAACAAAAACGATAAAAAGAACAAAGACGCTGTTACTTTTGTACGACAGAAAATAGACGCTGCAAAATGGTTCATCGATGCAATTCGTCAACGTCAGCAAACCCTGCTGATGGTAATGAATGCCATTATGGAATACCAGCGTGAATACTTTATTTCCGGTGATGAAACCAAGTTGCGCCCGATGATCCTTAAGGATATTGCCGACGTAGTTGGAATGGATATCTCAACTGTTTCCCGTGTGGCTAACAGCAAATATGTGCAAACGCATTTCGGAACGTTTTTACTTAAATCCTTTTTCAGCGAATCCCTTTCTACCGATAGCGGCGAAGAGGTTTCTACCCGGGAAGTAAAAAAGATTTTAGAAGAAAGCATCGAAGGAGAGAACAAGAGAAAACCTCTTACCGATGATGAACTTGCAATTGTTCTCAAAGAAAAAGGCTACAATATTGCGCGACGCACAGTTGCCAAATACCGTGAACAACTGAATATTCCTGTTGCCCGTCTTCGCAAGGAACTTTGATCATGCCGCAACGAATTGCCCACCTCCTCTCGGTATTCTTCCATCCGATTTTTGTCCCGCTCTTCGCGCTATTCCTGATCTTTCATTCCGACACTTATCTTGCTTACCACTCCAGTCCTGAAGCAAGGAGAATGCTTTACATTATTGTTTTTATTCTCACAGTTGCAATGCCAGGCTTATCCACTTACATTCTGGTCAAAAACCAAATGGTAAGTAATATTACTCTTCCCGAAAAAAGAGACCGAACCGCTCCATATCTGATCACTGCATTTTATTACGCATTGCTGTATTACCTGCTTCGAAGAATTCCCCATATTCCTCCTCCACTACTCAGCATGGTGCTGGGCGCTATTTGCACCTTGGTTCTTTCCACCATCATTAATTTTCGCTTCCGTCTGAGCGCACACACTGCGGGAATTTCCGGAATCATCGGGATTTATGCTGCGCTTTCAGGAAGTGCTGTTTTATTACCCGAACGATGGGTCATTTGTTCCTTGATCCTTCTTGCTGGAATTATTGGTACGGCGCGCTTACTGCTGAACGCACACCGTCCACACGAAATTTACCTCGGTGCAGCTGTGGGATTCCTGAGTGAATATGTTTTTATCCGCTACCAGATTTTCCTCTGAATCGCTTTATTCCACCAGCACAAAAGCAGCCCAGAAAAATGGATCGTATTTTTTGCGCATGACCTTCTGCGCCGATTCAAACGACTGACGTACATCTTTGCTTTTCAATAAAGCTGAATAGAACAACAACATGAACTCCGCTGTTTCTTTATCCGGAACCTGCCAAAGACTCATCATGATATAACGCACGCCCGACATCTTCAGCGATCGCTGCAATCCGAACACCCCTTCCGATCCGCGCACATCTCCAAGACCTGTTTCGCAGGCCGACATCACCACCAATTGCACTTTGGAAAGATCCAGTGTAGAAATTTCCAATGCGGTTAATACGCCATCCTGATCGGCTTCTGTTTCCTCGTCTTGTGCCCATACCCTGTTTGCTCCTGCGAAAACAAGTCCTGAACGCATCATAGGATTTGGATTGATCACAAAACGATTTCTTCCTTCAGTAGATGTCCCGCGAAACGAAACTTCCGTTTGAACTTCTTTCGACTCCGTTTCCTGCGCGCTTTGCGGATCGGGAAAGAAAAATCCATGAGTGGAAACATGCAATACCAATCCCGCAGAAGACCGCTCGCGAAAACGAAGTTCTGTGCCTTCATTACCGAAATAATACTCCGTAACAATTCCCTTTCGTTTAAGAAGCTCAGAAATTTTATCCGCTTCAAGACGCGTTCCGGGGAGGTATTCCCAAACCTTGGGAGCATTTCCATATGCATATTCCACCCCACCGTACAAATGTATTTCCGACAACCTGATAACTGCATCTTTTGGTTGAGCCAGAACAGCTGTATTGGAGACAGGATACAATTGGTAATTATCCGATAAATAATTTCCCTGATCATCACTCAATGCAGCAAATGAAATTTTATGCAACAATCCATCCGGAGCGTAATAAACCCTTGTAACGCCCTTCAAAACCGCATCAAGAGGTTTCCAGATCAATGCATACAACTTGCTGTTTTTCTTTTGTAGGGTGCCGTAAACCTGTTGCACGGCGAACAAGGATGTTGCTGAACTGTTTCGAAGAAGTGATTCTATTTGCTTTGCATCACACAAAGCAATCATCTCCGGCTGTTTCATGCCAGGACGAATGACCAAAGCAGCATAACGAGGTATCGTCAGATCATGGTACTTATCCAGAAAAGCAACAAATTCAATTGCAGCTTCATTCTTTTTAAGAGAGGACTGAATAGTGCTCCAATGCACATTTTTTTCAGCCTGCAGAACACCGATAGCTGAAGATCGTTTTACCATTTCCCGTTCTGTAGCATTAGCTTTCTCTTCCGCCGTTTTGGTGTCCTGATTGTCGTTAAATCCTTTAGCTACCATTTCCCGTTCTGCAATCCATTGATCGTACAAACGAACAAGTGTTGTATCCCCCGAAGTTTTGATCAGTCGGATGAGCGAAGCCGAGGACCGCAACAACATTCCTTTATTGCGAACAATGGTAGAATACACTTCTGCTGTAACCGCCGGTTCCTTTTCTTTTCTGTACAAGGCGTACGAATACAGACTTGCATATTCAGGCAAAACCATTTCAAAAAGCATCTCCTTTTCTTTCTCCGACAGAATAGGAAAATTATTGATCAGCAATCCGTCGTTAATCCGAATAGCTTCCCGTAAAAAATATCCGGCAGAATCCGACACATCCATTGCACGGTAAGCATGATACAATCCCTCAGCAGCATCACGGATTGCAACCTGACCATTAATCTCTTTTGCCAGTTTGTACGAGCGATGATTCCATTCTGAAGATAATTTATAATCCCCCAACTTAAAATAAATGATTGCCATTGAATTAAAGATCGAGGCCCGCTCAGTCGCATCCGATTCATGTTTCCGGATATCCATGCATTTTTCATAATACGAAAGCGCAAGTGGATAATCATTCTGAAATTCTGCAATCATGCCCAGATTACGGAAACAACTGGCTTGTGCATCCACGTCGTTAATTTCTACAAACAAAGCCAGTGCATCGCTGTTTGCCTTCTTTGCCGCTTCCCACTTTTTCTGATAGATGTATGTTGCTCCTGAATTGATCAGCGAATTTGCAATGGAAAGTGTTTGTTTTTTTCCCGCTTTAGGTCCAAGTCGCTTCTTGATCTTTTCGGTCATTTCCTTACTAAAATCATAGCATTTCAAAGCCTGCTCATGATCACCCATCGAGCGGTAGATATTTCCCATATTTCCACGTACAGCGGCTTGTCCTCCCATGCCTTTCAAATTGGTTAGGGAATCGGAAGAAGATTCCATGATTCGGTAAATGGCGCTGCATTCCTCCAGTCGTTTTAATGCCGCTGCATAATTTCCCGTTTTACGGTGAGCAATTCCTTCGGCCATAATTGCATTGGTGAGCTGTATGGTGTCGCCTTGCTTTAATGCAAAATCAGTCCATTTACGCGAAAAATAAACGGCGCTATCCGGCTTGTAATAGAGGTAGACATCCCACACCAAAGCATCGTAGGCATTAAAACGATCGTTTGGCAATGACTCCGCTGCAGTAGTAATTTGCAGAAGAGAATCCACCGAAATCTGTTTTTGTGCTGCTGTATTTAACACCACGAAAAAAAGCAGGTTAACCAGTATACATTTGCTATTCATCATCACCCTTTGAAATAAAGTTGGAAGGTAAGATAAGAAAGCTTTTTTCATTCCGGATAGAGAGTACTACGGATTTAACCTTTCACTAATGGACTATTCAATAGCAATAATCAGCCTCCTTTGAATGCTGGAATAGAAGAAGCACTTCCCTGTAAAAGTGCTGCCATCATTTTCATTATGCTCCTGTACCCGCCTCCAGGGATATCCCGTATAACCAACGTAATACTTATCGGCTGAGGCGCTATATAGAATGTATAGGTAAAACATAATCAATAAAAAAAGCGAGGATTAACCTCGCTTTCCTTTTGCTCCTTCTGCTGGACTTGAACCAGCGACCCNNTATTGTGGGTTGCAAATATAAACAAATTGACAAATTGAGCCAAGCCTTGTGAAATTTTCTTAAGGACTGAAAATCAGTCCTTGTAGGAGATTCAAACGATCAAAACCTTTTCGCCGTCGAATTCAACGCGATCTCCCGGACGAAGCTTCTTGCGTTTTTGCAATTCTACTTCTCCGTTCACCAGCACCATTCCATCGAGGATGCATTGATTGGCTTCGCCACCGGTTTCGGTAAGTCCTAATACTTTTAAGAGTTTGTTCAACTCAATGTATTCGTGAGGTGCTTGTATAGGAAATTCCATCGCTGTTATTTTCCACAAAGATACATTGCTTACCGTTCATCACTTCGCATTATTTTTTTTGCCATGCAACAAGATCTGCGACCATTTAAAAATTTCCTGTAACTAATCCTTTACTTCTCCGTCTCACTATCAAAAGGCGCTTTTTAGCGGATGCCGTAACTCTCAAACGGCATTCGGAATAAGGACCATCATTTCTCTTTTTGGTCCGGTTGCGATAAATGGAACGAAACCCCTGCGGAGAAAAACTGCAGCAACACCTTTCCGGGAAAATCCCGGCAGGAAAAACTATGTCCCAACCCAAACAAAAAAGCAATACCATGAAAACGCAAATCTTCCTTCTGATTTTTGTAGCTGCACTGGCAACAGAATCATCTGCTCAACGTCCCACCAACCAGGCGGGAGAGCAAACCATTTACAATGGCACCCCCAATGGAAAATCCAAACCAAAGGCTAATCCTGGTCAAAAAGCCGGTGCCTCAGATAAAGTAATGGCCGATCCTAAAAAAACATCTATTGAAAATTCCGGTGGAATGAACGGACAAAACCGTGTTGCTCAAACCGACAAACAAATGGCAGATCCCAAAGCAACAAGTATTGAAGTGGCAGACGGAAACGAACAACGCGCTCCGCATGCCGATGCACAGGAAGCCGACTCAAAAGCCATCGCAATTGAAACTGATATGTCACAACCCACGCGTACCGAAACAGTCAATGCCAGCATCGATTTTGTAGTATACCCCAATCCCGCAACCGATCTGCTGATTGTGCAATCGACCAACGATCAGATGTACACCATTCAACTGCTCGACTTGAGTGGAAAAAGCGTACGCAGCAGCAGTCACCAAAGCGGTAGCGGATCAATTCGCATGGATGTTAGCGACCTTCCGAGAGGGGTGTATTTTGTAAGCCTCGAAAACACAGAAAACCGTCTTACCAAAAAAGTTCTGCTTACCTGAAATCTCTAGTGTTTCATCCGGAAGTGCTGCATGCTTGTGTCACTTCCGGATTTTTTATTACCTTTCTTGCAGTCACACTGCATGAAAAGATCTCTGCTCGCCCTCTTTGGTATGCTTCCCCTGTTTGTACAGGCGGGAGGGTTTCAACTCAATCTTCAAGGACAAAAACAAACCGGTATGGGTCATACCGGCACAGGCTTACTCAGTGATGCAAGCACGGTTTTATTCAACCCGGGAGGAATCTCTCTTCTGGATTCGAGTCTTAACATCAATGCAGGACTAAATCTTCTTTTTCCGAGGGTACGTTATCTGGCCCCCTTTCCCGGGAACTATACAACGGAAACGGTACACAACACCGGAACACCTTTTCATTTTTATGTTGCATCACGACTTGAAGGAAGCAAACGACTCTCTTTCGGATTTGGCATTTACACTCCATTTGGAAGTAAACAACAATGGGAAGACGATTGGGTGGGGCAATTTCTCATTCGTGAGATCGACCTGAAGACAATTTGTTTTCAGCCCAGCTTTTCGTTCAAGATAAACGATGAGCTTGGTATTGGAGCGGGATTTATACTGGCAACAGGAACATTTGGTTTGCGTAAAGGCATCCCCGCGCAAGACAGTACAGGAGCTTATGGTGAAGCACGACTTAACGGAAGAGCTTCGGGATTCGGTTACAATGCCGGTGTTTTTTACAAAGGCAAAAATGGTTTTTCTGCAGGGATCGATTTTCGTTCATCGATACTCGCAAAAATCATCGACGGCTCCGCAGAATTCAGCGTCCCTCCGGCTTTGAATTCTTATTTTGGTACCACAACATTTAACACCTCTATTCGACTTCCATTTACAGCCTCGTTAGGATTAGGCTACACCAAAGACAAACACCGTGTAGCGCTTGATGTAAATTATGTGGGCTGGAGTTCGTACGATTCCCTTGTTATTGATTTTAAAGACAACAGCGAAAAACTTGCGGATAACCGTTCGCCACGCAACTATAAAAACAGTTTCATTTTCCGCGCAGGATATGAACATCGCCTAAATGATCAGTTGCAAATTCGAGGCGGCGCCTATTTTGATATGACCCCGGTACAGGATGGTTACCTCACACCCGAAACGCCGGATGTAAATAAAATTGGAATTACTGCAGGAGCAAGTGTTCGTTTGAAAAAAGGATTTGGCATCGACGCCTCATTCCTGTACATCGAAGGCATGAAACGCACCGACACCAATCTTGAAACCGGTTTTGGCGGAACCTATAAATCACGCGCCATCATTCCCGGTATAAGCTTATCTTTTGTTTTCTAACCCCAACCCTATGAAAAAACTGTTACTATTCTCTGGATTTTTATCACTAAATGCATTGGCGATTGCCCAGTGCGGACAGCGGTATCACGACAAGATCTTTACTGATTCCACCGTATCGAATATTCAGTACGGCTCGAATGTAAACCGATTGAATCAAGCAGAAAATCTTAATCTTGATATTCACTTTCCAAAAGGTGATACCGAAGCTGAACGTCCCCTGATTATCATCGCTCACGGTGGTAATTTCTTAGGAGGAAGCAAAACAGGAAGTGATGTTCTTCCAATGGCAAAAGATCTTGCCCGTATGGGATATGTTGTTTCCTCAATTGATTACCGTGTAGGAATGACCAACTTTCCTTTTCCCGGTCCTGATGACGGAGACGCTACAGAATCCGTAATGCGCGCTGTACACGATGCCCGTGCTTCTGTCCGCTTCTTCAGAAAGAGTTATGAAAATGGAAACCCTTACCGTATTGATACAACTAAAATCTTCTTTGCAGGCGTTTCTGCAGGCGGTTTTATGGCGCTACACCTTGCCTACCTTGATCAGATGAGCGAATATCCACCACAAGCCGACACCGTAAACCAATACGGACTAAATGGCGGTTTGGTTGGATTAAGTGGTAATCCCGGTTATTCATCTAAGGTGCATGCCATTGTAAACATTGCCGGTGCAATTGGAGATACTGCATGGATCAAAGCCGGTGATGAACCTGTACTTAATTTTCATGGGACGGCCGATGCAACTGTTCCCTATGGCTCTGATATCATTCAACTGCTTGGCGTTTATCCCTTGCTGATGGTACACGGAAGTTATTCGGTAAACGACAAAGTGGACATGCTTGGTATTTTAAATTGCTTCGAGATTTACGAAGGACAAAACCACGTTCCACACGTAAGCAATGCCAGTTATTACGATACCACGCTTAACATTACCAGAAATTTTCTTGCACATTTTGTTTGCGGAGATGCTTTGAATTGTTCTTACGGACCAACCATTACAGCGGTCCATGAAGTTGGAACACCCGGTTTCCTGAGCGGATACCCCAATCCTGCTAACGAGCTTGTTCAACTCAATCTGGAAGGGTTTATTGGTACTGTAACCATTACGCTTACCGATATGAGCGGAAGAATAATAAGAAGTTTCAATTGCAGCGGAAATCAAAGCACGGTGATGCGCAATGAACTTCCTGCAGGAATGTACTTTATCCGTGCGCAGGCAGGTGAACAGGTTGCTACCACTAAAATTGTTTTTGAATAAAAAGGATTCTTCGCTAATCGGCGAAACTCAAAACTTAAATAAAAAAGGCCACTCGAAATGAGTGGCCTTTTCTTTGCCATGATGTATAACTCAGGGAAAGCGAAGTCCCTCGCAATCCTCACAAAATACAGTGGGAAAAGTACTGCCGAAAAAAGAATTGATTGCTAAAATAAACTGATCAGCAATCATATTTGCTCCCTTTTGGGTGGGATGAAATCCATCGAGCGAAAAGAATCCGCCACTTACAAATTCGTTGGTGTATTTTACACCATTAAAATAAATTCCCTGATTCAGCCGATTGAAATAAGCATGCATATCAACAAAAGCAAAATCGTGTTGTGCTGCTTTTTGTGCAATGACCTCATTGAACATTGCAGTGGCGGCATCCAGTTTATTTACCTCAGCCGAATCGAGCACATAGCGGTCGTGTATAGGATTGATGAGTAGTCCGTAAAAATAACACTTCATGGAATCCAGCGGAACAGTAAGCGTGATATATTCACCCTGTACCAATTGACGATAACCTCCCGGAGCATTTACATCGGCGATGACAAATGCATTTTTTCCCTCCGCAAAAACTATGTGATTGAGTCCGGCTTGTGCATATATGGTAGTGAGTGAATCCGCCTTCTCAAGGGTAAGATCAGCTCCATTCCATGGAATCAATGTATAAAAAGGCATGGTGCGGAAATCAGGAATTCCGGCAATTACCCCTTTCGCATTATTTGCTGTGAGGTAAGTAAACAATTCATTGTACCAACCCTCAACAGTTACACGCGGAGCAATGGACTGACCATAACCTCCATTGCGTGCAAAACGAAAAATATCTTCCATACCTGACCAAACAATACTGAAGCTTGGTTGATACGCCGTAATAAATCCAGGTACTCCATTGGTGCAGCTGGCACAATACCGCTCCAGAAATTCATTGGAGGGTGAAAAAGCAGGATACACCATTTCCGACATCGACAAGAAGGGAATACTAAGATCATTTATTCCGTTAGCGCTAACCGGGTCAAGAAAATATTGTGCCTGTGCAGGATTGTAAAGCGTCTTTAGCGGCCCCAACGAAACAACGCCTTTACAATCGGTGCGGTCGCCCAGTTTGCTTGCCGAAACATACAAGGATTCCCAGGGTTTGGCATTACGTCCGATTCCATCTCCTTCGGGCATTAAAGCCTGAATAAACGCACCATGACCTGCTACTTTAAACGAACGCATAACCAGCGCTCCAATTGAACGCTCCTGTCCGCTTTTGCTGAGTGCGCCATTCTGATAACCGGAAATATAACTATCGCCAATTACCACCGACTTCGACACAGAAGCGCGTCCTTCATCAATATCTGCACGTTCAAGATCGGGCGTACAAGCCTGCATGAAGGTGAAAAAAAGCAAAAAGAGAAAAGCGGAGAATTTCATACTTCGAAAAGTAATTAAAATATTGCTCGTTCAAAAGAAAATTCTATTTTCATTGTTCTAATGAAGACGCGCCGCCTGCCCCATGCTGTGTTAATGTATCGCGAGGGCGTTATTATTGTCGAATTTCAGGACAACAAAGACATCGATGTAAAAGAAGCAAGAGAACAAATTGCAGCCTGTTTGCAGCTATCAGAGAACATCCCCTCTCCTGTTATCATCATCGATGTGCATCCCAATACTATTGTAAGTCCGGCAGCCCGAGAAATCTTTTCAAGAGAAGTTCCTCCGGGAATCAGGATATCTGAGGCAATTGTCATTACCAACCTGGCAAAACGACTTATTGCTAACTTTTACTCCCGCTACAACCGTCCCAAAAACCCGATTAAAGTTTTTGCGAATTTCAACGATGCATGGAAATGGTCGATCGAACAGCGTGACAATTACAAGGCTGAACATCCCGGAACACGGGTTTAACATCCTTCGTTTTTTCGGGTTCATAACTATTCTCTTCTCTTTTTATCATCTCTATCCCTTCTGAATGTAATTTTATTGAAGATTGTCGTTACGCATTTTACATACCGCCGACTGGCATCTGGGCAAGCGATTGCATGGTGCCGACCTAAGTAAGGATCATCTTCTTTTTATTGAAGATCTGCTTTCCATTATTCGCGAGCGGGAGATTACACATTTACTGATAGCCGGAGATGTGTTCGATCATGCGAATCCTTCCAACGAAGCCCTGGAGCTTTATTACTCCTTCATTCGCAAACTGCTGGATACAGGATGTGCATTGATCGTTACCGGAGGAAATCACGATTCTCCCGGAGTGTTGAATGCGCCCCAATCGCTGTTAAAACAACTTCGGGTGAGTGTAATTGGTTGTGCTACCGAAAACCCGGAAGATGAAATTATTGAACTTAAAAACAGTTCTAACCAAACAGAAGCGGTATTGGCAGCGGTGCCTTTTTTGCGCGACAGAGATCTTCGCCGCTCTTCTGAAGGAGAAAATTACAAAGACCGCATTCAGGCGATACGTGAAGGAATAAAAGAACACTATTTTCAGCTTGCAGAAATTTGCAAAACCAATTATCCGGGAGTACCGGCAATTGCGTCCGGACATTTATACGCTCAAGGAGCAGAAACCAGTGAGAGTGAACGCGAGATTCAAATCGGTAATCAGGCGGGTATTGAAGAAAACACCTTCCCTGAGTATTTCGCCTACGTAGCGCTTGGACATATCCATAAAGCTCAAAACGTAGGTAACAGCGGAAGAATTTGTTACTCTGGATCTCCTGTCGCATTAAGTTTTCAGGAGAAGAATTACAAAAAGAGAGTTGTGTTGATTCATGTTGAAAACCAACAAGTGAACACAGAAGAAATTGAACTCAAAAAACACCGCGACCTGATTGTTTTGGAAGGTAGCATAGAGTCGATCAAAAAGAAATATGCTTCCTACACCAATTCCTTTACACTTCCGTCATTCGTGGAGCTCAATGTAGTTGAATCTGTTTTTGATCCTCTGCTCATTCGCGAAAAAGAATTGCTTAGTAATGAATTGGAGCAAAACTATTCCGTTGAGGTTCTCGTCTCTAAAATTCAGTTTTTAAGCCCCGAAAAAAACGAAGCGGATATCTCGTTTACTTCAGAAGACTCGGAAGAACTGCAGCCTCTTAGTATTCTGAAATCAAGAATAAATGAATATCCGGAAGAAGAGCAGAAAGAACTTGAAAACACCTTGCTTTCACTTGTTGAAGAGCTTCGTGAGAAAGGATTGTTGCCATGAGAATTCTTTGCATACGATTCGAAAATCTGCACTCGCTGAAGGGTCGTCAGGAAATTGATTTACGAAAAGCACCTTTCAGTCATTCCGGACTATTTGCCATTACCGGTCCAACCGGCGCCGGAAAATCAACAATTCTGGATGCTATTTCGCTTGCTCTTTACAACCAAGTTCCGCGGATGCCGAAAATCATCAGCAAAGATTCCGTTTCGAAAACCAATGCACTGATAACACACGGTGAGCGCAATGCCATGGCGGAAGTGGAATACGAAACCGAATCCGGGATTTTCAGAAGCAAATGGTCAATAGCCTATAACCGCAACAACAATCTCAACGATTACGAAATGGAAGTTGCGGCACTTCCATCGGGTGAAATTCTCAATAACAAGAAAACAGAGGTACCGCTGATCAATACACGGAACATTGGATTGAGCTATGAGCAATTCAATAAAGCCATTCTTCTATCGCAGGGAGAATTTGCCCGCTTTTTAAAGGAAAGTCAGAACGAACAACTGGAACTTCTGGAGCAGCTTTCAGGCACAGCACATTTCCGGCATATCGGCAGTGCTATCTATGAAAAATTTTCAAACGGAAAAAAAAGCATTGAAACGCAAGAGGCGGTATTAAGCGGAATTGAGCTTTTGAGCGAAGAACAAATACAGGAGAAAAAAACAAGCATCAGTAAAAGCATACTTCAAATTGAAAAACTCCAACCCGAAACAGAACACTACCGTCTGCTGCTGCAGGTAAAACAAAACATCAAAAAGGAAAATGAAATACTGAACCGGAAAAAAAAGCAATTTGAAGATCTGCTTGAAAAAGAAAAAGCCGTAGAAAAAGAACGAAAAAGGCTATCCGATCACGAATTAGCATCTCCTTACCGTCAGGAGATATTCCGGGTTCAGGCTTTTGAAAATGAACACCGTCTTTTAAAAGATCAATTCGAACAACTCCACAAACGACAGGAAGAACTTCAATTAGAAGAACAAGATTTACTTAGTGATGTCCGATTCCTTTTAACCGCCGTTACCACTTTGTCTGATGCTCAAACATCGCTACCCTTGGTGTTGGAAAAATTCGAAGAGATCAGCGACGCCATCAAGAAAACAGAAATCGAAATTCGCGCACTCAATGATCAGATAAAACCTCAGTTTGAATCGCTTTCATTCAAAGAAACCATAAAGGAAAAACTGAAAGCGGGCGCAGAAATTACTGAAGTTCTGAAAACCCATCTGGAAGAGTTAAAGCAGCGAAAACTAAATCTTGACAAGCGTTTTAACCTCAGCGAAAAAAAGCCGGAGCAAAGGAAAGAGCAAATCACGCAATGGATGGTTGCAGTTGAAGCTTGTTTGCTTAGAGAACAATCCATCGATGCAGAAAGCCATTCTGTTGAAAAGCTGAAAACCGAACTGGCAAACATCATCAACAATGTAGAATCCAAAACACCCGAACTCGCCCGAATAATTGCAGCTGAGGATTTGCTTTTACGGTCCATTAAAAACCTCGAGGAAAAAGAACAAATAGAACGCGATAAAGCCCAACTTGTTGATTTTCGTCATTTACTGATCCAAGGAGAACCTTGTCCGCTATGCGGTTCGGAAACACATGGCGAGCATCAGCATTCTCCCAATCCCGACTCCGTTAAAAAACAACTGGAGGAAGAAAAAAACAAAGCCGGACTGCTAAGCCAAAACAAACGTGCTCTTGAGTCCGAAATTAACCGACTGCGCGATCAGCATCTGTTTCTTAAAGGAGAGCTTGAAAAAAAAGAAACATTCATTTCTCAATCACGACAAGAACAAATTCGTGTAATCGACAAAATAAAAACAGAAAGTGGTTTGTCCGAAAGCAGTGTAAACGATTTGCTTGTCCTGCTAAAAAAAGAAAATGAAACCATTTCGGAATATGCAGAATTGCTAAAAGATGAAAATGGATCTATCGCTCTCCTGCAACTTGCCGAAAAGAAAAAAATACTTACAACACAGGAAAAAGAACTCAACCTTTCCTTGCAAGACCTTACACATGGACTCCCACTAAAAGAGAAAACAAGTACATGGATAAAACAAATTCATGCACTTGAAAAAGAGAGGCCGGAAATACAAAAGCAGCGGGTAAGAATAGAAAAACAAATTCTTGAGTTGAATACAACGCTATCAGATGTAACGACGGATCTGTTGAAACGATTAAACGATTCGGGTATTGCAACTATTGCCGAATGCAAATTGTATTTGCTGCCTGAAAAAGAAGAGCAAGAGCTACGATCACAATTTCAATTGCTGGAGCGCGAAAAAACAGCCTTGCAATCAGGTATTTCTGAAAGTACTGAACGAATTAAATCACTTGCTTCGAGCGATAATTCCACGATCGATGAAGGCAAGGCACAGGAGCTATTCATTCAGGCTGAAAAGCAGCTCAATGAAAATAAGGAAATTCGTACACGCTTTCAAACAGAACTCAATGCGGATCAGGTCAACCGTCAACGCTTTTTAAAGGGTCAGTCAGAAATTGAAAAAACCCGAAAGGATCTTCGTAAATGGGAAATTCTCAATCATCTGCTTGGAGATGCAACCGGAAAAAGGATCAGCGCTATTGTGCAGGAAATTACGCTTACGCGCTTGCTTAAGCATACCAATATCCGTCTTACACATCTTTCTCCACGCTACCGCCTGGTAAAATCTGAACTCCGCGGTGGCGAATTGCGGGTAGAAGATGCTTTTCTTGGCAATACCCTTCGGGATGTAAGAACCCTCTCCGGAGGCGAAACTTTTTTATTGAGTCTCGCACTGGCCTTGGGCTTATCCGACCTGGCTTCGCGTAATGTCCGACTCGAGTCGCTGTTTATCGACGAAGGATTTGGTTCGCTGGATCAGGAAACGCTGGAAACAGCCATCAGCACACTCGAAAAACTTCAGACCGAAGACAATAAAATTATCGGAATCATTTCACACGTAGAAGCCTTGAAAGAACGCATTTCTGCTCAGGTTCAGGTTAGCCGTTCGGGTAAGGGTACGAGTAGAATTTCAATTGTAGGGTAGGATTTGATTTGTTTAAGCTTTTGCTAAAAACTCCTGGTTTTCAGTGCCTAAACATTGCATGATTTGTTAATGAAAATCAGAACAGATTTTCTTTATTCAAAAGGGTGTATATTTGCGCCCGTCACCATTACATCACGCTTTGGCAACCGTTCAATTCTCCCGCCCCGGAAGTGATTTTTTCCAATCCCTCCGTAATTCCGTTCACGCTTATTTCGAAAGCAACAAGATCAGTCAGACCGGCGATTACCGTCTTTACATCAAAACGCTTTTCTTTTGTCTGAGTGGTTTGGCTATTTACATCAGTTTGCTGACTGTAGCAATGCCCTGGTGGGTGGCGCTGATTCTTGCAGGAACATTGGGCTTATTTCAGGCTTTCATTGGTTTTAATGTCATGCACGACGCCTGCCATGGCAGTTACAGCTCCAAGCATAAGATCAACAATTTTCTGGCTCTCAGCATGAATGTATTGGGCAGCGATGCGTTTATGTGGAAACAAAAACACAACCTGGTTCACCACACCTATACCAATATCGACGGAATCGACGATGATATTCAGAAAGCTCCCCTTATCCGTATGGCTCCGAGTCAACCGAAATTTTGGGCACACCGGTTTCAGTTCATTTACGTTGTTCCTCTTTATGCTGTTAGTAGCTTTTTCTGGATTCTTCTCAAAGATTTTCAGGAGTATTTCTCTGTAAAAAAATATGCCGTAAAGGTTGACAAAATGTCGACCATGGAGCATGTCACATTCTGGGTTTCCAAAAGTCTTTACATGTTCTTTTACATCGTTCTTCCTATTCTGGTTTGGGGATGGTTGCCCTGGTTCATTGGGTTCTTAACGATGCATATCACGCTTGGATTAACGCTTTCCCTGGTTTTTCAGTTGGCACATGTTGTAGAGAATGTGGAATTCCACGATGCACGCGATAAAGAACACACCCTCGTTGAAACCGAATGGGCTATTCACCAGTTGAAAACCACTTCTGATTTCGCGGTCGACAATAAATTTGTAAGCTGGTTTCTCGGCGGATTGAACTTTCAGGTAGAACACCATTTGTTCCCCCGAATCAGTCATGTTCATTATCCTGCTATTCAGAAAATCGTAAAAGAGACCTGCGAAAAATACGGCGTGGAATATCATTCTTACAAAAACACTCGTCTGGCAATGGCATCACACTTTCGTCACCTTTACAATCTGGGGCGGAAGTAACATGTACAGCATTGAACTTTTACATACCTCTGGTGGCTATCGCTTTAATTACAAAAGCGGTGATGATGAAAAAATCATAACCTGGGCCGGAACAGATACTGCAATGAATATTCCTGATAAAGGATTGGCATTGCGCATGAAGGAAAGCCTCGAAAAATACCCTATGTATTTCGATGATAACGATAACCTTATCATCCCTTCTCCGCTTTACTTTTTAATGTCGGTTGCTCATACCGGATCATCGTCACTCAGCAGTCAGATCGAAAACCACGCGCTCTTCTGGAGTCAGGATTCTTTCTTTCACCGAGCGGAAGACGAACGTATTCTTGCGGCACAGCAAGGTGTTGTTCGTCCCGTAGAACAATACCTGCTCGAAAAAGGATTCCGCACAACTATTTTGCCCAACGCCGATTACAGCAGTTGGGAAGATTTAAGCGAAGAAGACCTGCTCCCCGAAGAGGATTGGAAGAAATTGCAATCCCTGTTCGATTCGCTAAGTGAAAAAGAAAAAATAGCCGTCTTGTACCTAGCATTCAATTCGCCGCATGTTGTTGCTGCGATAGCATGGGTCAACAACGCTTTTCCTAATGAAGAATCGTTTGCTCACTACTCACTTGTAATGGAAGGCATCATCAGTCCCCACACCATGCATCCGGCCGATTTTGAACGTGAAGTGCGGTTAAGAGAGGACATGTTTGCCGAGGTGCGCTTCTTTATGGGCTGATAACAAGTCGCTTACAAAAGCCCTTGATAGCAAGGAGATTGGAATATTTGATTAAATTTGCTTCCCTGTCAAAACCAAATTTTATGGCTCAAAAGACCTACATCGTTCCACATGACTTTTCTTCGGTAGCAGATACAGCACTAAACCATGCTTCTGCTGTTGCAAAAATTACCGGCGCAGAAATCCATTTGCTTCACGTTGTGAGCAAGCCTGCCCAGGTAGACGATACCAAAGGAAAACTCGAATCACTTGCTGCAGAAACAGCAAAGAAAAACGGGGTTGTTTGCAAAGCACACATCCGCATCGGAAATATTTTTGATGACATCGGAGATTTCGGAAAAGAAATCAATGCCGCACTTATTTTCATGGGTACGCACGGTGCAAAAGGATGGCAGAAAATCGTTGGATCAGATGCCATGAAAGTTATTACCAACAGCGAAATTCCTTTCATCGTTGTTCAGGAAAAAAACATTAAGGAATCCGGTTACGACGATATCGTTGTTCCAATGGACCTCGAGCGCGATACCAAGCAAAAACTGACCATTGTTGCAGATATGGCGAAGTATTTCAAATCGAAGGTTCACATCATTGTTCCGAAAGAAGACGACGAATACCTCGTACACCAGATGAATTCAAACATTGCCTTTGCACGTAAATTCCTTAACGACCGCGGTATCGATTTTACCACCACCATTGCTGATGGCTCACTCGAAAAGGAATGTGTTCGTCTTGCAAGCAGTATTGATGCCGACCTTATCGCTATCATGAACCATCAGGGGAATCGCCTTACAGGAGGTTTGCTTGCCAACTCTGCAGAACAGCACATCATTACCAATGAAGCTCAAATTCCGGTTGTAATTGTTAATCCGCAAGACACCGGCGTGAGTGGATCTATTCTCTTTAGTTAATTCGTCTTTCATGAATATAAAAACCCCGCATTTAGCGGGGTTTTTTGTTTGGAAATGATTTCGAAATCGGAATACAAAACCGCTAATCCTTATAACTAAAACTTTCAAGTTTCTGAATAATATCCTGAATATGTTTCTCTTTTTTCTCCTGGCGCAGCCTGATGGCTGATTTGGTAAAATACTTATGCATGTTCAGGAATTTTACCTGCATTTCATCCCATCCACGGTCGCTGTTGATTACTCCCTGTTCGCGCAACTCCCTTCTGAGCGTATCTGCAATTTCATGAAAATCGTCGCGACCTAAATAGTCAAGATCTGCATCACAAATAATTTCCTCCAGATGCGATTGCGGGTTGTGAGGGATAATGGTTGCGCGAATAAGTTTTGCCACTTCTTCCACCTGTTCTTCCGTATAGCCGTACTTGGGTAGAATCTCCTGCGCCATTCGGATTCCGATAGGCTCGTTCTTGGCATATTGCTCCACAAATCCGGCATCGTGATAGGTTGCAGCACTCTTCAAAATGAACATCTGTTCATCGGTAATACCTTCCATCAGCGCGAGACGTTCTGCTGCCTGCACAACATCATAGGTATGGTGAATTCCATGATAATACAAATGCGATGGCAGGCCGTCCTTCAATACCTTCATAATATGTCGCTCTGCCTTTCCGTAGTTAATGGAGCTGTAAAGATAAAGATCGACGTACTTCCAGAACTTTTCATTAGGCTCCAGTCCTAATCCGTCAACCGATAATTCGGGTTTAATACGATGTACGTAGTACATATCGATCTCTCCCTTGTTCTTGGCTGCTACTTTACCGCGGTATGTGCACTCAAAATAAGGCTCAACCAATTCGAATGTCGTTCCCGAAATATTCACCATCATCGGATCACAGGTCATCTGCATCCGGTTAGCGGTATTCACCGTATTCCCCCAGATATCGTACGCAAATCGCTTGGTACCGATAACCCCGGCAATAACCTCTCCAGTATTGATTCCGATACGCAACTCCCAGGGCTCTTCTCCGGTAGTACCGGCGCTCTCCTGAAGTTCTACCATGTACCGCTGAATTTCGAGCGCTGCAAGCACGGTATCGATCGGATTACTCTTACTGCGAATCGGAACACCTCCGGCAGCCATATAGGAGTCTCCGATGGTTTTTATTTTTTCAAGATTGTATTTCTGAATGATTTCATCGAAGCGGATAAAATAAGCATCCAGTCGCGCAACGAGATCAGAAGGCTGAACACGCTCTGCGATCTTGGTAAAACCAACGAAATCGGTAAACAGTACGGTAACCTGACGATAACTCCGCGCACTCGCCTTTCCGCGCGATTTTAATTCTTCCGCTGTTTCCTCCGGTAGAATATTTAATAACAACTTTTCTACTTTGTTTTTTTCTTCTTCCAGTAATTTCTTTTGCTGTTCGATCTTCTCCTTCTGCTCCATTACCTCCCACGTACGATCGCGTACTTCGCGGGCCAGTTGCAATCGCTGCTTTTTGATATTGATCAAACGCGCACGGTTAAATGCAAAAACACCTCCCACCAAAAACACCAACAAGAGGGAACGGAACCACCATGTGGCCCAAAATGGCGGTGTAATGGTGATCTTTAATTCCGCCGGTTTCTCCGACCATACACCATCGCTGTTGCAGGCATAAACCTTGAAGGTATAAGAACCATACGGTATCTTATTGTAATTGGCCAGGCTTGTTGTTCCGGCTTCGATGTATTCATCGTCCAGGCCTTCCATAATAAACCGAAAACGATTGCTGGAGGGGTTGGAATAATGCAGTGCTGCAAAACTTATTGTGAGACTGTTTTCTCTGTAGGATAAATCAAGTTCTTCAAGATAAGATGCAGACTTTTTAATATGCAGATTTTCGTAACTGCTCAATGGTTTATTAAACAACAAAACCTCCGTTATCACCACGTCGGGAGGAACAACATTGTCCTTAAGATCTGAAGGGTAAAAATTATTCAGGCCCTGTATTCCGCCAAAAAACAATTCTCCCGTTTTGCTTTTGTGAAATGCTCCGGTATTAAACTCATTACTCTGTAATCCGTCTTTCTCGAGATAGCGGCGCATTTTTCCGGTTATTGGATCCAGAGAAGAAAGACCATAATTGGTGCTCATCCAGAGGTGACCCTTTTCATCGCCCAGAACAGCATATACCGCGTTGTTCGACAACCCGTCCTTTTCTGTATACGTGCGAATCAATTTTTCCTGCTTCGGATCAAAATGAAGTAATCCACTGCCATAACTACCCAACCAAAACATTCCCTTTTCGTCTTCCCAAATACTGGTCAGCAAAAGATCTTCTTCTCCACCCTTAGGAGAAAGTTGCTTTTTTAAATTCCGGAAACGCAATTGTCCCGTTTCATTTTTCTCAACCAACGACAATCCCTCTCCATCGGTGCTCACCCATGTTTTTCCTTCGTTATCAATATAAACAAAACGAACGGAATTGGAGGGAAGCGAGGTTTCGTCGTTCGGGTTATTGGTATAAAACTTATAACTGCCGGAACTTAAATTAATACAGGATAATCCTTCCTTGGTTCCTACCCATAAACATTTGTTGCGGGTGTCCTCGGTTATGGAATACACCCTGTTATCGGCAAAACCATTTCCGGGGGGACGAAATTGCACCGGAACAAAAACAGCAAGGCGAAGATTATCGGATAGTTCAAGCCTGTACAAACCGTCCACTGCGCCTACCCATACACGTAAATGAGCGTCTACATACAAGGATAGAACGGAATTATTCCCAATCGCATTCGGATTGTTTGCTTTTCTGTCATAACGAAAAACAAGATTGTTTCTCCGGTCAACACGGTTCAATCCTTTTCGTGTACCCACCCAAAGTATTCCTTGCTGATCTTCATAAATACTCCAAACAGTACGGTCATTAATTGTATTGATATCATCAGGAGAATGATTGATTTGCCCGAATACCTGCTTAAGAGGATCAAACCTGCTCAGACCTTCATTTGTACCTATCCAGATCGATCCGCTGCGGTCTTCGTAAACCGATTGCACCAGATTATCCGCAAGTGATCCATCGTCTGAATCTTCGTGTTTGTGATTGATAAAATATCCGGGACGGTCAAGATCCATAATATCAATTCCGCTGCCTGTTGTTCCAACAATCATCAATTGATCGCGGGTAATGTGCAAACAGCGTACAGAGTTATTGGAAAGCGAATGCGGCGACGAATAATCATTGATGAATCGCTTACACACAAATTCATCTCCGGATGGTGTCATGGAAACCAAACCGGAATTTGTTCCCACCCAAATTGTTCCCTTTTTATCTTCGGTAATACACCAGATCACATCGTCGATAAGCGGGTTCACATACCTGTCGAAGCGTTCATGTGTCTTGTTGTACATCAGCAAACCCTGACCGGAAGAACCTGCAAAAACCCTTCCCTTACTGTCTGAATAAACACATTGAACATTACGTGCTTCTACACCTTTAAAAACATAGGTAATAACACGGCCTTTTTCTTTATTTAATTTATTTACCCCGTTACCCATCGTAGAAAACCAGATGTTTCCTTCCGAATCTTCGGTAATATCGGTTACTGTGCGGTTTTGCGGACCTAAATCGTATCGTTTGAAGGTGTTTGTCCGCGGATCAAATCGGTTCACCCCTCCGCCGTTTGTAGCGAGCCAGATGAAACCCTCTTTGTCCTCGTACAAGGCGTGAATAAAATTATTACTCAGGCTCTGCTGGTCTGTAGGATCCTTTTTATAAATAACGATCCGCGCCCCATCATACTTGTTCAACCCATCCTGAGTGGCAATCCAGATAAAGCCCTGACGGTCCTGAATTAAATCATTGACAAGACTCTGTGAAAGTCCGTCGTTGATGTCCATATTATCAAACCGAACAGCTTTATTCTGTGCCCGCAGGGAAAGAAATGATACCGATAACAGTAAAAGCGAAAACAGTCGGAACATAGGACGAAGATCTGACCAAAAATAAGAATTAATAGACCTTAATGAACACACTGCAAAAAGAGAGCGTCCTGCTTGTGTCAGACACGCACACCAATTACGAGAATATCGTCGACCTGCTCATAATTGCCCCGCCATTTCTCAATGCTATCGTGAAGTAATTTCCGTTGTACATCCATTGTTTTATCCTTCATCCCAATCAAAAGATCACGGAACTGACGATACATGAATTTTTTACCCTGCATACCGCCAAACTGATCAGCAAATCCATCCGAGAACACATAGATCGCATCTCCCTTTTTCAATTGCATTTTATGATTGGTATACTTACGCGCACCGGGTTCAAACGCACCGATGGCAATTTTATCTGCTTTCACCTGTAACAATTCCCCGTCGCGCACAATGTACAAGGGGTTATTTGCTCCGGCGTATTCCAACTCCAGTGTGTCGGTGTGCAATGAGCAAAACGCAAGATCCATTCCATCACGAACGGAATTGTTTTCCTTATTTTTATTTAAAGCTTCTGAAGAAAGTTTGTTTAAATCGTCAAGAATTCGCGCCGGTTCTGTATGCCCATGCTCTTTTACTGCCTGATTCAAGGCGTTCGATCCAACAAGACTCATAAACGCACCGGGCACACCGTGCCCTGTACAATCCACCGCTGCAAACAATACCTTGTTCTCCCTTTTGTAGAACCAGTAAAAATCGCCGGATACAATGTCCTTGGGTTTAAACAATACGAAGGAGTCAGGAAGCAACTGACGAACCATCATATCGGGAGGCAATATGGATTCCTGCAGGCGTTTTGCATAACGAATACTATCGGTAACATCCTTATAGAGTTCCTCAAGTTTCTGGCGTTGTTTTTCAATTTCCTCTTTCTGACGAACAACCTCTTCTGTTCGTTCGATTACTTTTTGTTCAAGTATTCGTTCATTCTCCGCGAGGTCATCACGCATTTTTAACAGGGCATGGCCCAGTACGTCTTGATCACTTAGCGGCCGATACTGGTAGTTAAAATTACCAATACCCACCTGACGCGAGAAATCTGTTGTGCGGCGAAAACCATCGATCAGATTATTCATCGCAATGGTCATCTCTCCAATTTCATCATCGCGAGGGGAGATCTGTTCTTCCGGAATGATTCCTTTACCCAACATTTGAAGACTGCTCTTCAAACGAGCAACAGGACGTACAATAGAGCGAGAAGTAAACGTTGCGATAAGTATTGATCCAACAACAAGCCCCACACCCGAAATGAGAAGAAGATAAATCAGGAATTTATAAGAACCCATTGTTGCATTACTCGAAACCACCTGTGCATCCCTTGTGTTCTTCAAGCGCATTTCCTGCATCCTTTTAAGACGATTCAGGGACATCATAATCATTTTCACTTCCCTATCCACATCACCATCCGTTTCAACCAGAAAACGCGCCATCAGGGCACGTTCTGCATCTGAATAATCTTCGAAGGTGACGAGCAGTTCCTNNTTATATAATCCTGTCAGCTGCTCAATGTTGTTGAATACAGAATCGATGATGGTCACCTCCTCCTGAGGCCAGTAGGTGGTAAACTCCTTGATCTGGCCTTTTACCCTTGGCAGCTCTTTGTTCATTAAGGCAACGAGACGCAGTTTATCCGGATTATCATCCCTCGACTGTTCGGTTGCCCATTTAGTAATTAGTGCTTTTGATTCCTGAATCAGATTGCTGAGTTCAATAACCAGGTTCACCGAAGGCGTTTCGATTCTGGTGATTTGTTCGTTCAGTTTTTTCGACTCTTCGAAAATAGAAAGGCCGGAAATTACATTCTGAACGGTAACCGAAAAGATAACTGTGATAAAGAAAATAACGACTCCGAAACCTAATCCGATTCGTCGTCCGATATTAAACCTGAACTTCATAATGGGGTGTCTGGTTTTTGGTTATTTATCCTCACCCTCCTGAAGTTTCTTTTTCAGGTCTTCCCAATACTTAAATTTATCCGGTTCATTCAACTGATAGTGAATGCCGCTCAGCCCTTCTGCGATTTCGAGCGGATTAATATCCTTGCAGTTTTGAAGCTCCCATGCTTTGTACATGTGTGGCTTCGATTTCTGGAAGAGCTCTACACAAATCTCCTGTGATTTGATGATTTCTTCCAATGGCGTTGTAGGATCAAGATTAAGCAAGATCTCAACACCTTTATTGTAATACAATATTCCGATCTGGTAATGTGCCAGACAGTTGTTACTGTCAAGTTCAATTACTTTCTGATAAACTTCTATCGCCTTATTGAAAAACACATCGGCACCTTTTTCCATTCTGTTGAATTTCTTTACCAAAATGGTTGCAAAGGCATTGTAATATTCAACATCCGATTTCATGAAATCAGTTGCCGGAGCAAAACGCTTCATCTGACGTTTATATTCCAAATAGAATTTTTCTGATTCCATGTAGTTGGTGGTGTCCATCAATCGGACAGCATCATTGAAGTAAGAAATTACAAGACTGCGAATTGAACCATTATTGCGCTGCGTAAAGTCACCTGCCTTATCGAGTTCATTTGATTTGTAGAACGACTCAATTGCAATTGCACGGGCCGTTGAGTTTCTATTTTCTTTTTGTGCGATTTTGTAAATGTCTTTATAAATGAACCCACGTAAATGCCATGTAAAAGGATCTGCAGCCTCACCTGAAGCAACAGAAGCACTATCGATAATTCGTGCGGCCTTATCCCACTCGTTACCTTGATAGGCCTGAAGAGCGCGCTCCGCTACAGGACCCTGCGCAAAAGCAGTGGATCCTGAGATCAGCATAAATAGCGCTATGTAAATTATCCTCTTCATATTATTCAACTCTTGCGGCCAGATTTTCAAGTTTTGACCCAATTATCAGCTTACTTTTTGATGCGTTTGATTTACTTAGTTCGTAGGATTGTTTATTGTCTTTGATCACGAAGCTGATAACTGCTCCCTCTTTCAGTTTGCCTTCTTTTTCCGATACAATCAGGGTGCTGCTTGATTTAAATTTCTTTGCAAGGTCGGCTACTTTATCACTTACTTCCGGTGCAACCACAAGTATATGACAGGGTGTAATACTGTTATAGCTTTGAAAACTGCGAATCTTAATAGCCTGACTTCCCACGGAGCGATTAGAGTATTTATTGGTTAATTCATCATACAGCGGTGATTCGCCGTAGACCCCAATAATAAAGTCTCCCTTCTTAAATTCCTTAGGCCAATCCACGAGCGTAGCAAATTGATACACGAATAATGCTTTTACAGTTTTATGGGTGTCCTTTGGATCGCCGGACAGCATATCCATAGCAAGTGTCGGAAAGACCAATAATGCTATTAGGAACCACCTCTTCATGCTTCTACTTCTGGATGTAGGAATTTGTTTTGCAATATAACATTAATTCTGTGCTGTTCATCACAATTAATGCTCTAAAAACCGTGCCATAAGAGGCGTTGCCTAGTAATTCTGCTTAAGCATAGGCTTTGGAAGGGCGTCATTACCCTTATTTTTGGATCGTTCGCGGCGGTTTTTTCGCTCGATTTTACGCTGACTTTGCCTGAATTCGGGGTCGTGACGCTCTTTGCGTTCCTTTTTAACCCTTTTTCGCTCTTCCTTCGATCGGAACAACTTCAGTTTCTTTTTGCCATAGCCTTCACCGGCTTTTGCTTTTTTACGTTTACCCTTACCAGAAAAGGGATCCGACTTTTCCACACTTTTTTTCCGGGTTGAGGTTTTGGTACTGAACGCGTCTTTCCCTCCTCCCGAAGAAGGTTTCTTTCCCCTTGCCACAAACGAATCCTCAGTTACCACCCTGGGTTTACGTCCCTGTGATTTGAAACTGTCATCGCCTGAGCCGCCTGAAGGTTTTCTTCCCCTGGATTTAAAACTATCGTCGCCTGAGCCACCATTTGCCTTCCGCCTTCTTGCAGAAAACGAATCGCTTTCTTTACTTTTCTTTTTGGGTCGTGAAGATGCCACAAAATGATCAGCCGGTTTTGCATTGTCCTTTTTGCGACTGCGGGCTACAAAAGCGTCTTTATCGCGGTTGGAGCGCTTCTTATTGGGTTTTGCAGTAAAGGTTGAGCGGGTTTTCTGTTGCTTTTTCTTTGATCGCGAAGAATTATAGGTTTCTTTTCCATCTGATACTTTCGATCGTTTGCCGGCCTGCGCGTTCAGCTGACCGGACAAAGAAAGCGCCAGGAAGAAAACAAATAAACCTCTGAATAAATACATTTTCAATAATAAGTCTTCAGTGTACGAAATAAGCCTTCTACAAGTTCCGCCATTTTTTCGTAATCGAGGGTATCCCAGGTATCCGTTCGCTTATGGTAATTCTTGTTACGCATAAAAGCAGAATCTGTTAACATAATGGCCTTAAAACCGAATAACCAATAATTCAGATGATCGGAAAAATCAACACCTTCCACTCTTGAGGGTGCAATTAACATTTCACAAGGCAGGTTTGAATATTTATTTATTCCCTTCTTAAAAACCGAACCAAGATCCTTCATCCCTTTTTTCCCGACAACCGCAATAAAATTACCTCTGTTGGGATACCATAACTTCATGATATTGGCCGGGTATTGCTGAGAGCCTTTTTCGTCCGAATAAAAACCGATCATTTCCAGACAAACCATCGCCTCAACATTTACTTTTCGATCAGCAAGATCCTTGGCGTGCACATAACTTCCCATATTAACTGTTCTGAAATGAGGGGGTTCTTCAAGGGTATAAAAAACCATTTCAATACAATGCTTCAAGCGGGGTTTTTCAATGTTCAGTCTTCTGCTCAACTCCAATAATCCCGCAACGCCACTGGCATTATCATCCGCACCTGGCAGGTTCATACACACATCATAATGCGCACCAATTACAAGCCGAGGCAAAGTGGTATCACCATAAAAAGCAATGATATTGTGTACACGAAGCGAATCAACGCGGTACTCTTGTTTCCTCCAGCCTTGTCCTATTGAATCAAGCGAGCCCCGGATATAGGCCGATGCTTCATCAAGGCCGGATTGAAAATTTACACTTCGCGGTTTTTTTGTGTGACTGAGTTGATAAACGTGTTGTTTCAACTTTACCGGCACATCTATTCCATAGCCACAGGAGCTAATGAAAATTCCAAAAGCAAAAAAAAGTACCCTGAAGGATCTTCCTTGCAAAGAATCAGGCTTTATTAGCAGGANNTAAGCGTTTGAATATCTCTATCGAACAAATACATGCCCCCCTTATCGTTTCCAATCATGCGTAATTTATCCATGATCGTACGGGCAAGCGCTTCTTCTTCGATTTGTTCAGAAACATACCACTGCATAAAATTGTGTGTTGAGTAGTCTTTCTCCCTCAGACAAACATCAACTACTTTATTGATCTCGGCTGAAACAAGGATTTCATGCTGCAACAATTTTTCAAAAACAAAATGAAGATCCTTGAACGTTTTCGGAGGTTGAGAAAGCGCAGGAATGACTGCATGTCCTCCTCGTTCATTTACATATTTTACCAGCTTTAGCATGTGCATACGTTCCTCATCAGAATGCGCATAANNCGTTGCACTCAGCCCAAGAAGCCATTGCAAGGTAAAATTGAGAGGACTCAGCTTCAATTTCTATTTGTGCGTTTAGCGCCGTTTCAACTTTCTTGGGTAGCATATTTTTAAAAATTTTTTTCAAAAATACGGCTTTTCCTGTCCAAAGCGAAAGAAAAAACCCCGGAAATGAAATCCCGGGGCTCTCCAAAGCAAGCAGTAATCTCCTTTATTGTTTCACAGTAAGTGAAAACACTTTTTTGTATTCCTTTCCATAGGTATCGTATGCCTTGAACTGCACAATGTAAATTCCATCAGCAACCGTCTTGCCGGACCGGTCGCGACCATCCCATGCGAAGTTGGTATCTGTTGTTTCAAAATAGATGGTGTTTCCTGAACGGTCTGAAACAACCAGATAAATCGAAGCAATGTTTTTGCACTCCTGACAAGTAAAGACATCATTATATCCGTCGTTATTCGGACTTATTACATTAGGAAGATTAAGAACAGACCCTTCCTTGACCTGAATAGTAACCTGGTCGGTAGAGCTGTTTCCTTTAGCATCTTTTACTACAAGCGTAACCTGATAATTACCCGGCTCTTCAAACTTATGTACCGGCGAAACTTCTTTCGATGTTTTTCCATCGCCAAAATTCCATTCATACTGTTGTGCAGCATATACACTTTTGAAATCCACATACAATGGAGCAGGACCGCCTGTTAATGAAGTGCCAATAACTGCAACAGGTAATGATTCATCAACTTTTGTTTCTACCCAATTGGTCTTTTTTTCCTCCGAAGAAATTTGTGTTGCTGCCGGATTCTGTTTTTCATTGGAGCTTGTTGCAACAGGCTCTGAACCTTTGGCAACAAATGGTTTTTTACGATCAGAGGGTGTCAACCAGCTTTGCGCAATAGAACCGGGTTCCGGAACCTCTTTAATAACAACTTTTTGTTTCGGACCCTCAGGGGCGTCCATAGATACCGGTTCCTCAATTACAACTGTTGAGCTAAGTATGTTTTCTTCTTCGGGTGAGTCAATAGTTGCTTCAACAACCTGATCGGTTTTTGCGGCTATCTCTGTGTCTGTTTCCTTAGTTGTAGCCGAATCACCACCGCCAATCAAATACCCAATTCCAAGACCTGCTACAACAGAGACTACGGATACAATCGTCAAAATTTTCGCTGAAAAAAGCCCCGAACCAAGACCTGTACCGGCAGCAGGGGAAGGAATGCGCGACTGAATGGCATTCCAGGAACCAGCACCCGGATCGGATTCAAATCCGCTGAACTTGTCGCGGAATAATTCTTCTATGTTTTTTTTGTCGCTCACAGCGTTTATAACATGTTTTGTTTCTGCAGAATGTTCATTAAATAACTTCGTGCTCTTGAAAATTGACTCTTGGAAGTGCTTTCCGTAATATTCAGCATTTCACCGATCTCCTTGTGGCTATAACCTTCAATAACATAAAGATTAAAAACCATCCGGTAACCGGAAGGTATTGTTTGCAATATGGCCAGAAGATCTTCAGCGGTGATGTTCGAAACAATGTCTTCTCCCGAACTTAAACCGTAGCCGACCTCATCAATGTCCTGCATCTCGCGCTCCTGCTTATTTTTTCGCCAGGAATCGAGGGCAGTGTTGACCATTATTCTGCGTACCCAACCTTCAAAAGAACCATTCCCGGAATATGTACCGAGTTTTTCAAAAACCTTCACAAAACCATCCTGCAAAACGTCCTGCGCCTCTTCATAACTACTTGAATATCTTATACAAACACCCATCATTTTTCGTGAAAAACGCTCATAAAGCGTCTTTTGCGCTGATGGGCGGCCTGACAGACATTCTTTGATTAGTTGCTCATCGGTCATTGGGCGTTCCGGAATAAAGACATCAAACCATGCGAAAAGGTTGCATGGAGTGGCAAAATACACAAAGTTTTTCCCTGATATTGGAATTCTGGGTAATATTGAGGCCTGTAGAAAACGAATGAGACGTTATCCCCTTTTCCTTCTTCTTGTGCTGGCGGCTTGTTCGTCACCCGTTAAAGAATCAACCAAACCATCGACATTACCCGCCGGAACCTGGCGACTGCAACTCAATTTAGGCGAGGGGCTGTTCCTTCCTTTTTGTTTTACACTCAGCGAAGAAAACAGTGTTTATACAGCCGAAATTATAAATGGAAGCGAAAAAATAAGAACAGAACAATTTTCTGTAACCGACGACTCCGTTTTTTTCCGGCTACCTGTTTTCGATAGCGAATTCAAGATGAAACGCAACGGCGACCATACACTGGAGGGGACTTGGTTTAACTATTCAAAAAGTCCCGACTACAAAATTCCCGCTTTTGCCGAATACAATAAAACCGAACGATTTACCAAAGACGAAACGAAAGGGGAAGACGCCTCTTTTAAAGGGAAGTGGAAAGTTACCTTTAGCAAAGGAAGTGAAGAGCAATATATGGCTGTTGGATTGTTTGAACAGGAAAAAGATATTGTTACAGGCACTTTTATTACCGAAACAGGAGATTATCGTTATTTGGAAGGACGTGTGAACGGCAATACCATGCAATTATCCTGTTTCGACGGAAGTCACGCTTTTTATTTCACCGCCACGCTTTTGGATACATCATCCATTGATGGTATGTTCTATTCCGGAACCCATTGGAAAGAGCCCTGGGTAGCTGTTCGTGATGATGCGTTTGAACTTTCCGATCCCGAAAGTCTAACCTACATAAAAGAAGGGTATAGCGGTTTGGAATTTTCATTTCCTGATATCGATAATAACACCGTTTCATTTCCTTCTGCAGAGTATTCCGGAAAGGTTACGATTGTGGAGTTAATGGGATCATGGTGCCCTAACTGTATGGACGAAACCGGTTACCTCAAGTCGTTATATGATATTTACCATCCAAAGGGACTTGAAATTATTTCCCTGTGCTTTGAGCGAACCAGCGATTTTGCTTCTTCGGCGCGCAACATCCGCAAACACAAAACCCATCTAGGTGCTGATTGGAAATTTCTGGTAGCAGGTACGGCTCAAAAAGAAGATGCAGCGGCTGCTCTTCCAATGTTGAATCATGTAATGTCTTATCCTACCACTATCTTCATTGATAAAAAAGGCCAGGTCCGTAAAATTTATACAGGATTTTATGGCCCGGGAACAGGACAGTATTACGAACGTTACGCTGAAAAAAATCAGCTTTTTCTTGAGACTCTTCTCGCGGAGTAATTTTTTAAAATTTTATTTTTTTACCCCTTTTCCATTCAATTCCGGCCTGCTGTTTCGGTTTGCAAGATCCCATGCCGTAAAAAAGACAAGTCTTGTGATTTTTTCCATTTTTTCGAAATCAATTTTCTCCACATCATCCGTGTGCTTATGGTAATCTTCGTGAACGCCGTTAAAATAAAAGATGACAGGCACATTTTTACGCGCAAAATTGTAATGATCGGAACGATAATAAAAGCGATTGGGATCCTTTGGGTCATTATAGGTATAATCCAATTGCAAATTGCTGTAAGTTGTGTTTGCCTGTTCACTCACATTGTGAAGGTCCATACTCAATATATCTGACCCGATCACATATACATAATTCGGGTTGTCCTTATGACGATCGTCTAAACGTCCTATCATATCAATATTCAAATTTGCGACCGTATTTTCAAGGGGAAAAACCGGGTATTGCGAATAGTAATAAGAACCAAGAAGCCCCTTTTCCTCTCCCGAAACCGGCATCACCAGAATAGATCTTCTTGGACGAAATCCTGCTGCGCTGGCTTTTTGAAATGCTTCAGCAATTTCCATAATCGCAACAGTTCCTGATCCGTCGTCATCTGCTCCGTTAAATACTTTTCCGTCTTCAACACCTATATGATCATAATGCGCAGTTATTACCACAAGTTCCTTTTTTAAATCGGTTCCTTCTATATATGCGAGTACATTCTCCGAAGAGAGTCGGTTATTGTCTCTATCGATTTGTATATGCACAGATGCCGGTATTATTGCCGTGATGCTTTTTTTATTTTTTGAAATTAATGCACTTGTCGTTTGCAAAAAATCCTTTCCTAATAGATTTTCTGCCATGTTTTCGCTGATGTAAAACACAGGTAATCGTTTTCTGTCCTTTTGATAATCGATGCTCGTTGTGTCCATTTCCAACATGAGCGTGGGCGATTCAATATAATGCTTTGAATATTCCAAGGCCGTGAGATAATCCTTCTTTACTACAATCATTGCACGCACCCCTTTTTCACGGGCATGAGCCGATTTAGTTCGACTTTCCTTCGACCATTTCGACAAGTCTTTTGTTCCGGTCACCAATGATCGTCCTTTCTTATCGAAAGGTTCTTTATCAAGAATCACAACAACCTTGCCCTTTACATCTTTGCCTTCGTAATCGTTGTATTTACTGTCTTCAATTCCATATCCCAGAAAGAGAATATCCTCAACTTTAAGGTTGATATCAGCAAATCCCGGATAATAATAGAAGTCGGAAATAAACCGAAAATCTTTACCGGCGGCTGTAATGGTACCCTTAGGTTTGCGTTCCAACAGATAAAAAACCTGGTAATACGACTCCTCCGGGAATAATGGTTTTATACCATAATCGCGAAACTGCTGAGAAATATACTTTGCTGCTTTTTTTTGTCCTTCCTTCCCGGTTTCTCTTCCCTCATAATCATCTGAAGCCAGTATTTCCAGGTGACGTTTCATATCCTCCTTGTTAATAAAGGCAGAAAATCTAAGCGCTACACTATCAATTCCTTGCTGGGCAAATGAACAGGATATAAACAGAAAAAACAGTGCAATTGTTAAAAGGTTGTTTGTTTTCATACACATGCAATCTTGTTTACGCGTTTTTCATGACGACCACCTTCAAAAGCAGTGCCTAAAAACGTATCCATTATAGCATAAGCCTCATTTTCGGTTACATACCTGGCAGGAATGGTTAAAATATTTGCATCATTATGTTGTCGTGCCAATGAAGCAATTTCTGGCATCCAGCAGAGTGCGGCACGAATTCCGGCGTGTTTGTTAGCGGCCATTGAGATTCCGTTTCCGCTTCCACACAATAGAATTCCAAACTCAACTTCCTTTTTCTCAACACTATCGGCAACAGGATGAGCAAAATCAGGGTAATCAACACTGTCTTCCGAATAACAACCCTTATCTTCCACTGAGTAACCTAATGATTGTAGGCGTTCAATTAAACGTGATTTCAGCTGAAATCCGGCGTGATCGGCTCCGATAGCAATTCTCTTCATGGTTCAAAGTTTGTTGAGTGGTTTATTAATAAAAGTTGTAAAGATTATGACTGTTGATAGTGAAGTTTTCCGGTTAATATCTTCTCAAAACAAAACACCTGATATCCCAAAGTGTTCTCCTATAACCAAGTTCCTGAAACATTCATCAAAAGTTGAGAGATTGTATGAGGCCCGGGCACACATTGAAATGAACAATTAACTTCACTCAAAAGTAAAAAATTATCCTCATGAAAGCTTTTTCACTTCTTGTTAAAAATTGCTTACTTTGTTATCAATCAAAAGTTTAAGAACTAATAAGCTGCTCATAAAGTCTGACAAGTCATTTAATCAAGCACAATCACCACATACTATGAACAGTATGAACACCGTAATAAAGAAATACATCATTAAAAAAAAAATATAATATTATTTAAAAGTGGGTAGAAACTATTTACTGACGCTGGCAATGATTCTGTTGGGATTACCGCTTACCTTCGCTCAAACGGTAGATCCAAATGGTTTCAACATTTTTTATTTTCCCAACGGAAACAAATCCAGCGAAGGCACGCTCAAAAATGGTAAGCCCGATGGCTACTGGAAAACTTACTATGAAAATGGGCAGTTAAAAACGGAGGGTAACAGAAAAAATCTGGAGCTCGACAGTACCTGGAAATTTTATAGCAACAAGGGAATTATTCAGACGGAAATAAATTATGCAAACGGAAAAAAGAATGGTATTACAAAAACCTATGATGAAAAAGGTGTTCTTCTAAAAGAAGAAAATTTTACAAATAACATCAAAGATGGTCCTGCAACCGAATTTCATTCCAACGGTGCTGTTAAAAAAACGCAAGTGTATAAGGGAAATGAATTAAACGGTCAGGTAAGGGAATTTGATACGAGTGGTACAATTATTACGATTGAAGAGTTTCAGGAAGGACAATTACGCAATCAGATGCTGATAAATCGTACTGATGCAGAGGGTAAGAAAACAGGAAAGTGGCTTGAGTTTTATCCGGATGGTTCAGTAAAAAAGGAATCTGAATACAGTTCCGGTGTACAGATCGGATTCTTTAAAGAATACGATAAAAAGGGAAGTATTAAAACCATCGAGAAATATGAAGATGGTAAAAAGCAGGAAGAATCTGAAGAAACAATATTTATCGATTTCAGAACGGAATATCATTCAAATGGTGTTGTTCGTTTATTTGGAGGTTACAGCGGGGAACGAAAAAACGGGATATTTCGTGAATATGATTCCAGTGGTGTTTTAATAAACTCTTTTATCTTTAAGAACGATACACTTCAATCTGAGGGAATAATTAATGAGGATGGCTCTAATGAGGGTCCTTGGAAGCTTTATCATGCGGATGGTAAATTACGAGCTGAAGGAAAATACGATAAAGGCTTGCGGGTGGATGAATGGAAGTTTTACCATCGCAATGGTAAGATGGAACAGAAAGGAAAATACCAAAAGGGTAAACCGCATGGACCATGGATATGGTATTATTCAAACGGCACAGTTCAACGAGAAGAAAATTTCAGGTACGGTAAAGAAGACGGTACAGTTATATATTATGATTCTCTTGGGAACATCATGACAAAAGGAGAATTTGTTGATGGAAAAATGAATGGAGAGTGGTATTATAATGTTGGAGATCATACTGAAAAAGGTTTTTTTGCAGATGATGAAAGAGATGGAGAATGGGAATATGTATATGCCAACGGGCAAATTGCTTTTAAAGGAAAATATGTAAGTGGTTTGGCAGAAGGTAAACACAAGTATTTCTACCCGGACGGGAAAGTGCGATTAGAAGGTAAATTCAAGCAAGGATTAAAAGAAGGTGATTGGGTGCATTATGAAGAAGATGGTACCGTGCATCTGGTGATTAGTTATAAACGCGGAGTGGAAGTTCGTTTGGACGGAGTTAAGGTGAAGGATAAAATGTCGCCGCTTAAACCGAATGCAGTAGAGCAATGATCAGAAAGCTCATTACATTTTTTTCCCGTGAGTTCGGATTCTATGATGATGATAAACCGTATAAAATATTCAGGGTTTATTTGCTTTTTGCATCAATAATTACTCCATTACTTACATCAACAATATATTCTGAGAGTACAACCAGGTATTGGGAGGTTGATTTATCTATCGAATTTTCGTTTCTCTTTACACTCATCTTCTCTTTTTTTAATTCATGGGTAAGAAACCATCTTCGGTTATTGTTCTACATTATTTGTTTTGCCTCTAGCATTTATGCTTTCCTTAATATGTATTCGAGCGGATACAATACGGAAGATTTTATGGGATTCATTCTTGCTTTTTTTGCAATCAGTATAGGAATTCTTGATCACCGATACACTGTAATTTATTCAATTTCATTTTTGTTGATCTCAATATTTGGATCACTAAACATTAATTTTCCAACGGAAGTTGACCCTAATAGTGTAATTGTACTTGTATTTGTTGTAGGATTGGTTTGTTATATTATTCATTATACTCGTTATACGTTAATTCGGAATTTGCGTGATAACAAAAATGAAATGATGATTGGCCGCGATCGGCTTTTAACAGTATTGGATTCTGTTGACAATATTGTATACAACGTTGCAATTGATGAGAAGGGAAACAGGACAATTAAATATGTATCAGCAGCAATTGAAAAGGTTTTAGGATACAGTGCAGATGAATATATCACAGAAATTAAGGCCGGAAGGATTATAGAAAGAATTCATCCTGATGATTTGCCTGCTGTACTTGAAGCAGGTAAAAGATTAAATAAAGATAAAGAACCGGTAATGATGCATTATCGGTTCTTGTCGGATAAAAAAGGTTATATCTGGCTGGAAGAAAAAGTATATCCAAAAATTGATCATACCGGAAGACATTATGCCAACATCGGCATTTCCTCGGATGTTACATTACGGATGAATAATGAAATGGAATTAAAGCGTTCAGAAGAACGTTATCGTTTAATGGTAGAGCGAAACCTTGCTGGTTTTTACAGGCTTGATCTTGATAATGTAATAATTGATTGTAATGATTCATTGGCCCGAATTATGGGTTATGGTTCCGGTTCCCTTGTTATTGGAAAAAGTATTAGTGAGGTTTATGCTGATTCAACGGATAAGGGTAGTTTTATTAAGTTACTTAAAGAGCGTAATACAATTTTAAATCATGAAAGTCAGATTACATTAAGAAATGGTACAGTAAAATGGTTGCTTGAAAATGTGTCACTGATTCGAAATGCAGCAAATCAACCCGAATACATTGAAGGTACGGTATTCGATATTACGGAGATGAAAGAAGCAGAGAAAAGGATCCGTTCCGCTCAGCAAAACCTGCAAATGGTAATTGATAATATCGATTCACTTGTTTACAGTCTCGATATTGACGAATCCGGAAATAAGCATTTTCATTTTGTCGGCCCCCAGATAGAACGATTAATTGGTTTAAGCAAAGAAGAATATATCCGAGATGTACAAAGTGGAAAAATCAATGAATTGTTCCATCCTGATGATCTTATAACCGTTGCAGGCAGGATAAGAGACCTGAAGAATAAAAAATCATCCGGAATTTTTACCTACAGATTTTGGTCCAAGACCAAAGGTGAATATATATGGTTAGAGGAGGCAATGTATCCTCAATTTAACGAGGAGGGTAGGTTATTCAGAAATTTTGGTGTTGTTCGCGATGTTTCGGAAACGAAAAAGTTTGAAGACGCTATTAAAGAATCTGAAAGAAATTTACGAATCCTGTTTGAACGAAACCTTGCTGGTGTTTTCAGGACAACTGTAGACGGAAGAATTCTGGATTGCAATGAAGCCTTTGTAAAAATGTTTAGGTATTCCTCAAAGGAAGAATTATTAAAGGGCACCAGTAAGGATTTTTATTATGATGAGAAGGACAGGCTGGATTATCTGAACGCCTTGAGAAAGGAGAATGTTCTGACCAATTATGAATTGAAATACAAACGAAAGGATGGAACGGAAGTTTGGGCTTTGCTCAATGTTTCTTTAATTGAAGAAAGCAATGTTCTGATTGGTACCATTATCGATATTTCCGGCTTAAAGGAAGCGGAGAATAAACTTTTGGAAAGTAAGAAATCCTATGAAGATCTTGTGGAAGGATCGCCTTATGGAATAATTCTTCACAAAGACGGAAGGGTCATTTTTGCGAATAAAGCATCTTTCGAAATAGTTGGTTTAGATAAAGAGGGTTTTGGTATTGATAAGTTTTCTATATACGATTTTCTGTTACCGGAATACCGCGAAGAAAGTGAAATCAGACGCCAGCAGGTATTGAATGGAGAAGATGTTCCTTTCATACGCATTAAAATAAAGGACAACAACGGAAAGATTTTAGATGTCGAAACGAAATCTCAATTGGTAAGTTATGAAGGTGAAAATGTAATTCAGACCACGCTTAAAAATATTACGCTTGAATTACAGCTCGAAAAAGAAAAATTGCGGGCAGAAATTGCCGAACAAACGAACAGACTGCTTGAAGAAGAAATTCAGGAGCATAAATTAACGCAGGAAAAGCTGATAGAGATTCAGCAGTTTCTTCAGGGTATTATCGGAAGCTCGATCGATATGATTATGGCATCCGGTGTGGATATGAAAATTGATATGATCAATACCGCTGCTTTACGTGCTTTCGGGTATACAGAGGAGGAGTTGATCGGCGTACATCCTGCAGTATTGTACAGTAGTCAAAATGAATTTGAAAAAATACAGCATTCACTGGAAGAACAAGGTTCTTTCACAGGAGAAATTGTGAACCGAAGGAAAAACGGAGAAACATTTATTTCTTATTTATCTGCCGCTTTGATTAAGGATCCTTCAGGAAAGATTATCGGGTCAATGGGTGTATCTCGGGATATTACTGAGATCATTGAAGCAGAACGCATCGTTGAAGAGCAGAATGCAAAGATCAAGGCTATTTTCGAAAACTCATCGAATATGATGATGTGGACGATGGATAAAGATTTACAGATTACATCGTTCAACCGCATATTTGGAGAAGTGGTAAAAAGTGTTGTAGGCAAAACTGTTGAGACCGGAGATTCATACCAGGATTTATTAGGCGGATTACCCGGCCCGGTGTTCTCTCGAATTCTTCGCGCGGCATTTGCCAATTCATTTAACGGAAAAGCCGAAGAGACAGAAGGTCCATTATTGGGAGGAAATGAGAATGGCGCATGGTTTGAGATCTTTTTAAATCCAATTCTTCTTGATTCAGGAGAGATTGAAGAAATCAGTTGTGTTGCCTATGATATTACTGAGCGAAGAAAGGCGCAGATTGAATTAAAGATCAGTGAAGAACGAAACGCGGCAATGATACGAGCATTACCGGATTTAATATTCAGGATGAGTAAAAGTGGCGAATACCTGGATGTGATCTTTAAAAACCGGAATGATCTGGCGGACGACCCTGAAAATTTTATTGGAATAAACATCCTTCAGCATTTTCCCGGAGAAATGGGTCAGCGTTTTCTCAGCTCTATTCTACATGCCATTACTACTGGAGAAGTAGTGCAAATTGAATACAGTGCACCAATACGGGGTCATTTCAGGCATTTTGAAGCGCGTTATTCCCGTATCAATGATCAGGAAGCTCTGGTGGTAATTCGTGATATCAGCGAGAAGAAGGAAGCCGAAAACAGCCTTATCGATTCACTTAAGGAGAAGGAGATCCTGCTTAAGGAGGTCAACCACAGGGTGAAGAACAATTTGCAGGTAATTTCGAGCATTCTTAATCTGCAGTCGAGTTACGTGAAAGATGAAAACACGCTCCAGATCCTGCGTGAAAGCCAGAACAGGATCAAATCCATGTCGTTCATCCACGAGAGTCTTTACCAGACCAAGATGTTCAGTTCCGTAAATTTTTCAGACTACATATATGACTTATCGAAAAATTTGGTACATTCATACCAGGTTTTTGGCGATTTGGTCGAACTGGACTTTCGTTTGGGCGATGTACACCTTAACCTCGATCAGTCAATTCCCTGTGGGTTGATTGTTAACGAGTTGGTTTCTAATGCGTTAAAATACGCTTTCCCAAATGGGCGGAAAGGCTGTATCAGGATCGAGCTGAGGGAAGAGGGCAAGCTTGTTATGATGGGTGTTCAGGACAATGGTGTTGGTTTACCGGAAGGCTTTGATGCGAATGCAACAGAGACACTCGGTTTGCAGCTGGTTTCTACTCTTGTAGAACAAATTGAAGGAACCATGACGCTCAATTCCACACCCGGTAAGGGCACTGAATATTTGATTACTTTTGAAAAAATCGAACTAAACCGATGAATATGTCCAAGACAAGCGTACTGGTAGTTGAAGACGAAAGCATTGTTTCCAAAGACATTCAGCAGAGCCTGACTAAACTTGGTTACAACGTTGTGGGTTCTGCATCTACAGGCGAAAAGGCAATTGCACTGGCTTCTGAATTGCGTCCTGATATTGTGTTGATGGACATCATGCTCAAAGGCACTATCACCGGAATAGATGCTGCAGCAGAGATTAAAAAGAACGAAGGGATTCCTGTTATCTTTCTTACTGCATATGCAGATGAAAGCACGCTTGCCAAGGCAAAGGTGACAGAGCCTTATGGTTATATCATTAAGCCGTTTAAAGAAATTGATCTGCACACCTCAATTGAGATGGCGTTGTATAAGCATAAGAAGGAAAGTGAGATTGTAAAAGAACGTGACTTCCTTTATTCTATCGTTGAGAACAAAGAATCGAAAGACTATATTTTCGTTAAATCCAATTCTCGCCTGATTAAACTCAATACCAAAGAGATTTATTATATCGAGGCGTTGAAGGACTATGTGGTGATTAACACTCTTAACAGTCGTTATACAATTCATTCCACAATGAAAGACATTGAAAAGAAAATGCCTGTGAGTGATTTTATTCGCGTGCACCGCTCTTTCATTGTGCGTATTGATAAGATCGCCTCGATCGATTTACCAAACCTCGTTTTGGAGAATGACAAAAAAGTTATTCCAATCGGCGGTTCTTACAAAGATGATTTAGTGAATCGTCTTAACCTAGTGTAAGACTCATTTTTGATTTTATGATGCAGTTCCTTTTGCGGAATCGAAACTGGATTCTGTTTTGGGCACTGGTAATTCTGTTGGTGATTGCCACATTAGTTCAGGACGGGATGTTCATGGATGGGCAGCAATACGCAATTGTTGCGAAAAACATGGCGGTAGGAGAAGGGTCATTCTGGCATCCGTTTTTGTCGCCTACATGGTACAAAGCCGGGTCAGGCAGTTTTATGGAACACCCGCCTCTTGGGTTTTACCTGCAATCAATTTTTTTCAGATTATTTGGTGAGAGTATGTATACCGAAAGAGCGTATTCGTTTTTTACCATGCTTGTAGCGGTTTCTTTAATCGTGCTCATCTGGAAGGAGTTTCATTCGGATGAAGAAAATTCAGCCTGGCTTCCATTAGTAATTTGGATTACAATTCCTGTTTGCTTTTGGTCGTATTCCAATAATCTCATGGAGAACACCATGGGTATGTTTACATTAATGTCAATTCTGTTTCAGCTCAGGTATTTTATTTCTCGTAACATTTTATGGTTTTTACTTGGAGCGTTGAGTATTGTTGCAGCATTTTTATGTAAAGGAATACCGGGATTATTCCCTATTGCTTTCCCGTTTATTTGGTATTGGGTATATGCAAAGGAGAATTTGCAGAAAGGAATTTATCTTTCGGTGGGATTGCTGCTTTTCTTTCTGCTGGCGATGTTCTCCTTGATTTTGATACCGGAAGCCACAGAGAGTCTGTCGTTTTATTTTTTCGATCGTTTGTTGTTTCGGATTGAGTCGGAACCAACAACAACGAACCATTTTACTGTAATTGTGGATCTGATTTCACAACTAGGCATTGCTATCGGAATATGTGTTTTGATTGTAATGGTTAATGGTTTTAAAGCCGTTTCATTTAACAGAAAACAGTTTAAACTATTTTTATTTCTTGGTATTTCTGCCTCGCTTCCATTAATGGCTACCGGTGTGCAGCGGGACTTTTATCTGGTACCTTCACTTCCTTTTTACGCAATGGCTGCCGGTGTGTTTATTAAGATGCCGGTTATAAACTTGCTTTCAGGTAAGCGAATACGCAAATGGAATCTTGTAGTAGCAATGTTGTTTTTTTTCATTTCTGTAACCATTGCATCATCCAAAATCGGTGAGTGTTCCCGCGATAAAGAATTATTGAAGGATGTTTATGCTTTGACCAACTGTATTCCTAAAAAAGAGGTAATTGCGGTTGAGGAGGAATTGCTTCAGGCCTGGAGTCTGGAATTTTATTTATTGCGTCATCATGGCGTATCGTTTCACGGAGGAAAAGCGAACAAACGTTTTTTGCTGCAAAGGATTAGCTCTGAACAGCCGGAAGGTACATGGAAAAAAACACCGTGTGATTTGAAGAATTACACGCTGTTTTGTTATGATTGATTACATCAGTTCAAAATCGATCTGACGCTTCATCATATCCGCGCCTTTTACCTTGATCTTTACTTTTGTCCCCAAGCGGAATGTCTTTTTTGTTTTTGTTCCGCGCACACAAAGTGCTTTCTGGTCGTAAACATACATGTCGTCCCGAATGCTTCTTAATGAGATCATCCCTTCGCACTTACTTTCTGCTACCTCAACAAAAATTCCCCATTCTGCCACACCCGAAACTACTCCGTCGAATATTTTGCCAATATTCTCTTTCATGTACTCTACCTGTTTGTACTTGATCGAAGCCCGTTCTGCATCGCTTGCCTTCTTTTCCTGGGCAGAGGAGTGTTTACACCATAACTCCAATTGGGATTTTGAAGGCCCTTTATCGCCATCCAGGAAGTGTTGAAGCATTCGGTGTACAATAAGGTCGGGATAACGCCGTATGGGTGATGTAAAGTGGGTGTAATAGTCGAACGCCAGGCCGTAGTGACCAATATTGTTTACATCGTATATAGCCTTTGCCATTGAACGGATGGTATAGGTTTGTATGGTTTCGGCAACCTGTGGGTCTTTAATGTCTTTTAGTAATTCTGCAATCGCCTGTGGCAGTCTTCGCGAATCGTACGATTTTAGCTTATAACCCAAGAGCGAAACAAAGGTGGAGAGCTCCTTCAGTTTTTCTTCCTTGGGCTCGTCGTGAATTCTGTAAACCATTGGATAAATCTTCTTTTTTCCGTCCGGTTCACCAATGTATTTTGCAACGGCTTTATTGGCAAGCAACATAAATTCTTCGATCAGCTTGTTTGCGTCACGCGATACTTTGGTATATACGCCGATTGGTTTTCCTTTATCATCCAGGCGGAATTTTACCTCAACACTTTCCAGTCCGAGAGCGCCATTTGCCATTCTTTTATCGCGAATGATTTTGGCCATTTTGTCCATGATCCGGATTTCATTCATCAGATCACCGTCGTTGCCTTCAATTATTTTTTGCGCTTCTTCATAAGTAAATCTGCGGTCGGAATGAATGACTGTTCTCCCAAACCATTCTTTGCGCACATTCGCATCTTCATCTATTTCGAATACCACAGAAAAAGTGAGCTTGTCTTCGTTCGGACGCAAGGAGCAGATCTGGTTGGAAAGTATTTCCGGTAACATTGGCACCACCCGGTCTACCAGGTAAACAGATGTGGCTCTGTTCAAGGCTTCTTTATCAAGTATACTTTCGGGTACAACGTAATGCGAAACATCGGCTATATGAACCCCTATTTCATAGATCTTTTTACCCTTGTCTTCACGCAGGAACTGAATCGATAAGGCATCGTCGAAATCTTTTGCGTCTTCAGGATCTATTGTGAATGTGGTTATCGATCGAAAATCGCGACGTTTGGACACTTCTGCCGAACTTATGGCGGGGTCAAGTTTATTGGCGTAATTTTCAACGTCCTTTGGATAATGATAAGGTAATCCGAACTCTGCAAGGATGGCATGCATTTCTGTTTCATTTTCCCCGGCCTTGCCTAAAACCTCTATCACTTTTCCAAAGGGATTGGTAGCGTGTGAGGGCCAATCGCCAAGCTGAACGATTGCTTTGTCCATGTGCCTGGCGCCGTTCAATTTTTCCAACGGAATGAAAATATCAACGTGCATGCGTTGCGAATCAGGAATAAGAAATGCAAAGTTTTTACTTAACTCGATTCTGCCAACAAATGTATCGGTAGATCGCTGTATTATTTCTACCACCTCTCCTTCCGGTTGTTTATCTCTGCGGGAGGGGTGCAGCAAAACTTTTACCGTATCACCATTCAATGACCGGTTAAGATCGTTTTTATTGATAAAGACATCCTGAATCCCTTCCTGGCCTGATAATAAGTAACCATTACCCCGACTGTTGATTTCAATGGTTCCTGTTAGGTATTTACGGTCTTGTTTGATCACATATCTACCCCTGTCCACTTCTTTGAGCTTGCCGTCTTCTCTNNGAATGTCCATGAGCATTTGCTTCTCCCTGTTGTCGTCCACTCCAATTGCTTTGGCAAGTTGCTTGTAGTTGAACGACCGGTCGGGGTTTTCGGTCATGTGAATCAGGATTTCCTTACGCAGAAACTGTTCAAGCTTTTTAGAACTGGAATGTGAATTATTTTTTGCCATACAGCGGTTTGGGGTCTGTTAAAGGTAGTACTTTGATGCACTGTATTGGTTCAGTCAGCTTTTGTTTTACGACATAATAGTGTTAACAAGTCCATGAAAGGCAAATCACTTTTTCTTCTGATCGGAGAGCTTAATAAGGCGGAACGACATCAATTGCTCAACACGTGTAAACGCTCGGGCGATAAACGGCATTTGGTTTTGTACCAGTTGATGAAAAAGCATACCGGAACAAAAGACACTTTTGAAGATGTTCTGTTTTCGGTAGCAAAACCATTGTTTGGAGGTGAGAAAGACGAAAAGGAAAAAGATAAAACCATGCGGCGGTTTATCGATTTTTCCCTAAAGGAAATTGAACAAATAAAACTGCGGAATTTTTTGCAGGAAGATCAATTGTTGCGCCATTTCCTTCTTTCCCGAATTTACGAAAGCAAAGGCGATGCCTCTATAGAGCGGCGTTACCTGGAACGAACAGGCGAGCTTTCGGATCAGTTGCACGATCGTTTTATGAAAGCGTATTATGTAGATCGCATGGTAGATCATACTTCGCGGACACATACCAAAAAGGAAATGAAAATTCTGCAGGAACTACTCGCGGAAAAAAATGCACTGATCCAAAAAAATTACCATGCCGAGCTTGCGCGTATTTATGACTTGTTGTCGGTGTTGCGTTTTGAGGACAAAGAACTAGCTGAAGGTTTAAAGGGACTTGTTCTTGAAGATGATGAAGTGGATATGTTAATTGCACTTTCCGGAGGTAGTCCTGAAGAAATTGATTATTTGGTAGCCAGAGCGCGTTTTGCTTTTTTCGAGCCGGCAAAATTCACGGCCTTTATTCAACGTTCACTTGCTTCACTAAAAAAGATCCGTGACGGAAGAGAAAAGGAACGGTTAAACCGTAAGATTTCATTTCTTTTTTGTCAGCACGCTTTTCATTTTGGTGAGGCCCCGGGTAAACTGCTTGAGTATGCACAAGCGCTTTCCTCTTCTTTAAATGGATTGGAGTTATTTTATTTTCATCTGGCACGTATACTTGATCTTCATTCCAGAAAGAAACCCCTTCCCGAGCCAAAAGAGCTTTCCAAAATACCAATGGAGCCGGAGAATCAGTTCCGCATCGAGTTTTTGCAGGCTCTGGTTTATTTTCTGAAAGGAGAACATTCTGCGGCTGTTAAATTGCTGAATCAGGTGTCTTATGTTTCCAACTTTCAGGTTTCTACATGGTCAAGGTTAATGGAGTTCAGGCTGCACCTCAACAAGGGTAACCTGAACCTGTGCGATAGCCTTTCCGGACGATTGCTGCGTCATTTTCAAGGCAATAAAGGGAAGGAATTTACCCTTTCTTCAAGCAAGGAGCTGTTTGCATTATTTCAGGATGAGCTGAAAGTAAAAAGTAAAAAGCCGGGTAAAAAGTCGGCAACCGAACTTTGTGCTTTGCATAAGGCTATTGTTTTACAAAGGTAAAGCGACAAAAAGGCTTATATTTACGTCTTACCGCAGAAAGCGACAGAAGAATGATGCGATTGCTGTTTTTGGTCCTGTTTGTTTTGTCCGGATTGTTAGCTCATTCCTGTACAATCGACAGCTATGTGCTAACCAGGCCTACCTGTTTGTATTCTGCTGACGGACAATTGCAGATTCAGGCATCAGGTGCGGTGGGTATTACTTATAGCATAGATGGCGGGCTAACGTTTTCGGCTTCTAACACATTCAGTAATCTTGCACCTGGAACTTATTTTATTGTTATCCAATCGCCATTACCTTGTTCGGTTAGCGATACAGTTTACATTGCTCCTCAGAGTCAGCTTTCTGCTGGAGGAACGGTTTCTACAAATACCATATTTCCTGGAGAGTCGGTTGTTTTTTCCAGCTATTCGCATAATGCAACAAGCACACTATTTGATTTTGGTGATGGCAGCGACACAACGGGATTAACTCAGGTTGTGCATTCCTATAACCAAATTGGAGCCTTTACGCCAATGTTGATTGTTAGTGACGGAATTTGTTTTGATACGATTACCTTTTCAGTTACTGTTGCAGGAGAGTCGTCCTTGTATGTTCCTAACGTGTTTACACCGAACAATGATGATGTAAATGATTTGTTTTTTCCTCGTGCTTTTGGCATGCGTTCATTGGAGTGCACTATTATGAACCGCTATGGAGAAATTGTGCATTCATGGATAGGAACAAAAGGTTTTTGGGATGGATACACCTTTCCGGCCGGCGTTGCTTGTTCGGAGGGGACCTATTTTTATTGGATCAAAGCCGAAGGATTAGATGGTAAATCCTATAACGTAAACGGGTCGATCACGCTCCTGCGTTAGTGGGGCATATCTCTATAAACAGCAAAGGGCCCTTTTCGGGGCCCTTTGTTTTTTATATTGTGTTTCGCTTAAAGCGCTTCCATCATACGGAATTTGTATTCATTGAGTTCTTCGCGGTTGTATTCGTTATCGTAATTGGCAACGAGCTGCATCAGGTACTCAAAGCTGTTTACATCCGAATCTTCTTCAAAGTCTTCAAGAACAATATCGAAATCTTCATTGCTTTCAAGGTATTCGTAAGTTAAGCGAATAATTTTTGTAAGCGTAGGGTCTTTTATCTCAATAAAGAAGTTGCGAAGTGTTTTTAGATCATTAATGACCTTTTCGCTTGAACCATTCTTAAGGTAGTCCTGCGTGATGCTGTCTATTAGACGCTCGGCTTCTTTTCTTTCCATTGCCGGTTTTGTTTTTTAGATATCGAATTTTATTCCTTGTGCCAAAGGTAATTGATTTCCGTAATTAATCGTGTTGGTTTGGCGACGCATATAAACCTTCCATGCATCTGAACCCGATTCACGACCTCCACCGGTCTCTTTTTCACCACCAAAAGCACCACCAATCTCAGCTCCGGAGGTTCCGATATTTACATTGGCAATGCCACAGTCTGAACCTGCTGTAGATAAAAACTGTTCAGCTTCGCGCATGTTTAGGGTCATGATCGAAGAAGATAGACCCTGAACAACGCCATTTTGAAGCTCTATAGCCTCATCAAGCGTTTTGTACGACATGATGTATAGAATCGGGGCAAATGTTTCTTCCTGAACAATTTTAAAGCTGTTTTTCGCTTCGTAAACAGCGGGCTTAACATAACAGCCACTTTCAAATCCATCGCCGGTGAGAACGCCGCCTTCAACTACAACTTTGGCTCCTTCTTTTTCTGCTTCTTTTAAAGCATGGAGATACATTTCTACAGCCTGCTTGTCGATGAGAGGACCAACGTGATTGTTTTGGTCGAGCGGATTACCGATACGTAATTGGTTGTAGGCTGATTTGATTTTGTTTTTTACCGTCTCATACATCGATTCATGAATGATGAGTCGACGAGTGGTGGTGCAGCGTTGTCCTGCTGTACCTACCGCACCGAATACCACCGCAAGCAATGCAATGTCAATATCGGCATTTTCAGTAATGATAATAGCATTGTTCCCGCCAAGTTCAAGCAATGATCTTCCCAGGCGTTCTCCAACGGCTTTTCCTACAGCCTTCCCCATTCGGGTGGATCCGGTAGCAGAAACCAGCGGCACGCGCTTATCGTTGCTCATGAGCTCACCTACCGTATGGTCACCGATAATTACACACGAAACGCCTTCCGGTACTTCGTTGCGTTTTAACACATCGGCAATGATATTTTGGCAGGCAATAGCACAAAGCGGTGTTTTCTCAGAGGGTTTCCAAATACAAACGTCTCCACAAACCCATGCCAGCATCGAATTCCAGGACCAAACCGCAACGGGAAAATTAAAAGCAGAAATAATGCCTACAATTCCCAATGGGTGGTATTGCTCATACATGCGGTGATTCGGGCGCTCGCTGTGCATGGTTAAGCCGTGAAGCTGACGGGAAAGTCCAACGGCAAAATCACAGATATCAATCATCTCCTGAACTTCGCCCAATCCTTCCTGGTACGATTTACCCATTTCATAGGATACAAGCTTGCCCAATTCGTTTTTGTATTTGCGAAGCTCTTCACCCATCTGACGAACAATTTCGCCACGTTTAGGCGCAGGTACTTTTCTCCATACTTTAAAAGCCTCATTCGCTTTAAGAATCAAGGCCTCATATTCTGCTTCTGTAGCGGCATGTACAGAGGCAATTTTTTCTCCGTTAACAGGAGAATAAGAAACAATTTCTTCACCACGGGTAGCAAACCAGTAATTACCGGTAGATGCGCCTGAGTTCTTGTCTTTGATTCCCAAAACCTTCAGGGTTTCGGCTATACCGAAGTCGGTCATTACTGCTGACATATCACTAAAATTTAGAGTGCAAAGTTAGCCAAAAAGACTACCTGTACCAAAGGAAAATATACAGCGGTGATAAATGCTACACAGAAGCATTAAAAGAGCTTCAGCACATCATTCAGGTTGGCGTACAAGATAAGCCCCAATAATAGAAGCATCCCCACTGTTTGAGCAATTTCAAGGAATCGCTGATTGGGTGCTTTTCCGCGAACCATCTCATAAAGTAAAAACAACACATGTCCACCATCGAGCGCAGGAATTGGCAAGAGGTTCATGAAAGCGAGGATGATGGAAATAAATGCAGTAAGGAGCCAGAATTGTTGCCAGTCCCATTCCTTGGGAAACATGCCTCCAATGGAGCCAAATCCGCCCAACTGTTTTGCGCCGGCTGGGGAAAAAAGCAGAGCAAGTGATTTTACGTAATTGCTTAATGTTTCTGTTCCTGTTTTTATGCCTTCAGGAATGGACTCAAGAAAGCTGAACGTCTCTGTCTGAAACACCAGACTACGATCTGCTCTATAGGGCTGAATACCCAGCATNNATCCATAGGAACGCCATCACGATAAATATGCAAAGTGATTTCCTGATTGGCCGATCGCTGAATCTGATAAGCCAGTGTTTGGAAATAAGGGGCATCAATTCTTTTTAAACCAAACAAACTATCCGGAAATACGGATTCCGGAAAAAACACCGGACGCTTAAAATCGCGAGTGATTC
>DEHO01000043.1:91025-94736 GCA_002351955.1 Flavobacteriales bacterium UBA2798
TCCTGCCTGTTCACCAATTCCTCCACTGGTAATCTTTTCGATTACAAATGGAAACAACGGTTCAAAAAGGGAAGATTTTCCGGATTCGAGCAATTGATCTACTATATTTTCAGGAAGTGTTACCAGATGTGTGCTTCCGTTGCGGATAACTTCAATCTGACGTGCTCCATCAATCAAAATCATCTTTCCTGCATCCTGATAAGTGCGTGGTTGTTTCCCGTCAACTCCTACCAGAATATCGCCGTGTTGTAGTAGTCCTTCTCCATGCAACACCTCGTTGCGGACATACATTCCATAGCTGGCATTTTCAGTTGGCAGAAACTCCCGCCCCCAAACAAACAATACCATGATGTAAATAAAGTAGCCTAGAATAAAATTAACCGTAACACCACCAAGCATAATGATCAATCGTTGCCATGCCGGTTTGCTTCTGAATTCCCAGGGTTCCGCAGGTTTCGAAAGCTGTTCCTTGTCCATGCTCTCATCGATCATCCCGGCAATTTTTACATAGCCACCGAGCGGTAACCAGCCCAAACCCCATTCGGTTTCGCCTTTTTTGAATTTGAAAAGTGAAAACCAGGGGTTGAAGAACAGGTAGAATTTTTCTACCCGGGTTTTGAACAATCGCGCAGGAATGAAATGTCCAAATTCATGTAAAACAATGAGAATGGAAAGGCTGAGTAAGAATTGTCCGGCCTGGACTAGGTAATCCATGGATGAATGATTTTGCCAAAAATACAATTTTATCAACCCGCATCACTGAAATACGGTAAAGGCCTTATAACTTTCGCCCGGTAATAGCGTACTGTAATCAAAACACCCGTTCAATGCGATTAATTTCATTTTATTATCTGACTCTTCTCTCTTTGTTGCCTATGGCAGCTAATGCAGATTCTCCTCTTACATCCACACCGTTTTATACGGCGTATATGGATATTAAAGCCATTAAGGACCATGAATCAGCAGAACGAATCAGCGCGGAAGGATTTCAGTTTCTGGATGGCAATGCTCCTGCTGATCAGAAGGCGGCATTTGTTAATGCTCTTGGTTGGGGAAAAATGCAGTTTGTAAACAGTTACAGAGAGCATCTCGGTAAAAAGTACGGATTGCCAGCTGTGTTTTTCGACTCTATTCTAGTGTATAAAGGCGATGAACCGGAGGCACTCGCAGGTACGGAAAAATTGACGCAGGATGAATTGATGTGTCTCGGGTATATGCAGGCAATGGGTAATTATTTTGAACCGCTTAAAGGACATTATTGCGCCTACCTTGCGTTTAACCGAGGTGTTCACCGCAGTCAGGCGATGGTTTATGGATTAATCGTTGCCCAATACAACCTCGATCGTAACTGGTGTTATGTGTACCAGGTAATGGAGTATTGCAGAGATCAATCAGGTATTGAACCCGATGAATTTCGTGATGAAGCAATGACAATTATTTTTGAGTATATCAACCTGTATCAGTCAGAATGCGAAGAAGAACCGGTCTACGAAGAAGAAGAAACCCCTTTCGGTCTTGTACAACCTAAGCCCGATTATTATTATTTGTACGATTCGATTCAGGCCAACAAGGGAAAGAAAAATTTTGCTGATCTCGTTATTGAAGAAATTATCCGTCCTGAATATTTCGAGGAGTATCAGGGAACAAAAGTGAAAGTGATTATTCGCAATACGGGCAGTTCAAGTAGTTTTCCTGCTCTTGCAAAAATGAGTGAAGTGGATTTAAGTCTTGCCGAGGCCAAGCGGATTGGTCTGAAAGGTGATGTTTTGCAATATGCTGCAGAGCTCGATAACAGAGGAGATGATCCTGGTGCAGATGATCCTTATTTTGAATCATGGACTTACATTCCCACAATTGAACCCGGCAAACGGTACGTGATTGAGTTTGTGGTGCTCGGTTATTGGATTTATGATCCCAATTGCGAATTCAAGGTGGAATTAGATACCGAAAAGAACATCACCGAACCAAATGAGAAGAACAACGTGATGTTTTTTGTTGAGGGCGGTTAAACCAGTTCTGCTGCGAATCGCCGCGTTGTAAGATTGGTTGAAATATAATCTTCCAGAGCAGGGTCTTTTATAAAATCAATTTTATCCATGCAGGTTTCATTGATGCGGGCAATGTCGAGGAAACCGATTTTTTCTTCAAGAAATGCCTGAACAGCGATTTCGTTCGCTGCATTAAGCACACAAGCGGTGTTGCCCCCTTTTTTCATGGCAAGAAATGCAAGATCCAGATTTCTGAACGTTGCTCTGTCAGCCTGTTCAAAGGTTAGCTGAGGATATTCCAAAAAGTTAAATCGTTCAAACGAGCTGGGCAGCCGATCAGGGTAAGTGAGTGCATATTGAATAGGTAATCGCATATCCGGTAAACCCATTTGCGCTTTCATGGAGCCATCATTGAACTGAACAATGCTGTGAATAATAGATTGTGGATGTACAATTACGTCGATCTGTTCGTCCTTCAATCCAAATAACCATTTTGCTTCTATCACCTCGAGGCCTTTGTTCATCAATGAAGCGGAATCAATTGTGATTTTTGCTCCCATTTCCCAATTGGGATGTTTCAGCGCCTGTGCTTTGGTTACGCTTTTAAGCTCTTCTGCTTTCTTTCCACGGAATGGTCCACCGGAGGCGGTAAGATAGATCTTTTCAATGGGGTTGTGGAATTCACCGGCCATGCACTGAAAGATGGCAGAGTGCTCAGAGTCGACAGGATAGATGTTGACCTGATTTTCTTTGCTTAAACGGGTAATTAGCGCGCCCGCAACAACTAATGTTTCTTTATTGGCAAGTGCAATGTCTTTTCCCGCCTTGATGGCTGCTATTGTTGGGGGTAATCCTGAATAACCGACCATGGCTGTTAAAACCACATCTATGCTCGACATTGTAACCACATCACAAAGCGATTGCTCGCCGGTAAAAACTTTGATATCGGTATGTGATAAGGCGTCTTTCACTTTTTGATAAAGTGTTACATCGGTAATGACGACGGTATTGGGATCAAATTTTAAAGCCTGTTCTATCAGCAGGTCTGCATTTCTGTTGGCTGTAATTACTTCAAGCGAGAAACTGTTGGAGTGTTCAGCGACAACTTGTAACGCTTGTGTGCCAATGGATCCTGTTGATCCAAGAACTGCAATTCCCTTTTTTGGTTTTTCCTGATTCATCGTATGCTAATACCTAAAACACAAATGTCGTCGATTTGTTCCAGCGTGCCTCTCCAGGAAAGAATATTTTCCAGCAATACTTTCCTGATTTTTTCAGGATGTTGTTGCTTGTTTGTCTGAATAAGTTCTTTCATTCTGGAATATTTGAACTTCTTACCGCCGGGACCACCAAACTGATCTGCATAACCGTCGCTGAACAAAACGAGTAGTTGTCCTTGTTGTAAACGCATGGTGTGTTGTGTAAATGGCTTGCGGTGGACATATGCCCCAACTGGCTGTTTATCGCCTTTTATCTCTATGCAATTTTGTTCGTCAAAGATCCAGATGGGGTTGTTTGCTCCTGCAAATTGTAATTCACGATTGTTTAAACGACATAGTGCTATATCCATTCCGTCCTGAATGGCGTCTTTACCTTCTTTGTGAAAGATTTCATCAATCAACTCGTTTACTTTATTTAGAATCGCTGCGGGTTCTTTTATCCCGAATTCTTTTACCGCACGCATCAATGCATTATGTGCAACAATACTCACAAATCCTCCGGG